>JADFIR010000001.1 GCA_022566535.1 Planctomycetota bacterium
GTGCCCCGGGTTGGGGCCCGAGTTCCTTGCTGCGGCCGGGCCGGGCGTCGGTGACGGCCTCTGTCAGCCAGGCCCGGCCTTCGCTGCGGATCAACCCGGCCGAACGACCGAGGTCGTCAAGCACCCGTAACAGCCCGTCGTCGCCGATAACGCGAACACGTCCCGTTCGATGAGCGTGCCTGACGATCCTCACCGCCGGCGCCGACTTCCCAACAACAGAGTCAACAGCCGAACTCGGCCCAATGGGACCGCGACCAACAACGTGCGTCGTCTGCGATGCGCCGGGCAGGTGCAACCCAACCGCCCACGCACATCCGATCACAACCAGCACGATGGCGAGGGTCCCCGCGGCACGACGTCGCCGATTCCGATGACGCTGCGTGCGGCGCATGGCCGCGATCAGATCATTGAGCATGGCATCGCGCCGCGCCCGCCCGGTCGCTGAGAGTTGATCGGGGCCGTTGTCAATCATCGATTTGCTCCTTCGCTCGACGGCGCAGGGTGCGCTGCAGCCGTCTGAGCCGGCCGTCCACCGCTCCCGGCTTCAAGCCCAACACGTTGCCGATTTGCTGCAAGGTCCATCCGAAGCGGTGCCGCATCAACAACAGCTGCACGCTGCGGTCATCCATCGATTCCAGTTGCTGGTGGAGCCAGCGCAGCCGACGGCCCAAATCGTCTGTGCAATGCGCCGGCGGCCCCGGACTCAATCGGCCAGCGGCCGCCCGCCGCTCGCGCGCCCGGCGCCTGGCTTCCTGTCGTAACCGGTCATACGCACACGATGCAACGAGAACGCACAGCCAGCGCCGCAGATCTCCGGCGGTATTCATCGGCTTCAGTGAACGGATCACGCGCAGCATGGCGTCCTGAACAACATCGAGACAGAACGCCTCGTCGCGACCGGTGGCTCGTCGTGCCTCGGCGTACATCGAGTCGAACCACGCGCGGTAGAACCGCGCAAACGCCTCGGTGTCACCCGAGGCGACGGCCGATGTCAGGGCTCTGACCTCTGCCTGCACGCGCGCCCTCGGCTGGGATGCAAATCCATCGAACCAGTCAATCGTTTGGGCGTTCGCGTTGGAGCTCACGTTGCGCTCGCTCCTTTTCCAACTCCAGTCTCATTCGCGTCTCGCCGAGCTCAGTCGTCACCGCCGCCAACTGGCTCTCCTTGCTTTCAACGATACGCTGAAGGTCGGCCACTCGCCATTCCAGGGCCTCCACCTTTTGTTGCAGCGTGGCGACCAAAGCCTGCGCCTGCCGTTGCGAGGTCTCCGCCGCCCCCAGCCGGGCCAGGGCTTCTCCGCGCTTTGCGTCCAGGTGGCTCAGCAGGACCGACTCGTTCAATCGTTTAAGCACTTCGTTGATGACTTCCAACTGCTCCTGATCGCCGTGGGCGATCAGCAGACCCGTGTCCTCGTGGAACCGGATGTCCATCTCCGTCTTCGAGCCGACGACCTCCAACGCCATCTCGACGGCAGCGAGTACGGCTTCACTAGTGATGCCATTCGTGAGAAGATTGGACACGGTCCAAACCTGAGTGGGGCTTGCGGCCGCTCGTCCGACGACCCGAGCCAAGACCTGATACGTTTGCCGCTCGGCCGGGTCGTACATGGGCATGTGCCTGACCAGGAGCGTGACCGTACGGCTCGGCCGCTCATGGCCCCTACCGTCCAGCAGGTCGATGGCCCCCGCTACCGTCACCTGTGTCAGCGTGACCGGAGGCATTGGAATCTCCGACGCTTCAGGGGCGACGACGATGTTCGTCTCACCGGCGGCCCGGCGAATGCTGGCGACGTAGTCCATCGCGCTCCCCCCGGAGAACTCCAGGGAGATGAGCGCAAGCGGCTCGTCCTGGGGCCCCTCGATCGCCGCGGCCGGCGGCGCGGTCGTGAGCATGATCGGGATGACCAAGGCGCGTACCCACGGCGAAGTCATTGTCCACAACGGTTTCATCAGCTTCATCTCCATGTCAAGGGCAGATGTCAAGCCCTCCGTGATCAAACGACGCTCGGCCGGCGATTTCGCGCTGCGGCTGACAACTTCTGTAAGATCTTTCGGTGAGGCCGCGGGGAAAGGTGGTGTAAGGGCGTCCGTATCGCGCGGACTGACCGCGCGGGGCGGATCGGTCTGTGCGGGCTGGGTAATTCGACGGCACCCGAGTCACCCAGCCCGGCGGTGGGGCATCGGGGCATGCGGATTTTCGTTGACGCGGGCGAATGACCGCGTAGAGTGGATTGTGCGCTGGTTTCGGTGGCTTGTGTGCTCGGTGCCCCACGCAAGGTGAGTTTCGGCCATAGGATTACCGGCAACGCTGAGCGGTCGAACCATGCGGCGGATGAAACCACTCCGCGTGTCGAGCCGGACCCTCAGGAGGAGTTGATTGATGCAGTTGGGCCGCAAGAGCCATTGCCGGGCGATATTGATGACAGCGGCTGGGATCATGGCCGCGTTGGCGGTTGGGCCGGGGCGGACGGTATCAGGGTTCCGCGACGCCGGTCCGCCGGGCCTTCCCATCGGCACCACCCTCGAGGATTTCTTTATGCCGGGCACGCAGCCGGATCCGAGCGGCGCGGAGCTGACGCCGATCGTCTCTGTCTTTGATTGCCTTCTCTGCCACGCCGATTTCGACGATGCCGATCCGCCGCTGCCTTTGGATGCAGAACCCTATCGCACCTGGAGCGGCAGCATGATGGCCCAGGCCACCCGCGACCCCGTATTCTGGGCCGCGCTCACCGTCGCCAATCAGGACGCGGACTTCGGCGGCGACCTCTGCCTGCGATGCCATACCCCGGCTGGCTGGTTGGCCGGTCGCTCGACGCCCACCGACGGATTGGACCTCGTGCACTTCACCGCCGACTTCGAGGGCGTCACCTGCAACTTCTGCCATCGGATGGTCAATCCGATGTACATCAGGGGTGAGAGTCCCGTTGAGGATTGGCAGATCCTGGACGACCTGGACATCGAAGGTCTCGTTCCCGAACAGCCGGGCAGCGGGCGGTATGTCGTTGATCCGCAGGATCGCCGCAGAGGCCCATACGACCTGGGAGATTCTTTCCCGTTTCATTTCTGGCTGCAGTCGCCGTTCCATCAGGAGTCGGCGCTGTGTGCGACGTGTCATGACGTCAGCAACCCTGTGTATACCCGCCAAGGCGACGGTAGTTACGTGCAGAACGATCTGGATGCCCCGCATCCCACGATGGACAAGTACGACATGTTCCCCATCGAGCGTACCTTCGGGGAGTGGGCCGAAAGCCAGTTCGCCAATGGTGGCGTCGTGTTTCCCGACGGGCGCTTCGGCGGCGCACTGCCTGATGACATTCCGATCGAGAGCTGTCAGGACTGTCACATGCCGGATCAGGTGTCGCCGGGCTGCCGCGTGCCGGAGTTTGACGATCACCCGGACATGGCGGCCCACTTCTTCAACGGCGGTAACACGTGGGTGATCAAGGCGGTCAACACGCTCTATACCGACGGTGACGGCGGACTCAACGACCCCGTGTTCCTCGATGAGCCGACCGGCCTGACGCAACAAATCATCGATGAGTCAATTGCCCGGGCGGTCCAGATGTTGCGCGACGCTTCTGACCTGGAGCTGTCCCAAGAAGGCAATCTGCTCAATGTTCGCGTTATCAACTTCTCCGGCCATAAGCTGCCCACCGGGTATCACGAAGGCCGGCGGATGTGGATCAACGTCATGTTCCTCGACGAAGCCGCCCAGGTGGTGCTCGAACACGGCGCGTATGACTTTGGCACGGCCGAGCTGACCGCCGGAGACACTAAGGTGTACCAGGCGAAGTTCGGACTTGATGCCGCAGCGGCGGCGAAGACGGGTCTGCCACAAGGGCAGTCGTTCCACTTCCTCCTCAATAATGTCATCCTGTTCGATAACCGCATCCCGCCGATCGGCTTCACCAATGCCGGCTTTGAGGCGGTCCAGGCGGAGCCGGTGGACTACACCTATGCCGACGGCCAGCACTGGGATGACACCGAGTATCGCATCCCCCCCGGCGCGACGCAGGCGCTGGTCACGGTGTACTACCAACTCACCTCCAAGGTCTACATTGAGTTTCTGCGGGACGAGAACACGACGGATAATCGCGGGCAGATCGCCTACAACCAATGGGTGCTTCACGGCAAGAGCGCCCCGGTGGATATGGATTCAGCGTTGATTGACCTGGTGCCGAGCATCCCCGGCGACCTGGACGGCGACGGCGATGTGGACATCTTCGATCTGTTGATTCTGATCAGCAATTGGGGCCGCTGCGCTGAGCCCTGCCCACCGGCCTGCTTCGCCGATCTCGACGCCGACTGCACCGTGGGCATCCTCGACCTGCTTGCCTTGTTAGCCAACTGGGGGTAGCCCTCTCAGTGATCAGCTCCCAGCGTTCAGCGTTCAGCGTTGAGCGAGCCGGGCTGTCCCTCAAAGCCGCCCTGTCCCCACCCCGGGCTCCGCCCCGCCCGGGCGGCGTAATCTGCCCTTTCTCGTCATTTTTCCCTTGGAAATCCAGCTTCTTGAGGTAGGCTGCGCACGTCGCCGGGGCCCATTTCTGACCGCCTGACCTCGGTTCACGGTGAGAAGAGAGAACAGCCATGCGCTTGGGAAAGACAACGACCGGACTGATCGCTGCGGCCATCATGGCCTGGCTCGGCAATGGTCAGGCCCTGGGCGGATTTGTTGAGGAGTTCACCGACAAGGCTGAGTGGATCTCGGCGGTTGGCCGGTTCACCACCATCGACTTCACCGGCTTCCCGGATGGAACCTTCATTACGGACCAGTACGCCGACCTCGGCATCCTGTTTACCGACGGCAACGACAACATCTTTCTGAGCGATAACGCGTTTCCAAACGACGGTGCCGGGCTGTTCGGAGGTGGCTTCACACCGATCGCGGTCTCCTTCGATACCCCCCAAGCCTGGATCGCGGTGGACTTCCCGGGGGCTGTTCAGTTTGAGCTGTTTCGGGAAGGCGAGCTCATCTACACCAGTAGCTTGTTTGGTGGCGGGGGGGTCGGCTTCTTTGCTGGGTTGGTATCTAGCGAGTTGTTCGACGCCGCCGTGATCCTCGACCCTGACGACCAGTCGGTTTTTATCGACGATCTGCACTTCGGGGTTCCGGCGCCGGGAGCCATCGCACTGCTTGCGCTTGCGAGTCTGTTCTCTACTCGCCGCCGGCGCTCAGGTGTGACGGGCGCAGCCTCAACCGAGGATTGACCAGGAGAAGAGAGAAGAGCCATGCGACTGCCAAATATGCCGACCGGACTGATCGCTTCGGCGCTGCTAATAGGCTGGCCGGGGAATGGTGAGGCGCTTGGCGGATTTGTTGAGGAGTTCACCGACAAGGCTGAGTGGATCTCGGCGGTTGGCCGGTTCACCACGATCGGCTTCACCGGCTTCCCGGACGGCACATTCATCACCGACCAGTACGCCGACCTCGGTGTCCTGTTTGTCGGTGGCAATGAGAACATCTTTCTCAACGATTTCGCGTTTCCAAATGACGGTGCCGGCCTCGACGACGGCGGGTTCACTCCCATCGCGGTTTCTTTCGATACTCCCCAGGCGTGGATCGCCGTGGACTTCCCGGGCCTGATTCAGTTTGAGCTTTTCAGTGGGGGGAACCTGATCTACACGAGCAGCGAGTTTGGCATCGGAGGTGTGGGTAAGTTCGCCGGACTTGTCTCTACCGAGCTCTTCGATCTCGCGGTCATGAGTGACCGTTCAGGTGTGGACGTGGTCATTGATGACTTGCACTTTGGGGTGCCGGCGCCGTCAGTCCTTGCTCTGCTGGCCCTGGGAGGTCTGTACTCTGCGCGGCGCCGGGGCTGACGTCTGACGGCCGCGGCCTCGACCGAGGATTAACCAGGAGAAGAGAGAAGAGCCATGCGACTGGGAAAGACGATCGGATTGATGGCTGTGGCGATAATGGCCTGGCCGGGGAATCAGGTGGCCTCTGGCGGCTTTATTGAGTTCACCGACAAAGAGGAATGGATCGCGGCGGTGGGTCGGTTCACCACAATCGACTTCACTGGCTTCCCGGATGGAACCTTCATTACGGACCAGTACGCCGACCTCGGCATCCTCTTTGTCGGCGGAAATGAGCACATCTTTCTGAACCAGGGCTTCATCAACGATGGGGCCGGGCTAAACAGTGGCTTTTTTACCGATATTGTGATGGAATTTGGGACGCCGCAGGCCTGGATCGCTGTGGACTTCCCGGGCTTGATTCAGTTTGAGCTTTTCAGTGCTGGGGAGCTCATCTACACGAGCAGCGAGTTTGGCATCGGAGGTGTGGGCAACTTCGCAGGGCTTGTCGCCACCGACCCCTTCGATATGGCAGTTATCCTCGACCCGACGGGCGGAACTGCCAACGTCGATGATCTCCATTTCGGTGTGCCGTCGCCCGGAGCCATCGCACTGCTTGCGCTCGGGGGGCTATTCTCTACTCGCCGCCGGCGCTCTTAGCAAATGTTCGTATTCTCGGAGGGGATGGAAGGTCTAATCGTTAGCAGAAACCGTTTCTTACAGGAGGATCGCGATGAAGGCTTTCAGTTTCAGCTTCATTCTCCCGTCTCTCGCTGCTGCGACGCTGACTGTTTCCATAGTTGGCATCGCCACGGCTCAGACCTGTGGGCTTGAGAAGTGAGAACAGCCATGCGAGTGCGTATGACGATCGGGTTGATGGCTGTGGCGGTCATGGCCTGGCCGGGGAATGGCGAGGCCCTCGGTGGATTTGTTGAGGAGTTCACCGACAAGGATGAGTGGATCGCGGCGGTGGGTCGGTTCACCACGATCGGTTTCACTGGCTTCCCGAACGGGACATTCATCACCGACCAGTACGCCGAGCTGGGCATCCTGTTCACGGACGGCAACGACAGCATCTCCCCGTTTGACCCGATTACGTACCCCAATGACGGCTGGGGCCTGGACGGCAACGGCAACATCTCCGTTGCGTTCGACAGCCCCCAGGCGTGGATCGGCGTGGACCATCCAGGCTTCCTCAGCATTGAGTTGTATAGCGAGGGACGCCTTTTCTACACGAGCAGCATCGCCGGAGGCGGCGGCGTAGGTTTCTTCCTGGGGCTGATTTCCAGCGAGTTGTTCGACGCGGCGGTGCTCATCGACCCGTTCGGCCTGGACGCCGAAATCGATGACCTCCACTTCGGCGTCCCTGCACCTGGGAGTGTTTGTCTGTTAGCCTTGGCCGGCCTGTGGCCCAGACGTCGCCGACGGGCATAACACTTTCTCTGTTCTGGCACGGGAGCTGAAATCGTGCTTCCTCAAATCGACTCTAAAGATAAGGAGACCTCCGATGAAAGCACTCAATCGTCGATCCACTGTCACCTGTCTTGTGGGCGCGGCTTTGGCATTGCTCCCTGTCAATGCGGCCACCGGCCAGCAGACCTGCTACAGGCTCACCGACCTGAAAGCGCTCGGGTTTGCACCCGGACCCGACGGGATATTCGGGACAGTCACCTATTTACGTCCTGGCTAAGTAGTCTATTCAAGGTGTGCTCGCCTTCGTGCGTTTGCGCTTGGCTCGGACGACGGCAGGCTTTGGCGGTCAACCCACCGGCGCCGCGTGGAGCCGTCGCCTCAAAAACGCGCGCTTCATGCCATAGCCCGCGACTCGGCCGCGGGGAAATGGTGCAATCGCATCCACTGTCCTTCAACCCCCGGCAGAGCCCGGGGCTATCGGTGGGGTTGCGGCCAATGACCAACGCCTGTCGGCCGCAATCATCACATCGCATGGAGGAGTCGAGAAAGGCGGCGAGAGCGCTCAAGGCGGCGGCGGTAGCAACCACAACGGATCGGGTGACGATCCATCGCTCACCGCGGCGCTGGCGCAAATGGGATTCGACAGCGTCGACGAATACCAGGACTGGCTGATCGACGCAAGCGATTCCGAAGCCTTCGCATGCGCGTGTGTGCTGCTGGCGCTTCTGGAGGCGCAGCCATAGGGAAAGAGGAAGCGATGAGCGATGAGTGATGAGTGATGCGCCAAGGCCCAGGGAACGCATTCCCTGGGCTTTTCATGTGAGCGTGCGGTGGTTTCGAACGCTTGTGCGGCAGCGACGCGTTGGGCGCCTCACAACGTCGCCGGGCTGGACCAAATTGCCCGGTACTCAACTACGCGTCGCATGTGTGCCGATACAGAACACATGCCTGCAAACGTCGAGTCGATCCTGAAGCTGGAGGTTCCCCTGATCGTTCAGATCGCCCAGCGCTCGATGCCCGTCAAGGAGGTGTTGTCGGTGATTCCGGGATCGATCATCGAGCTGCCCAAGCCGGCCGACGGTGATCTGGAGATTCTCGTCAACAACAAGCAGATCGGCACCGGCACAGCCGTGAAGGTCGGCGAGAATTTCGGGGTGCGGGTTTCATACCTCGGCGATCTGACCCAGCGGATCGCCGCCTTGGGCGATGAATCTGAATCACCCGGCGGCTCAGCCGGCGCCGGCGAAGCGGCGGAATAGCCCGCCGGGGATCGGTCGCCCGTTACGGCGCCGCGCGCGACTCAGGGATCGCGCCACTTGGGCGAGGCAGTGGCGGCTCCAATCCATCAGCCGTCCACAATAACGCCAGCGAACTGCGCAGCCTCGGCGGCAGCAGAGCGCGAATCAAGCCCCGCACGATCGGGCGGCCAAAGACGAGTCCGAGGCTCAGGGGAACGACCGCGAAGGCAAGCGACATGATGTAGAACGGCGGCCCGATCTGTCGCTGGGCGATGGTTATGGCGGCGGTCCATGTCCACCTGGCGAACATCGAATACGGCCCAGGCGCCGCGAAGTGACCGATCACCGCGAAGACGCCGGCCAAGCCGATCAGCATCAATCCAAAGAGAATCAGCCGGCGCCGTCGCACATGCGTCAGCGCGACGGCCCAGCAGCACCCGATGGGGACGGCCCAGATTGAAAGCCCCGTCCATTGTCGCAGCGCCGAGAAGTCGCCCGCGGACCTCCAGCCGCCGGCTTCGGCCAGCAACTCGTCAAAATTCTGCTGGTCCGACCAGGTCTGATCAAAGCCTTCGTACGGACTTGCCGGATCCGACAGGATCCATTGGGCGTTTGGCGGCAGCGTGCCTTGCGCTTCCTGCTCCTTGGCCCATTGGTACTGGCGTTCGGCCAGGTGAGCCGCGTGCGGGACGGATGCGGCTTCCGCCACTGAATCAGCTTCGGCGTAAAGGATGCCGGCGCTGGCCAGGGCGAGCAGCAAGATGAATCCAAACCACAGCGCCGCCAGCAGCATCGCCCACCGGCCGGCCCATCGGCCGAGCAATGGATACTCTTGCAGCGACGCCACCATCGCACATTCGGGGCATCGCACGATGAGCATGTCATAGTGCGCTTCGCGCTTGACCGGCTGGCCGGTCAGGTTGTACCCACACTTGATGCAGAGTCGATCACCGACCAGCGTGGAGACGCGCGGCTCAGTCGAGGCAGCGTCGCCGGCCCGGCTGGATTGGGGCGAACCACTCATGCGCCGGCTCTCCTTGCGCGTAACCGTTTGCGACGCTTGCGCCACCGATGGGAGCGATGCCGGGCGAAGGCTGCTCGCACCGCCCGGCCGAGCGGGATCCCCGCCGTGGCAACGACGAGCATCGCGGCGAGTGCAATGAGGGAAGCGATGCGCTCGATGAGTATGGGGAAAACATGTAACTCATACTCGCGGCGCACGAGGTTGAACCAGCTGACTCCGGTTGCCGGGGGAAGGTCGGCCAAAACTATGAGTATCGTATCCACGCACAGCAGGGCGACCATCACAGCGATCCAGGTTCGCCAAGCCGTCGCCTGCCGCCAATGGCCGAGTCCTGCCGTGAGCCAGACTCCCGTGGCAATCGGCACTGCGAGACCAAAGAGGGCAAGCGCGAAGCGATGGCGTTCCGCGAGCAGCGCCACTGGTGGTCCGTGAATCACCTGACGGCCGAACCATGCTGCTCCCGCCGGCATGAGCCAGCCTAGGACAACGGCAGCCAGGCTCTGCAACACCAGAGCGCAGAGGGTCCCACGAACGCGGATCGCGGTGTGATGCCATCGCTGAAGCGGATGCACGGACCTCGTACACGCGGTGTTGCAGCTCGGGCAGGTCACCATCGGCAGGCGGTAGTGCGGGTCACGACTCGGGCGTAGCCGCGTCAGAGCCATTCCGCATTGCATGCAGACGTGGGCGATAGCCATTGATCGTTACGATAGGGGGCAGCGGCGGCGGGGTGATCGATTGGGAGCGTGGCAATCTGCCCCAAGCAAGCCGGGTGCGGGCGAGCGCAACGCGCGAGCCACTGCGCCCGAGTCTGACCATTCTTGATTGTTGCTGAGACGCGATTGCTCGACGGCGTGAAGCGGGCGCTCAACTGCTCGTACATCTCGTCCGGCGATGTCGGGACCGCCTGATTAGAGCCGGTCCCGACTTTCCTCCCGCTACTTCTCCTCCCGTCCGGACATCATTGCCCATTCAAGCGGGCTCTTGCGGCCCGGCCCGGCTGACGCCGGCCGAATCGATCCTGCTCGAAGTCATCCGCGTCTTGGTGCATCTGCGGCCAAAGCCCCGGGCGAACGCCGAAATCAACTGGGCGTGAAATGCATCTGGCACGGGGAACATTCATCGAATGGATCATTGCAAGGCGGGCAAGCCCACCAACTCGAAAGCACCTACGCAAAGGTAACACAAGTTCTCGATGACGGAAGCGCATAAATGACAATTTGCCCACATCGAAGTCCGGCCGGGACCAATCGTGAGGTGTTATCACGTAACAACTTGATACGCCATAGGTTGTGATGGTCCATCAAAGATCTGCCTGTGTGGCTGCCCAATCGCGGGGCATTGTTATTCACGAAGCCGGGCCGGACTATTGGACGTCGGCGGGGCGGCGGGTGATCAACGCCTCGCAGCAAGACCCGCATCGCCTCCACAGGGCCCCGATCGCCACTTCAATGGGCGCTTCTGTGGCCGGCGACTCGCCTGGCCCAGGCCGATCAGCGGGAGGTTCTTGCGCGGAAGTAGGCATAAGTGATTGCGCACACGTGATTTGTGAAATTCTCACCAACGTGGCGATCGGACGTTGACCCAACCGCGCCGACGAGACTACTGTGGGAAGCGGTTCCCGTGGCACACCAAAAGACGCGGCCTTCGGGTCGTGGCGCACCGCCGTCCGGGAGTGTCGGAGCGTCCGGGCGGCGGACTTTTTTTCAACATTGCCGCAGCAGCTCTTGTGGCGGTGGTTCACCCGGATGCTTGAGAATATGCTCGGCCAGGCGATCGGCAAGACCGACCGCAGCCTGCACATCCCATCCCGCCAGCACCCCGTGCAACAATGCGACAATGCTCGCCTCGTGCGCTTCGGGGCGATGGGCGCGCCCCGACCAGGACGACTCCGCGCTGTGCACAACCATCGGCTCACCCGGTTGGGCGATCACCACCAACGTGAGGTTACCGAGGCGTAGCAGTTCAACCGCAGCCTCCCGCTGCGGCTTGTCAACACCGCCGGGCAACAGCACGTTGCGGGCGAAGTCGTCGACGACCAGGGTGTTGGCGAACTTCAGCCCCGACATCGCGCGGCTCCGATCGAGCTGGTCGTCGGGGCGGTTGGTCAGATCAAACACGCGCAGCGCGAACTTGCATTCAGCGAGGAATCGATCGCTCACCGATCGGGCCTGCCCGGTTCGCCTGGCCAGCGCGCCGTAGACGACGGCGTCTGTTCGCTGCGCGACGTCGGCAAGATCAAAGTCCCATTGCAAGTTGTCGAAGGCGGCTTCCGAATCGAGGCTATGGAAGGTCTCTGCGCCCATCGATCGCACCAGCCAACGCCCCGTGGCCAGATCGGGATCGCTCTGGAGGTGAGTGACATCCACCCCGAGCACTCGAAGCTGCGCAATCAGCTCCTGGGCCGCCGGGTCCTGGCCGAGGCGTGAAATCGCAATGCCCACGTGGCCGAGCAGCACCGCGTATCTCGGTATCAGTAGTGCCAGGCCGGCCGGTTCCTCTCGGTCCGGATGCTCAGCCAGCAGCGCTTCACCGAGCCCGACGATGGTCCGTTGACGTGCCATGAGCCGGCTACTCTAACGCCTCAGCGGCCGCTGACCAGGGCGCCGATGACGTCCAAGCGGCAAGGCGCGATGGGACCCCTCGCCCGCCGGCCTGGCATCGTCGTAGATCGCTGACGGGCCTCGACGCAACGGCTGGCTCGCCACCTTTGGCCGGCGCAGGCCGCCCACGCCGATCAACTGTTGATGTGGCCGTTGTGGCGATGGAGCGTGCCTGTCGCACGGACCTGCATGGTGGTCCCGGCGGTTCTGGCAGCACGTCATTGCGTGGCCGAGACGACCCCGGCAGCAATGAGCACGTTGACCGGGCTCGAGTTGAAGTACGCGCCATTGGCGGCGACCGCTGCGCCTTGGGCCGGGGCGCTACCAAGTGTCTCGGCGGCGAGTGAGCCTGCGCCCCCATTCGGCGAGAAAGGGTCCTGGCGGTGGAATCTCACGGAAGGTTTTGCCACGGATGTCGCCGACCATCAGAACCGCTTCGCGCTGCTCGGCGGAGGGTTCAGCTACTTCATGATTGACAACCTGAGCCTTGAGCTGGAGTTCAACGCGCTGTACGTCCATCAGGAGGGCCCCGACGCGGTTGGCGCGAACTTCAATCTGCTGGCTCGCTGGCATGTGGTGGCGAAGGAGCAGTGGTCGTTGTACGTCGAGGGCGGGGCGGGACTGCTCGGCACCACCGAGCGGGTGCCTGCGGCGACGCCTGACTCGGCTGCGGGCGGGCGATTCAGCTTCACACCCCAGCTCGGGCTCGGCGTGAGCTACCAGATCACCCTCAACACCCGCGTGCTGGTCGGTGCTCGGCTGCATCACATCTCCAATGCGCGTACCCGCGCGGAGAACCCGCCGCGGAACAGCCTGCTGCTCTATGCCGGGCTGAGCTTTCCGTTCTAGGAGAGCCTTGAAGGCCTGAGGCTTGAAGGCTTGAGCGAGCCGGGCTGTGTCAGCCCGGTGCACCCCCGCATGCCCCACACTTTCGCCGCGCACCTACGGGAGGCAAGTGCCGCAGGGGTTGCCGCCGGCGACGGAGCACCAGTTGCCCAGCAGCTTCGCCAGGTCGAACGCATCGACACAACCGTCCGGCACATTGGCCGCACCGGAGATGTCCGCGAGGGCGAGATTCGCGGGCGTGCAGTTCTCGCACGGCGGACTCGGCGGGTTCGGGTCGTTGACGCCGGAGCACCACGCCCCGAGCATGGCGCCCAGGTCAAACGCGTCAACGCAGCCGTCGCCGTTGAAATCACCACGAGCTTCACATTCATCCAGAACGCCACTGCCGTCAGCGTCGAGACTGGGATCATCAGCGAGATCACATTCGTCCGGGATACAGTTGAAGTCGCAATCGAAGCTTGCGCCGATCAGGATATCCAACCGGTCGATGATGCCGTTGAGATTACAGTCGTCGTCAGCCAGCGTGCTGCCAAACTCGTACGCTCCCATATCGACAATCGGCGCTTCACCCGATCCGGTGTCCGATGTGGCGGGATCATCTGCGAAGCGCAGCTTGCGGTCCAGATCAACAGAACACGCGTGGATAGCTGAATTATCACCCGCGTCGATACACGGTGAGCCGGGTAAGAGGTGCAAATCTCCTCCGGCGCTATCGACAAACAAGGGGTCAGCATTGATGTTGCCGGTCCCACCACCAGCCCAGCTATTGGAGCAGCAATAGTTGACGGTCAGCGTTCCCTCGCTCGGCTCAGATATGAGGGTATTCCATAGAATGGAGTTGCCAACATCAATATCTCCCTGAGTTCCGAAGGATGAAATTGATAGACCTCCGCCGAAGAAGGTGCAGTTCCTAACTATGGCCAGTCCTTGATAGGTCTTCCGAAGGCCGTCGCCAATGAATTCGCAGTTTGAAAAGACCGTCACTACGGTTGACAAGACCCTTACTGCCCTAGTGGTCCCGGCTGGAGGGTCGTTGTAAACGAAACGGCATTGAATGAACGTGCTCTCACCGGTGGCCAGTGCGCTACAGGAAACGCCACTCGAAAACCAACTGCTATTGCCGTTGAACAGACAGCCAATAAGTGTCGCAGCCCAAACGAAAGCCCCACCTCCCTGACCGCTGAAATTGCCAAGCAATGAACAATCCGTAGCTACACCGCCAAACATATAAAGCCCGCCCCCCATGGCGTTGCCCATGCCGGCTAGTATGTTTCCCGAGAATGTACAGTGAGATATGGAAGCATCTCCTGATGAGTACATTCCACCACCCCGTAACTGGAAGAAATCGCAACCAGTTACAGGATTAAAAGGACAGACAAATTTGTTGTTCTCGAATAGGCAGTATTGGACCACAGCCTTACCTACCGAATAAAGTCCAATCCCCCTATTAGAAACGGTGGAACGCTGCGGCGTGAGAATGTTGCCTATGAAGCTTGATCCCTCGATGGTTGGATTACCAGTCGAGTGCATGCCGGAACCTTGCAGGTTCGCGGCATTTTGGGTGAACGTGCAAGCCACAATCATCGGGCTGCCGTCTTGATTCCAGAAGCCGCCGCCGTACTCATGTCCTGGACCATTTGCATTTCCGGCAACGATCACGAGCCCGTCAAGTACCGTCGACGGATCAAGTGTGAACCCCCTAACGACGTGAAAAGCATTCTCATCATTGTTTAGGAAATCGCGGCCATCATCCCCATTCAGATCCCCACTGAGGATCGTTTCGTAGAGCTCGATGTCGCGGGCATCGGGGTCCGGGGCGCCGAACCCTGCGTAACCGCCCATCAGGGCTACGCCGTTGATCAGTTGGAACGTGGCTTCGCGGTTGCCGGTGCCAAGGGGATTCAGTTCGTCGCGATCGGGCTGGTAGGTGCCTTGCCCGACGCGGACCTCGCTGATGCCGCCCCCGGAAGCATCCGTCACCGCGTCCTGCAGAAAGCGATAGGCAGTGTTCCAACTCGTACCGTCTCCGCCGGGCGGCGCGTCATCATCGACGTACAGCACGGTCTGGGCCTGGGCTCCGGATGAGACGAGAACGATGAGCACTATCGGCAATAGTCGGCCGTGGAGCATGGCTGGGCCTCCTGCGGTTGCAACGCGCTTCGGAGAGCCGTGGCGGCGCGAGAGTCAGCCGGCTTGAGACAAGCCGGCTCGCTCAAGCCGTCCCTGATGCGGTTACAGCGATATGAGCGTACCACGCTCGGCGGGGGTCGCACAAGGAAAAAAGTGGAAATGCTCGCTGCGGCTTGGTTCGCGGGCTTCCGCCCGCGGCTATTGGCAATGCCCGCCTTGTACGCACATCCCCGTAGGGTCCGCTGGGCGGACCGATACCGGGCAAGCGTTGCACAAGACGGTCCGCACAGCGCAAGACGGTCCGCACAGCGGACCCTACAAATTCATGGCTTATGGCTTTCCGTTCACGCGCCGTTGTATCGGCCGAAGGCGAGGCTGACGTTGTGGCCGCCGAAGCCGAAGGAGTTGTTCAGCGCGTAGCGCACCGGGCGCTCCTGCGCGGTGTTGGCGGCAAAGTCCAGGTCGAAGTCGTTATCGGGGCGATCGAGGTTGATGGTGGGTGGGACGACGCCGTGGTGGACAGCGAGGACGGTGATGACCGATTCGAGGCCGCCGGCTGCGCCCAGCGCATGGCCGGTCATCGACTTGGTCGAGCTCATGACTAGCTTGCGGGCGTGGTCGCCGAAGAGTTGGTTGACGGCGCGGACTTCAGCGGTGTCGCCCAACGGGGTGGCGGTGCCGTGGGCATTGATGTAATCGACCTGGTCGGGGTTGATGCCCGCCTCGGCGATGGCGGCCTGCATGGCCCGCACGGCCCCGATTCCCTTGGGGTCGGGGGCGGCGATATGGTGAGCATCGGCGGAGGAACCAAAGCCGAGCATTTCGGCGTAGATTCGCGCCCCGCGGTTCTTGGCGTGTTCGAGTTCTTCGAGCACCATGACCGCAGCGCCTTCGGCGAGCACGAAGCCGTCACGATCGTGATCGAATGGGCGGGAGGCCTTCTGGGGCTCATCGTTGCGGGTGGAAAGGGCCTTCATTGCGGCGAAGGAGCTGATGCACAGCGGGCTGATGGGGGCTTCGGCGCCGCCGGCGAACATGACCTCCGCGTCGCCGAACTGAATCAGGTTCCACGCGTTGCCGATGGCGTGGGCGCCGGTGGCACAGGCCGTCGACGTGGCGGAGTTGGCGCCGCGAAGGTTGTGCCGGATCGAGACGTGGCCGGCCACGGCGTTGACCATCAGCTTGGGGACAACAAAGGGACTGATCTTGCGGGGCCCGCCACGCAGCAACCTGGTGTGGCCGTGCTCAATCGTGAGGATCCCGCCGATACCGGAGCCGATGACCACGCCGCGTCGGTAGGGATCGCCGCTGTTGAAATCGACGCAGGAGTCCTCCGCAGCCTCCGCAGCGGCACACATGCCCAAGGCGCAGAAGCGGTCCATCCGCTTTATCTCGCGGGCATCGATGCGGCTGCGCGGATCCCAGCCGTTGACTTCGCCGGCGATCCGCACGTTCCATTCATCGCCCTGCTCGAAAGCGGTGATTCGTGAGATGCCTGAGCGTCCCTCGATCAGCGCCTGCCACATGCTTGGCACGTCCACACCGACGTTGGTCACGGCTCCCATGCCGGTGACGACGACACGCCGGTTCGCATTGCTTCTCATGTGCAGATGGTCTCGGGAGTCCCCGGGAAGCGGACTGCGCCATACGTTGCGACAGCCGATCGACCGCGGGGGCGGCTGCGGATTCTAGGCGTCCGAGCCGATGCTCTGCTTGATGAAGGCGATGGCCTGGCCGATCGTCTGGATCTTCTCAGCCTGCTCGTCGGGGATTGCGGTTTCAAACTCGTCTTCGAACTCCATGACCAGCTCGACGGTATCCAGGCTATCCGCATGGAGATCGTTGGTGAAGTTTGTGTCGCGGGTGATAGTGCCTTTGTCAACGCCCATTTGTTCGGCGACGATATCGATCACTTTGGCTTCGATTTCGGTTTCCGTCACTTCTGAGGTCTCCTGAGTGAGAGGCCCGGGCCGCCCAGGGGCCGCCCAGGGCCCGCGGGCGGTCACTATAGCCGGATTTCTTCGCGATGCAATGGGTCAGGCGTCCAGCCGAGCCCGGCCTTGGAGGCGTCTCGCCCGGCAGGGGGGTCAGCAGGCCAGCCCTCCATCCACGACCAGGACCTGGCCGGTGAGGTACCCAGCGAGGTCGGAGGTCACAAACGATACGACATGTGCGATCTCTTCGGGCTGGGCGAACCGTCGCACGGGCAGCGAACGGATCACCTCCTCTCGTCGCTGAGGCCCCAGGGCATCAAGCATGCTTGTTTCGACGAACCCCGGGGCGACCACGTTGGCGGTGATGCCCTTGGGGCCGAGTTCCTTGGCGAACGATTTCGTGAGCCCGATTAGGCCGGCCTTGGCGGCCGCGTAGTTGGCCTGCCCGGCGTTGCCGATGACCCCGGTGACGGAACCGATGTTGACGACTCGTCCGAATCGTCCGCGCATCATTGGGCGGGCCGCGGCGCGGCAGGCCACGAACGCCGAGCGCAGGTTCACCGCGATGACCAGGTCGAAGTCGGCGTCGCTCATTCGCAGGATCAAACCGTCTCGGGTCATGCCGGCGTTGTTGACGAGAATGTCCAGCCGGCCGTGGGTGGAGGCAACCGCCTCGATCAACGCGCTGAGCGATTCGGAGTCGCTGACATCGCAGGCGCGAACCTCGGCCGCGCCCCCGGCGTCCTCGATCTGCTGTCGCACCTCTTCCAGCGCCTCGGCCGAGCGGCTCACCAGGACTACCAGTCGCCCGTCGGCAGCGAGTCGCTGGGCGATGGCCCGCCCGATCCCACGGCTGGCGCCGGTGATGATCGCTACTCGCGGTTCGATGGTTTGCCTCGTGTCATTCGGTTGGTGAGGTGAACGAGAAGGAAAAAGCCCGCCGTGGGCGGGCCTTGATTGTACTGAAAATGTAAACGTTGCCAATCGAACGGCTTAGCCCGGCGGGCCGGGCGGCCGCCGCGGGCTCCTTGGAATAGGTCTTCTGCCGGGCCCGGAAGGCGCGGTAGGAGCTGTAGGTGAGCGCCCCGGGGTCATCGAGCTGCCGCTGCCGCCCCTCTTCCCGCTGACGATCTTCTGTGGCACGACGAATTCTTCGTCCGGCTTGTACGCTAGGGCAAGCTCCTGCTCGAGAAGCTCAAACCACGCGGCGATCCAGTCGGAGCCGCTGAGCTTGTCCATGATGTTCGGCGGCGTGGCGACGGCATCGAACGTCGCGCCATCGATGCTGGTGGTGTAGTACCACAGTTGTGGTTGGTGTCCCAGGCCGACGTAGAATATGGCTAGCGCACACGCCTGACCGTCCGGGCTCTCGCCCGTTTGCACGTGAATGCGCGTGATCTGGGAGGTGGTTGTCTCCCATGCCCCGGATCGCACCAGGTCCTCCAACTCGAGTCGATCAAGCATCGAGAGCATGGTCCCCAGCGCCGTGGCGTCTGAGCGGGCAAAGGTGTCGAAGAATTCCAGCACGGCCCGACGGTCATCCTCTTTGGCGGGAGCGTCCTCTTCGCCCAGCTGCACGCGCTCGTCGATGCCCAGCTGAACCATGAGTTGATCGATCGGCGTCACCGTTGGCTTGGGTGGCGGAGGCGTCGGAGCCGGCCTGGTGACCACCGGCGGCGGCGGCGGGCTGCTGTCGCATCCAATCGAGCCTGTGGCGACGACGGCACATGCAGCCGCAGCCCCAACGAGTCGAAGCAGTCGTGTTTCATGGCTGGTCATGGTTGATCACCTTTACGTTACGGTCGATACGGCGCATCAGACCTCGCAGAACTGCCCCCGGGGCCAATTCGTGATAGCTCATTGTATCTCCGCCGGCAAGCTCCAGGCAGATTTCGAACCACCGAACAGGGCTGACGATCTGTTCGACGAGCCGGCGTTTGAGAAGTTCCATATCCTGCGGGTGGTGTGGCTGGGCGGTCACGTTCGACCAGACCCGGACCTTTGGAGGCTGGAAACTCATATGACCCAGGGCCGTGGCCATGCCGTCGGCGGCCGACTGCATCAGCGGCGAGTGGAACGCTCCGGCCACGGCCAGCGGCGTGGCTCGCAATCCGCGGCGCCTGGCCGCGTCAGTGGCCCGTTGGCAGGCGTCGACGTGGCCCGACAGCACGATCTGGCCGGGGGCGTTGACGTTGGCGCAGACGAGCACGTCACGCCCACGTGCCTCGTCACAAATGGTCTGAGCCTGCTCTTGGTCGGCCCCGGCCACGGCGACCATGCCGCTTTGGCAGCGCTGCGCCGCCTCCTGCATCAGCCGGCCTCGCCGAGCGACCAGCCGCAGCCCGGGAACGAAGTCGAAGACGCCCGCCAGGCACAGCGCGGTGTATTCGCCCAGCGACAGCCCGGCCGTCGCCTTCAGCGGCAACTGTCCATTTCGTTCAACGAGACCGCGATGGCAGGCGACCGAGCAGACATAGATCGCCGCCTGAGCGATGTCGGTTCGGTTCAACAGATCCGCCGGGCCGTTGAAACAGATCTCGCTGAGTGGGCGATCGAGTGATTCGCCCAGCGCCTCATCGGCTTGAGCAAAGATACGTCTGGCCGCTTCGCTGGCCTCATGCCAGGCCTTGCCCATGCCTACGGCCTGGGCCCCTTGGCCGGGACAGAGGATCACGGCTGGGAAGCTGTTCATCTCGCGGCTGTCCTCGAGCCTCAAGCCTCGAACCTTCCCTAGAGTTTCCACACGCTGGTGGACCATGTCAGGCCGCCGCCGATGGCGACGAACATTACATAGTCGCCGCGCTTGACTTCGCCCGCTTTCCACAGTTGATCGAAGCACAGCCCGACCGAGCCGGCTGAGCTGTTCCCGTGCGTATCGATATTGATGTAGAACTTCTCCGGAGGCAGGCCGAGCTTCTGACGGGTCGAGTCGATGATGCGCAGGTTTGATTGATGGCAGATGAACCGGCTGATCTGACAGGCGGAGAGGCCGGTGGCTTTGAGGGCTTCCTCGATCACTTCCCGCATCTTGACCACAGCGAACTTGAAGATCTCTCGTCCACGCATCCGCAGGCAGCCGAGGCGAATGGGATTGTCACGGTCGTGTTCAGGGATGTCCTGCTCGCGGCGGGGGATGTAGAGGGATTCCCACAGCGCGGCGTCGGCTTGCATGGTTTGGTAGAGGCAGCCAAGGGATGGGTCGTCGTCGCGGGCCACGACCACGGCTCCCGCGGCGTCGCCGAACAGAATCGACAAGGTGCGATCGGTGTAATCGGTGATGGTGCTCATGGTGTCGGCGCCGATGACGCCGATGGTGCGATATCGGCCGCAGCGGATCAGCGAGTCCGCGATGTTGATGCTGTAGACGAACCCGCAGCAGGCGGCGCCGACGTCGAAGGCGCCTGCGGGAGCAGCGCCGAGGGCATCGGCGACGCGGCAAGCCACACTTGGACAGGTCATCTCCCCCGTGACCGTTCCGAGGATGATCAGGTCCAGATCGCTAGCGGCAAGCTTCGCATCCTCCAACGCTCCCCGCAGGGCGTCACAGGCGAGCGTAAAGGTGCCTTCACGCTCCGGATCGACGACACGCCGCTCGCGGATCCCGGTGCGCTGGACGATCCATTCGTCGGTCGTGTCCACCATCTTCTCGAAGTCGGCGTTGGTCAGCACCTTCTCCGGCACGGCCGAACCTACTCCGGCGATCCGAATCCCGTATCCGTCGGGCGAGTTCATGCGATGGCTTCTTCCATGATGCCGAGCCGCTGGGAGATCGCCTGGTTGACGCCGGACTCTACGAATTGTTTGGCGCGTGACACGGCGTTGGTGATCGTCCGTGCGACGCTGGAGCCGTGGCTGATGAGGCAGACGCCGTTGACGCCCAGCAGTGGCGCGCCGCCGTATTCATGATAATCGTGTTTGGCATAGATGCTCTTGACGACCGGCTCAAACCGGGCGGCCAGCTCGGGATCGATCTCAGAAACTTCGCGGGCGATCGCCTTGAAGATGCCGGCGGAGAGTCCCTCGGCGAGCTTGATCATGACATTGCCCACGACGCCGTCGGTCACGACCACGTCGGCCTCGCCGTTGAAGACGGCCCGGCCTTCGATGTAGCCGATGAACTGCAGGCTGTTGTTGGCCCGCAACGTGTCGCGGGCTTGCTTCATTTCCGCAGTACCTTTTTGTGCCTCGCCGCCGACGTTCATTAGAGCGACCCGCGGGCGATCGATACCCAGCACCAGCCGGGCATAGACCTCGCCCATCACCCCGTACTGGGCCAAGTGGTGCGGTTTGGGTTCGAGGTTGGCGCCGACGTCGATGAGCACGACCGGCCCGCAGAAGGTGGGCACGGTCACGGCTACGCCGGGACGGTGTACGTTGGGCAACCGGCGCAAGTACATCTGCGCCGCGGTCACGCAGGCTCCGGTGTTGCCGGCGGAGACCATCGCGTCGACGGTGTGTTCGGCCCTGCGGCCGGCCATGCGGGCGAGCACGGCCAGCGAGCTGTTCTTCTTGGATCGGACAGCCTCCACAGGCGGCTCGTCCATGCCGATGACGTCTGTGCAGGCCACAACAGTGACGCGATCGTTACCGGCGGCGAGTTGCGAGACGGCCGGGTTGATGACCTGGGGATCGCCCACGAGCACAAGCTCGTCGTCGAGGCCGATTTGGTCCAGCGAAGCGATGGCTCCTTCAAGAATCGCGTCGGGGGCATTGTCGCCCCCCATCACATCGACGCCGATTCTCATCGATCATTCGCCTTCGGCGGTCTTGATTTGGAGACCCGGCCGAACATAGCCGCAGGACGGGCAGGCCTGGTGAGGCGACTTGGCGGAGCCGCAGTTGGGACACCCCACGGTGTGCGGCGGGCGCAGGGCGTGATGCGACCGTCGCTTGCCCTTTCGGCTGGGCGAGGTTCGGAATGCTGGAACGGCCATGACCAAATCCCTGCCTAGCGTGGCCCGCGACCCGACGCGGAGCCGATGGGTTTGCACCAACGGGGCTTCGGCGCATCTGCCGGTGAACAACCGATAGACCAGCCGACTCTAAAACGCCGCCGCCGAAATGTCAACTTTGCCGCCGGCCGGCTATATGCCCAGCCGCTTGTCCGTGGGGTCGATCAGCCACAACCAGTCATCAAAGAGGAACTCCAAGCGGATGGCCAGCAGGGCGATTCGCCCCATCACGGTGTAGGCGAAGCCGGCGCCGAAGGTGATCATCAGGAACCAGATGCCGAGCTTGGCGGTCTTGCCGACAATGCCCTTGTGCTCGAACGAGAAGAAGAAGTAGACGAGGCATGAGAGGACACCGATGAGGAGAATGACGTTGGCCAGTGAAGCCCAAACATCGAATACGCCGCCCTCGGTCACATACAACGGGTCAATGCCGGCGCGGATCTGGAGGAGGAAGTCGGCCTGCAGGAAACGGATGAGTCGTAGACCACAGAATGTTCCGATGAAGAAGGCCATTGGCCAGCGCGAGATCCACCCTCCCTTGGGGGAAAGTCGCCACAGGAGCATCAGGCCGAGAATCAACGGGATGAGATAGAGCAGTTCCTGGCGAGCATCTTCACCGAGTCCGGGCATGGCCCAATTGCGGACGAAGGTGGGTGAGAGTTTCCCAATCAGGTTGGGCACAATCTGATCCCAGAAGGCAACAACCATCCAGTATGCGGCCGAGATACCGACAAACAGCGACTCGGCGATCTTGTAAAACGGGTTGTCCTTGATCAGGAATGAAAGCACGAACAGCGTAAGCAGCGCTGCAAGCCAGACGCCGATGGAACGCGCGAGGCTGAATTGAATGTTACCGCCAGCCGGCTGCTGCACGAATTCCCCGTAATTCGATGTCCTTTGCTTCTTCCAGGACACACGATGATCGGCGGGAATCGCAGAGACGTCGACATACTCAGGCGCCTCTTCAATACTCACCCAGTCAGGATTCTCCTCATCACCCAGATCGACGAATTCTCGCGGTGATTCTTCGACGTACATCTTTGCCATGCCGTGTTCAGTGAACATGGCGCGACCGAATAACATCACAGCTCCGATCAGGAACACAATCAGCCAGATCGTGTTTTCGCGGCTCATGACCGGGCCTCCCGCTTGCGCTCGACGAAGAAGATGATGTTGCCGGCGAAGATCAGCAGCACCATGAGCACGTGGGCGACAAGCTGCGGGCCCATGCGCCGCTGCGCTTCGAGATACTTGCCGCTGATATCATCGCCGCCGTATTTGTTGATGACGAGTGACTCATACTCGGAGGCGCCCTTGATCGCGGCGAGGAGGCCGGGGAGCTGCTGTGGGATATATGGATAGAGCAGTGGTGCCTGCACACCGGTGCATCCCGCCACCATGCGGATATCGTGCGGGAACGGGGTCACCGCATACTGCACCCATTCCTTCGTTCCGGGATACCCCGCCGAGACATTGATGATCAGGTCCATCTTCTGAATGCTGTCGATCCCCTCCATCATGGGGATTGCGGCGATGTCCGTGCCGTAGGCGTCGGTGGTATAGAGCTGCTTGATGTCAGTGACGATGACGTTGATCACGCCCTCGTTGCCGGCCTTGAAGCCGAGATTCATGTAGTCAACGCCATAGACCATCTCAGGGAAGTCCGGCTCGATGATCTTGGCGATGTTGTCATCGATCATTTGCCGACCGATCGGCCACAGCGCGATGAAGTACATCTTGAGCTTCTTCGTGGCGCAGTGATAGGCAAATGTGGTGGCCATGGGGCCGAGTTCGCCCTCGCTTCCCGGGTCGAAGTCGAAAGCGAGCAGAACCTTGTCGCCCTCGTTCAGTTCCTCAATGACGTCAAAGACAGCCTGGGCCTTGGGGAGCGCCTTCTCCGGGAACGTCTCCTTGGTCTTGCCGATCACGTAGACGGGGACGGCTACGGCCACCAGCATGAGCAGGAAGATCCATCGGCGATCGAGATTCTTGAAGAACTCAGTCCTCGCTCTAACCGCGAAGGTCAGGAGGACAAGGAACCCAGCCGTGGCACCGAGGGTGATCAGTAAAGCCATGGCTCAACCCTCTCCCGATCCGAGATACGATCGATCGACACCAAGCAGGATTTTCAGCGACACCGATGCGGTGCCCAGGGCGACGCCGATCATGATGGCGCGGTGGCCCGCGGTGTTGAAGACGTCCATGATAAAGACCGTAATGTTCTCCAGTCGCAGGCCGCTGTAACCGGACTCTTCCGGGATGAAGTCGGTCAGAAAGACGCCGGCGGCGGTGCGCCCCAGAAGAATGAAGAACGCGGTGGCGAGCAGGAGAATCGCCTCCATGTTCTTGGCTCGGAACGCCCGGAACGCAGCCGAGGCGACGTAGAACGCGAGCATGGCGAAGATCGTCGCCTGAAGCGGCTTGAACACGCTCTCGAACAGCCAGTAGAACGGGCTGCCGACTTCGTTGTACTGTCCCGCCCAATGACCGTGCCCGGGGAACTGGGGGTTCGGATTCACGCCCAACTTGGTGAGCCCGACGAACAGCATCACCAGAAAGGCAACGATGGTGATGATGGAATAGCCCCAGCCCTTGGCCTGGTCGGAAACCTTCTTAAGATGAACCTTCAGGAGATTACCGCCACCGAGGATGAACGCGATCGAGGCCAGAATGTCGAACCAGATCGAGACATCCTCGCCCCAGCTCACGGTGTAGGGGATGAAGAAAGCCACGATCATCACGAACCCGGCGATAATGGCCAACAACAGTGGAACGTTGCGTTTCACCAGCCGGGCTCCCTAGGTCAGGATCGTTTCCTTGAGGTAGGCCACCGCCTTGAGCAAGGCCTGATTGTCGAAGATCACCCCGAGGGTGGCCATCAGCACGCCGACCAGGAGCAGAATCGCCACGACCACCTTGCCCACGTCCTGGCCTTTGAGGCTGCCGAGTTGTTCCGGCTCACCGGAGAGATAGGCCGAGGCGGCGAAGAACTCCTCGCCGATCAGGGTGTAGTCGCAGGCCGCCACGAAGAACGGCAACTGTGCGGGCATCGCGGTGCCGGCGATCTGAATGGCACCGATCGAGTTGCCGGTTTCGGCCAGGATCAGCGATTCGGCGAAGAACGCACCCATGTAGAAACACGTGGCCGGCTTCTCCCTGACCATCATGCCTTGGAGGTAGGCCACGTAGCCGAACTGCTCATCGGTGACGTAATAGATCAGGTCCTTGTTGTAGGCGTCCGGCCTGCCCGCCTCAAGAAACGCAGCCTGAACCGTCTCTCGGGCGGTGGTCATCACCAGCGACTTGCTGGTGGGCACTTCGACCTTCGCGCCATAAGCGGCGGCGGTTTTCGCCACCCGAGCGAGAATCGTCAGGCCGGCGATAGTCTGAATCTCATTGATGTCTTGGATGCCGGGGATGAAAAGGACGGATCGGCCCATCTCCGTGGCCCGGCCAACGGCTTCATCCACCGCCTCCAGGCCCGCGATCTTGCGGACTTTAATCGGTCGGCCCTTCTTGGCGCGGTATATCCAAAACACCACCGCACCGCAGATGATGAGCGTCATAAAGGAAAAGTAGAACCGGCTCCCCTCGAACCATTGCATGGTCGGCGTGAATGGCGCTGTCGTAGCCAGCGCGGTCGATCGCGAGCCGTTCCGGGCGATCGCCACCACCTGGAAGACGTAGCCGACTTTCAGCTTCAACCGTTTCTTCTGGTTCTCCGGCAACGGAGGATCGGTGAACAGGGTCCGGTGGGGTTCCAGATCGCGCACCATCATCTCGACCTGGAACGGAACCCCGTCCACGGTGAACGAGGTCGTCCCGGCCGGCACGCTGTCAACCTGCTCGAACTTCGGCGGCTTTTGGGGAATGGGGCCGGTCTGCGCAACCGCCTTGTAGATCTCGTAACGCAAGAGTTCCGCATCGTCCGGCGAAAGATCCCAGGACAGGTCGATCTGTTTCCCCCCGTCCCACGGATGATCCGTCACCTCCAGATTCGTCGGCGGGGCCGGGGCTTGGGCCTGAACCGACGATGGCGAAACATGAATGACCAGCGCGGCCATGAGCGTGGTGATCTGATATAGCCTCATGTCCACCTACCCTTCGATGAGCTCCACATTGGCTCGTGGAATCGTGACACTCTCTCCGGAATCGAATCTCACTTCAAGTACGCGGGCCTTGGAGCCCGAATCCAAGGCCTGCGGCTCGGCCGGCAGGTTGCTCACCTCGCCGATCAGGCCGAAATGCGGATCGCGGATGATCCGCACTGCCCGCCCGAGCTTCAGCTCGCTGTCGGGGTGCGAGGATTCAGCCTCCCGGGCCTTCTCCTTCTCGCTGAGGGGGATGATGATCTCGGGTCGCATGACGCCGGCCCGGATCTGCGTCGCGCCGTTGACGGACGCATCATCGCCTTGGCGCGAGGCCAGCAGCTTGAAGGTGCGCTGGGCCATGGCGATATCACCGAAACCTTCCGTGACAATGATCGTCAACCCCAGATCCTCCGACCCGGTAATCGCCACGCCGAGGTCGTATCCGAGGAAGTCGCGCAGGTCCTCATCGTCCAGGCCGCCGGAGACCACCGCCGCCGCCCCGACATCGCGGGCCCGCCGGATGGCCTGGTCGGTCATCCGCGCACCGCCGATGATGATGCAATCTTTCATCTGGGGTTTGATCAGGTCGGCGGTGAGCTCCTGGTCGTGGCTGGAGCAGGCCGCGACGATGCGACCCCAGACCTCCCCGCCGATGCCGAAGATCCCCTGCACGAACGAGACATCGGCCTCGATGACGCACCCCTCGCCGGCAATGATCTCGACGACTTCGCCGCTGAGATACGCCCGCACCTGCACCGGCTCCGGCTCGCCGCGAATCATGACCTGCCCGGTGACGCGCGAGATCGATTCGACGGTGCCCGCCACCTTGGACTTGCAATCCTTCTTGAACAGGCCGAAGATCCCTTTGGTCCGGGCCAACGGCTCTGCGATTTCGAGGCGGTCGCCTTTGCTCTTGAGCATGCACTCGGGTACGTCGGCCGGCGGAAGCGCTAGCATGTTGGCGATGTTCATCGGCGTGATATCGCCGGGCATGAGCGTCTGCGCGACGACATCACGGGCGTTGACGGTGTCGCCGACCGCCACCAACACATCACCCGGAATCGGCAACACGCGCCGACATCGATGCGTGATCCGGTTCGTGACGGTCAGTCCTGGGGTGTAAGCGGTGGCCATGGAGGAAGGGGTGAGGGGTCAGGGATTAGGGGGAATTCTTCGTTTAGCCGTCGCCGCCAGGCGACGCGCGGGCCCGATGCCCGCCGCGAAACATGTCCTATGCCGCCACAACCATCGTCGGGTACAGATCAAGGCTGGTCACCCATCCTTCAATCGTGCGTTTGCAGATATCGCGATCAGCGGGAAGTTGCAACGGCCGGCCGCGTGCATCAAGAATCAGTCCCACGGTTCCTCCCTTGACTTTGCGCTCGATGCGTCGGCCGGCGCCGGCGCCGAGATCGAACCCGCGAGCCGGATCAGCCGTGATCGTGGCGGTTTCACCGAGGCCCAGCGGCAGGAGCTTGATCTCGCCGAACGCCAGTGCGCCGGACTGATCAATCGTCTCGCCACGGATGGCGTACTCAAAGCAGGTCTTTTGCGGCCGGCCGATGCCTTTCGCCGCCACACATGTGCCCAGATAGATCAAGCAGTCCTTCTCAAAGACTTCCATCGCGGCTTTGGGGTGCACCTGTGCCAGCACGCCGAGGTGGGGCATCATGAAGATACTGTCCTTGGCGAGGGTGGTGACGCCTTCGGGTTGGAACGCGTCGATGAGCATCATCGCGGTCTGGTGCATCCTTGGAGCGTGCGACAACACCCCGCCGGAGCCGACCAGCAGATCGAGCTTCATGTTGTCCACGATGGTCTGACCGGAACTTTGCTGGCTGAAGGTATCGCCCACGGTCCGCTGCTGCTGCACACCCTTGAGCGTGGTGGCAAACTCCTTGTGCTGGACGTAGGCCAGCCGCAGCGCCTCGCGGGCCACCGCCTGCTCGAAGATGAGCGCTTCGAGCGTCTGGGGAATCGTCGTGGGGCGGATCATCTTGTTCTTGACGCGATTGCGCAGCTCGCGCTCATCCATGTCGAAGTGCACCCACCGCAGGATATTGGGCATGCCGGCTTCGGTGCAGACGTTTGAGATCGAGTAGCTCATGCCGAGGTTGGCGCTGACGGTGCGATTGAACGTGCCGTCGAAGACGCTGAAGACGTCGGTGGTCGCCCCGCCGATATCAACGCCGACCGCGTTGATGTCCTGTTGCTCGGCGATGGTGCGAAGGATGCTGCCGACGGCCGCGGGTGTGGGCATGATCGGGGCATCGACCCATCCCATCAGCTTGTCGTAGCCGGGGGCGTGAGCCATGACGTGCTCGAGGAACAGATCGTGGATCTTGTCGCGGGCCGGGCCGAGGTTTTCGCGCTCTAACACCGGGCGAAGGTTCTCGGCGATCGAGAGGTCAACGGTGTCGTCGAACACTCCTTCGATCATGGACACGGCATCCTTGTTGCCCGCGTAGATGATGGGCATGCAAAACGCCCGGCCAAAGCGAGGCTGGGGCTTGGCCGGCGCAATCAGCTCGGCGATCTGCACCACGTGCGTGGTGGTGCCGCCGTCGGTGCCGCCCGAGATCAGGATCATGTCCGGGCGGAGCTGGCGAATGCGTTGAATCTGATCGTGCGGGCGGCGCTTATCGTTGGAGGCGATGACGTCCATAACGATGGCTCCGGCGCCGAGCGCCGCGCGCTTCGCGCTCTCGCCGGTCATCTGGCGCACCACGCCGGCCACAAGCATCTGCAACCCGCCGCCGGCGCTGGACGTGGAGATATAGATATCGCAGCCTTCGTCGCCACCGGCTGGCTGGATGATTCGGCCGCGGTCGTCGATGAGCCTTCGGCCGGCCAGCTCCGACACTTCGGTTACCGCATTGACTACGCCCATGGTGACGTCGGCGAACGGGGCTTCGACCGTTGACGGCGCTTCGCCTCGGTGAGTCTGACGGTACACGCCGTCGAGCTTCTGGATGAGGATCGCCTTGGTGGTGGTCGAGCCGCAATCGGTAGCCAGGATCACGCGGACATTGTCTGGATCAATATTCTTCATGGTGCTCGGAGTCGTTTGTCTCGCTTTCTGGGTGTTGGTCTTCTGCAGGGGTATCGACTTCGCTGCGGGCATACTCGGCTTCTAGCTCTTCGATCCTCCGGCACATGTACTCGATGGAGCCTCGCTGCTCGAGGAATCTGGCAAAGTGTAGATAGCTTCCGTAGCGCTGGCTCCGCGTGATGGCCCATACTCCCGGGCTGGCGAAGTGCATGACCTGCGCGCCGATCCAGTTGAGCGGGCGCACCATCTCCAGGCCGATCAATCCTGGGGTGGTCATGTGACGTTTGGCAATCTGGCGGCATATCCATTCGACGGCCGGCTTCTGGTGCTCGGTCGGTTCAGCCGGGCCGGTCGGGTCAACGGCGAAGGCGTGCCGGAGCTTGCTCCTCAGTGATCTCACGAGTCGCCCCCTTGTGGCAGTTGGCAGCGGATCCGCTCGATCACCGACGTCCGGTGCTCCCCGAACAGAACATGCAGGCCGCGGTAGGCATCCAGCCAGGATCGCCTTGATCTGGTGGATAGGTATCCGCCGCGCCTATCCACCACGAACCGGCGGAGGTCCTTCCACCGATACCGCTGAGTGCGCAAGAGGTAGCGGGCAGTGATGCCTTCGGAATCGATGCTGAAGCGGCTGGGAAAGAAGAAGCGGTTCAGTGCGGCGACGAGCACGATCACAGCCAAGCAACTCCAGGCGATGCTCTGAAACGCCAGATAGATCGCGCCGGTCACTGCGATCAGCACCACGGCGGCAGCGACGGCGGCTCCGATCCGCTCGCCGGCGGGGTGGGCGTGCCAGGAGAATTCCTCGATATGGGTGTCGCTCATCGTATCCCCTGCTCCGGTGGGTCTGAGGGCGAAATAGCTTAGCCCATCGGCATCGACTTCCCAACCGCCGGTGGCCGCCATCATCGCTCGTCCGCTGCCCGATGGTTGCCATCCGCCCCTCATGCGACGTATCGTGCAGTGAGGAACGCCCCAGTTCAGGTAATGCCGGGCTGCGTGGCGAAGGAGACCCCGCCATGACCACCGCGGCCACCGAGCAGATCGCGTCCCGCATCACGCCCGGTTCGGCCGTCGGGCCCCCGATCAATCTCACGAAATGGGTCGATGAGCATCGGCACCTGCTCAAGCCGCCCGTCGGCAATCAATATGTCTACGACGGAACCGACTTCTTCGTGATGATCATCGGTGGGCCGAACGCCCGCAACGACTTCCACCTTAGCAACTCCGAGGAGTTCTTTCATCAGCTCAAGGGTGACGTCGTGGTTCGGATCCGCGAGGAAGGTCACATCAAGGACGTCGCGCTGCGCGAGGGCGAGACGCTGTTCATTCCCGGCAACGTCCCGCATTCCCCGACCCGGCCGCCGAATACGATCGGGATGGTCGTCGAGCGCCGCCGGCCGCCGGGCGAAACCGAGCATCAGCAGTTCTATTGTGAGAACTGTGGCGAGCTGGTCTACGACAAGGAGTTTGACTGTGGTGATATCGTCGAGCACTTTGCGCAGTCGATGGAGGAGTTCTGGGCTGACGAGCGGCTGAGCACCTGTAAGAAATGCGGTACGCGAGTTCCAAAGCCCACGCCAGTCAAGCGCATCATCTTCGAGCCGAAGGTGGTGATCGAGCGCGAGTGAGCGTTGAATGAGCGAGCCGCCGCGTCCCCGCCTCCCGTAGCCCCGGGCTCTGCCCGGGGATCGAGTCAAAGATTTACGCCCGCTGCGCTAAGACCCCCCGGCAAAGCTGGGGGCTAGGGGAGGGCAGCCGACATCGTGGCGGCGCCGACGCATCTGGTACGCTGTGGAACGTGTCGGAACGGCCCCCCCTGAAAATCGACCTGCACACCCACATCCTGCCCCAGAACTGGCCGGACCTGCGGGAGAAGTACGGCTACGGCGGATGGATGCGCCTCGATCACTATCAATGCGACTGCGCCCACATGATGGTCGATGAGAAGTGCTTCCGCGACATTCAGGCCAACTGCTGGGACCCGCAGAAGCGCATTGCGGACTGCGATCAATGTGGTGTCCACGTGCAGGTGCTCTCCACCGTGCCGATCATGTTCAGCTATTGGGCAAAGCCGGCCGATGCGCTGGACCTTTCGCGGATGCTCAATGATCACATCGCCGGCGTCTGTGGGCAGTACCCGGATCGCTTTGTCGGGCTGGGCACGATCCCCATGCAGGATCCGGACCTCGCCGTCAAGGAGCTCCAACGATGTGTTGGCGAGCTGGGCCTGGCGGGCGTCCAGATCGGCAGCCACGTGAACGGGTGGAACCTTGACGAGCCGGCGTTGTTCCCCATTTTTGAAACAGCGGCAGCATTGGAAGCCGCGGTCTTCGTCCACCCTTGGGAGATGCTTGAGCGTGAACGGATGAGCAAGTACTGGCTGCCGTGGCTGGTGGGAATGCCCGCCGAGACCGCCCTGGCCATCTGCTCGGTGATCTTCGGCGGCGTGCTGGAGCGCCTGCCCAAGCTGCGGATCGCCTTTGCCCATGGCGGCGGCGCGTTTGCATTCACCATCGGGCGAATCGAACACGGCTACCACGCTCGCCCCGATCTGGTGAACCCAAACGAGGTGGGCAACCCGCGCTCCTATCTGGATCGCATTTACCTCGATTCGCTGGTGCACGATGCTGATGCGTTGCGTTATCTGGTCAAACTGATGGGGCCCGATCGCATTGCGCTGGGCTCGGACTATCCGTTTCCCTTGGGTGAATCGCAGCCGGGCAAGCTCATCGAGTCGATCGACGAGCTGTCGCCTCAAGCCAGAGAGCGATTGCTGGCGGGGACGGCTCTGGAGTTCCTCGGCCTCAGCCCGCAGGCCTTCACGTCCTCGGCGTCATCGGGGCGTGCTGCCGCAGCGCACTCACATAGCCCCCGGCATGCCGGGGGCTAACTGCGTCATTGCCGCTACGATGGGCGCATGAGCCGCACGGAGTCCAGCGCGACGACTGCCTTCGAGCCGTCGCAAGAGTTTGCCCGCCATCTCGATGAGACCGACTCGCTGCGCGAGTATCGCGATCGGTTTCACATTCCTCGCCGGCCCAACGGAGAGCCGGTCATCTACTTCGCCGGCAACTCATTGGGGCTCCAACCCAAGACCGTCCGGGCGATGGTTGAGCAGGAACTCGATGACTGGGCCGAGCTCGCTGTTGATGCCCACGGCAAGGCTCGCACGCCGTGGTACTCCTATCACGAAGTGTTCGGCGAGTCCGGCGACCGGCTCGTTGGCGCGCTCCCGGGCGCGCGCGAGGTGGTGATGATGAACAGTCTGACGATCAATCTGCATCTGATGATGGTCAGCTTCTTCCGCCCGACACCCAAGCGGTACAAAATCCTGATGGAGCACCCGGTCTTTCCGTCGGACCTGTATGCGGTGAGGACACACTTGCGCAGCCGGGGGCTCGATCCCGCTGAGGCGTTGGTCCAGATCAGACCCCCAGAGGACGAATACACCGTTCGCACCGAAGACATCGAGCGCGTGCTGGCCGAGCAAGGCGAGCAGATCGCGCTGGCGTTATTGCCCGGCGTGAACTTCCACACCGGGCAGGTGTTCGACATGGCTCGAATTGCCACCGCGGCGCGGAAGCACGGCTGCACGGTCGGCTTGCAACTGGCCCACGCAGCCGGCAACGTCCAGCTTCACCTGCACGATTGGGAGGTCGATTTCGCGGTCTGGTGTTCGTACAAGTATCTCAACGCCGGGCCAGGCGCCGTCGCAGGGTGCTTCGTACACGAGAAGCACGGCAACGCGCCCGACCTGCCGCGCTTTGCCGGATGGTGGGGTGACGATCCGGAAACACGGTTCCTGATGCATCTTCAGCGCGATTTTGTTCCGCAGCCCGGCGCGGCCGGTTGGCAGGTCAGCAACCCGCCCATTCTTTTGATGGCGCCGCTGAAGGCCTCGCTGGAGATGTTCGATGAAGCCGGGTTGGGCGCGCTGCGACACAAATCCCGACAACTCACCGGCTACCTGCGCTTTCTGCTGCAGCGCTCGTCGAGCGATCGGTTCGAGATCATCACGCCGAGCGACCCGGATGCACAAGGCTGCCAGCTCTCGATCCTCGTGCACGATCAGCCCAAGCAGCGTCACGAGGCCGTGTTGGCCGAAGGCGCCGTCTGCGACTTCCGCGAGCCGAACATCATCCGCGCCGCGCCCGTTCCGCTGTACAACACCTTCCACGAGGTGTGGCGGTTTGCGCAGATCCTGACGCGTCACGTAGAGGCGGATTCACCACGGAGGGCCTCGGAGAGCCACTGAGGGCTAAGGGGTGGTTGCGATGCTCGTTCATGAGCGCGTCACGGAACAGGTCATCGGCGCCGCAATTCGCGTTCATCGGGCGCTTGGACCGGGTCTGCTTGAATCCGCGTATGAAACGTGTCTTGCTCATGAGCTTGCGCAGCAGAGTCTGAGCTTTGAGCGTCAGGTTGAGATCCCCATCGTCTACGGAGGGTGCTCGCTGGATTGTGGATTTCGCATTGACCTTCTTGTCCAAGACAAGGTGGTTGTTGAGCTCAAGGCGGTTCAGAAGCTGATGCCCATCCACGAAGCTCAGCTCATGACCTACCTTCGGCTGTCGGGAAAGAAAGTCGGCCTGCTTATCAACTTCAACGTTCTCCGCCTCAAAGATGGAATCATGCGTCGTGTTCTCTGACGATCCGTTCAACCCCTGCGTTGCCGGCGCCACGCCCCTTCGTCTCTCTCTGTGGTCCTCGGTGGCCCTCTGTGTTGAGCCGTCTTCGGTCGGTCTATAGCAATGGGCATCGAAGTGAGAAGCACAGTCACCATCGTCGGCGCCGGTTTGGCGGGGGCGCTGCTGGCGTGTCTGCTCGGCGAGGCCGGCTATAGCGTGGGAGTGTACGAGCGCCGGCCGGACCCCCGGACCAGGGGGTTGACCGCCGGGCGATCGATCAACCTCGCCCTTTCGGTCCGCGGGATTCACGCCCTGCAACGAGCCGGCTTGGCCGAGGCGGTGCTTAAGGACGCCATCCCGATGCGCGGGCGAATGATTCATTCACCCGCCGGCCGGCTCACCTTCCAGCCATACAGCAAGAACCCCAACGATGCGATCAACTCCGTGTCGCGGGGCGGGCTGAACGTGACGTTACTCGACGGCGCCCGGAAGCACCCCAACGTTCGGTATCACTTCGAGCATCGCTGCATCGACGTTGATCTTGACAAGCCCTCCGTTACGTTTCTAAACACCGCTGACAATGAAACGACTCGCGTCGATGCAGACATCGTCATCGGTTGTGACGGCGCGTTCTCGGCCGTGCGCGGGCGGATGCAGTTGGTCGATCAATTCGATTACAGCCAGACATACCTCGGGCACGGCTACAAGGAGCTGACGGTTCCGCCGACGCGTGGCGGTGACTTCGCCATGGAGCCGCACGCGCTGCACATCTGGCCGAGGGGCGGCTCCATGATGATTGCGCTTCCTAACCGCGACCGCTCATTCACCTGTACTCTCTTTTGGCCGTTTGTGGGTCCTGGCAGCTTTGAGGCGGTGAAGAGTGAAGATGAGATTCAGCGTTTCTTCCAGGCGAATTTCCGTGACGCCATGGAGCTCATGCCCAGCCTCGTGGAGGATTACAGGCACAACCCAACGAGTTCGCTGGTGACCGTGCGCTGCTCGCCGTGGTTCTATCAGGACAAGGTTGTGCTCGTCGGCGACGCCGCCCATGCCGTTGTGCCGTTCTACGGCCAGGGTATGAACGCGGCGTTCGAGGATTGCGTCGCTCTGGCGGAGTGTCTCGCGCACTCCAGGTCGGATCGCCACGCAGCGTTCGAGCGGTACTTCCATGGGCGCAAGGTCAATGCCGACGCCATCGCCGACCTGGCGATCGGCAATTTCATTGAGATGCGAGATCGCGTGGCCTCGCCGGCGTTCCGGCTGCGCAAACGCGCCGAGCGTGTGGTTCACAGGCTCTGTGGGCGGTGGTACACGCCGTTATACAACATGGTGACCTTCTCGCGGATCCCCTACGCGCAAGCGAAGCGGAAAGCGGCGAAACAGCTGCGCGACATCATCGTGCTGTCGAGCCTGCTGCTGAGCCTGCTGGCAGTCGGTATCCTGGTCGCGGTCTGGTCGCTGCGGTGAGCTGCGCGAATCGGCGAGGCGCCGGCCCCCAAACAGGGACAAACGATGTCCAAAAAGCCTGAGCATCTCCACGACCCGTATTGCGGCAACTGCGGATACAAGCTCACGGGGTTGGTCGATTCATCGAAATGTCCCGAGTGCGGCAAACCCTTGGTGGAGGTGGTCAGCCGCATAGGGCAATGGGGACGGCGATACCGGTCCGAGGCGACACTGTTTGGGTTGCCGGTGATTGATGTCGCGTTCGGTCCCAGACCGGGCGAGCGCATCGGTCGGGCCCGAGGGGTCATCGCCCTGGGTGACCGGGCCACTGGATTGGTTGCCGTCGGCGGATTCGCGCGGGGTGCGGTGGCGGTCGGGGGAAACGCCATCGGCCTGTTTACCCTTGGCGGCTTCAGTTTCGGTCTGGTTGCCGCGTGGGGTGGCGTGGCGATCGGGGCCCTGAGTTATGGCGGACTGGCCCTGGGAATGCTCGCTTCCGGCGGACTGGTTCTAGGCATCGTCGCCACCGGCGGCCTGCCCATCGGCTATTACGCGATGGGCGGAGCACCCGTCGGCGTGCACCGCCTCGGCCCCGGCGTGAGCTCATCGGAAGCGATCCAGATGCTCGGCCGGCTCTCATGGTTCTTCGGACCACCGACAGCGTTCACCGCCATGAATCTGTTGCAGCCGCTGGTCGTCATCGCCGGCCTGGTGGTAGCGGCCGCGGCTGGGATCGGCCTGCTCGCGCTGTGGGGACATCTGCGAGGAAAGCCCTCCGCCGCAGACCCATGAAGCGCTCGCTGTTCGACATCACGCCGCCGATTTCACTGGACTTGAAGGTCTGGCCGGGCGACACTCCGCCGAGCCGCGAAGTGCTGCTGGACATGAAGCGCGGTGACAACCTCACGCTCTGCACCCTGCACGCGACCGTGCATCTGGGGGCTCACGCCGATGCCCCGAGCCACTACGGCCGCGATGCGCCATCAATCGAGCAACGAAGCCTGGAGTTGTATGTCGGTCCGTGCCGGGTCATTCACCTGGATGTCAAACGCGGCGCCCGCATTGAACCGGAAGATGTCCGGGCGAACATTCAAGCTGAGCGGCTGCTTCTTGCGACCGGCACGTTTCCCGACCCCCGGAAATGGAACGAGGACTTCGCGGCCCTGAGCCCGCAGCTTGTCGATCATCTTCACGAGCGAGGCGTCAAGCTCATTGGCATCGACACCCCCAGCGTGGACCTGTTCGATTCCAAGGACCTGCCCGCCCACCAGCGTGTTCTCGCCCACGACATGGCGATCCTGGAAGGCTTGGTGCTCAAGGATGTGCCGCAGGGGATGTACGAACTGATCGCCCTGCCGCTGCCATTGGTCGGCTTCGACGCCAGTCCGGTCCGTGCGGTGTTGCGCACCATATAGCCCCCGGCTTGCCGGGGGTTAGCTCCCAATCGTGGCGATGACTTTCAACTCCACCGCGATCGGCGTGGGCAGGGAACCCACCTCGATCGTGGTGCGCGTCGGGTTCGGCTTGCCGTCGCCTGCGAAATACTCTGCATACAGCGTGTTGAACCGCGTGAAGTCCTTCTTCATGTTCGTGAGGAACACCAGCACATCGACGATGTTGTCCCAGCCCGAGCCGGCGTCTTCGAGAATGGCCCGCACGTTATCGAAGCACGACCGGCACTGCGCTTCAATGTCATATGAAGTCACGTTGCCCTGAGTATCAAGCGTCACGCCTGGGATCTCTTTGCGGCCGCGTTTCCGGGGTCCGACGCCGGAGAGATACAACAGGTTGCCGACGCGCCTGGCGTGCGGATAGGCGCCGACGGGTTCCGGGGCGCGGGGGCTCATGAGGCCCGGGTCGTGCATCGATCATCCTTCCCAACCCGCCGGGACAAGCTCGGCGGCGAAACATTGCGCCTATGTTCGTTCGTTCCTCAATTTGAAACACACGTTTTTCGGTTCGGTGAAGAAGCGCAGCGCTTCATCGCCTCCTTCTCGGCCGAGGCCGCTGTGCTTCATCCCGCCGAAGGGTACTCGCAGATCGCGCAGCAGCCAGCAGTTCACCCACACCGTCCCGGATTGAATCTGCCCGGCCACGCGATGAGCACGATCGAGGTTGCCCGTCCACAGCGAGGCGGACAGCCCATATTGCGTGGCGTTGGCGAAGCCGATGACCTGCTCCTCGTCGTCAAACGGCATGATGGTGACCACCGGGCCGAAGATCTCCTCGCGGTTTGTCCGGCACTGCGCGTCTAGACCGGTGATGACCGTCGGCTGGAGGAAGAACCCGCCGCGGCATCGCTCGTTGATCGCCGCCGGCCGGGCCCCGCCGCAGCGGATCGTGCCACCCTCATCCTGAGCCAACGAAACATACGATTCGACCTTGGCCAGATGCTCTTTGGAGATCAGCGCCCCGAGGTCGGTGCCTTGCTCCAGCGGGTCGCCCACGCGCAGCGCGCCGCTGCGCTCGACGAAGCGATCGACGAACTGGTCGAAGACCGAACGTTGCACGAAGATGCGCGAGCCGCACAAACAGACCTGGCCCTGGTTGGCGAACGCGGATTGCACACTCACCGGAAGCGCGTCATCAAGATCAGCGTCAGCGAAGACGATCGTCGGGTTCTTGCCGCCGCACTCCAGCGCCAGACGTTTGAACATCGGAGCGGCGGTGCGGGCGATGAGCGAGCCGGTCTCGGTTCCCCCGGTGAAGGAGATCGTCGGGACATCGCCGTGGCTGACGATGGCGGCGCCCGCCTTGGCCCCGAGGCCGTGCACGATATTGAGCACGCCCGCCGGCAGACCCGCCTCCTGACACAGTGCAGCCAGTCGATGGGCGGTCGTGGGGGTGAGCTCCGAGGGCTTGCCCACCGCGGTGTTGCCGGTGGCGATCGCGGGGGCGACCTTCCACGTGAAGAGATACAGCGGCAGGTTCCACGGCGAGATCAGCCCGGCTACACCGCGCGGCTGGCGCAGGGTCACGTTGAGCGCCTCAGTATCGGTCTGATGCGTTTCGGATTTCGTGTGCAGGATCGCCGTGGCGAAGAAGCGGAAGTTGTTCACGGCGCGCGGGATGTCAACCGATCTGGCTACGCTCAGCGGCTTGCCGGTGTCGATGCACTCGCTGCGGGCGAGTTCGTCGAGGTCGCGTTCGATCAGGTCCGCGATCCGAAGCAGGATTCGACTGCGCTCGGCTGCGGGGGTTGATGACCACGCTCCGAACGCTCGCTTAGCGGAGTCCACGGCCGCCTCGACATCGCGCTGATCGCTATCGGGGACCTGCGCGCAAACCTCGCCCGTGGCTGGGTTGATGTCGTCGAAGTACCCCCTGCCCACTGGTTCTACGAGTTGCCCGTCGATGAAGTTGCGGATCGTCAACATGTCTCGACGCGAGGTTCTGGGGTGATCTGTTACTGCCCTGCGAGGCGTCCGCCATCGACGGGCAGGTTGACGCCGTTGATGTAGGCTGCCGAGGGCGAGGCGAGAAAACCGGCTACCGCAGCGATCTCTTGCGGCGCGGCGAAGCGGCCCAGCGGCACGTTGGCGATCATTTGACCTTCGATTTCCTGGACCGTCGAGCCGGCGCGATTCGCCCTGCCCTGGATGAGGCTGTCGAGTCGAGCGGTGCGGGTGTAGCCGGGCAAGATATTGTTGACGGTGATCCCGAACGGGCCGAGCTCGCCGGCGAGGGTGCGGGCCCAGTTCGCCACCGCGCCGCGGATGACGTTGGACACGCCGAGCCCCTTGATCGTCTGGATCACCGACGTGGAGATGATGTTGACGATGCGCCCGTAGCCGGCGTCGCGCATGCCGGGCGCGAGGGTCTGCACGAGCACATGGTTGCACAGGAGGTGCTGGGTGAAGGCAGCGATGAGCTGGTCTGACGGAGCCTCGAAGACCGCCCCGGCCGGCGGCCCGCCCGTGTTGTTCAGCAGGATGTGGATCGGCCCGTTCGCCTCAACGTGACGGGTCGCCTTGTCGCGTACGACTTCCCAATCACAAAAGTCGGCGACGATCGAACCGTGCGACTGGCCGTGGTCGCTCGGCAACTCTTGGCGGACCTTTTTGAGCCCCGCTTCATTGCGGGCCATCAAGGTGACCTCGGCCCCGAGCCTGGCCAGCTCCATCGCGCAGGCCCGGCCGATGCCTTGCGTGCTGCCGCAGACCAGCGCGTTCTTGCCTTGGAGAGTGTCGGTCATCGCGTCGTTGTCATCGTTCAATGTTCTCGCGGCGGGGCGAGGTGAGCCGGCGAAACAGGGTATCATGTTCCGGCATGAGTGAATCATCTCCCATCGTGGTCGCGGTCAACATCTCACCCGGGGGCGTCCCCAAGCACCAAATCGAGATCGGCGAGGTGACCTCAGCCGGCCTCGTCGGCGACGGGCACGATCACGCCAAGCACAACACCCCGATGCAGGCGATCAGCTTGATCGATGTCGAAGATCTCGACGATCTGCGGCGAGAGGGGTTCGACGTCTATCCCGGCGCGACCGGCGAAAACCTGACCATTCGCGGCCTCGACGTTGATGCACTCCACATCGGTGATCGGCTGTGCTTCAACGGCGGCCTGGAGCTTGAGATCACCAAGGTGCGTAAGCCATGCTACGTGCTGGACGCCATCAGTCCTCGGTTGCAACGTGCCATTGCAGGCCGATGTGGCTGCTACGCCAGGATCATCACGGCCGGTCGAATCCGCTCCGGCGAGACGATTGAAGTGCATTATGGGGTCCCCGATCAAGTTTGATGGCGGGCGGTGGCCGCACACCGGCGCCGTGCTGGCCGGCGGCCGAAGCGCGCGGATGGGCCGGCCGAAGCACGCGCTGCCGCTGCCCGATGGTCGCCCCATGATCGAAGCCGTCGCCGATGTCATGGCACAGGTGTGCCAACAGGTGGTTGTCGTCGGGAGCACCGACGCGCTGGCGACACTTCAGCATATCGACGACCTGCGATCCCGCCACGGACCGCTTGGCGGCATTGAGGCACTGCTTGGTAGCGGCGTGGATACGCAATACCTCGTCTGCCCCTGTGATCTGCCGCTGGTGACAAGCAAGTTGCTCAAGGCGCTGACTGTGCCTTCGTCCGCCCAGGCCACGGTCCTGCGGATTGATGGTCGTTCAGGAACCGAACCATTGCCTGCGCGAATCTCGGCGGAGGTACTGCGTGCGGTACGAGCGCTGCTCGATGCCGGTCAGCGCGCCGTGTCTCATCTGATGCAGTCCATCGAGATCGAAGCGATCGAGGCTCCGCAGGCGTGGTCAAGATATTTGACCAATATCAACACGCCTCAGGAGTACGAGGCGCTTGTTCAGCACACCGCAACTCAATGGCCGCGAGCCGACGGCTCGCCGGTGCATCCGCGGCTCTCATACTGACTCCGACAGCTGAAAGCTGAGGGCTGACCGCTATCCCGGCTCGATCCTCACCACCGTATTCTTGAACGCCGGCGTGCGCGACCGGGGGTCGGCCCGCTTGGGGATGATTGCGTTGGCCTCGGGGTAGTACATCACCGCGTTGCCGGCGCGAATGTCGATTGAGCGCACGAGCAGATTCGCCAATGCCCCGGTCTCACTGCGGACGGTCACGCGCTGATTCACCTCAAAGCCGAAACGCTCGATGTCATCGGGGTGCATCATCACCACGTCCCGCCTGTCCTGACCGCGATAGATGTCGTGCTCCTCGTACACCACCGTGTTGAATTGCCCCTCGGAGCGCACGGTCATCAGGCGAAGCTCGCCGTTGTCCGTGCCCGCAAGCGCCGGCAGATCGACCACGTGGAACTTCGCCCGGCCGGTGTCGGTGGGGAATTTCCGCTCGTGCAACGTTCGGCCGTCGATCTGGAACTCCTGCCTGGTTTGGTCGATAGCGCCGATCTTTTCGTAACCGGGGATGATTTCGGCGATCGCCTCGCGGATCCGGCCGTGGCGGCGCATGGATTCCCAGTCGATGGGCGTGGAATCACCGAGCACCCGCTGAGCGAGGTCGGCGATGACTTGCACTTCGCTGCGCGGGCCAACGTGGCGCGGCTGCCCGCCGTCGCTGAGCCGCACGTAGTTGAACATCGACTCCTGAGTGGTGGCCTGGGGCTCCTCGTCTCGCGCAAGCACGGGCAGGATGATCGTTTCGCGCCCACGGCCGTGCGCATGGCCGGTGTTCAGCGTCGTGGACATGTACGCCACCATGTCGATCTTGCTCATGGCACGGGCAGCGAAGGCGGAATCGGGGTTCGACCCGTACAGGTTCCCGCCGAGGCAGGACGCAAAGCGAACCTTGCCCTCGTCGGCCCGTCCAATGCTACCGAGGGTGTCGAGGCCCGCCGAAGTCGGCAGCGTGACGCCGAAAGTGCTCTCAAGCCGCTCGAACACAGCCTCCTTGAGCTTCGGCACCACCCCCATCGAGCCCATGCCCTGCACGTTGGAGTGCCCGCGCAACGGCAGCAGCCCGCAGCCGGCCCGGCCGAGCATCCCGCGCATCATGGCCAGGTTCGCGATCATCTGCACGTTCCCAAAACCGTGCTCATGATGGGTGATCCCCATCGCCCAGCAGAAGATGGTCTTCTGCGAGGCGGCATAGATCTCCGCGACGTGCTCGATCGTTTCGCGCCCTACGCCGCAGCGCTTGACAAGTTCTTCCCACCCCAGCGACTCGATGTGTCCTTGGAACGCGTCCCAGCCGTCGGTGTGGTTGGTCACGAACTGCTCATCCACCGCCCCGCGCTCAAGCACGGCCTTGGCCACGGCGGCGAGGAACGCAATGTCGCCCCCGATGTGCGGCTGAACGTAAACGTCTGCGATCTTCGACCCCAACAGCAGGCTGCGAACGTCGGATGGCACCTTGAACCGCACCAGGCCGATCTCGCGCAGCGGGTTGACGACGATGACCTTCCCGCCGCGGCGACGATGCTCGACGATCGTCCGCATCAGCCGGGGATGGTTCGATGCGGGGTTCGCCCCGATCAGGAACAGCAGGTCGCAGCGTTGGATGTCATCGAGTGCAACCGTCGCGGTACCGGAGCCGGTGACGGTCGTCAAACCTACGCCTGAGGCCTGGTGGCAGAAGAACGAACAGTTGTTGATGTTGTTGGTGCCGTAGAGCCGGGCGAAGAGTTGCAGCAAGAACCCCGCTTCGTTCGACGACCGGCCGCTGAAGTAGAAGAACGTTTCCTCGGGTGCCGTCTTCTTGAGTTTCACCGCGATGCGGTCCAGCGCATCGTCCCAGGTGATGCAGCGGTAGTGATTGTCGAGCGGCCCGGCGTACAGCGGCTCGGTCAATCGGCCGGCCGCTTCGAGTTCGCGTGACGAGAGGCCCCGCAACTGTTCAAGGCTAAAATTATCGAAGAAGTGCGGCTGGATGCGACCCTGCATGTCGGCGGCCATGGCCTGGATCGATTTCTTGCAGACTTCGGGGAACCGCCCGGCTTCGTTGACCATTCCGCCGAGCTGCCCGCCCATGCCCAGCGCGCAGGTCTTACAAGTGTTCTTGGACCGCAGCGCCTTGTACATGCGCCACAGCCCGCCTGATTGCCGGGCCTTGCCCAGCGCATACCAGATCGCCGGCCAACCACCACCTGCTTTGACCCGTCGCATCGTGCGTCCTCACGCTGTGAATGATGAACCACGGAGCCACCGAGAACACAGTGAATACGAAGACGTAGAAGAACCTCCTGTTCGTAGGGATCCTACCAGGTATCTTCTCAGTGTCCTCTGTAGCCCTGTGGTGAATCAGAAAGCACTTGCGTCAGCTGATTCGCGAATGAGCTTCCACGCCGCCTCGACGTGGCGGCGCTGGGTGTTCGTCTGGCCGACGCAGAAGCGCAGGGTCAGCTTGTCATCGAGCCGGGTGTGGGTGAGAAACAGCTTGCCCGAACGATTCACGCGGTCCAGGATTCCCTGATTGATCTCATCCCCGCCTCGATGGCGGAAGCAGACCAGGTTCAACGGTGGCTTGACCGCCAGCTCGAAACGCTCATCCGCCTTGACCCATGATGCGAACTCCCCAGCAAGCCTGACATGCTCGCGGATGTGATGTTGCAGGCCAACGATGCCGTAGTGGCGGATGACGAACCAGAGTTTCAGCGCCCGGAACCGCCGGCCGAGCGGGATATGCCAGTCGCGATAATCGAACACCTCTCCGCCCCCGGAACCGCCGGCCGGGTTCTTCAAATACTCAGGCTGAACGCTGAGCGTGTTGATGAGTGCGGCTCGGTCGGCGACCCAGAAGCAGTCGCAGTCGAAGTTGGTGAACATCCACTTATGCGGGTTGAAGCAGTAGCTGTCGGCGAGCTGGAGCCCGTCGTGGATGAAGCGAAGCTCGGGGCAGATCGCGGCGGTTCCGCTCATGGCCGCATCCACGTGCAGCCAGACCCCCGGAACTTGCCGCCGACATATCTCGCCGATTCGACGAAGTGGATCGATTGCATTCGACGACGTCGTGCCGACCGTCGCGCAGACGAAGCACGGTATTCGGCCGGCCGCTTTGTCCAATTTGATCGCCGCCTCCAAGGCGTCCGGCCGCATCGCGTAGGTCTCATCGACGTCGATCATGCGCAGGTTCGCCCGACCAATGCCAGTGATCTTGACCGCCTTCTCGACGGAGGAGTGAGCCTGGTTCGAGGTGTAGGCGATCAACTGGCGATCGACTCCCCTGTGGTTGCTCGTGAAGTCCGTCGCCCTCTCCCGCGCTGTGAGCAGCGCACAAAGGGTCGCGCTGGAGGCGGTATCCTGGATGACACCTCCGCCGGCTGTGGTGGATTTGAAATGCTGCGGCAGCTCCAGCATGTCCACCAGCCAGTCCAGCACATGGGTTTCCAGTTCCGTGCACGCCGGACTCGTGGCCCAGAGCATCCCCTGTACGCCGAGACCCGCAGAGAGCAGTTCGCCCAGGATCGACGGGCCGGAGGCGTTGGCGGGAAAGAACCCGAAGAAGCTCGGCGACTGCCAGTGGGTGATCCCCGGGAGAATGATCTCCTCCAGGTCGCGCATCATGACGTCGAAGGGTTCGCCCTGTTGTGGCGGCGAAGCCGGCAAGCGGCTTCGGGTCTCACCCGGCTTGACTTGCGAAAGCACCGGGTATTGCTCAATCTGCTCCATGTAACGGGCGATCCAATCCACCATCGCCCGGCCGTGGCGGCGGAACTGATCCGGCGTCATGTGATAGGTTGTCTCGTCGTTCATCTGGGCATCGTAACGCCGGCTCGGAGGATCATTGCGTATGGCTGAGACCACAATGAAGTTGACCGCCGATCAGCATCTGCAATGTGGCAAGGCCCTGTTCAACTTCACCTGGACGCTGTTGGAGAAAACGGACCGGACGGAGGATGAGTCGGAAGTGATGGTCAAGGCGGCCCATGCATCCGCGCTGCACTGGCTGCAGGTGGGCAAGCCGGTGAACTTCGCCCGCAGCGAATGGCAGATTTCACGCGTGTACGCCGTTCTCAACCGCCCGGAGCCGGCATTGCATCATGCCCAGCGGTGTCTACAAATCTGCGAGGATGACGAGATCGGTGATTTCGATCTGGCCTTCGCGTATGAATGAAGCGCTGGCTCGGGCTCACGCCGCGGCCGGTGACCACGACCAAGCCAAGCGATACTTGGAAATGGCCCGCGAAGCCGGCAAGCGAATCGCCGATGCCCACGAGCGCGAACATTTCTTCGACGATCTGCGCACCGTGCCGGGATACGAAGAGTTGTAGGGCCGGCTGTGCCGGCGGATTCATTCTCTCGCCGAGACCGTGATGTCGCTGAAGGAGAACCGGCGCGCGTCGATGTCATTTAGCTGACAGCCCCAATCGAGGGGGTAGATGCCTAGGCGTACCGAGCGGTGAAAGCTTGAATACGGCCAATCGCGGGGACGTTTGGCAAGCTTGTGCTTGACCGGGTTGTAGTGAATGTAGTCAACGTGACGCTCAAAGTCGCGATCGTTGCGAATCGTGTGCTCCCAAAACTTGGGTTGAAACACGCCGCGGCGACTGTCACGGCGCTGGCCGTCGGTGAGCGGTTGCTGCGCACCGCCTTGGGCCAGCCACGCTTTCGTAAACTCCTTCTTGATCCACGCCCAGTGCTTGGAGTAGGCCGAGTCATTGGGCGGCAGATTCCAGATGGCGTGGATGTGGTCAGGCAGAAGAACGATCGCGTCGATTTGGAACGGCCAACGGCGGCGACATTCGCGCAATGCCGTTCGCAGGATTCGCCGAGCCGGTTCGTCGCACAGGAACGGCGCCCGGCCCTGGGTTACCACCGTGAAGAAGAAGGTCCCGCCGGGAACAATTGCGCGCCGGAAGTTTGGCACGGCGCGATGATACCGGACGATGAGGATGGCCGGCACAGCCGGCCCTACAGGTCACACCTCACGGGATCGGCATCGGGTCGGTCGCCAGCGCTTTCACAGCCACTGCGGGCAGGCTGAGACGCTTCTCGACCGTCTCGGCCAGGGCCTGGGCATGCAGCGGATCATCCAAGAGCACGAAGAGGCTCGAGCCGCTGCCGGCCACGTGTGCGGGACGGTCGGCCAGTTTGGTCAGTCGGGCCAGATGCTCCTGGAGCGTGGGGGCGACGCGAACGGCCGCTTGCGCTAGATCGTTGAAGATCGCATCCGGGCGCAACGGCCCATTCATGCCGGCCAGCGCCCGCACCGCGTCCGGGCGCAACGGTCCCGGCCCGATCTCGTCGAACATTCTGTAGACGTGTCCGGTCGGGCAGGAGGCTTCGGGAAAGACGATCACAGCGCTCAGGTTCGGCACGGTCTCTTGCGATTCGATCTGCTCGCCGACGCCTTCAATGATGGCGCTCCCGCCTGCTACAAAGAAGGGCACATCAGACCCAAGCCCCCAACTGATCTGCCGCATGTCATCGAGGGACACGCCAAGGTCGAACATTTCGTTGACGGCCCGGAGCATCGCGGCCGCGTTGGAAGATCCGCCGCCGAGTCCGCCGCCGACGGGAATGTGCTTTTGCAGTTTGAGTTGCAACGGGAGCTGCCGGCCCACATGGTTCTCCAAAGCCAGATGAGCTTGCACCGCCAGGTCGCGGGTGATCGGCCAGTCGATGTCGCTTGGGCGCTTGGCGTCTTTGTGCCAGAGGATCGCGTAACGGGAGAGCCGGTCTTGCGGCAACCGGTCCACCACCAGTTCGTCGCAGAGATCGATCGTCACCATCCAACTGCAAATCGGATGCATCCCGTCACGATCCGTTGGGCCGACCGACAGGGCGAGGTTCAGCTTGGCGGGCGCTTGGACGCTGATGGATTCGAGCATGGAAGAAGAATAAGGATAGGGCCGGGCGGATCGGCCGGTTGCGAGCCCCAGATCGGCCATGGGGCGGAGCCGTGCATATTCGCACCGGGCCAAAGTCATCGTCGCACATCGCCGATAACCCGGCTGTAGCCGCTGTGCAGCGACGCCGGCCACATTGAGGTCCACACACATGGTTGTACGAGATCGTCGAGCCCACGTGCGGGTTGAGATGGCGCGTGCCTGCAAGCTGTTCGTTGCGAAGACGGGCAAGTACCTGGCCGGGACTACGTGGAACCTGTCCGCCGCCGGTGCATTGCTGGAGGTCAAGGGGCATGGGGATCTTCAACCAGGCGACCGCCTGTTCCTCGGCATCGCGCTGAAACGCCGCCAGGCCGTTGTGCTGGCCAATGAAATGCTCGATGCCCGGATTGTTCGTTCGCTGTGGATCACCGTCAATCGGGAGGTCTTCGGCGTGCAGTTCGTCAAGAGCTCCGCCGACTGGGCTGCTGCGCGACAAGCTGCGTGAATCGGCCCGACCGATGGCGACCACAGAAAAGTGGGTTGGGATCGCCGAGCCGGGCATGGCCATGTGCGGCCTTGCTGATTCGCTATTACTATGGATACGCTTGGCCGGTCGATCGCCAGCCGAATCGTTGTGAGCCTGTTGAGGCGCCATGTCACAGTCCGCAGACAGACCACGTCGCCGGCGGAAGAAGGCCGTGGCCGTTCTCATCGGCCTGGGGGGTGTGCTTGGGCTGCTCGTTGCGCTGAGCCCGACGCTTGTCAGTTGGGGGCTGGGTCACGGTCTCATCCAACGGGCGCTGCAGCGGCGGATCAACGGCACCGTTGCCTTTGACAGGCTCACGCTGACGTGGTTCGGGTCGCAGGCCGTCAAAGGGTTCTCGATTACCGATGCCGGCGGCGAAGAGGTTGTGCGGCTCGATGTCGGGGCGAGCGCTGGGCTGTTCGGCCTGCTGACGCGACGTCTGGATGCGGTTGAGATCGACCTGTCGGGCACCTTGAGCGGCGAGCTGCGCGAGGATGGTTCGACCAGCTTCCAAGATCTGCTTGTCGGCAGTGATTCCGGTGCCGCTGAGGAGCCTCGACGCGGCCCGGACCAGAAGAAGCCGATCACGCTGCCAGGTTTGCCTGCAACAACACTGCGGATCAACGGCCTGACGGTGCGGCTGCGCGACGCCGCTTCGCAGCGAACGCTTGTATTTGACGACCTCACCGGCGAACTGGCCTACCGTGGCCCAGATCAAGTTACGCTGGAGGTTCATAGCAAGGCGACCGGCGGAGACCTTGCGGGAACGCTCGATGTGTCGGGCGAGATCAAGCGGTTGTTCGACAGCGACGGCGTCTTGACGCTCCCTCGCGCATCGGGGCGGATCGATATCCAGCTGAGCAATCTACCGGCGCCGGCCAATGATCAGGCAACGGCCCTGCGCTCGTTGAAGATTCTCGCAACCAGCGACAGCCTGGCCGAGGGCATCGACGTGTCGGTCACCGGCGAGGTGATCGTTCCCGGGGCAGCTGAGGCGGAGCTGATCGAGCTGGACGGTACACTGGGCGGACTTCTCAACGAGCAAGGGGTCTCGGCCGACCTGGCGGGGCTTGATATAACGGCCAGCGCCCATGGTGTGCCCACGGGCGTGGTTGATGCGTTCGCTGGGCTGGGGGGGATGCTGGTGGCGGCGGTGGGCCCGCGGATGGACGCCCAAGCCTCGGCCAACGGGTTCTCACGGACCACCGGCACCCTGGAGGCCCGTGTTGACACGGCGCACGGTTGGCTGCAAGGTCACTTCAAGGGTCGCGACAACGCTCTGCGGATCACCAACGCCGCACCGATTCAGGCAGAGCTTGAGATCACGCCGGCGCTACGCGATCGCCTGTTATACAAGATTCACCCCATCCTGGCGGACATCCGCAGCACCGAGCAGCCCCTGCGCGCCACGATGAGCGATGGGACCGTCCCCCTGGATGGTGATGTCAGTCGGCTCAACGCCGATATCGAGATCACGATCGGCGCCGTCGAGCTCGACAGCGGCTCCGTGACGTTGGCGCTGTTGACGTTATTCAACTCGGCAAACGCCCGGACCATTCCCGCCCGGATCGACCCGATCGTCGCCAGGATTCGTAATGGAATCGTCACCTACGAGCGGTTCACGGTGAAGATCGATCAGTACACGCTCGTCTACTCCGGCCGCATCGACCTCAACACGCGGACCGTGGATCTGAGAACCGAGTTGCCGCTGGAGGGTTTGGCGATGAGCGTCAAGGAGCTGCGCGGCTATGCGGACAGGGTCATTGTCCCGCTGGTCACCCGCGGCGAGTTCGGCAAGCTCAAGACCGAGATCGATCCGGATTTCGATCTGGCCAAGGCGGCGTTGGAGTCAGGATTCCGCGGGCTGCTCAACGACGCCCTGAAAGATACCGGCCTCCCATTGGGCGACCTGTTGGACGAGATTCTCAAGAAGCAAAGGGATCGGAAAGAGCCTTAGCGGTTCTCAATCTTCCAACAGGTCGATCGAGATATCCGATCCATGCACGGCCACTTCAAGCGTGTAATACTCCCACGAACCGGCGACCTTCTCAGCTTGCACGTAGAGTGATCCCGATCCATTTTGGCCGGAAATGGGAATCACGATGTCCGCGTATCCGGACGTGGGGTTGACTTCCATATTGCCGGTGAAGATCAATCCATCCTCGATGCGATTGCCCAGGTGCTCAATCACCGCTGGATTCGTTTGCGCTTCGAACATGGCCGTCTCATACACCTGTGTGCTCTTCATCAAGCCGAAGACGAGCGCGAAGATGGCCAAGAGAAACCCGACGCCGCCTAACACCAATACGACGGAACCGACCGGAACAAACCAGCGCCAATTGCGGCTCCACCATCCGCGAGGGGGTTGTTGTGCATGATCCGCTTGATACTGCGTTTGATTTAGCGGCTGTTGCTGCGTTTGCTGTTCGTACATGGCGTGCCCCATCTGGCAAGTTCACAAATCATTTTCGACCTTCTCATATCGGCGCAGCGATCACCCGAATGCACGTCCGAGAATGATCGTGCGTCACCCTCTTCTTGACTACACCACACGAAGCGGATCGCAATCCTTCTTAGAGATGACCACCTTCCCCTCCGGTAGCGCGGAGCGAAGTCGTTTGCGCAACACGCGAAGGTAGCCGCGTTCCGTGTTCGTGTGGCCTGCGAGGATTACCGTGCATCCCTCTGTTTGTGCGGCCAGCATGTCGTGGTGGCGCATCTCACCGGTGATGAAGGCTTGACACCCTTGGGCGGTCGCTTCGGCTCGCAACGATCCACCCGCCCCCGCGCACAGCCCGATCGTGCCGTAACGGCGCGGTGCGGCGTGCGCCGCGGCGACTTGAAGCTGATCAACGCCCAGGCGTTGCTTGATACGCTCGATGAGCGCGCGAAGCGGGACCTTCCGGTCGAGGACGATCCTTCGGCCCTGGCCGGTGTCTCGCCGGGGGCGGGGCAGGAGTTGATAGATTTCGATCGGCGGCTCCTCATACGGATGGAATTGCCGAAGCGTCGTGACGGCCAGCGCCAACGACGCCTGCGGGCAGACCATCTCCAGGCGGGTCTCGTCAACGTGCTGCAGCGCTCCGGTGCGCCCCACTCGCGGGCGGGCTCCCTCGCCGCCGAAGAACGTCCCCGTTCCCTTGATCTCGAAGGAGCAGAGCTCGTATCGGCCGATCCGCCCCGCCCCGACTGTGGCCAGGGCGTTGCGCAGCCGATCGACCGCGTCGGCCGGGCAGAACGTGACGAGCTTGCACTGCTCGGTCTCTGGAAGCGATTCATACAAGTGCAGCGGCCGAACGTCGCCGTGGCCGAGTCCCGATGCGATCCAATCGTTGATCCCGCCCGGCGCCGCGTCGAGGGCGGTGTGCGGCGAGTACACCGCGATTTTCGCCCGCACCGCCTCCAGCGCGATTCGTTGCTTCTCCACGGCGTCAGTCAGTGCGGGGAGCGGCTCGAAGATCGGCGGGTGATACGACACGATCATCCGCGCGCCGGCCTCTATCGCTTCGTGCAGCACCGCTTCGGTCAGGTCGATCGTGAGCATGATCGAGTTCGCCCGCCACTTCGTCGAACCGATGAGCAGACCGACGTTATCCCACTCGGCCGCGCATTCCAGCGGCGCGATCGACTCCAGTACCTCGATGACTCGCGAAACCTGCATAATGATCCTCGTCATTTAGCCGCGGCTCGCAGAGCCGCGCGTCGCTCTACGAGCGACGGCTAAACTCTTGGCAGCGTCGAACACCAGCGCAGCGTACACCGGCAGATACGCCGCGACCATGACCCACGGCGATACCGACCAACTCACCACGTCGCCCAGGACCACATAGCCCCAGGGCAGGGTCAGCGAGGCGATCCACAACGCCGGGCTCCGGGTCATCGGCATCAGGGCCAGTGACCACAGCAGATACCACGGGTGGGCCGCCGGCGACAAGAGCACCATGGCGAAAAGAATCATTCGAGACCCGGCCCACACGTCGCGGCTCCGCAGCCAGACGACCACCACCAGCGCCACGACCATCGCAATACAGAGCCGCCGGGCGAGAACCTCCTGCTGGTCGTTGGTCCACTGCGGCTGAGCCTTCTCGATCGTCCACAGCATCGGCTCGTAGACACTTCCGAAGTGGGCCCATTTGAGGGTGAAGAGCTCAGCGGTGGAGACCATGTTCTTCAGCGGTTGGGCATTGTGCGTCAGCCACAAGGGCCCGGCGATGAACACGCACACGGTCGCGCCGATGGCGAGGCTGCGCGCCCAAGCCGGCCACGGCCTGCCCTTGAGCAGAAGCGCCGCGACAGGCAGGACCACGGGCTTCACCAGCGTTCCCACGGCCAGCATCACCGTCCATTCCCAGATCTTCTGCGGCGCCTTCGTGTACGCCAGCAGAGCTCCCACCAGCAGCGCGATGCCGAGGCTGTCCAGATGTCCGGAGCCGGCGAACTCAGCAATCGGCAGCGGGTGCCAAGCGTACAGCACCGCCCACCACGGTGATCTGCCGGCACGGGCCAACGCGATCAGTAGCCCGATGATCACCGCGAGGTCGAACCCAATGAACACCGCGCGAAAGACGCGGGCGCTGGAGGTGGGATCGGACCAATCATCCATAATCGCCAGCCCCGTTGATGCGAACACCCACTGGCTGGCCGGCAAATAGATCGTGTGAAGCTGCGGGAAGTTGATCAGCGGCAGCAGATCGGCCTGGCCCGGCCAGTTCTCTGCGGCATCCTCGGTGACGCCGAAGGATTCATCCGGCGCTTTCAGGTAGGGGTTGATCCCGGTAGCGGCGTTTCGGCCGTCGAAGACGTAGCGGTACACATCATCGCTCAGGGCCGGCTCGTGGGTGAACAACACCACCACCCGAGCCGTGACGGCGACGGTGAGGATCAGCAGCACCGACCGACCAAACCCCACCACGCTTTTCCCGACCGGCGTTCGGCGCAGCAAAATCCACATGGCCGTCAACGACGCCCACCCGCAGGCGGAGGCAATCCAAAACGGCCAAAGCGCCGCAAGGTTGGCCTGCCCTGCCTCGATGGTCGCCGAGCGATCAATCTGCATTCTCGCCAACGCGACGACAAGCGCGGCCAGGGAGAGCATCGCCAGGATTACGATTGTCGCCATGGCCGGCAACGGACGTGAACCGTGCTGCTCGCTGGACACGTCCGGCATGATACGAGGATGTAGTCGGTGAACTGCGACCCGCCGGGGCAATGAAGAAGCCCACGGGCTCGAGCCCGTGGGCTTCGGAGTGTGCGATGCGGTCTGCCGGGCAAAGCCCTTACGTATCGTCCTTGACCTCGTACTCGGCGTCGATGACGTCTTCATCCGGTTTCGATTCGGCTGACGCGTCGTCGGTGGCGCCTTCAGTTGAGCCGGCGCCGACGGTGGACGAGGCGGCCTCGTAGACGGCCTTGCCGAGTTCGATCGCGGCGTCGTTGAGCTGCTTGAGCGCCGCCTCGATCGCGGCTTTGTCATCTTCCTTGATCTTGTCTTCGAGGTTGGAGATCGCGGATTCGATGCTGCCGCGGGCCTCGGCTGAAACCTTTTCGCCGTGCTCTTCGAGCGACTTGCTGGTGGTGTAGACGAGGTGCTCAGCCTGGTTCTTGAGATCCACCAGCTCGCGGCGGGCCTTGTCCTCGATGGCGTGCTCCTGAGCTTCGGTCTTCATCTGCTCGATCTCCTGTTCCGAAAGACCCGTGGAGCCGGTGATCTCGATGGACTGGCTCTTGGAGGTGGCCTTGTCGGTGGCGGAGACGTTCAGGATGCCGTTAGCGTCGATGGAGAACTCCACTTCGATCTGTGGCAGACCGCGAGGCGACGGCGGAATCTCGGTCAAGTCGAAGCGACCCAACGTGCGGTTGTCCCTGGCGAACTCGCGCTCGCCCTGAAGCACGTGGATGGTCACCGAGGTCTGGCTGTCGGCCGCGGTGGAGAAGATCTCCTTCTTGGAGGTGGGGATGGTGGTGTTTTTCTCGATGAGCCTGGTCAGCACGCCGCCGAGCGTTTCCACGCCCAGGCTCAGGGGGGTTACATCCAGCAGCAGGACGTCCTTGACCTCTCCGACGAGCACCCCACCCTGGATCGCGGCCCCGATCGCCACGACCTCGTCCGGGTTGATTGACTTGTCCAATGATTCGGTCTGAAAGATCTCCTTGGCGATTTCCTGCACCTTGGGGATGCGGGTGGAGCCGCCGACCATCACCACCTCCTCGATGTCGCCGGGCTTGAGCTTGGCGTCTTCGATAGCGATTCTGCACGGGCCCCGCAGGCGATCAAACAGGTCTTCGCACAACGACTCGAACTTGACGCGAGTGATCGTCTGTTGCAGATGCTTGGGGCCCTGCTGATCGGCCGTGATGAAGGGCAGGTTGATGGACGTCTCCATCTGCTGGCTGAGCTCGCACTTGGCTTTCTCGGCGGCTTCCTTGAGCCGTTGCAGAGCCATGGCGTCTTTGCGCAGGTCGATGCCTTGGGCCTTGCGGAATTCTTCAGCGGTGAAGTTGATGATCCGCTGATCGAGGTCATCGCCGCCGAGGTGGGTATCACCGTGGGTGCTGAGGACCTCGAACACACCCTCGCCGATGTCGAGGATCGAGACGTCGAAGGTGCCGCCTCCGAAGTCGAACACGGCGATCTTGGCGCTTTTCTTCTTCTCCAGGCCGTAGGCCAAGGCGGCGGCGGTCGGCTCATTGATGATGCGCTCGACGGTGAGCCCGGCGATCTCGCCTGCTTCCTTGGTGGCTGTCCGCTGCGAGTCGTTGAAGTAGGCGGGGACGGTGATAACGGCCCGGTCGATCTTCTCGCCCAGGTAATCCTCCGCGGTCTTCTTGAGGTCGCGCAGGATCATGGCGGAGACCTCCTGCGGCGTGTAGAGCTTGTTGCGGACCTTCACCTTCACCGGCTCGTCCGCGGCTCCCACCACCTCGTACGGAACGAGCTTCTCTTCTTCCTGCACTTCGTGGTGACGCCGGCCCATCAACCGCTTGATGGAGAAGACGGTGTTCTTGGGGTTGGTGACCTGTTGGTGCCTGGCGGGTTGGCCGACGAGCCGCTCGCCCTTGTCGGTGAAGCCCACGACGGACGGCGTAATCCGATTGCCGGTCGAGTTGATGAGCACCTTGGGTTGGGCGCCTTCCATGATGGCGACCACGGAGTTGGTCGTGCCCAGGTCGATGCCGATGATCTTTGACATGGTGTCCACCTTCCTGATGGAAATGTTGCGAGGTCCGCGCGCGGCTCGGCCCGCGCGTGAGTCCACTGCTATGTCTGGCAAGGCCGGTGCCAGCGAAGAGCATCCTGGCGCGGGTGTCAGGGCGGCTGGGGCAGCAAGGATGTCGCGTGTACACCGCGCGGCCTGCCAGATTGGCGGATGCCGGCGATCAGCAGGCCTCCACTCACGCGAATCCCGTTTCGTTCCCGGCGATTCCCAAGAACGATTCCCGGCCGCGTTTCAGCCCTTGGACAATCCGCGCATTCTCGCCATTTTGTCCTTGGAATTCCAGCTTCTGGAGATAGGCTGGGCATGTCGCCGGGGCTCATATCGCAATGTCGCGGCCTCGGCCGGCGGTGAGCAGAAGAGAAGAGAGCCATGCGACTGCGAAAGACGATCGGACTGATCGCTGCGGCCATCATGGCCTGCCCCGGCAATGGTCAGGCCCTCGGTGGATTTGTTGAGGAGTTCACGGACAAAGACGAATGGATCGCGGCCGTGGGTCGGTTCACCACAATCGACTTCACCGGCTTTCCAGACGGCACCCCCATTACAGACCAGTATGCCGACCTCGGGGTGCTGTTTGTCGGCGGAACCGAGCACATCTTTCTCAGCGATTTCCTGTTCCCAAATGACGGCGCGGGGCTGAGAGGTCCCTTCACCAACATTGTGACGCAGTTCGATGAGCCGCAGCTGTGGATCGCCGTGGACTTCCCTGGCCTGATCCAATTCGAGCTCTTCAGTGGCGGGAACCTGATCTACACCAGCAGCGTCTTTGATGACATTCTCGGCCCCTTCGCCGGACTTCTCTCCACCCAGCCCTTCGACATGGTGGTGCTCGACAATCCGGCCGATCTTTCGGTCGCGATCGACGATCTGTTTTTCGGCGTCCCTGGACCGGGAGGCCTTCCCCTGCTTGCGCTCGCAACTCTGTTCTCTCTCCGCAGCCGACGACGCTGCTGATCGGTGGGCCGTGGCGGCCGAGCACCGACGATCGCCGAGCTTTCACCTGTCCGAGCCGGGCTGCCCTGAGGGGGGTCTCGTGGCCCTGGGGCCGCCGGCCGACATCACCTGCCCAGTCTCGCCATTTTTCGCTTGCGATTGCGGTTTCTCGTGGTACGCTGCGCAAGCTGCCGGGGCCCATATCTTAGAGGCAATGCCTCGGCGGGGAAATGACGCGACATCACGATTGGGCCGCCTGTGCCGGCCGAGGCGCTCCAGGAGAGAGAAATCATGCGCTTGGGAAAGACAACGACCGGGTTCGTGGCTGTGGCCCTGCTCGCCTGGTGGGGTGGGCATCGCGCCCTTGGCGGCGTAATCGAATTCACCGACCCGCTGGAATGGCAAGCAGCGGTGGGGCCTTTCACCACCATCGACTTCACCGGCTTTCCAGACGGCACCCCCATTACAGACCAGTATGCCGACCTCGGGGTGCTGTTTGTCGGTGGAAACGAGCACATCTTTCTCAGCGAGAACGCCTTTCCAAACGATGGGGCCGGGCTGAACAGCGCCTTCGCTGACATTGTGACGCAGTTCGATACGCCGCAGCTGTGGATCGCCGTGGACTTTCCCGGGCTGATCCAGTTCGAGCTTTTCAGCGGTGGCGAGCTCATTTACACCAGCAGCGTCTTTGATGACATTCTCGGCCCCTTCGCCGGACTTCTCTCGACCGAGCCCTTCGACATGGTGGCCCTCGACGGCCCAGCAGGTCTTACCGTCAACATCGACGATCTGTTCTTCGGTGTCCCTGGACCGGGAGGCCTTCCCCTGCTTGCGCTCGGGAGTCTGTTCTCTACTCGCCGCCGGCGCTCAGGTCTGACGGCCGCGGCCTCGACCGAGGATTGACCAGAAGAAGAGAGAAGAATCATGGGACTGCGAAAGACGATCGGACTGATCGCTGCGGGCATATTCCCCTGGGCGGGGAATGGAGTGGTATGTGGCGGATTTATTGAATTCACCGACAAAGAGGAATGGATCGCGGCGGTCGGTAGGTTCACCACGATCGGCTTCACCGGCTTTCCGGACGGGACATTCATCACCGACCAGTATGCTGACCTCGGCATCCTGTTCACCGACGGCAATGACAACATCTTCCTGAGCGATAACGGGTTTCCAAACGACGGGGCCGGGCTGTTCGGGGGTGGCTTCACTCCCATCGCGGTTTCGTTCGATACCCCCCAAGCGTGGATCGCCGTGGACTTCCCGGGCGACGTTCAGTTTGAACTCTTCCGCGAAGGCGTGCTCATCTACACCAGCAGCGAGTTTGGCATCGGAGGTGTGGGCAACTTCGCGGGGCTTGTCTCTAGCGAGTTCTTCGACGCCGCCGTGATCCTCGACCCTGTCGACCAGTCGGTCTTTATCGACGATCTCCACTTCGGGGTTCCGGCGCCGGGCGGACTTGGTCTGCTCGCCGTCGCCGCGCTCTTGCCGCGACGCAGACGCCGATGAAGATTCGCCATGTTCGTGGAGGGCTTGGACTAACCGATCCCTGCCCTGCCGACCTCGATTACGACGGGGAGGTCGGTGTCCTCGACCTGCTCCAGCTGCTTGCGAACTGAACGACTCCCGACCCCCGTTTTCAATCACTCATCGGCCGGGGGAGCGTCCTGGGTTTCACCGCTCTGGGACGGGTCCGCCGGCGACCGCGTTTCGTCCATCTGCCAGATCTCCAGCGGGTTCCTGGCGTTGAAGTCGTCTGCGGTGTCGGGCGCGCCATCTGGGCCGTTGGTTATGATCTCGTAGCCGGCGCGATCCGGCAGCAGGATGTACCGATACGGGTTGCCCCAAGGATCGGTGAGGAACGGTGCGCCGAGATCGAGCGCGTCGAGGTCGGCGGGAAGCGCCCCGGTCACCTCGCGGTGCGCTTCGATGGCTAGGGTAATGGCGGCGGCATCCACGGTGAGCTCCGTCCTTTCCGGCTCGCTGAGAACGACAGCGGTCACCGCGGCTCCAAGGCCCAGCGCCGCCAGCATCGCCGTGCCGACTACGAGAAACGCGATCAGCCAGCCGCAGATGCCCAGCCCGCCGATGATGATCCCGGCGATGGCCCACCCTCGTCCGCCCTCCCGTTTGAGGGCGACCAGGCTCAGGATCAGACCGATTGGGCTCAGCAGATGCCCGCCGCTGACCAACCCGACCAGCGAGCAGACGAATCCGGCGATGGCCATACCGTTGGTTTGTTGTGCGGGGACGCCTGCGTTGTCAAACTCGGATTCGGGCATATGGCCGCTCCCTATTAGCGCTGCGTGTGTCCGGGGAGCAGTCTAATCCAATTGGTCCGGGCTTGCAGGGTCGTCAGCGTCCACAGACGCATCGGGTTCAGCCGGTTCGGTGATGTCAGTTGCCGGGGGCGCCTCCGGCTGCGAAGGAGTCGTCGCTGTGGCCACGTCGGCGACCGCCGCGGCCACGGCCGCGGCTTCATATCTGGCCGCCCTGTTCTTGTCGCTCCCAAAGCGTCCGGAGGACGTGTGGTCGAAGCGGATGGTTGTCCCCTGCAAGCGCTCCAGCCTCTGGCACAGCTCCTCCATCCGTTCGCCGAAGCTCTCAAATGCGTCTTCCCAGACTCGATCAAGCCCGCTCAGGGCCAAGTCATCATCGGTGCCCAGCTTGCCGTCTCCGCCGGCGCTGACAATATCGAAGCCCGGCTCATCATCGACGAGCTGAAAGCGATACGGCTTGCCCCAGGGGTCGGTAAGGGCTGCGACGCTCAGGCCCAGGGCAGTGAAATCTTCGGGAAGGGCGTCATTGGTGTCCTCGTACTCAGCGACCGCGAGAGTCACGTTGAGCATGTCGGAGGTGATCTCAATGACCTCCGGCTGGGTGAGCATGAACGCGCCTGCGACGAAGACGAGGGCGGCGATGCCGACTGCCAATGTGCCGAGGATTGCGACGATCGTAATCGCCAGCCAGATCACCGTGCCCAGGAGCCCGATGAGCACACCCATCGCCGCGAAGCCGCGAGGCGGCCGGCCCAGGGCCACCAAGCTGATCAGCAGCCCTAACACGGCCACGATCCCCGTCGGAATGAAAAGGCCGAACAGCGCGATCAAGAAGCCGGCCACGCCCAGCCCGTTGCTCTCACGGACGGGCACCATGACGTACCCAGCGGTCTGCGGAACGTACTGCGGTGCTTGGGGGTCCATTGCAACACTCCCTGTTGATGGTAGGACTGAGTGGTGGAACCCGACGGCGACGGGTCGATGATGCGTGCTTGTGCGGGTACGGAGCTTCGGATTCCTCTTACAGCGATGCCCCGGCCGGCTCAGAAGAATCGTTGGGAATTCACAGGCAGCAGTTGCACAATATCGCGGCCAAGCACTCGACCAACAACGATTATCTTACAGAAACCAAACATTTGCGGAAGTGTGTACCTATTGAAAATATTTGTGCTTGGATGGCCATTTTGACTTGACTTGGTCTTTTCACTAGGTATCATAATGCCTAGATTGGAGGTGGTCTGATGGCCAAGAAAAAGCCCTGCAAGGTCGGGGAGAACAAGTCTCAGGTGGTGCGGGACATGCCCAATGTCTGCTCCGATGAGGATGCAGCCGTTCGTTTCATGGAGGCTCAGCGCTGGGGCGACGAGCCATGCTGTCCGCGCTGTGGCGATATGAACGTATATCAGGTGGGAGACCGCAAAACGGGCGGGCGGAACACAGATTACCGATGGCGATGCCGGGCCTGCAAGCGGTACTTCACTGTGCGCACTGGCAGCGTCATGGCGGAAACGAGGATTCCGCTTCGGTACTGGTGCTATGCATTCTGGCAGGTATGCTCCTCGAAGAAAGGCGTCAGCGCCAAGCAGATTCATCGGCAAACGGGGTTGTCCTATAAGAGCGCGTTGTTCTTGCTCCATCGCATTCGATTCGCCCTCGCCGATATGGAGGGAGTGAAGCTGATGGGGACCGTCGAAGTGGACGAGTTATACCTTGGAGGTAGGCCCCGATACAGGATTCCGTACGATCCCTTGAAGCGACCGCACAGGCCAAAGCATCCGCGCAAGCAACCCATCATAGGAGTTCTTTCGAGAGATTCAGGAACCGTAAAGACGCGCGTCATCCCCGATGTCACCAGCCACACTCTGCGGCGCGCAGTGAGCGAATTGGTGGACAAGTCCGCGAAACTCGAAACGGATGAAGCGCCAGCTTACGTCGGAATTGGTCGTCAGTATGCTGGACACCAAGCTGTGAAACACAGCAACTATGAATATGTCAGAGAGGGTGTGACGACCAACACGATTGAGTCCTTCTTTGCAATCCTGCGCCGAGGCATCACCGGCATCTACCACAACGTCAGTCGCAAACACCTTCAGCGCTACCTTGATGAATTCGAGTTTCGCTATAACACGAGAGCGCTAGAGGATGGGGAGAGGACCGTAACCGCGATTCAGGGAGCAGTGGGCAAGCGACTACTGTACCGACAGCCGAATCCTGCATGAAGGGTGAGGACAGCTTCCATCCGCTACAATGCCGTTGACCACGTGCTAAAGGACTCTAGCGATGCCCGCAGCGGGCGGCGACAACAAGCGGAAGAAGCCCGGACCGAAGCCGAAAAGACTCAAGGCGGAAGGTGCTGATTGGGAAGAGGCGATCAAACACTCGCTGCGGAAATCAAAGCCAAAGGATGGCTGGCCGAAACGCCCCAAAGGGAAGGATGGCGAGCATGCCCGATAACGGTCCACCTGCTGAGGAAAAAGCGCCCCCCACGGAAATAGCGTTTCACTATGAAAAGGGAAACTACTTTCGCGTCATCCACGTAGATGGCGGGCATGGAGGGCTTTCTCCAGACGGGCAGTCGCTCGTACTCTCGGTCTACACTGAGAGGCGACCAATCCCGAAGAAAGAGGTGTTTGACCTTGACGAGAACGGAGCGCTTATACAGCCTCCAAAGGATAAGGATGAGCGAACTGGCATCTTTCGAGAAGTGGAGGCGACACTCATAATGAACCCAACCACTGCAAGTGCGATCAGGATTTGGCTCACTAAGTATCTGGACCAGCAAAAGGAAGCATCTGTAGAGATAGAAAAGACGAAAGCACGGATACGCAAAGCCAAAGAGGAAACAGAGTAGATGGCCGACATATACTGCGATAATGCGCTACTCGGTGGTGCAACCGACGTTGATACGGCTGTTCACGGGACACTTGTCATCCAAGGGTCTGTTGTCCTTCTGAACAAACCCCAGCAATACCCGAGTAAGTTCGTCAAACAGTACAACATGATTGATATCCTAAATACGGCAACAAGCGGTATCCAGGAATTAGCAGAAAAGACCGAACAAACGTTCACCAGGCTTGCTGATGAATGGGAACACGACACCGCTGGATCATCGTTGATTCAGGACATGGTGGATCATCCCAAGTACAGAGAGATCATCGCGCTTGGGAGAGATGCCCTGCCTTTCATCCTTGAACGCCTAAGCGCACAAGGTGGATTCTGGTTTGGCGCGCTGCACGAGATTAGCAGAGAGTTCGCACCCTCAAAGGATGACCTTGGCAACCGCGAGAAGATGACAGCTGCGTGGTTGGAATGGGGGCGCGAGAATGACCTTTCGGGATGAAGGGGCAATTCTTCGCCAATACCCGAGACTAAAGTCGTCTAGCTATTCTGGTCACAGTGATCCGGACGACTTCTACAATTGCATTGCATTTGCGGTTGGCGACAGGAAGCGTTGGTGGGAGCCATTCAGAAACTACCTCTACACTGGCGGGTTGCCCGTATGGCCCGAAGGATGCAGCGCCGCGAACACGCTGCCGGGGTGGATTGAGGCTTTTCACTCCCTGAGATTTGAGCGATGCGACGATGGCAACTTTGAGCGCGGCTTTGAGAGGATAGCAATATTCGGTCTCTCGGAATCAGAACCGAAGCACGTTGCTTGGCAGCCATCCGATCGCAATGGGGATTGGTACAGCAAGCTTGGTAATGACGCCGACATTCGCCACGAAGACGTCTTGGCAGTCAGCGACGAGGACGGCAGCCAAGTTCTGGCCTACATGAAGCGGGACCGGCACCACCGATCTGACCAATCACTGCTGCGTTGCGCAAAACCACTAGAACCCCTCCCAACCCGTGTGCCCACTTTTCAATAGGTACACACTTCCGAATATGTCTCCGACGACCCGACCTGCAGCCCAGGCGCCCCAAGAAGCCGGCGGGCGGGGCCCCGTGAATGGGGGTTGGGGGCTTGTAAGGGCGTCGCTCATATCGCACCGTCCGAGAAAATCCACGCAAACTTTCAGATTTGGTCTTGAATTGGACCAGCTCAAGTGGTACCTTCTGCTCACGGGAGGGAGGCGGAGCGCGCACGCGGCGTTCTCGCGTAGCGGGTTCATCAATACAATCCCCGGAAGCAGGGAGAGACCTCAGGAGGAAGAGGTCATGCCTGCTCAATGGCGACGATTCGGCCGAAACCCTGCCGCCGCGGGTGCAGTAGCTGCGCTCTGCATTGCATCAATTGCATTGGGCGGCCCTACCGGGGATCCGTATTTGACGATGACATGGGATGCGTCCAACGATGGCGTCGGGGCCGAGGAGTACTCGTGGTACGAGCACGGCACCTTGAACCCGTTTGGCCTTTACACGATCGATCCGTTGATGATCGGCGATACGCAAAACCCCGGGAGCATGACCCCGATCCCGGGGAGCGGGGTTTCGGCCTTCGGGTGGAACTACGCCGGTCAGTTGCAAAGCCAGGAGAACTTGTGGACGTATGAGTGGAACTGCATCTTCGATGACGGTACCGGTGCGGGGGCTGCCACCAGTGGACTTCCGTTTGTCACGGCGAACCTCGTCGTAACGAACAACGACCAAGTCAACTCCCAGACATTTACGCTTCTGATGACGCTCAACGTTCCCAGAGTGGTCGTGAACCCACTGATGAATGGCTCGATCGTCGGGACCATTCTCGATCTGACCGGTGACGATGCGACCGTCAGCGCCCTTGGTGGCTCTTCAATTTACACGGCTCGTATTGATTTCGTTGACGAGCGTAGCTTGATGGTGGACCCCTTCTCTGCGAACGCCGGTGCCCCGTTCTTCAGCGGGCCGGTCGGGCCGGAAGATTTCGGGCTCCCCACGCCGGAGGTAGCCAGCCAGGATGTGAACACCAACATCCAGATTTTTCTGCAGTTCGAGCTTAGTCCGGGTGACTCGGCGTCGTTCATCTCGATCTTTGAGATTGTGCCCAGTCCGGGCGGTTTGGCGGTTCTGGGGCTTGCCGGGTTGGCCGGTCGCCGACGCCGGCGTCGGGCCTGAGCCCTACCCGGCATGGGCGGCGAGCATGAACGGCCAGTCGGCCCGTGATCCGCTGTTTCAAGCCGGTCTCTCCGTTGCCAATCAGGACGTGGCCAACGCGGGCGGATTCTGTGGTCGCTGCCATGTCCCGAATGCCTGCCTCAGCGCTGCTTCGGCTGAATCGGTTGCCCGACGGCTGCGTCGATGCGTTCGATCTGGCGGTGCCGCTGGCCAACTGGACGGGCAGGCCATAGGCCGCCATCATGAGCATGCATGGGGCCCAATCGCGGTGCACAGACAGAGGGACAAGCCGTACGGCACCCAAACAGGAGCCGGGCCAGCCGCGAGCCGCCGAATGCTCGGATGAGATTCAGTCGCCCCGCGGCGCTGATTATTACCGAAATTTGATCAAAATGGTTGCATTGAGGTACGGCCCAGATTATAGTGCGAGTGGATAGTCGCCCCCCGGGAGGGGCGCGTCCGGGGTTTTGTCGCTTCGCTTGGGAGAGAGGCAGCCGTAGAAACAACTGGAGAGAGGGTATCCATGTACGGGAGGAAAAGGATATGTCCCTCTTTCGCAGGCGTGTTCGGGTGCTGGCGGTTGCTGGCGTTCTCGTTGCAGCGACCTCGATAGAGTTCCAATCCGCCTATGCCGGGACCATCCCGGCGCTGCAGATGGATCTCGAGTATGACGGCGCGACCCCTTTCCTGTGGAATCCGAATCCGTCCGGTGTTGATATCGGTAACGGATTGTTCAACTTCGTCGGCAGCTTCACCGACATTTTCGGTTACCTCACAGTTGAATGGAATCTCATCGTTAGTCCCAGCACCACCTTCGGGACAGCGCTGATCACCGGTAATTACACCGTTGAGAATCACACGGATTCCACGCATGATTTTGTGGTCGGGGTGACCTTGCCGGTCGCTCCGGCACCGGGGGCGCAGCTCATGGGAGGCGCACTGACGATCGCCCTGCAGGCCAACGGTGACGGCGGCGCCATCATGTCGATTCCGGACGACCCCGGGAACCCCAACGGCCCCGGTTCGCCCGTATGGCAGGCGCAGATCGACGGCGTTTCCGTGCAAGACCTGTTTCAGCACCAATTCGAGCTCTCGATCACCGGTGCGGGCGGGATTGCCACGAGCGGCAACTTTGGTACTCCGATCCCCAGCGCTCCTGCTCCCGCGGTACTCGGCTCGATCGGCATCAAGACCGCGTTCTCTCTGACGTCGCTGGACCAGGCGTCGATGACCAGCAGTTTTCAGGTTACTCCGGCTCCGGGCGGGCTGGCACTGCTGGCGATTGGTTTGCTGACTGGCCGAGGTCGGCGACGACGCAAGTAAGCCGGGCCACCACAGCGCTCACACCACACGGCCGTTGCATCGTCTCGATCGCCTGATCGAGGCGCTTTTCGTTAGCCCGGGCGACTTTGCGCGGGGCCGCAGCTCGCCGACACTGCCCCGCCACACGCACAACCACCGCCACGCCAACGCAATTGCGATACGGGCGGTTCGCCCAGGTATCGCATCTGATAGTCAGACCTACCAGGCCCCAAGCTCGCCGGTGATGGGCTCCACAAGATCCTTCAGCGTCAGCAGCCCGACCGGCTGGGTGCTGGACTGGTCAACGGCGATGGCCATGGACTGGCGCTGAGAGCGCATGGTTCGCAGCGCTTCACGAACTCGCATGGTCGGCTCAAGCGTCATAGGCATAGTCATCAGTTGCCGGGTCGATTTACTCGGCTCGACGAGGGCATCGAGCAGGGAGAGGATCCCGACCGCTTGCCCCGCGGCGTCCACGACCGGGAAACGAGTAAAGTCGCGGCGGCGCATGAGTGCGCGCCTGGTGGGGTGGTCCGCATCAAGCGGCAGCGTCACCACATTCCTCCAAGGGATCATCTCCGTGGAAACGGTGCGGTCGCGCATGGCCAAAGCGCGGTCGGCCAAGGTTGTCTGTGACTCGCTGAGCACGCCGACGCCGACGCCTTCCTTGATGAGCTGGCTGATGCGCTGCCGGGCCGTCGGTTCCAACGCAGCGTCGCTGCCAATCACTCGGCTGACGAGTGTCCCGAAGATCTGCACGATCGGCACTAAGCCGATCCAGGTGAATAACCGTCGGCAGGCGACGAGAAACCCCGACCACGCGTATGACCATCGGTCGGTATGCGTGCGGAAGAGGTCCTTCGGCAACGTCTCGCCTAGCACAAATAGGATCGGAATAAGAATTGCAGCATTGAGCACCACGCTGAGCAGAGCGTTGAATCCGAGCTGATTCAGTATCGCGGCGACGCCGAAGGTGCCCAGGTAGTTGGCGATGTTGTTGCCTAGCAGGAGCGTCGTGAGTAAGCGGTTGGGATGCTCAAGCTCGGCGTGGAGGCGCATAGCGCTGCGGTCGCGACGGCCGGCGCGGACCAGAAGTCGCACGCGGTTGAGCGTGTAAAGGCCGGTTTCCAGGCCGGAGAACAGCGCGCTGAGTATCACGCCGAGGAGGCTCAGAACACCGTAGCCGACGATGACGGCCGAGGTCATGTCGCCTGCGCTCCCGGCGGCTGCTCGTCGAGGAGCGTGACGATGGCGGTGACCACGCGGGCGTGATCCACCTGCTCCACCTCGAGGCGCACGTTGCCAAGCTGTAGGATATCGCCGACGTCCGGCGGGCGACCCAGATGCGCCGTGATCAGGCCGCTGAGCGTCGCCACCCGAGGTGAGATGAGCCGCTGGCCGAACGCGGCCGCCCATTCGTGTACGCTGAGGTCACCGCCGACACGCCACCGGTTTCGTCCGATCACCTGTGGCTGAGCCTGCGTCTCTTCGCCGCCCGCGCTGATATCGCCGACAAGCTCCTCCACGACGTCTTCGATGGCGACTATCCCGGCTGTGCCACCGAACTCATCGACCACCATCGCCAGTGGTGTCTGGGTGCTTCGGAAATGGTTGAGAAGCTGGTCGAGACTCGCCATCTCCGGCACGAACCTGACCGGCTCGACCCGGTCACGGATTGATGCCGTTTGGGCCTGTCGATCAAGCAGGTAGCTCTTGACGTGGAGCAGGCCGATGATGTTATCGAGGTCGCCGTCATACACCGGCAACCTGGTCAGCCTCGTCTGCCGAACCAGTTTGAGCACATTCTCGCGCGTCCCGGTCACGGGGATCGCAGCGATGCGCACCCGCGGCGTCATCACGTGGCGCACTTTCATTCGCCCGAGATTGAGTACGTCCTGGAGGAGGCGCTGCTCCTCTGCATCGATGACTCCGGTGTGCCCTGAGAGTTCCAGCAGCGCCGCCAACTCGTCGTGATCCAAACGGGGCGGGGCTTCGGGGGGAGCGGTCAGGCGACTGAGCGGCGTCACGACAAGTTTGTCCAGCCCCCTCCGCAGCGGGCCGATCAGCTGGTGCAACGCCAGCAGCGGAGGCGCGACCAGCGCGCCGAAAGTGGCGCGCCGCGCGTTCGCGACCAGTTTCGGCATCACTTCGCCCAGCAGGACGATCGAAACCAGGAAGAGCCCGGCCAGCGCGAATCTGCCCCACACGCCGACCTCAGAGTTCATTACCAGCACGGAGCTGATCACAAAGTAAAGGACGTTGACGGTCATATTCCCCAAAAGGACCGTGATCAACAGCAGGCGTGGATTGGCCAGCAGTGCTTGTACCGCACGGGCGCCGAACGATTCGCGGCGCCGCAGCGCCATCCGCTCGGTTTCCGTCAGGGCGAACAGTGCCGTTTCCGAGCCGGAGAAGAAACCGCTCAGCAGCAGCAGGACGGGTAGAAGTATCAGCATCGGGATGTCGATGGCCGACCAACCGAGCATGCGATCCCCTTCGGCTCCGCCGGTGCTGGGCGCAGGCAATAATGCCGTGCGAGGCTCCGGATATGGATGATAGACCAACTCGCCAAGACGCTCGCCGAAAGAAAAAGGGGGGTCGGGAGTCGTTTCGGTGCGAGGCGCCAAGGCACTAAGGCACCGAGGCATAGGCGGGAGTGGGCTATTCCCGGCCGTGGGGCGATCTCAACGTTTGCACGCGAGCCTGCAACCTCAAGGCGAAGCCCGCCAGTGATTCGCCCCGCTGGTATCGCAGCGGCGGGCCGTAGCGGACGGTGATCTGACCGGGTCGAGGGATAATCGCCCCGCAGGGCAGAATGCGTCTTCCGCCCATGACGTGGATCGGGATGACCGAGCGCCGAGTGAATCGAGCCAGGGCTCCGACGCCGGCCTTGAACGGCGCCATTTCGCCCGTACGGCTCCGTGTGCCTTCCGGGTACAGCAGCAGGTTCCAGCCATTGCGAATCAGCTGCGCCGCGGTGCGGACTGATCGCAACGGTGGGCCGTGTCGATCAAATGCAAAGGCGTGGAATCCTGCGGCAACAACCAGTTGAATACACTCTCGTTTCAGCGATGGCATACTGCCGTTACCCGCCCGGCCGAACACGTCCAAAGCGGCCGCGACCGCGGTCCGCTCGCGCACCGGGCGGGGAAGGGTCCCAAGAATCGCAGCGGTGTCGGCGTGGCTCTGGTGGTTGGCGGCTAGGATCAGCGGTGGTTCGACATCCTGGAAATGGTGTAGACCCTCAGCGTGCCAACCGAAGCTTCGCGCCGCCCGCAGCGCACCGATCGACCCAAGAATGACGGACCGGGTCACGATCACCGCGGGGCTTCGAAAGCGACGCTCGATCTCGCACGCGGTGGGTGCCCGGCATTCGGTGAGGCTCGGTTTGGTCATATTGCGGCTCGTGGCAGTTCGTCTGCGTGGCCCAGGGTCTTCTCGAATGCCAACGCGTATTGATCAAGCAGCGATCGGTCGGCCCTGGGAAAGCACGGTAGTTTTAGCAGCGACCCGTTGCCCGCTTCAGTGCGAGGCAGGGCCTGGGGATCATACATCGGCAAGGGGCGCTGCGGGCTCGGGGTCAGCCGGGCGAGCTTCGCCCAATGCCCTTCCGTAAACAACGGTTGCTGGTGCAACAGCGGGTATCGCGGTCGATCCACGTGGGCGCCTTCAGCCCGAAGCGCTCGGACCAGGTCCGCAATCGGCAGACCCGTGGCCCGTTCGTCATATCGAACGTGGAACTCGAAATAGACGCGTTGCACGTCAGGCTGGGCGCGAAACGTCTGAAGGCCCAAGGATTCCAGTTTCTCGGAAAGATAGAGGATGTTCTCGTTGCGCTGACGGTTGCGCTTGGCAAGATGGCGCAACTGGACGCGCGCGACCGCGGCGTTCATCGGCGACATGCGAAGCTTCAATCCGAAGCCGGTCGCGGCAAAGCGACGGTTCGGCGACGGTAGATCGAGCAGCCGCTCGTAATGGCCCAGCCGCAGCGCCCTCTCCCACAGCTCAGCGTCGCTCGTGACGAGCATGCCGCCTTCGCCGGCCGGACACAGCTTGTTGGTCTGCATGCTGAAGACCGCCGCGTCGCCAAGCGTTCCGATCGGCCGGCCGTGATAGCTTGCCCCGTGTGCGTGGGAGGCATCCTCCAACACTCGAAGGTTGTGCCGGCGAGCGATGGCGAGCAACTCATCCATGCGCGACGGCATGCCGAACAGGTGCACGACGATGATCGCCCTCGTGCGATCGGTGATCTTGTTCTCGACGTCGCCGGGATCGAGGCCGAGACATTGCTCCTCGGTTTCGGCAAAGACGGGGATGCCGCCGCAATGCAACACCGGCGTGACGGACGCCCAGTAGGTTGCGGACGGGACGATCACCTCATCGCCCGGCTCGAGACCGAAGGCGTGCAGGGCGGCGAGGATCGCGGACGTTCCGTTGCAGTGAGCCAGGGCATGGGTCACCCCGAGCCATCGCCGATAGTCCGCTTCCAGGGCCGCGACCTCTTCGTGGATCGACAATTGCCCGCAGCGCAGGACGGCCAACACCGCCGCTTCATCTTCGTCGGTGATGATCGGCCAGCGGTTGGCCTGGGCCTGGTCGAGCTCGACGGCCGGCGACCCGCCCAGGATGGCCGGCTTCTGCTGCGCTGTGGTCACGCTGGGCATGGCTGGCTCCGGGGCGGGACTCTGCTGGCTGATTCGAGCTCAGATGATAAGGACAGATGCCCTGTTCGTCGATGTGCTTCCACATGCGGCTGCGCATCGCAATTGGAGCACCTTAGAAGATGGCGCCGAGGATGATCCACAGCCAGGCCGGCCCCCACCCGAAGGCCAGGGCGAGGATCGGCCCCACGATCGGCCCAGCCCCGGCGATCGAAGCAAAATGGTGGGCGAACACCACCTGCGTCGGCGTCTTGACGTACTCCTTGCCGTCGGCGAACCGCTGCGACGGTGGAGGGTTGTCGTCGTTCTGACCGAAGACCTTCGCGATCCAAAATGGGTACGTCCGGCCTGCCACGAGCAGCAGAAACGCCCCCCACCGCGACGATGAGCAGAATGTTCATGACCGGCCCCGCCGAGTTTAGCCGTCGCCCGGAGCGCGACGCGGGACGTTCTATTCAAACAGAGAGGCACAGGGTTCGTGGCGGGCCTCCGCGCCGTCGTGGACGCTAAATGAGCTGCCCTTGCGCATCGCGGCGCTGCCGTAGGCCCCGTCCTTGCGCAGGGCGTACATGATCACGTTGAAGTTCGGCTCCCCGCGATCATTGAGCAGATCATGGCGCTTGGTGTGATCGGCGATCCACTTGAGCACCCGCAGGCACGCTTCGGTGGGGTCGTCGCCGTCGGCCATATGCTGGACGGCCTGGAACGCGCCGCAGGATTGGATGACCGCCTCGCCGCGCCCGGTGGCCCCGGCTGACCCGACCTCATTGTCCACGAACATCCCGGCCCCGATGATCGGTGAATCACCGACCCGCCCGGGAAGCTTGTAGCTCAGCCCGCTGGTCGAGGTGCACGCGCCGAGATCTCCGTTTGCGTCCACGGCCGAGCAGTGAATGGTGCCCTGGGTGAAGGGGATATGTGGCGGTGGGCCACCGCCGCCACTGTGTGCGGGTTTCGTATCCACCTGTTGCTCTTGGTTGAGCCAATCGTCATGAGGGTTGAGCTGTTGCTTCCAGCGCAGCCAGGCTTCGCGGGCCTGGTCGGTGAGCAGATTCTGCGGCTTGAAGCCGATGGCCTTGGCAAAGGCCAGGGCGCCCTCGCCCACCAGCAGGACGTGATCGGTCCGCCGCAGCACTTCCAGGGCGACCTGGGCCGGGTTGCGGATACTTTGCAGGGCTGCCACCGCCCCGGCCTTATGAGTCCGGCCGTGCATCACCGAGGCGTCAAGCTCCACGACGCCTTGCTCGTTGGGAAGTCCACCGTAGCCGACGGACATGTCGTTGGGATCGTCTTCGACCAGCGTGATCCCCGCCACGATCGCTTCGAGCGGATCGGCGCCGCCGCGCAGCAGCTCCATCGTTCGCTTGACCGCCGGCGTCCCGTTGCGGGAGCTGATGGCCAGCGGTCGGCTTGGGCCGGGCTGCGACGCTCTGGATGATGCCGATGACATGGCCGAGAGAAACGGGACCGAGGCCGCCGAGGCGGCGAGGAACGTTCGTCGGTTCAGGGTGTCCATGGTAATAGCGTAGTCGCTTTGGCCCCAGAGCTCCGAGTCTTATGCTGTATTGGTGGAGTTGGCCGTCGCACTGTGTCGGTAGCGATTGCGAAACCACAGGAGGAAAATGGCCCCCAGCGGGATGAGGACCAGGGCCTCGCCGGCGGATTCGACCAAGGCCAGCTGGTTCATGTTGGCCTCGACATCGCTCGTGAGCATGCTGAGGCGCTGTGCCGCCGCCGCAACGCAGAACTCTCGAAAGCCGAGGCGACCGAACGGGATCAGGCTGGCCGCCAGGGCCACCATCGCCAGGACGAGAACGTGCGACGCCGGCAGATGAATGTCGAGAATAGCAGCCGCGACGGCCATGCGCGCGGTGAAGGCGCCCAGATCAACCACCCGCAGTCCCAGGCCGCCCCATAGCGACCAGGAGTCGTTCACCATTTGATCGATCCCTCGTCCGTGGCGGACGATCAGCGGGTGGCTCACGACCACCCGAATCACCATGCCGCCAAGCAACAGTTGCCCGGCGACCAGCCCTGCCCAGATCCAGTCCACCCGATCGCGCAGGAATGTCGCGACGACGCAAGACGCCACGCCCAGGACAAGGATGTACGCGATCAAGCCGAACCACGCGCCGATCTGAAGCAGGCTCAGGCCGTCCACCCGAAAGTGATACAGCACCCGCGCGATCGCCCCGAGCCGGACCGGCGCATAGTTGAGCATGTTGGCGACGACGTTGAGGCGCTGCAAATCCCAGAGTCGAATCCGCCGCAGCGGCCCAACGGTGATCCAGAAGATGGATCCGTTGAGGAACGTACTGATCAACGTGCAGCCGAGAAGGGCGGCGGTGAGCCACGGCCCGGCGCCGGCCAATCGGTCCCAATGACCTTCCCCCATGGCCTTGACGATAATCCAGACGAGCAGCCCCACGCCGACGACGAAGCCCACAAGCTGGATCACGAGCTTGCGCGGGGTCAGCAGCGACGCGGTGGTCGGCTTCGGCTCGCGGTCACTCACCGCCTGGCTCCGTGTGCTGGTGTGCTCCGGGCGGGACACGGCGAAACCGCTCGCGGGTGATGACATACAGTGCCCGCACGCCGTCGGTCCACCCGATCTTCTTGCCTTCGTCGATCCTGCGCGGATCGTAGCTGACGGGGACTTCGGTTACCTTCGCCCCCAGGCGGGCGAGCGAGGCGACAATCTGCGGCTCGATGCCGAACCGCGGTTCGCTCAGCAGGGGGCGGACCCGTTGCACCATGCGAACCGTCAGGAGTTTGTAGCAGCACTCCATATCGCGTAGCCGATAGCCGGTCATGCAGTTGCTCAGAGCGGTTATGGCGCGGTTGCCCCAGGCGTGCAGCTTGTGCTTGGCTCCGGCGACCGGATGGTGATCGCCCCAGCGCGAGCCGATCACGGCATCGGTCTCGCCGTCCAGCATCGGGCCCATCAAGCGGCGGTAGTCGGCAGGGTCGTATTCAAGATCAGCATCCTGGATGATGACCAAGTCATCGCCCGGCGGATTTGAGTCGAGCAGGGCATCGAACCCCGTCGCCACGGCTGCGCCCTTGCCTCGATTCACCTCGTGGCGGTGCAGCGAAACCCGGCGGCCTTGGGCCAGTAGCTGTCGGGCAACAGACTCCGTACAGCTTCGGCCGTGGTCGTCGGAGTGGTCGTCAACCAGGACAATGGCGGCGGCCCACCCTTGCGGCAGTGGCGCAGTCACCACTCGGTCGATACACCGCTGGAGGGTGCTGACTTCGTTGTAGAACGGAATGACGACGTGGAGGGTGGGCACCGGGCCGTGCGATCAAGTCATCGAAGTTTAGCCGCCGGGCTCGCCCCGGGCGGAAGAAGAGCGCCGGCTGCGCGCTGAACATCGGCGCTAGCTGGGGGTCTCCGTGGCCCGCTGGTCCCCGGCGATGGAATCGCGCATCGCGGTATCGGCGACGACGTTTTTCATGCGGTAGTAGTCCATGATGCCGAGGTGTCCCTTGCGGAACGATTCGGCCATGGCCTTGGGCACTTCGGCCTCGGCGAGGACGACCAGCGCGCGGTTCTTCTGGATCTCAGCGAGGTACTCGGCTTCCTGGGCGACCGCCATGGCCCGGCGTTTCTCCGCTTCGGCCTGGAAGCGTTTCTTGTCGGCTTCGGCCTGGTCGGCCTGGAGCTTGGCCCCGATGTTCACGCCCACGTCCACATCGGCGATGTCGATGGAGAGGATCTCGTAGGCCGTGCCGGCGTCGAGGCCCTTGGCGAGCACCGCCTTGGAGATGGCGTCGGGGTTCTCCAGAACCTCCTTGTGGCTCTGGGCTGAGCCGATCGCGGAGACGATGCCCTCGCCCACGCGAGCGATGATCGTTTCGTCGGTGGCCCCACCGACGAGCCGCCCGATGTTGGTGCGGACCGTGACCCGGGCCTTGGCCTTGAGCTGGATGCCGTCCTTGGCCACCGCGTCGATGGTTGTCTTGCCCGCGGTCGCAGTGGGGCAATCAATCACTTTGGGCTCGACCGAGGTCTTGACCGCCTCCAGGATGTCGCGACCGGCCAGGTCAATGGCGGTGGCCCGGTCCCACGGCAGCTCGATCTTGGCTTTGTCGGCCGCGATCATCGCCCGGACCACGTTGGTCACGCGGCCGCCGGCGAGATAGTGTGATTCGAGAGCGTCCGAGGAAAGGTCGATCCCGGCCTTCTTGGCGCTGATGCGGTTGAAGACGATCTCCTGCGGGCGGACCTTGCGAAACCGCATCATGATCAGGTCGATCAGGCGCACCCTCGCCCCGGACAGCAATGCCTGAAACCACAAGCTGATGTACTGGCCGATGATGAACAGAAAGATCAGCAGCACGATGCCGCCGACGATCAGACCGCCGATGAGAAGTGTTTCGGAGGACATGGCTTACCCTTTAGTAGCGCAGATCAGGCTGATGACAACGGTACCGTGCACGCAACATACTATCACATCATGGCGTACATGGGCGGGCCTGTGTGGACCGGTGGGCGGATTCAAGGTGTTCGCGGACGGACTTTGACTTGGTTGTCGTAGACGTCCGTGACCACGACGGGGGTGTTGGCCTCGATGATGCCCGTCTCGGCCATGCCATCGAGGCGTTGCCCGTTGATGGTGACGAAGCCCACCGGCCGCAGCGCGGTGACGGTCACGCCCTCGGCCCCGATGAGCTGACGCAGCTGGGCGAGGCGGTCCTTCCGTTGCTCCGCTGAGGCTCGCTGGGCATCCTCTTGGGACTCAGTCAGCGGCTCGTCCTCACCGCCGAGCACCATCCGCCTGGCCAGCGGTGAATGAAGCCAGACCTTGAAGACGAACACGAGAACAATTGGGGTGCCGACGGCATACACAACCGACGCCGCGATCCCAAAGGTCGTATCAAATCTGAAGAACGCGAAGATGGAGCCAATCGCCGCCACGCCGCACAACAGGCCCAGCAACCCGCCCGAAGGAACCAGCAGTTCCACCAGCAGCAGCGCCAGGGCGACGGCGGCCAGGATGAAACCCCATAGGAGGTATATGTCGTTGTTCGTTGTTACGGCGGCCTGGACCAGCGTCACGGTCATCACTTTGATTCCTCGACTTCGATCACGAATCGCCCCACGGACACCACGCGCAGCGGCGTTCCCCGATCGATATAGTCGCCCACGGACTTCACGTCCACCAGCCGGCCGTGGAACATCGCCCGCCCGGCCGGGCGCAGATCGGTGTCCGCCGTCCCCAGGTCTCCCGATTCTAGCGGTCGCCCAACGTCGCCGATCGCCTCCAGCAGTCCGGGCTCGCCGTTGTGCCCCTCCGATTGACCGACCTGGGTCTTGAGTACGAAGCGACTCAGGATCGGGACGGTTTCCAGTTGTCTGGAAACAAGCCAGAACGCGATCCCGGCTGCGAACAGCGCCGTCAGCATCGCGGTCAATCCGGTCAACAATTCCGACTGACCGGCCGGCGTGCCCAGATCGCCTGAGACGAATGTGCCGACGAGACCCACCAGCAGGCAGACGACGCCCGCGACCCCGGCCACGCCGAACCCGGGGATCACCAAGAACTCGACGGCGATCAAGAGCAGGCCCGCCGCGATCAACAGGACTTCCCACCATTGGGCCATCCCTGCAAGCCAAGGCGCGCCGATGAGGACCAGCAACGACACACCCGCCGCCGCGCCGAACGCGCCGACGCCCGGCGCAGCAAGCTCGATGAGCAGGCAGACGAGGAAGATAACGATCAGGACGCCCATGACGATCGGGTCGGTGAGGAACTGCACCAGCGATTCAGACCAGGTCCGGTCGTACCGGCGAAGGGTCTTGGCGCCGAAATACGCCTTGAGCTGCTCGTCACCGGCGATGACTGCCGTGGCCAACCCGTAGTAGATGGCCTCGGCGGGCTTGAGCGTCAGCAGCCGGTCATCGGAGACGACCTGGGCGATCAGCCGCCACTTGCCCCGGTCGGTCTCGGCCAGTGGCGCCCGCGCGGGTGGAAGCTGCTGCTGGAACTCCATTTCTGCTTTGCGCTGCTGTGGATCAATCGGCACTTCGCCGGCATTGTCGTATTGCGGGATCAGCGTGTTGAACCAGGGACTCACCGGGATCGTGTCAGATCCGCTGGGTGAAGCAACCGGCGTCAGCTCCTGCGGCGGCTCCCGGCCGAACACCGTGTGGTATTCCTCGTGATCGACGAATATCTTTTCGCCGGTGTTGACGTGTTCGATGAGCCACAGCTCGACGCCGACGCCCACGAACGCCTGCACCAGGTTCTCGTCGTAGTGGTTCCGCCTGGCTGAATCGACTACCTCGGTGAGGATCGGCGATTCAATCTTGGCTCGCTCGGTGCTGGCAATTACACCAAACGGGCTGATAGGGGCTGCGTCGCCGAATGACGCGTCGGGGGCCGTCACGATCTCCCGACACGCCAGGGCGATGATCGTGCCCGCCGAGTAGGCCATGGGGTTGATCCAGGCGACGGTGTTAGCGGGTGCGTCCGTCTTGATCAGGTGGCAGATATTGAGCGTTGCCGTCAGCGCCCCTCCGGGGGTGTCGATATCCAGGACGATGGCGTCCGCTCCGTCGCGCAACGCCTCGCTGAGACGGCGCTCAAGTGAACGCAACGTGATCCGGTCGATCCCGCCCCGGATCGTCAGCACCGCGATGGTGTTGGACTGGCGGTAGGCCGGGACCGCGGTCCGGTTCGGTGGGCCGGGGGCTGTTGGCTGGGCCGCGGTCGCCCACGCCGTGTTCAGCCCCAGCCACAGCGACCAGCCCGCAGCTGCACTCACAGCGCAGCGGGCAGGCAGCCGGTTCCATTGGCAAGGACATGATCGCATTGGCAGATAAGTATAGATTTCCAATTCGGTAGATGGCAGACGGTTCAGGCGCCAAGTCCCACAGCACGTCTTTGGCGGGCACTCGTCGTATCAGCTTCCGAGTGCCGGGGCCGGGTGCGGGATGATCGCGGCGCTGCCTTCTGCGCCCAGGCCGTGGGTGATAGGGCCGATTTGCCACGATGTCTGAGGCGGCGGCAGCAGCCCGGGCGCGGCCTGGGCACCGACCCGAGGGAAATTCTTTGCAAAAATGGCGATTCGGGTTCACCATTGCGGGCAAGACGGTGCATCATGGTTGAGGCGTCTTCCCGCTGGCCGAGACAGGTAGAAAGCTCAAAGAAGGAGGTCATGCCATGATCATGAAGCCCAGACCAGACATCCGCGTTGGGCCGGTCGGTGCCGGGCTCGGCGGCAGCTTGACCGTGTTTGTCTTGATCGGCGTCGGGCTGCTGGTGGGCGGTCCCTTGGCTTCGCTGGCGGCGGGCGGATCAGGCGGGGCAGACGGGGGGCCGCCCAACGATGACTGTATCAATGCGATCGTGGTCATGGAGGACGATCCGCCAATCGCTTTTTCCAACGTCGGGGCCACGACGGATGGCCCACCCGACTGCTCCACGAACAGGGACATCTGGTACCGGTACCAGGCACTGAACGACAAACTGGTGACCGTGAGCCTGTGTGACAGCTCCTACGACACACACCTTTCGGTCTACGATGGTGGCGTGTGCCCTCCAAGCGTGTTGCTTGAGTGCAACGACAACTCACCCGACTGCTTCCCGCCGACTCGCTCGGAGCTGACCTTCGTGTCATCGGCGGGTGGGGAGTACCTAATCCGTGTGGGGGGCTTCGGCAGCCAGACCGGCGCCGGCACCCTGGAGATCACCGCCGTCGCTCTGCCGGGCATCAACGACGAATGCATCCAGGCCATAGAGATCCTCGACGGCGAAACCCCCTTCAACACCACGGGCTCAACCGATAGCAGTCCCGGGCTCCCTGAGGCATGTGCGGCGGAGAACGGCACGCTCAACTTCGGTTTCGACATCTGGTTCACGTATGTGGCTACCTGCAACGGCACGCTGACGGTCAACCAGTGCGATGTGGACTATGACGGTCGCATGGCCGTCTACCGCAACTACAACTGCCCGCCGAGCGATGACGAGCTGGCCGGCTGCAACGACGACGCCTGCGGCGCCGCCTCCGGGGCGATTGTCAGCGTCGCCGTAGAGTGCGGGGAGCTGCTGACGATCCGCGTGGGAGGTTGGGACGAGGCGGGCAGTGGTGTCCTGCTGATCACGTGTGACGGCGGTCCGTGCGAAGATCCGTGCCCGTGGGATCTCGACGAAAGCGGGGGCGTGGGTATCCTCGACCTGTTGGCGCTGCTCGCTGCCTGGGGTAGTGATCCCGGCGGCCCGCCCGACTTCGACGGCGACGGGACCGTCGGAATCCTCGACCTACTCGCGCTGCTGGCCAACTGGGGGCCGTGCCCCTGATCGCGTCTCCTCGGTCCGCCTGAACCGCCACCCCCCACCGCCAGCCTCACACGGCCGGGGGGTCGGCCGACGGCTCAGACAAACATAGCCGGCCGCGCGGGCGGCCGGCCAGGTTCTCTGCGCTAGGATTTCATCGGCCTCGGCCGGGGCCGAGGCCCACAGCGGTCAGCGGACCAATCAGTCCCACTCAACGCCGTCGGCCCCGAAGTTTATGCCATCCGTCTCGATGTTACTGATCAGGGCCAGCCAGATGTCGTAGCCGTCGCCGACCTGTTGGCTCGTGCCGGTCTGGTTATTGAACAGGTTGTCGGGCACTGATACCTGTGCGCCTGGATCGCTCAGGTCAAGATAGAAGATCCCTTCCGGGGTGAACGACTGATGGATTTCGAGGTGGTTGTCGTTGTAGGCGATGTTGCCCATCCATTGCTTGCGTCCGCCGTGGATCTCAAGGGTGATGGATTGCTCGTACAACGTCGATCCCGACGTTTGCTCGCCATCTTCCACAGCCCGGTTGCCGAGGACCGCGAACTTGGAGGTCAACGAGTCTCTCCACTCTTTCCGCTTGCGCTCGCCGGCGATCGGTGTGTGGGCGTAGGAGGTGTGGCAGACGGCTTGCAGCCTGGTCTCGAAGTCGTCGTCCCAGTAGACGTCATCGATCGGATGGTACTCGCTCCAGTTGTAGTTATCCATGACGATCACGAATCCGCTGGGCTCGGTGGGGCCGAGGCAGAGTTGCGGCGTAAAGTAGTTCTGCATGATGCACGCCGAGTACATGTTGGCGCTGGTGTTGGCCACGATGTCCTCAGGCCCCCGGCCGGGAATCTCTTGAGGCCCGGCGCCGTCGCCTAGGTCCGTGGGCAGCCGATTGATCAGCCCCGGGGTTGGGAAGGCCCCGTTGAACTCTCGGGCGAAGGTGATCCACGACGTGTGAATCTGCTTGATCTGGGCCTGATCTTTGCTTAGCTGGGCCTTTTTGCGGGCCTGGGCCAGCGCCGGCAGGAGCAGGCCGATCAGCAGCGCGATGATTGCCATCACCGTCAGCAGCTCGATCAGGGTGAAGCCACGTTTGCGGTTCATGGTGTAGCACTCCGATGTGGTGTTGGGTTGATCCATGTCTTCGTTCGGCCAACTGGCCTTAGGGGTGTCGAGGCCGCCGGCGCTGCGACGGCCCCGGGGAATGTTCATTCGACGATCTGGGCCTACGGCTGGTCGTACACGGGAGTTACCCAGTGACCATCATTCGAGTCCGAGAGGAAACAAACGACCAACCACGCGTCGGCCGCTGCTCTGTTGTCGTTGGGATGGGTGAACTCGGCGGCGAAGATGCAGTCCTTCTGCGGTCCATCGGTGGTGGCGGCCTCCTCAAACGTGGTCAGTTGTGGGAAGAAGTTGCCCAGCTGCTCCATGTGGTTGTCGTTGAAGCAGACGTTGCCGACCCACTGCCTCGTGCCGCCGTGCAGCTCCAGCGTCGGCGATTCCTCGTATTCCGGCATGCCGGGATTGATGATGGTCTCGCCATCGACGCTTCCCACGCCTCGCGTGCTGAGCATCGGGTCGCCTCCGGACTGGGTGTCGCGCCACTTGATGCTCTTGCGGTCGCCGCAGAAGGCCAGGTGCGCGTAGGAGCAGTTCACCTCAGCCTCCGCGTCGTCAGAGTCCTGGGGATACTGGAGGCCCATCTTGAAGTCAGGGTCCCAGTAGGTGTCCGCGCCGGGGTTGTAGTCGCTGTAGTCGTAGTCGGTGTCTTCTGTGACGAGCAGGTTGACCTCGGTCGGGCCGATCAGGATGTCGCCGTTGAAGAAGTCCTGGGCGATCATCGACGAGTAGAGGTTCTTCGTGATATTCAGTCCGTAGTCCTCGGGCCCGGTTTCCGGCATTTGGCCCAGGAACGGGTCCTCCTTGCGGTTGATCAACCCCGGGGTGGGGAGCTTCCCCTTGTGGTCGTTGGCGAAGGCAATGAACGACTGGTGGATCTCCTTGATCTGGGCCGAGTCCTTCATCGATCTCGCGTTGCGTTGAGCCTTGGCCAGCGCCGGCAGCAGCAGGCCGACGAGCAACGCGATGATGGCAATCACCACCAACAGCTCGATCAGCGTAAAGCCCTTTGTTCGATACATGGTCTGGTCTCCAAATAAGAAGGATGAATAAGGACGAAACAACGCACACGTACAACGTGTGATTACGACATTGGGTGGCTTTCTTTCCTAGCGGTGCGGTGCCATCATTCGCTCCATGGTAGCTGTGGACCAACTCAGCGACGAGACGCTTGCGAACCTCCGTAGCTGTCTGCGGTGCCGCCACGGCAACGCAAACAACCGATGATTCTTGAGGAGACCGGTTTCGCGGTGACGCCCGCAGAGGTCATCGACGCTCGGCTTCCGGGAACCTGCATGCAAGCGTGAAACGAGGACTCATCTCGGCGCCTGGGCCCGCGGCCGGCCTCTTCACGTCTAGGTTGTCGACCTGTGCGGCGGGAGAATGATGAGCCGGAGGGTTCCGGCGAATGAGGGCGGAATCTCGTGCAGGTATGATGTCGCCGCGATCGGCCCTGGCGGCCACTGGACCGCCAGCTGTAGCATAGTCCGTTTTTCGCCTCCGTCAAGTTCCAATATTTCCGCCCGTGTGAGAAAAATATGCCGCCGATCCGAGGGCGGCTGGGAGCCAGGGGCCACATGACCACGGTTCAGCAACGTCTCAGGGACTTGGGGGTGAGCCTGCCCGGGGCTCCGAAGCCTGTCGCGGCCTACCTGCCCGCCGTGCTGGTCGGCGATCTGGTCTTTGTCAGCGGCCAGATCCCGTTGTGCGATGGGACGCTGCTGTGCCGCGGCCCGGTGCCGTCAAACGTCTCGGTGGCCGCCGCCCAGCAGGCCGCCCGGCAATGCCTTCTCAATGCCCTGGCCGTGCTGGACGACGCGCTGGATGGAGATCTGGAGCGTGTTCGGCGGATCGTTCGACTGGGGGTGTATGTGGCTTGTGATCCCGGGTTCACCGATCAACCCCAAGTGGCCAACGGGGCCAGCGAGCTGCTTGTGGAGATCTTCGGAGAAGCCGGCCGGCACGCCCGAGCCGCAGTGGGATCAATCGCCCTGCCGCTGGGCGCTACCGTGGAGCTTGAGCTCGTCGCCCAGGTCCATCGACCAAGCCGCCCGTGACCAAGCCAGAAGGATTCACCACAGCGGCCCAGAGGACACTGAGCAGAAGAAAGAGTTCTATAGGCAATGGGACAACTTGGTTCAGGGCCGGCGCACAGCGCGATCTTGCCCCATGAGTCTATTGATCCCTATCTTCCCCAATATCGATCCTCTGTGTTCTCCGTGGTGAAACTTCTCTTCGCCCTCTACGAATCTGCATTGAATCAACCGGGCTAGCGGCTTCCCGCCAACTGCGGCATAGCCGCGTGCGCCTTGTCCCAGTCGGCGAGGAACTTCTGGAGCCCGACGTCCGTCAGCGGATGCTTCATCACTTGCTGGATGACCTTGAACGGGGCGGTGGCGACATCGGCGCCGATGAGCGCCGCTTGTGACAAATGCATCGGATGGCGGATCGACGCCACGAGTATCTTGGTCGAGAACCCGTAGTTGTCATAGATCGTGCGGATCTGCTGCACGATCTCCATGCCCTCGAAGGCGACGTCATCCATTCGCCCGATGAACGGGCTGATGAGAAACGCGCCCGCCTTGGCGGCCATCAACGCCTGAAGCGGCTGGAAGCACAGCGTCATGTTGATCTTCGTTCCGCGATCGCTCAGCGTCTTGCAAGCCCGCAACCCTTCCTCGATGCATGGCAACTTGACGACGATGTTCGCTGCGATCTGAGTGAGCGGCTCGGCTTCGGCCACCATTGGGTCGTGCTCGGTCGAGACCACCTCGGCGCTCACGGGCCCGCTGACGATCTGGCAAATCTCTTCCAGGCGGGTATGGAAGTCCACGCCCTCCCTGGCCACCAGGCTGGGGTTGGTGGTCACGCCGTCCAGCACGCCCAGATCCGCAGCCCGCTTTATCTCATCCAGGTTCGCGGTGTCGATGTAGATATCCATGGCGATATTGTATCGCGCTGGGTGGTCTGGGTGGTGAATCTTCCAGGCTAGCTTTGCCGCATCAGAATCATGATCGCGTTGGCCAACAGGCTCACGATCATGATCAGCAGCACGATGATGAATGCCGGGCTCTCCAGTACGCTGCTGCGGCTGGATCGCTTCGGGTCGGCCGGCGGCGGGAATGCGGGCTCGCCGGTCAACGCGGGCGCGACGTCGGAAAGGTCCAGGCTGCGATGGGCGAAATGCGGGGGCCGACCTTTGGCGATCAGCTTCAGGTCCGCCAGCAGGTCCGCCTCGCTGTGATAGCGGTCCTTGGGACGCTTGGCCATCATCATCTCGATGACCTGAGCGCAGCCGGCGCTGATGTTGGGGTTGATGTGGTCAGGCGGGGTCAGTTCGGCCTTGAGATGCTTGTGCATGACCGCCGACGGATTCTTCCCGTCGAAGGGAACTTTGCCGGTGACCATGTGGTAGAAGGTCGCCCCCAGGCCGTAGATGTCGGCGGCGGGGCCGATCTTGATCTCACCGCGGATCTGTTCAGGGCTGATGTAATAGGGCGTGCCGTAGGCCCGGCCGGCTTCAGCCTCTGCGGCGGCCCGGTCGCTCATCGCCCTGGCCAGGCCAAGGTCGGCGAGCTTCACTGCACCCTTACGGCTGATGATAATGTTCTTGGGCTTGACATCGCGGTGGATGAAGCCTTTTTCGTGGGCATGTTGCAGGGCCTTCGCCACCTGGGTGACGACCTGGATCGCCTCGGCTTCGATAATGCGCTTGCCCTTGACAATGCGGTCGTAGACGGTCTGCCCGTCCACATATTCCATCACGAAGTAGTACTGATCGCCCGCTCTGCCGACGTCGTAGGCACTGACGATGTTGGGATGGTTCTGCTGGGCCGCCGCCCGGCCTTCCTTGTAGAACCGATCGATGAAGTTCTTGTTGGCCGAGAGCTTCTTCGGCAGCACCTTGATGGCGACCAGGCGGTCCAGGCTCAACTGCCTGGCCAGGAAGACCGTGGCCATGGCCCCGGAGCCGAGCTTCCGTTTGATCTTGTATCCGGGAATCTGCTCGGTCGATTTCTTCGCCTCAAACTCGCGTCGCAGCCGGTCGAGTTGTCGCGGCGTGAGGAACTGGCGCTCAACCAGCAGATCGGTGAGGGTGCGCGGTTCGTCGAGTTGCGCCGATTCCCGCTGGAAGGCGTGGCACAGCTCCACCTCCTCGGCTGTGGCCAATCCGCGCTGCACGACGAGCTTGCCGAGCATCGTCTCGAACCCGCCGGTGGAGGTGCCTTGGCCGGGCGCTGCGGTGGATTCGCCGGCGGCCGGTTGATCGCGCGCACCGGTGTCGCTCGCGGCGCCGCCAGCTGCGTCCACCGCCTGTGTTGATCCTTCGTTGGAATCCGCCAGGGACAACGGCGGTTCGTCCTGGGTGGCCGAAGGATTCAGCGGTCGCTCTGGTTCGTATGCTTCACTCACGATTGGCAACACGAAGTGGGCCGAGCCCGGTCCGGGAATTGAGTGAATCCAGCCACGTCGCCCCGCAGCCGGGGATCGAATGTGACCATAGTTCTATCAAGGATCGTATCGGCTTCGGTCTAACCACTGTAGAAAGCCGAACCCCCACACAACGGACCGCCCAGAGCCGTCCGGGAACAACGTCACCCCATACGTCGGATACGGACAGGCCCGCCAAACGGTTCCCGCCCGTGCGTCTCCACCGGCGACCATCTTTCCCGGCTCACGGCTGCGGCGCGAGCCGCTGGCGACCCATTGAGCCTCCGGCATGCCGGCGAACCGGGGCTGTCCGGGACCCTAAGATATGCGGTAGTTCTGCGCGATAAACAGGGAAGCAGGCAGCGATGGCCCAGCCGAAGCGCATCCTGATCGTTCGACCCAGCGCCCTGGGCGATGTGTGCCGGACTGTGCCGGTGCTGGCGAGTCTGCGTCGTGCGTATCCGCAGACGACCATCGACTGGCTGGTGCAGGAGGACTTTGCGGCTGCGATTCGCGCCCATACGGCCCTAGACGAAGCGGTGCTCTTCCCACGCGCGCGATTCGCCCGGTGGTGGCGGGATCCAGCCGTGGCCTGGGAGATGCTTCACTGGTTCGCCGCGCTCGGCCGGCGCGGCTACGACCTCGTGTTCGACTGTCAGGGTCTTGGCCGTAGCGGGCTGATCACCTGGGCCACGTTCGCCAAGCACCGCATCGGCCTGCGCGCAGCACGTGAATTCGGCCGGTTGGGCTACAACGTGCGACATCCACCTTCGGCCGCAAAACACACCGTTGAACAAATGATGTGGCTGCTGACGGCCCAAGGCATCGAGTTGAGGTACGACATGAGTTTGTACGTCGCCGATACCGACCGCGCCTGGTGGACGGATCGCCGGGCGGAGCTGGGCCTGTCCGACGAGACCTATGTCGTGCTTGCCCCGACCAGCCGCTGGCCGAGCAAGCGCTGGCCGCAACGGAGTTGGTCCGCGCTGGTCGAGCCGCTGGTGGCGCGCGGCTTCGGCCGGGCGATCCTGGTGGGGTCGCCCGCGGAGCGCGAGCAGGTGCGGGAGATCGTTTCACGTGAGCCCGAGGTTGCAGCCTCGCTCATCGATCTGGTCGGGCGCACCAGCCTCGGCCAGACCATGGCCGTCATCGCCGACGCCGCCCTGGTCATTGGCAACGATTCAGCCCCGTTGCACATGGCCGTCGGGTTTGCCCGGCCATGCCTGGGGCTGTATGGGCCGACGGATCCGCAGGAGGTTGGGCCGTATGGCGTGGATGATGCGGTGGTTTGCATCGAGGTGAGCGCGCGGGGCGAATCCATTGACTACAAACACCCCGGGCTTGGCAACGCGTTGATGTGTTTGATCCAGCCCGCCGATGTGCTGGCCCGCGTCGATCAGATGTTTCCCGAGCGTCAGATTGCGCTCCCCAAGCCGGGCCTTTCTGTCCCCAGTGACCGAGGGAGTTCAGCGCTGACGGAAAGGGCCGCATCGTGAATCATGCTGCTCACGCATGGCTTGCTCGTCGATTGATCTACTGCGTCATGCTTCCATTGCGCGCTGATGCCGGGAGTGGATGCGGATGATCTTGGCGGTGCACATGCCGGCGGCGGTGACGATTCCACTGGCCCTGATCGTGGCCGGTTGGATCATGTGGTACTGGCAGCGCCTCGGCCGCCGGGAAGTCCCCGACACTCGGCGGCGAATCAGACGGGCGTCGATCATCGTGATGCTGGTGTCGCTGCCGATCCTTGTTCGCGGGCTGAGCTTCCTTGACCACGATACGGACCATTCTCAATACATCATCACCTGGCTGCTGGTCCTGTTCACACTCGGGCTCGTGGTCGTCACGGCCGGGATTGACTTGGTCAATACGCTGCGCATAGAGCGCAAAGCAGACCGCCAGCGCGTGGCCAAAGCCGTGACAGCGTTCGGCAAGGCGGCCAAGACAGCGGGGGCCACGACGCCGGATGAACGTAGCGAGAAGGGCAATCAACCGTGACCGGTCCGCTGCCGGGGTTTGCGTCGCCGCTGACGGTGCCCGCCTCGTGGGTCTATGGCCTGACGATCGCAGCCCGCAACGCACGGTTCGATCGCGGTAACGCTGTGGCCTCGGTCGATGTGCCGGTCATCTCGGTGGGAAATCTCACCACCGGGGGTGTGGGCAAGACGCCGATGGTGGCCTGGATCGCCGATCTGCTTGTCAATCAGGGCCGGCTTCCCGTCATCGCGATGCGCGGCTACCGCGCCCGAGCAGGCGAGAGCAGCGATGAGCAGGCGGAGTACGCACAGCGCCTGCCCGATGTGCCGGTGGTTGCCAAGGCGGACCGCCTCGCGGCCATTCGCGCGGTTCGCCTGCGATGCCCGACAATCGACTGCGTACTGCTGGACGATGGATTTCAACATCGCCGTATTCGGCGCGATCTTGATCTCGTGCTGATCGACGCCTCGCGCAACACGTTCGATGATCGGCTCCTGCCGGCCGGTCATCTGCGCGAGCCTCTCGCGAGCCTCCGGCGTGCCGATGCGGTCGTGGTGACCCGCGCCGAAGGCGTCGATTCTTCGATTGCCGGAGCGATCCAGCGGCATCATGGCCGGCCGCCGGTCGCCTGGTCGCGCCACACTTGGACGCACTTGGCTGTTCATCATCCTGATGAGCGCCGCGAGCCGGTGGATTGGCTGCGCGGCAAGCGGCTGCTGACGATGCTGGGCGTCGGCCATCCGCGCTCCATCATCCTGCAGCTACAGCAGGCCGGGGCTGAAGTGGCGGTCAACCTGCCCGTCCGTGACCACCAGCGGTATGGCCGGGCCAAGCTGGCCGTGGCCGAGGGCCTGTGTGAGGGGCTCGACGCGATGGTGATGACCCCCAAGGATTGGGTCAAAGCACAACTCCTGATAGACTTGAGCCGCTGGCCGGTCCCGGTGGTGATTCCGCAGCCGGCTCTTGACGTTTTCGACGGGGCTGAGGCGTTGCGACGGCTCATCCTCGACGCCGTCGCGCGGTAGAGTCCCCTGTGCCGGGCCACGACCGCACCGGCCAGTGATTTCTTCTTACGGATCAGTGATGCCCACGCTCCTGGAACGTCTCGCTGCGTATGAGCCCTTCACCGCGATGGTGGTGGGCGACTTCATGTTGGACCAGTATGTCTACGGAGCGGCCGAACGCCTCAGCCCAGAGGCTCCTGTCCCGATTCTTCATGCCACTCGCTTCGAGGATCACGCAGGCGGGGCGGCCAACGTCGCGCTGTGCCTGCGAGCGCTGAAAGCGGATGTGCTGTGCTTCGGCGTTGTGGGCGCCGACCATGAGGCACAGATCTTGCGAGATGCACTGGCCGAGGCCGGCTGCGGCGTTGAAGGTCTGCTGGAAGATGCCAGCCGTCCGACCACAATCAAGCGCAGCATGATCGGTCTGGCCCAGCACCGCCACCCGCAGAAGATGTTTCGGGTCGATCTGGAAGTCCGCGATCCGTTGGGCGAAGATCTCGCTGAGCGATTGCTTGAGCTGATTACGGCTCGCCTGGACGAGGTGGACATCGTCTGCCTGGAGGATTGCGACAAAGGCGTCTGCTGCGCGGCCTTGTGCCAACAACTCATCGAGCGATGCCGGGCCGGAAGCAAGCCGTTCGTCGTCGATCCAGCGGCGATCGCGGACTATTCGAAGTATCGCGGCGCAACCGCGATCACGCCCAACCGCTCCGAAGCTGAGTTGGCGACGGGGCTCGGCACGCCCATCGAAGCGTCGCAGATCCACAACGCCGGCCTGGCTGCGAAACTGTTGACCGATCTGGACCTGGAAGCCGTGGTGCTGACCCTCGACCGCCAGGGAGCGTTGCTGCATGAGCGAGGCCGGGATCCGGTGCTGGTGCCGACCTCGGCCCGATCGGTGTACGACGTGACCGGCGCGGGGGACATGGTCTTGGCGGCCTTGGCCGGGGCCGTCGCCAACCGGTTCAATTGGAATGATGCCGTGCGGTTCGCTAACGCCGGCGCCGGGTTGGCCGTCGAGGTCTTCGGCGCCCAGCCGATCCCCTTCGCCAATGTGCAGCGCGCGGTGCTCGCAGAAACTCGCTCGCTTGATGGGAAGGTGCGGAGCCTCCAAGAGTTGCTCGTCGAGCTGGCTGTGCACCGCCAGGCCGGTCACAAGATCGTCTTCACCAACGGGTGCTTCGACCTCATTCACGCCGGCCACGTCGCCTACCTCGCCGAGGCGAAGCAACTCGGAGATGTGCTGGTCGTCGCCGTCAACTCCGATGAGCAGGTGCGGCGGCTCAAGGGCGAAGGCCGGCCGGTGTGCAATGAGCCCCAGCGCCTCGAGGTGCTCTCGGCCTTGCAGTTTGTGGACTATGTGATCGTTTTCGGCGAGCCGACGCCGCATGAGATCCTCCGCCGCCTCAAGCCCGATCTGCTGGTCAAAGGCGGTGACTATTCACCGCAAGATGTGCTCGGCGGGGAGGTCGTCGAGCAGTACGGAGGGGCCATCAGGGTCGTGGCCCATCGGCCCGGGCTGAGCAGTTCACGACTGATCCAGCGGTTCGCCCAGGCCGGCGCTGCTGCGGACCTCGCGATGCCTTCGCCCGACTGAGCCCGCGCGCGATGATTCACGTTGCCGTCCTGTACAGGCCGTACATTGATGCGCTGCTTGCGGGGCGCAAGACCATTGAGTGCCGCCTCACCCGTCAACCGAGGGCGCCGTATGACGTCATCGAGCCGGGCGATCGTATTTTCTTCAAGCAGTCGGCCGGGCCGTACCGGGCCGCCGCCGTCGCCGAACACGTCATCTGTGAAGACAAGCTGACGCCCGGCCGGGTCCGTCAAATCAGGCGCGATTACAACGAGCTGATCGGCGGCGAGCCCGCCTTTTGGAACGCCAAGCGCAACAGCCGGTATTGCACGCTGATCTGGCTCAAGCATGTTCAGCCGAGCTCCACCGGGCCGGCGATCCGTCCGCTTCAGGGGCTCGCCTGGCTGACGCTCGATGATGCGCCGACCTGGACCAAGCAAGACCGCACCGATCAGTCATTCCATGTCGTGCTGACGCCGGGAAACCTTCGCAACAACAGCATCTATGTTTCCGGGATCATCGATCGGTTCCCCAGATCGTCGATCGGCGGCGCGACCAAACGGCAGGCGGCTGATCCGCTGACGCTGATCCTTCACGACGGACCATCCATCGAAACCGACATCGTCGGCCCGCGGACCATGCTGCGGACGCGCGCGTGGGGCTCATGGTTCAAGCGGCATGGCGCTCGTGCGGGTGATCGCGTGGTGTTTACGCCCGTGGATGAAACCACGTATTTCGTCGCGCTGGCTCGAGGCGACTCAACGCAGCATTGAACTGCCTTGCCGTTAGAATGCGGCCCATGGAGTTTCGCGACTACGAACCCGCCACGGACCGCGAGGCCGTGCAACGCATCTGGCGAGAGACCGGCTGGCTGCGGGAAGGCAAGGAGGAGGTCATGGACCTCATCCTCGAAGCCGGTCGGGCGATCGTGGCCGAACTCAACGGCGAGGCGGAGTGTTTGGTCAACACAGTTCCGGGAACGATGCGCTATCTTGACGCTGACCTGCCGATGTCATGTGTGGCCGGCGTCACCACCAGCCGGATTGCCCGCAAGCAACGACGCGCCAGCAGATTGACCGCACAAGCGGTGGCTGACGATGTCGCCGCAGGCGCGATTGTCTCGGTCTTGGGCATGTTCGAACAGGGCTATTATGACCGCCTCGGCTTCGGCGCCGGCGGCTACGAGTATTGGATTCGGTTTGACCCGGCCCGGCTGAAAGTTGATCTCGACCCGCGCGTCCCCCGCCGGCTGACCGTAGACGACCGATCTGCGGTGCACGCCAACCGGCTCGACCGGCTTCGCCGCCACGGCGCGTGCAGCGTGGCCCCGTTGCAGTTCACCCATGCGGAGATGCTCAGCTCCTACAAGCAGAGCTTCGGCCTGGGTTATTTCGACGGGCCGGATGGCCGGCTTACGCACCACATTTGGTTCGCCGTCAAGGACAATGTCGAATTCGGCCCGTACACCGTGAAATGGATGGCCTGGCAGACACCGCGGCAATTTCGGGAACTACTGGCGATCATCAAGAGCCTCGCCGATCAAGTCGCCATGATCTCGGTCCGCGAGCCGGCGGGCATTCAATGGCAGGACCTGATCGACCGGCCATTTGAGTCGCAAACCTTGAGCCGAGGCGGCGAGTATGAGCAGCGTATCGAATGCAACGCGTATTGGCAGATGCGCATCTGCGATCTACCGAAGTGTCTGGACCAGACGCATCTGCCCGGTGACGATGTGCGATTCAACCTCCGGCTCACCGATCCGATCGAGAGGTTTCTCCCTGAGAATGCTCCGTGGCGGGGAGTCGCGGGCGAGTACGTCGTTTCGCTTGGACCTTCCTCGGGCGCCCGGCGCGGGGCGGATTCCTCCTTGGCGACCCTCGACGCATCGGTGAACGCGTTTACTCGAATGTGGCTCGGCGTTCGCCCGGCTACGGGGCTCGCCATTACCGACGACTGCTCCGCTGAGCCCCAACTGCTCGAACAACTGGACCGCGTCCTGCGCCTGCCGGACCCGAAACCGGATTGGGATTTCTGACCGCCGACATAGTCCGCCGCTTGCGGCGGGTGGATGCGCCAATACAACTGGAACCGCCGATTCGCAGGCGCACCCCCGGCAAGCCGGGGGCTATGTGGTCATTGGCGCGCCATCAACTTCTCGATCGCCGCCACCGTCTTGGGAATCTTCGCAGACAGGTTCTTCGCGCCGGTCCTGGTCACGAGGATGTCATCCTCGATGCGGATGCCGATCTTCTCCTCTGGTATGTAAATGCCCGGCTCGATGGTGACGACGGCGCCCTGGCGCAAAGGCGCATCCGGCGAGGCGTCGTGCGTCTGGAGACCGAGATGATGGCCGATCCCGTGGATGAAGAAGTCCCCGAGGCCGGCCTTGTCGATGACACGGCGTGCGGCATCGTCGATCTTGGAGAACATGACGCCCGGCCTGATGGCTTGGATCGCTGCGCGCTGAGCCTTGAGCGTGATCTCGTAGACCTCACGCTGCCGTTTGTTGAATCTGCCGCTGACCGGCACCGTGCGTGTGATATCCGCGCTGTACCCGCCGAATGATGCGCCCGAATCAACGCAGATCAAGTCACCTTTGCGAAGCGGCTGGTCGTTGGCGCAATAGTGCAGCACGGTGCTGTTGACTCCCGACCCCGCGATGGTGGGAAACGCAGAGCCGCGCGAGCCGTGCGTTCGATACGCGTGCTCCACGATCTCCTGCACATCGAACTCGTTCATGCCTGGGCGGATCGATCGCATCATCGCCCCGAAGCCGCCGGCCGTAATGTCGATCGCCCGCTGGATCATGGCGATCTCGTTGCGGGATTTCACCGCTCGCATCTTGGCCAGCATGTCCGTGCGGTCCTCGATCACGATGCCGCAGAGGCGCTGGGCGACCTTCGTGAAAAGAGCAAGGTCCGGCGAGATCGGCTGGTCGTATTGAGCCGGCGGATGCAGACATGCCAACCGCTTGCTGCGAACGGCTGCGGAGTTGAGTAGGCGAGGCAACATCTCGGTACGAAAGATTGCCTGCAATCCCGTCCGTTCGCGCAGGGCCCGGCTGATCTGGAGCCGATACCCATCCCACTTCTCGCGCTCCGGGTTCAGAGGCGCAAGAAGGAGCATGCTCCGGCGGTCCTCGACGGGATTGGCCGGATCAAGCAGCAGCACCGCGCCGGGTTCATCGACGATCCCCGTGAGGTACTCAAAGTGCGCATCCGGCCGAAACGGCGTATCGCTGTCCGGATCATGCGAACCTGCGAACACCAGCGCGGCGCTGGCCTTGAGCCCCGTCAACAGCTTCGTTCGTCGGGACGCAAACTCACGCAGTGGGATATGGTCAATGAGCATCGAAGTAAGTTCCGCGTGCAGTGCTTCGTGTGCCGCAGTGTAGTCAGATAGCCCCCGGCATGCCGGAGATTATGTGGTTGATGTGCCGGGCTCAGGCGGCGCAGCGGCGCTCGCCTCGCGGACCATCCGCTCAAAGACGCTGCGGACATCGTCGGCGGTCTGCATCGCCTCGGCCCCATGCAGGCGGATGACCTCAAATCGTCGACGAACGTCGAACCCCAGCGGATCCACGCCGACCAGCGTCGGATGCTCCACGTCGGCGTTGGCGAAGTGCCGGCACAACGTGCGCAGGTCGGCGGTGTGGCGGTCGTTGATCGTTTGGCACAGCCGCGGCTCATCCTGCGCCAGCGGATTGGGGCGGACGAGAGCCACGCCGTCGATGATTGACTCCTCGTAGCGAGCCGCGTCGATTTCAAGGATTGCCCAGTGGATGTCGCGCGGCTCGCCGTGATAAATCCGCCACCGATCCATCGCAGCCGCGTCGGGCCCGTCGGGATCAAGCTCCGACAGCGTGACCTGCAGCTCCATCGCGCCTTGAGCGTTCTGGGGGATAAACAGCACCGTGTCCACCGCTTCGAGCATGGCGTACATGACCGGCGCGACAGGCCGGCCGGCGGGGTCGATCGCGTAGCGGACCGGCCGGAAGTTCTCATCAAACCGCAGCTCCCCAGCCGTATGGCTGCGCAGAAAGCGATAGGCATCTTCGATGACCCGGGGCTCTTCGATGCCGGCCATGGTACCGGGGTCCTGTGGCGGCCTAACCGCGGGCCGGTTGCGAGCCCGGGCCAGCCCGTACTATGGGGCTGGTGTGACGCTTCTCGCAGCTTCCATACCGGTGCGTGGGACCGATGAGCCGGATGCGGCGCTTCGCCGGGCGACGCAGGCGGTCGAAGCCGGGGCCCGGCTGATCGAATGGCGGATCGACGCCCTGGCTGAGGAACCCGACGCGCTCGCTGCAATAAAGGCCCTGGTCCGCCGATGTCCCGCCCCGTGCATCGTCACCTGCCGTGTGTGCGGTGAGGGTGGAGACTATGGCGGCACCGAAGACCATCGAGCAGAGATCTTCGAGGCGCTGGTCCGGGCCGATCATCCGCCGCGGTATATCGACATCGAGCTGGCCGCGTATCAGCGCGACACCCGCCTGCGCCGCGCGATCAGCGCGGCTCTCAAAGACGGCGAGCGGGCCCGCGATGCGCATACTTCGTTGATCCTTTCCGTTCACGACTTCGATCGCAGGCCGGCGGACCTGTTGCAAAGGATCGAAGCGATGACCAACGAGCCGGCGTGTTCGGTGATCAAGGTCGCCTGGCAGGCTCGGTCGTTACGCGACAATCTCGAAGCGCTTGATCTGCTGGCCCAACGAGCCAAGCCGATGATCGCCTTGTGTATGGGGCGCTTCGGCTTGATGAGCCGGGTGTTGGCGCCGAAGTTCGGCGGGCTGCTGACCTTTACGACCGATCGGTCCGCAGAGATGACCGCGCCGGGTCAGCCGACGATCGATGAGTTGCAGAACGTGTATCGGTTCCAGCGCATTGGCCCCCCGACGAAGGTCTACGGGGTGATCGGGTGGCCGGTTGAGCATTCGCTCGGCCCGTCGATCCACAACGCCGGGTTCGAAGCGGTCGAACACGCTAGCGCATACCTGCCGATGGCGATTCCGCCCCAGTACGAGCATTTCAAGGCGACCGTTGGCGCGATGCTCGATCATCAACACCTGGGTTTCCGCGGCGCGAGCGTGACCAGTCCGCATAAGGAGCACCTGCTGCGATTTGTAGCGGATCGCGGCGGCAGGATCGATGCCTTGGTCGAGCGCATCGGGGCCGCCAACACGTTGGTTGTAAGCGATGAGGGTTTCATCGAGTGCTTCAACACCGATGCGCCGGCTGCGCGGGAAGCGCTGTGTGCGGGGATGGGCATTGAGCGGTCGGCCTTGGCGGGCGTGCGGATTGCCGTGCTCGGGGCCGGCGGCGTGGCTCGGGCCGTTGTGGCGGGCCTCGTCGAGTACGGGGCAACGGTTGTCGTGTTCAACCGGTCACCGGAACGGGCCGAAGCGCTGGTCGCCAGCCATAAAGCCGCGACCGGCGGTCGCGGGAAGGTTGCCGTCGGCAAGCCGGACGCCATCGCCGGCGATCGCTTTGACGTGTTCATCAACTGCACGCCGATCGGCATGGCCGGCGGTCCGGCCGCCGATGAATCACCGCTTCCCGACGACGTCCCCCTGGACGAGAACGTCACTGTCTTCGATACGGTGTACATGCCCCAGCGCACGCCGCTGATTCAACAGGCCCAAGCCCACGGGGCACGGGCGATTTCGGGCTTGGACATGTATCTGCGGCAAGCGGCGATGCAGTTTGAGCGTTGGACGGGATGTCAAGCGCCGACCGAAGCGTTCGCAGCGGCACTGAAGAATCAATAGCCGCTGAAATCTGACCGCTACAACACGAACCGGCTGAGATCCTCGTCCTTCATGATCTCTTGGAGGCGCTGGTGCACGAACTCAGCGGTGATGGTGATCTCCTTCTCGCCTCGACCAGCCAGCTCCGGCGCGTCGAAGCTGATCTGCTCAAACACGCATTCGATGATGGTCATCAGTCGCCGCGCACCGATATTCTCCATCCGGGAGTTGGCCTCGGCGGCGAGCTCGGCCATGGCGTCGATCGAGTCGGGGACAAAGACGATCTTCAGCCCTTCGGTGCCCAGCAGCGCTTCCTGTTGCTTGGTCAGCGCAGCATCGGGCTCAATGAGGATGCGCTTGAAATGCTCCTTGCCCAGCGGATCAAGCTCGACGCGGATCGGGAACCGCCCTTGCAGCTCCGGCATCAGATCGCTCACCGCAGCACTATGAAAGGCTCCAGCCGCGATGAAGAGGATCTGGTCCGTGTGCACCACGCCGTAGCGGGTGTTGACGGCTGAACCTTCGACGATCGGCAGGAGATCGCGCTGAACCCCCTGGCGGCTGACGTCGGCTGATCCGGTCTTCGCACCGCCCGGGGCGGCGATCTTGTCCATCTCATCAAGGAAAATGATGCCGGTCTGTTCCGTGCGCTCGATCGCCTGCTCGATGATCTTCTCATTGTCGATGAGTTTGTCGGTCTCCTCTTCCAGCAGGATGGCCCGCGCGCGGGCGACCGTGACGCGCCGCCGATGTGATCGCTCGGGCAGAATGTTCTCCAACACTGAAGCGAAGCCGGGATCAATCTGGTCCGGTCCCATCATGCCGATGATGGGAATGGCCTGCTTCTCCCGAACGGTGATCTCGATCTCTCGATCCTCAAACAACCCGTCGCGCAGCTTCTCGCCCATCCGCTGACGAACATGCTCGTGCTGCTCGGCCTGGGCGGTGTCTTGCACCGGCGGGCCTCCGTCGCCGTCGGCGACGAATCGTTCGCTCGGCGTTGAGGTGGCTTCACCTAACAGCAGCGAGACCAGGCGACGCTCCACCGCCGCTTCGGCCTGCTCGCGGACCACATCCGCCTGCTCGGCCCGAACCATGCTCACGCCCAGCTCCAGCAGATCGCGGACCATCGATTCCACGTCCCGGCCGTGGTAGCCCACCTCGGTGTACTTGCTCGCCTCGACCTTGATGAACGGGGCGTTGACGAGGGCCGAGAGCCGGCGGGCGATCTCGGTCTTCCCCACGCCGGTCGGGCCGATCATGATGATGTTCTTCGGCGCGACTTCACGGGCCAGATCGGGATCAAGCTGCCGCCGACGCCAGCGGTTGCGCACGGCGACCGCGACCGCCCGCTTGGCCTGGTCCTGACCGATGATGTGCCGATCGAGCTCGGCGACGATCTGGCGCGGCGTGAGTTCTTTCATGGTCGAGGTATGGTAAGCGACAACGAATCAGATAGCCCGCCCCTTGCCGCGGGTCTGTAGGATGTCGTCGCATGAGCCTTCTCACCTACCAAACCGCCGGCGAATCGCACGGCCCGGCCGTGACGTGTCTGATCCACGGCCTTCCCGCGGGGTTGGTGCTGGACATCGACTTTATCAACGCCCAGCTGCGCCGTCGCCAAGGCGGTTACGGCCGCGGTCGCCGGCAGAGGATCGAATCAGATGCGGTCACGATCCTCGGCGGGGTTCGGCTGGGGCGGACCACCGGGGCGCCGCTGGTGATCCAAATTCCAAATAAAGACAACCGCCTGGACGATCTTCGGCGCACGCCGCCGGTGTATCGGCCGCGCCCGGGTCATGCGGACCTCGCCGGGGCGATGAAGTGGCTGACCACCGACTGCCGCAACACGCTGGAGCGGGCCAGCGCCCGTGAGACCGCCGGGCGCACCGCCGCCGGAGCCGTCGCCCGATGCCTGCTGCGCGAGTTCGGCATCACATCGTTTGGCTTCGTTCGCGGACTGCTGGATGCGATCACCGATGTTCAGCCGAGCGAGGAGAATCTTGACCAACTGGTCGCCGATCGCGATTCGTCCGAGGTGTATTGTCCCGGTCCGGAGGTAAGCGAACGGATCATCGAGCACATCCGCCAGGCGAAGATCGACAAGGACACCGTCGGCGGCCTGGTTGAGGCGCACGTGTTTGGCTGCCCCATCGGCCTGGGTTCCTGCGCGCATTGGGATCAGAAGCTGGACGGTCGGTTAGCCGCGGCAGTGATGAGCATTCAGGCGTTCAAGGCCGTTGAGATCGGGCTGGGCAAGGAGTGCGCGTTGCGGCGAGGCTCGCAGGTGCACGATCCGATTGAGTATGACGATGCGCGAAGCTCCAAGCCAAACCTGGGGTTTGTGCGTCCGACGAATAACGCCGGGGGGATCGAAGGCGGGATGACCAACGGCATGCCCATCGTGGTGCGCGGCACAATGAAGCCGATCAGCACGCTCCTGCAAGGTATGCCCAGCGTTGATCTCAATACCAAGCAAGCCCGACGAAGCACCTACGAGCGCTCGGATGTGTGCGCCTTGCCGGCGGCGAGCGTGGTCATGGAGAATGTCGTCGCATTCGAGATCGCACGAGCGTTTGTCGAGAAGTTCGCCGGCGACACGATGCACGAGCTACGGTCAAGCTACGACGCCTATCTCGATCTCGCTCGACGATTACCGCTCGAACCGCCAATAGGCGCCGCCGAAATGGAAGCGGACCAAACCGAAGCGTGAATCCAATCCCTCACCCCCCGGCTCTGCCGGGAGGTTCTTCGCGATCAACGCCGCGGCGACGTTCTCGTCGCCCGAACGCCTACCCGTCCTCGATCAGTTCGTGTTCGGGTTGCTCGGCGGGTTCGGTGCGCTCGAAGGTGAAGGTCTTGCCTTGGTAGTCGACTTTGATGGTGTCGCCGGTGGTGAAGTCCTCGGCGAGGATCAATGGTCGTTACTTGCCGATGATCCGTTCCAGTTGCTGAATGAGTGGTGGGAGGTCCAAGTCCACGACGTCCCAGAGCACGTTGAGGTCAACGAGATCATAGGCGTGGATCAATCGGTTCCTCATGTGGATAATTTCCTGCCACGGGATTCCGGGGTGCGCGGATCGCATCTCGTTTGAAACACGGCTGGCGGCTTCGCCCACCACTTCGACCAGCCGGGTCAGGGACAGGTTCAATTGGCGATCGGAGTCAAGGTCGGCCCGCGTGCGGCCTGCGCCCATGTCCACCGCCTCACGGGAATGCTCCAGCATCTGGCGAAGGCTGACCCTGTCGTCATGCCGCGACATAGATGTCCTTCGCTTCGGCCAGGACTTCGTCGCGGAAGTATTTGCTGAGCGATTGTGGGGTGTGAAGGTCGACTTTGTGCCCGAGTATTTCAGACAGCCTGTCCTGGATACGGAAGAACGCGAGGCCTAGCCGCGTGCCCGGCTCGAACTCCACGAGCAAATCGACATCACTATCCGGCGTGAAGTCACCGTGTAGGGCCGACCCGAACAATGCCAACCGGCGAATGTCGTGCCTCACGCAGAACTCTGCGATCTGCGGCCGGGGAAGATTGCCAACATCGAAGCTCATCGCCGAGATCATACGACCCGTCCAGTCGGCGGGCGAGACGCCTGCCCAGCGAGCCGTCCCGACGCGTCGGGATCCCCGCCGATGGAAGCGGACCAAACCGAAGCGTGAATCCAATCCCTTAGCCCCCGGCTCTGCCGGGGGGTTCGTCGCGATCAACGCCGCGGCGACGCTCTCGTCGCCCCAACGCCTACCCGTCCTCGATCAGTTCGTGTTCGGGTTGCTCGGCGGGTTCGCTGCGCTCGAAGGTGAAGGTCTTGCCTTTGTAGTCGACTTTGATGGTGTCGCCGGGGGTGAAGTCCTCGGCGAGGATGCGGGTGGCGATGGGGTTTTCCAGGCGATGCTGGATGACACGCTTCAACGGGCGAGCCCCGAACTGCGGGTCGTAGCCTTCATCCGCCAGTGCCTTGCGGGCGGCGGTGGTGAGCTGCAGTGACAGGTCGCGATCGGCAAGTCGCCGGCACAGATGCTCCACCTGGATCTCGACGATCTGCGCAAGATCGTCTCTCGTCAGTTGGTGGAAGATGATCGTTTCGTCGATGCGGTTCAGCAGCTCCGGCCGAAGGGTCTTCTTGAGCATCTCGCGGACGTGGGCTTCGATTTCGACATCGATCGCCCCTGATGCGGCCAACTCCATGATCGCCGCCGAGCCGATGTTGGAGGTCATAGCGATGATGGTGTTGCGGAAATCGACGGTTCGGCCGTGGCCATCGGTCAGCCGGCCGTCGTCGAGCACCTGCAACAGCACGTTGCTCACATCGGGGTGGGCTTTTTCCATCTCATCGAAGAGCACTACGCAGTAGGGCCGACGCCGCACCGCTTCAGTCAGCCGGCCGCCCTCCTCGTAACCGACATACCCCGGCGGCGCGCCGATCAGCCGGGCGACCGCGTGCTGCTCCATGAACTCGCTCATGTCGATGCGGACCATGGCGTCGGCGGTATCGAAGAGGAACTCCGCCAGAGCCTTGCACAGCTCGGTCTTGCCTACGCCCGTGGGCCCGAGGAAGAGGAACGACCCGATGGGGCGCGTTGCTTCGCCCAAGCCGGCCCGATTGCGGCGCACCGCATCGCAGACCGCGCCGACCGCGTCATCCTGGCCGACGAGCCGCTTGCGAATCTCATCCTCCATCTGCAGGAGCTTTTGCCGTTCGCCTTCGACCAGCTTGTCCATGGGAATGCCCGTCCATTTGGCGACAACCTCCGCAATCTGCTCCGAATCGACCTCCTCTCTCACGAGCGACTTTCCCTCGGCTTGCCGCTTCGCGAGCTGTACCTCGGCCGCCTTGAGGCGCTGATCCAGATCGCGCAGCTCGCCGTACTGGATGCGTGCGGCGGCTTCGAGATCACCGCGGCGCTGGGCTTGCTCCAATTCGGTCTGCTTCTGGTCGATCTCGCCTTTGACCGATTTGATCTTGTCCAGCTCGGCCTTCTCGATCTCCCACTGTGCGCTGAGCCGGCCGCTGTGCTCATTGAGCCCTGAGAGTTCCTGCTCCAGCGCTTCGAGGCGCTTCTTCGACTCGGGGTCGGACTCGAGTTTCAACGCTTCGCGCTCGATCTCCAGCTGCATGATCCTGCGGCGAAGCTCATCCAGCTCTGCGGGCATCGAGTCGTTCTCGATGCGCAGCCGCGAGGCGGCCTCGTCCAGCAGATCGATCGCCTTATCCGGCAGGAAGCGGTCGGCAATGTAACGATGGCTCAGCTTCGCGGCACTGACCAACGCGCCGTCTTGAATCCGCACGCCGTGGTGGGCTTCGTAGCGACCCTTGAGGCCGCGCAGGATCGCGATGGTCTCCTCGACGGTGGGCTCGCCGACGTAGATCGGCTGAAAGCGCCGCTCGAAGGCCGCGTCGGTTTCGATGTGCTTGCGATACTCATCCAGCGTGGTGGCCCCGATGCAGCGCAGCTCGCCACGGGCCAGAGCCGGCTTGAGCATGTTGCCCGCCGACACCGCGCCTTCCGCGGCGCCGGCCCCGATGATCGCGTGCAGCTCGTCGATAAAGAGGATGATCTTGCCTTCGGCCGCGGTGACTTCTCTCAGAACCGCTTTGAGGCGCTCCTCGAACTCGCCGCGGAACTTGGTCCCGGCAAGGAGTGAGCCGACATCCAAAGCAATCAGCCGGGACTCGCGCATCGAGCTCGGGCAGTCGCGATTGACAATCCGCAGGGCCAATCCCTCGGCGATGGCGGTCTTGCCCACACCCGGCTCGCCGATCAACACGGGATTGTTCTTTGTGCGCCGCCCGAGCACCTGCATGCAACGGCGGATTTCCTCATCTCGCCCGATGACCGGATCAAGTTTGCCCTGCTGGGCCTTCTCCACCAGGTCGATGCCGTACTTCTTCAAGGCCTCGAAGGTTGATTCAGCGCCCGGATCGGTGATGTGCTCCACTCCCGAAGCCTGCCGCAAGTCCGTGATGGCGTCCAGCAGCCGCTTGCGGTCGAGCCCGTTGACCGTCAGCACTTCCTTGGCGTTGGATTTGATCTCAGCCAACGCCAGCAACAGGTGCTCGGTGGAGATGTAGGAGTCGTGAAGGTTCTTCGCCTCCTTCTCGGCTTCGGCGAGCACCTGCGCGGTGCTTGAGCTGGCCTGCGGCGCAACGCCTTCGCCGGTGACGGTGGGCAGACGAGTGAGCTCAGCCGAAGCGACCGCAGCGATGCGCTCGGCCTGCATGCCCGCTTTGGCGATGATCGAATGCGCGAGGCTGTTTCGATCCTCCAGCAGGGCCGCGAGGATGTGTAACGGCGTCAGCTCGGCGTGGCTCTTGGTGATCGCCAGCGATTGGGCCGCGGCGAGGGTCTCCTGGGCAAGCGTTGTGAAGCGATCCATTCGCATACCGTGTCGTCTCCCGAAGGCAGCCTCTCGCCAACCAAGAGTCGTCTCGCAAAGGCAATGCCCAGTGGAGTCTCTGCGACCGCAGCGCCGGGGCGCTTCGGGCTGTCACTCTGGCAGGTCCCCGCCCGTGCAAGCGACACGAAATGCTCTTACCCGCCCGATTTCGGATGTTGATCGACCGCGTCAAGCCTCCGGGCCGGTTAGGGTGGAATAATTGGGTATCGTGCACCGACCACCCCACCTAGGACGTCCAACGCTGCGCCGCCAGCTCCGGGCGGCGGCAATACTGATCCTGGTTCTCGCCGCGATCGTGGGCATCGCCTACAGCGTCTATTACTTCACCGTCGGTCGGCCGCTGCTGGCAGGCCGCCACCACCACGCCTTCGGCATCGTCGACCTCGCCGGCAAGCCCGTCACGCTCGAACACTCATTCGTGCTGACCAATCGCACCAGCCGCACAATCAAGATCCAGAACATCAAGACATCATGCGGCTGCACTGTTGCTTCCCATAGCACAGACATCCTTGAGCCCGGCCGCAGCGCCCGGATCACCGCGAAGCTGACGTTGAGCAATGACGGCCGAAAGAAGGCCCGCATCTATCTGGATTGCGGCGACCGTGGCGTAGAGGTGCTTCATCTTGAAGCGGTTGCAAGACGGCTGCAACGACTCCTCGCGCTGCGTGAGACTGTCATTCTGGAGCCCGGCCGTCCGATTGAGCGATCCATCGTCTACCTCGACTACGACAGCAACGACCAGCCCCCGTCTCCGCGAATCACCGCGCCGCCCGGCATCCGGGCCGAGTTCACACAATGGACCCAAGTCAAGCGGCGCCAGCGGACCAAGGCCCTGCCCGCACGTTGGCGCGGAACAGTGCAAATCGAGCAGCTCGCCCCAACCTTGCCTGACGATGCGGCGCTGATCATCCGCGTCGGCCCCGATCAGGAGCTCACCATCCCCGTCGAGCCGGCGTCATCGCCCGGCGCGCACCCAACGGGATCGCGCCCCGCCGGCGCCGCTGCGCGCGCAGCACCTCGGAGCACCCGTACCCCGACGGACGGATCTTTGATTCTGAACTGTTCTTGAGGGTTGGGTCACCTATGCGCGCGCAGAGAGGACCCAACGGCAGCCGCGGCGCGCGCCGGCCGGGCGAAATGGCGCGCACAAAAGCGCATCCGATACCTTCCGGGTGCTTATCTCGCGCTAACTCAGCGCTTCCGGAGCTTATCGCGGGCTGAAGTCGGCGCAATCGCGCGCCCCAGCGCGTCCTCAACCCACCCCGCGCGCACGGATGTGGCGACTCGCCGTGGCCAGGTGAGGGGTGGATCGAGCGAGCCGGGCTGTCCCATGCGCTTCGCGTCGCGCCGTCGGGCCTCCGCTATACTCGATCGCACTCTGTCTTGGAAGCAGCTATGGAGAAGAACACCCTCTATTACGGCGACAATCTCGACATCCTTCGCCGGTATATCAGCGATGATTCGGTCGATCTGGTCTACCTCGATCCTCCGTTCAAGTCCGAGGCGACCTACAACGTGCTGTTTGAGGAACGCAACGGGACGCAGGCTGCCGCCCAAATTAAGGCCTTTGAGGACACCTGGCGCTGGGACCGCGCGGCGGCGGCCGCCTTCCAGGAGACCCTGCAATACGGCGGCAAGGTCGCTCACGCGATGGTCGCGTTCAAGACATTCCTCGGCGCAAGCGACATGCTGGCGTACCTTTCGATGATGGCACCGCGGCTCGTGGAGCTGCGCCGAGTCCTCAAACTCACCGGGTCCATCTACCTGCATTGCGATCCCACCGCCAGCCACTATCTCAAGATGCTGATGGACGCCATCTTCGGGCCAGACAGTTTTCGCAACGAAATCATCTGGAAGCGAACAAGCGGGCACAGCGATGCCTCTCGGTACGGAAGCGTCCACGATACGATCCTGTTCTATGTGCGCTCGGGTCAGGCGACCTGGCATCAGCTGTATCAACCATACGAGCAGGCGTACATCGAGCAGTACTACCGCTATAGGGACCCTGACGGGCGTCGGTTCATGTCGGGTGATCTGGGTACATCCGGGCTGCAGGGGGGCGGTTATGAGTACGAGTGGAAGGGCATCAAGCGCGTATGGCGCTGCCCGAAGGAAACAATGCGCCAATATGACGCCGACGGACGGATCTTCTACACTCGCACGGGATTCCCGAGACTGAAGCGGTACTTGGACGAAGGGAAGGGTCTTCCAATGCAGGATGTGTGGGCGAACATCGAAGCTCTCCGGTCATGGCACAAGGAACGGCTTGGGTTTCCCACGCAGAAACCGGAAGGCCTGCTTGAGCGCATAATCGAGTCGAGCAGCCGTGATGGTGAGATTGTCCTGGACCCCTTCTGCGGTTGTGGCACGGCCGTTGCTGTGGCCCAGAAGCTGAATCGACGGTGGATAGGTATTGACATCACCTACCTCGCAATCAACTTGATCAAGCATCGGCTGGGCAACGCATTCGGCGATCAGGCGCAGTACGAGGTTGTCGGAGAGCCAGTTTCGTTGCCGGATGCGCGCCGACTAGCTGAAGAGGATCCGTACCAGTTCCAATGGTGGGCGTTGGGACTTGTTGGTGCTCGCCCGGTCGAGGGTAAGAAGGGAGCAGACAAGGGAATCGACGGCCGGCTTTACTTCCACGATGAAGGGATCAAGGGCAAGACCAAGCAAGTGATCTTCTCCGTAAAGGCTGGCAGGACGGGCGTGAGCCACCTGCGCGATCTGCGCGGCGTCATCGAGCGCGAGGATGCCGCGGTTGGTGTGCTCATCACGATGCAGGAGCCGACCAAAGCCATGCGGACAGAAGCGGCCGAGGGAGGTTTCTATCAGTCACCCCCAGGCACCAAGCATCCGCGCCTCCAGATTCTGACTGTAGCCGAGCTGCTGGAAGGCAAGCAGGTGGACATGCCCCCGTGGCACGACCTCCGCACCTTCAAGAAAGCGCCGAAGGCTCGACGGAGTGGGACCGAGAGTCCAGAACTGCCATTCGGCGGGTGAGATCGCCGAGAAGCAGTGCGCTGCATCAGTGCTTCGCACCGTGCATGTGGGTTCGCGTGGCCAGGGAGCTGGAACTGGAAGTCCGTTGAGTCGATAATACTGAAGGCCACTGCGATGCTTACCCAAGCCGAAGCCGACGCTCTGATCGGGATGCCGAAGCGCTTCGCGGATCGAGCGCCAATTGACTTTCCAGGTCCCGGAGAGAAAGTCTCCTTCGATATCATCTCAACAGATATGCGTGTCAGATTCCTGACCGATGTGAACCGTGGACGCATCCGACTAACGCAATGCACTTACCAGGAGCGCTACAGGTCTGTAGAAATCCTCTTGCGATTGGACCTCGATGGCCCACCGCACGAAAACCCAGATGGAAACATACTACCTTGTCCCCACCTCCACGTGTACCGTGAGGGTTACGGCGATAGATGGGGGCACAGACATTAGCAGAGGACCACTTTCGAGACACAACCGATCTCGTAACGAGTTTCGAGGATTTCTTGGCGTATTGCAAAATTTCGGATGTACCTGAGATTCATCGGAGCCTCCACTGATGCAGCCGAGCCGTTGCCAAGAGCTCGTTGAGGCATACATTGAGTGGCTTCGCTCGAGGATTTCCGTCGCAGAGATTCGCGGCGTATGCGAGATCACTACACCTTTCCTTGATCGCCACAATGACTATCTACAGATCTACGTGAAGCGATCAAACGGCAATCTGGTGCTTACTGACGATGGGTATACGATCAGGGACCTTGCGCTCTCTGGCTGCGATGTAAGCTCGCCTTGGCGAAAGCAACTGCTCACGACTATTCTCAATGGCTTCGGAGTCCGGCTAAACGACGACGAGCTCAGAGTCGAAGCACGCACCGACACGTTTCCACAGAAGAAGCATGCGCTGTTGCAGGCGATGCTCGCCGTAAACGATATGTTCATGACGGCTACCGAGCATGTTGTCAGTCTTTTCTTTGAGGATGTCGAGCAATTCTTGGTGGACCATGGCGTCCGTTACACACCGAGGGTGCAGTTTTCGGGCAAGAGCGGCTTCGTACACAATTTTGATTTCGTAATCCCAGCGTCGCAGGTCAAGCCGGAGCGTATCCTTCGCGCGATCAATCGCCCGGAACGGACAAATGTGACGGCGCTGCTGTTCGCTTGGAATGATACTAAAGAGATCCGCTCACCAAATTCGATGGCCTATGCAATGTTGAACGATTCAGAGAAACCGCTAAGTTCCGACGTGATCGTGGCGTTGCGGCAATATGGGATCATCGGAGTTACATGGAGTGGTCGGGAGGAATTCGCAAGCGAGTTGGCCGCGTAGGTCGGCAGGCTGGTCGCAGCCGGCGCGATGACCGCGAGCGGGGGTCGCGGGGTTACAGGTTGCGGCGAGGGTTGGGGTTCCCGCTTAGCCCCAGTTGGCCAGGAGTGTGAGCAGGTCGAGGATGCCGACTGTGGTGTCGTTGTCGAGGTCGGCGGGGCACTCTTGGGGCGGATCAGGACAGGGGCCCCAGGCGGCAAGCAACGCGAGCAGATCGAGTATGCCGACCACACCGTCACCGTCGAGGTCGCCGGGGATCGGGCCGACGCGCAGCTTCACCGTCTGGGCGTCTTGAATGACATGCCAGATTAGCGGCGGGGGCAACTCGGGCAGATCGAACTCAAACGCTCCGAGTCCGCCATCCGCGGTGGCGATTTGAAAGGTATCGCCGACTTGGGGGACGAAGCCGTCGATCAGATCGATGCGCGGGTCGAAACCGTCGGCCATGCCGGTTACTGACATGGCCGCGGTCTGGTAATCCCCGCTTGCGGCAAGCTCGATGATTGTTTGCGGCGGATCGTCGAGCGATAGCCAATCACCGCGGAACAGATCGCCGTTGACGAGAGCCTTTCCGCCGTCAGAGAGGGTCCACCGCCCGGCGCTGAGAAAGCCGAGATAGAGGTCGCCGTTGACGGTCCAGGTGGAATCGCTTCCGGAGATGATGACCTCACCGATCCCGCCGAACTCGCCGAAAGGATCGAGCAGGGGGAACGTACCGACGGTGGCAAAGATCTGGTTGGTGACCGCCGCGCCGTTCTCGATGGTGAGCGTTCCGAAGCCGAGCAGGCCGACATCCAGGGTGCCGAGGATCGTCCAGGTCGAGCCGGGTCCGCTCACGATGACGTTGCCGAATGACGATTCCTGTTGGGCGATGATGGCGTCATCGCTGATGACCTGAGCGCCGTCGCTGATGGTGAGCAAGCCGAATCCGCCGTTACCGACGTCGAGTGTTCCGGCGCAATCCCAGATCGTTGACTCGCCGGTGACGAGTGCGTCGCCGAAGGACCCGGCGCCGGCGGCAATGGAGGCGACACCGTTGGCGGCCGTCGCGCCGTCACTGATCTCCAGCAACGCGGCGCCCTGATTGCCGACTCGAAGCTGCCAGTCGTTGAGCAGTTGAGTTGTTGGCCCCGTGATGGTGAGTGTGCCGAAGGCGCCCGGGGCGAGGCCGATGTCGGTGAACTGCCCATGCAGCGTGCCGCCGATGATCTGCAAGCCGGCCGTGTCTACTTCAGTCTCGCCAATGACGATCGAGGACGTGTTGTTCAGAGGGTTCAGCAGTGTGTAGGTCGTGACATCAACGTCGAACGTCACCATCCCGCTGCGGATAAGCACGCGATCGGTGATCTGATTGCTTGGGAACGACACCACGTAGAGGCCGGCGGGGTCAAAGACCGCGGTATCTTCTTCGCCGGGAATTCCCAGTTTGTCGCCATCGAGCCAGTGAATGGGATCGTTGAAATCGCCGCTGAGACTACCGAAGCGTTCGCCGATCCAAAATCGGTCGAGGCCTTGCCCGGATGCGATCGGCGCGACCAGGGTCATCGGGACTGCGGCAAGGCAAGCAAGGGTGATGATGCGTTGCGTTGTCATGGTTGGTCCCCCTCCGGGCTTGTCAGGATGAGATCAAACGATGCGCGGTGGTCCACTGCGAGCCCAAGCCGCGGACGAGTGGTTGTCAGCCGAGGCCGGTCCCATGTTGCCGCAAGCGGGTTCGGTGGTGTCTCGGCAAGTGTGTCGCGGCCGAGGATGCCGTCCGTGGTCAGGATGTGATGGCTTAGGGGCACGCCGTCGTAGCCGGCGGAGATGAAGTAGCCGTCTTCGCCGAAGGGTGTGCCGCGATGCCACAGGCCGTCCACCCCGCCGGTCTGCTTGAGAATCTGTTGGTCGGCGGCGAAGACCTCGGTGTTGGGCAACAACCGCACATGGCCGTCGTAGAACAGTGTCACCGGCGTCGAGTCAATGCCGTGGTTGAAGTAGTACGGCTCACAGCCTTGCCAGAACGGGTTGCACTCGGCGGGTGGATTCTGCACCCAATGGTGCTCGATCATGTGCGTTTTGAGATCCGGGTACTGGGCCTGGAAGAGGCCGGGCGACTCGAAGCCGTAGTCAAGAGACCAGGGGTCCTGCCAACCGCCAGCTGCGTTCGAGCGCATCACGTCCGGATGGAACATCGCAGCCGGCGAAAGGACATAGCTGATCCAGATCGGTGGGTTGCCTTCAATCGGTGGGTGGGCTTCAGGGTTGAATTCGCACGGTTCCTCAAAGAGCGGTGCGGCAAGATCCAACGGCACGGTGTCATTGGGCGCATAGAACGTCTCCTCGTACACTCGGCCGTTCACATAGTCATGGAACGCTCTGACGTTGGGGAAGCGGAAGTTGCCGAAGCCCGCGAGGCCGCCGTCGAAGTTGATGGGCTCGACCGCCCAATGGTGGCCCGCAAACGTCATCACGTAGCGCCACATGTTACCCTCGCATCCCCAACCCCAGAGAATGTGAGGATGGCACCCCTCATCAAAGAGCGAAGAGCAGCCGCCGTGGGCCTGGTTGTAGCCACTGACGGAGCCGAAGGCGCCCAGATCATCGACGACCCAGGTGACCTGCCGGCCGTTCCAATCGGCGGCGTAGAGCACGTGGGCGACATCCAGCGTCACCAGGTTGGCCATCGAACCCTGGACGCCGGCGTCGCCGCGGGCCTTGCCGATCGCAGGCAGCGCCACCGCCAGCAGCAGCGCGACGATCAGTACAACGACGAGTAGCTCCAGAATCGTGAATCCGGCTGAGATGCGGGCACGTTTCATGATGTGCGTCTCCTTCTTCATGGTTGATCCCCCTCAGACGTGGTCACCATGAGATTGAATGATATGTCCGGATGCAGCGCCGACCGCAATTCATCTTCGCCGGTGGGGCGAATGCGGTTCCAGGATGCGGCGAGCGGGTTCGGCGGTGTCTCGGCGAGGGTGTCGCGGCCGAGGATGCCGTCCGTAGTCAGGATGTGGTGGCTCAGCGGGACGCCGTCGTAGCCGGCGGAGATGTAGTAGCCGTCCTCGCCGAAGGGTGTTCCGCGATGCCACAGGCCGTCCACGCCGCCGGTCTGCTTGAGGATCTGCTGATCGGCGGCGAAGACCTCGGTGTTGGGAAGCAGGCGTACATGGCCATCGTAGAACAGCGTCACCGGCGTCGAATCAATCCCGTGGTTGAAGTAGTACGGCTCGCAGTCGCCATAGGGCTGAAACGGCAAATCGATGTTGGGATTGCACTCCGCGGGCGGACCCTGCACCCAATGGTGCTCGATCATGTGCGTCTTGAGATCGGGGTATTGAGCCTGGAAAAGACCGGGGGACTCGAAACCGTGGTCGATGCTCCAGGGATCCTGCCAACCACCTTCTGCATTCGCGCGCATGACATCCGGATGGAAAAAGGCAGCCGGCGAAAGGTCATAGCTCGACCAGCCTGGATTGCACCGGAAGCCACCGTCGTACTCGCAGGGAGTGTTCAGACAGTTTTCCAGAGTGGCTAACACGACTGAGTCGTTCGGCGGGTAGAAGGTTGCTTCCTGATACCGGCCGTTGACGTACTCGTGCAACGGCTTGGCGTTGGTGATGCGGAAGTTGCCAAAGCCCGCAATGGTGTCACCGTTGGGTCCGCCGGGAAAGTTGATGGGCTCGACCGCCCACCATCCGTTGCTGCTGTGCATCCAGTACCCATGCAAGTAACCGTCGCAGCCCCAGCCGGCGAGGATCGGTGGGTGGCACCCGAAGCAACAGCAGCCGCCGTGGGCATCGTTGTAATCGCCCACGTTGTCGCCGAAAGCTGCAAGGTCATCACGAGCAAAGGTGACCTGCCGGCCGTTCCAATCGGCGGCGTAAAGCACATGGGCGACATCCAGCGTCACCAGGTTGGCCATCGATCCCTGGACGCCGGCGTCGCCGCGAGCTTTGCCGATCACGGGCAGCGCCACGGCCAGCAACAGCGCGACGATCAGCACAACGACGAGCATTTCCAACATGGTGAAGCCGGCCCAGCAGCGTGCATGTCTCATGGTCTGAATCCTTATTGTGTAGCCGCCAAGGGGCGTCGAGCGAGGCGAACGGGGGCCTCCTACCCCTATATATGCCGCCCAACCGGGAATCTTGCGCGACTTTGCAAGTTTTTTTGCACCCGGCGGGGCCGCAGGGTTACAGGATGTGGTGAGGGTGGATTCGAGGCCAGCTTTGTCCTGACGAGGATGCGCGGCCTGGCGGCCGCGGCTAAACGGGCCGTCGCCGTGGTGTGTTGAGGGGTGGATGCGAGGCGGGCTTGTGCGGGCGGCGAGGCGCGGCCTGGCGGCCACGGCTAAACGGGCCGTCGCGGGGTGAGGCCGAAGAAGCGGTCGGCGTTGGCGTCGAGTTGATGCTCGAAGTCGGGCAGATCAACACCGCGCAGGTTGGCCAGGAAGCGCGCGATGTGGACGACGTGTTTGGGCTCGTTTGGCCGGACGTTGCGCACCGGCTCTGGACTCAGGAACGGCGAATCGGTCTCGACCATGATGCGGTCGGCGGGAACGAGCTTTGCCGCCTCGGCGACCTCTTTCGCGTTGGTGAAGGTCACCACGCCGGTGAAGCTGATGGAGGCGCCGAAATCGAGCACCTTGCGAGCATCATCGGGCGAGCCGGTGAAGCAATGGAACACGTAGCGGGCGGGCTCGAGCGGCGCGGCGCCGAACACGGCGAGCAGATCGTCGACCGCGTCGCGGCAGTGAACGATGATGGGTTTGTCGAGGCCGTCAGCGGCACACGATTCGATGAACGCGAGTTGGTCTTGTAGCAGTGAATCCTGGGTCGATCGCGGTGGATCGTCGTAATGGTTGTCAAGGCCGAGCTCGCCCCAGGCGACGCACCTGGGATGCTGGGCGACTTTCTTGATGATGGCCCATTCGCGCGGCTCGTCGGCTGAGAGCGGATGTTGCCCGGCGGAGCACCAGACGTTGTCGTAGCGACTGGCGAGGTCCTGAGCCTGGAGGCAATCGGCGGGCGTGGTGCCGACGGTGATCGCTCCGTGCACGCCGGCGAGCTGGGCGTCGGCAAGCACCTGATCGACGCGGCCGGCGAATTGGGCGAAGGTGAGATGGCAATGGGTGTCGATCATGTCGGCTGCCAGCATGTAGCAAGCGGCGCGAAGCATAGCAGGGCCGCGACAAGCGGCGCCCGGCGGTCCGGCGGCGATCGAGTCGGGGTGAGCGAGAGGAGCCGGACCCGGGTCTTCCTCGTCCCGACAGGTCGGGACTCGTCAGACCCGGCTTCGTCGCAGCGGACTCGTCAGACCCGGCTTCGGGGGGGACGGGGGGATAGTGCAGGTTCGGGTAGGATTGCCGCGCGGCGGTGCGAGGTCATGCCCATTCTGCACAAATCCAAACGGATGAAGAAAGAGCTTTCGCTGTTTGGCGTCTACGCGATCGCGACGGGGACGACGCTGAGCGCCGGGTTCTTTCTGCTGCCGGGTCTGGCGGCGGCGCAAGCGGGTCCCGCGGTGGTGCTGAGTTACATGATTGCGGCGGCGCTGCTGGTGCCGGCGATGCTGAGCATTGTCGAATTGGCGACGGCCATGCCGCGGGCCGGCGGGGTGTATTACTTCCTCGATCGCAGCCTCGGCCCGTTGGCCGGGACCATCGGGGGGTTCGGCACGTGGCTGGCGCTGGTGCTCAAAGCGGCGTTCGCGCTGGTCGGTCTCGGTGCGTATGTCGCGCTGATCATTGGACAGCATGCGGAGCAGGCCAAGTGGTTGTATACGACGATCGCTGTGGCATTGGCGATCGGTTTCGGGTTCCTCAACCTGCTGGGGGCGAAGAAGGTCGGCAGCTTCCAGATGGTGCTGGTCGTGGGACTCCTGGCGATCCTCGCCTGGTTCATCGCGCGGGGGTCGATGGAGGTGCGGGTCGAGCGGTTCCGTGGTTTCTTCGATAAGGGGTTCACCTCCATTGTCTCGACGGCCGGGCTGGTGTTCATCAGTTACGTGGGGGTGACGAACATCGCCAGTGTGGCCGAGGAGGTGAAGAACCCGCAGCGGAACCTGCCGTTGGGAATCTTCCTGGCGTTGGGCACGGCGGTGTTGGTGTATGCGTTGGGTATCGGCGTGATGGTGGGCGTCATTGGGTGGGAGAAGCTCGCCGAGACGTTCACTCCGGTGGAGATGACGGCCGCGGCATTCGGGATCAAGTGGGGTGTTGTTCTCGTTTCGGTGGCGGCGCTGTTGGCGTTCTCGTCGGTCGCCAATGCCTGCATCCTCAGCGCATCGCGGTATCCCCTGGCGATGAGCCGCGACCATCTCGTGCCCGGTTTTTTCCACTCGCTCGGCAAGCACGGCGCACCCAAGTATTCCATCTACATCACCGTGGCGGCGATTCTTGTGTTCCTGGTTCTGCTGGATCCGACCCGGATCGCCAAGCTGGCCAGCGCATTTCAGTTGCAGATTTTCGGCCTGGTTTGCCTGGCGGTGATCGTGATGCGCGAGAGTCACATCGAGTCGTATGATCCGGGCTTCAAGTCTCCGTTTTATCCATGGATGCAGATTGCCGGCATCGCCGCGCCGATCTGGATCATCGTGGAGATGGGCTGGCTGCCGATCCTCTTTACGTCGAGTCTGATCGCGGTCGGCGTCGGTTGGTATTACGCGTATGCCCGGCCGAGGGTGGAGCGGCACGGCGCGATCTTCCACGTCTTTGAGCGGCTGGGCCGCCGCCGATTCGCCGGCCTTGATCGCGAGCTGCGAAGCATCCTTAAGGAGAAAGGGCTGCGCGCGGAGGATCCGTTCGAGGAGGTGATCGCTCGCGCCCATGCGATCGATGCCCAGCGCGGCGAGACGTTCGAGCAGATTGTCACCCGGGCGTCTGCGATGCTGGCCGAGCGGTTGCCCTATACGTCCGAGACGTTGATTAAAGGCTTTCTTGAGGGCACACGAATAGGCGCTACGCCGGTGACCTCCGGCGTTGCCTTGCCGCACCTGCGACTCTCCGGCGCCGGTGCTCCGCACATGGTGCTGGCGCGATGCTCCGAGGGGATTACGATTTCGGCCGGGGATGTCTTTGGTGAGCTGCATCGGGCTGATCGGACCTACGCGATCTTCTTTCTCGTCAGCCCGGAGAATGATCCGGGTCAGCACCTGCGTCTTCTGGCGGAGCTTGCCGGGCGGGTTGAGCAGGAGGGCTTCATGGCGCAGTGGCGTGCGGCTCCCGACGAGCACATGCTCAAGGAGATTCTGCTGCGCGACGACCGATTTGTCACGCTGCTGGTGGCGGCCGGTTCAAAGAGCGAGGCGCTGATCGGCCGAGCGATTCGAGAGATCGAAATCCCGGAGGGTTGTCTGGTGGCGATTATCCGCCGCAAGGGCGCGACCCTCGTGCCCAGGGGAGAGACGGTCGTGTGCGAAGGCGACTGGCTGACGGTGATCGGCAGCACCGCGGGCGTTGGCCGGCTCCGCGAGCTGTATGGACCCGACGGTCCGGCCGGGGAGACGTAGGCGCCGGCGGCGTCGAAGCCCGGGCATTGCGTGGTGGTAATCTCAAGCAGGGCGGTGAGGTTGAGCCGATGGAGCCTGTGTTGCTCACCCGCGGCGTCGTCCGCGCCATGCGAGGCCGTCAAGCAGCGCCTCATCAATCGTCGGATCGAACGGGATCGCTCGGTGAACTTCAAAGGGGCGTCTTGCAGCGCACAGCGCACCGAAGAGGCGGCCGGGCCATGGCACGCACGGATTCAGCCGGGCATCACTGGTCGTCGAGTTGCGGTCGTTGTACCAGCTGCCCGTCGGGTGACAGCCTGGTCAGGTGCGATCTGAACGGCCCATTCTCTGGAGGGGGATCGTGTGTTGACTCGCGCCAGGGCCGAAACTACCATCCATCGCTGGACTTTGTGAAAAAAGGCACAGCATGATGGGCCGGTATCACTACGTGTTCCCCAGATGGAGCAACGCCCTGATACCCGCGCTGTGTGTGATGGGCACGGTGGTGCCGCTCTATTTCGCCCTGGTTGTGGCGTACGGCTTCAGCCCGCTGACCACCGACGTCGGCTACCAACCGGTTCAACCGGTGCCGTTCAGCCACAAGATCCACGCCGGCGAGCTGGGCATCGACTGCCGGTACTGCCACAACACCGTGGAGTACGCGGCGAAGGCGGCGGTTCCGCCCACGCAGACTTGCTTCAACTGCCATACACAGATTCATAAGGAAAGCGACGTCCTCGATCCGCTGTGGGCCAGTTACGAGACGGGCCAGCCCGTCGAGTGGATCCGGGTGCATGATCTGCCTGACTTCGTGTACTTCAACCACGCAGCCCACGTCACCCGCGGCGTGAGTTGCGTCGAGTGCCACGGGCGCATCGACAGGATGGAGGTCGTGTATCAGCACGAGCGACTGAGCATGGGCTGGTGCCTGTCGTGCCACCGTCATCCCGATACGCATCTGCGCGATCCGAAGCTGGTCACTGATCTGGGCTGGAGCTTCGACAAGCAGCCGGATGCGCTGGCAGAATTCGGTTCCCAGAGCGAATACCACGACTTCTGGCGTGCCCACAACCGCCTCAATCCCTCGCAGGACTGCTCGACATGCCATCGGTAGATCACCCGCCGTCCGCGGAACCCTCCGGCAAGGCCTACTGGCGGAGCCTCGATGAGCTTGCGGACACGCCGCAGTTCCGCGAGTGGATGCACCGGGAGTTTCCCGCTGGTGCTTCGGAGATGCTCGATACGTCCGAGCGCCGTCAATTCCTCAAGATCATGGGGGCGTCGCTGGCCTTGGCCGGGTTCGGGCTCAGCGGATGCCGACGTTGGCCGAAGGAACAGATCGCTCCGTTCGCCCACCGCCCACCGGGGTGGGTGCCCGGCACGACGCAGTTCTACGCCACCTCCATGGAGCTGGCGGGCGTCGGCAGCGGGCTGTTGATCACCAGCTATGACGGCCGGCCGGTCAAGATCGAGGGCAATCCGGAACACCCCATCAATCGCGGGGCGACCGATGCCCTGGCTCAGGCCAGCGTGCTGGAGATGTACGATCCCGATCGCAGCCGATCCGTGCGCCGGGGGGGCGAGCGCTCCACCTGGGGGGACTTCGAAGCTTGGGCGCAGTCGCACTTCAGTGCTCTGCGCACCGCCGCCGGCAGCGGCCTGCACATCCTCAGCGAAGCGACCGCTTCGCCGAGCGTCGGGGACATGAAGGCCCGGCTGTCCAAGGCGTTTCCCCGGGCATCGTGGCACGAGTATGAGCCGATCAACAACGATCACGAGCTGGCCGGCTCGGTCCTGGCGTTCGGATCGCCGTATCGCGCTCATCATGCATTCGATCGCGCCGACGTGATCGTTTCGCTGGATTCGGACTTTCTGTTGGCCCACCCCGCAGCGGTGAAGAACACTCGTGAGTTCGTCCGCGGCCGGCGGGCGGATAACCGTCACAAGTCCATGAACCGGCTGTACGTGTTCGAGAGCGGCTACAGCCTCACCGGGGCGAACGCCGATCATCGTCTCGCTGTGCGGTCGGCTGATGTAGCGGTGGTCGCCGCCCGTATCGCGTACCGGCTGGCGGGCCAAGGCAACGCCAAGTTGTCGCAGGCGCTTCGCCAATTCACTGGTGCTTCCATCAGCACCACGCTGGCGGATTCGAAGGTCGACGAACTGCTCGATCAATTGGCGGGCGACCTTTCGGAGCACCGCGGCCGGAGCATCATCATCGCCGGGCCGCGCCAGCCGGCTGAGGTGCATCTGCTGGTTCATCTGATCAACGAGCAGCTCGGCAATGTCGGCAAGACCGTCAGTTACACCCCGCTGCCGGATCAGCCGGGACACGCCGCGTCAATCACGTCGCTGGCCGAGGACATGGCCGCGGGAGAGGTCCAAACGCTGGTGATCCTCGGCGGAAACCCGGTCTACAACGCCCCGGCCGATCTGGACTTCGCCAAGCGCCTCGAATCGGTGAAGACGACCATCCACCTGAGCCTGTATGAGGATGAAACCTCCAAGCAGTGCACCTGGCACCTGCTGCGAGCGCATTATCTGGAGTCCTGGGGCGACACGCGGGCCTACGACGGCACAATGACCCTCGGGCAACCGCTCATCGAGCCGCTGTTCGGCGGTCGCAGTCCAATTGAGCTGTTGGCGGTCATCATCGGCGACGAGTTGACCCAGGGCTACGACATCGTCCGTCGAACCTTCGCGCAGACCACCGGAGTCAGCGACTTGGGCGCCGCTTCAAGCGGATGGAGGCGGGCATTGCATGATGGGTTCCTTGCGGGCAGCGCCAACACCAGCCAATCACCAACGGTCCGCCGTGATGACCTGCCCGGCCATGTCGATCGGCTGTGGTCAGATTGGTCGCCGGCTGACGGCAAGAGCATCGAGCTGGTCTTTGCGCAGGATACTTGCGTGTATGACGGGCGGTTCGCCAACAACGGCTGGCTGCAAGAGCTGCCCGATCCGTTGACCAAGCTGACGTGGGACAACGCGGTGTTGATGAGTCCGTCGGCGGCCAAGCGTCTGCGTCTGGATACCGGTGACATGGTTCGCCTACGTCACGGGGCGCGGGCAGTGGAGGCGGCGGTCTGCGTGATGCCGGGCCAGCATGCCGGCTCGGTGACCCTGGCGCTGGGCTACGGCCGGCGGGGCATCGGCCGAATCGCCGAAGGGGCAGGCTTCGACTTCTATCCACTGCGAACCACCGATTCCATGGGCTTCGCCAGCGTCGCCTCGATTCAAAGGATCGACGGCTCCTACGAGTTGGTCCAGACCCAGGAGCACCACGCGGTTGACTCCATGGGCGGCAAGGGGACGCAGGAGCGCTTGCCGACGATCTTCCGCGAAGCGAATCTCGACGAATACAAGGAGCATCCCGAGTTCGCCAAGCATCGGGCCCACGTCGTTCACCGGCTTTCGCTGTGGGAGGAGAAGACGCTTCAAGGCGCCGAGTATGCCTGGGGGATGTCGATTGATCTGACCGCCTGTACCGGGTGCAGTGCGTGTGTGGTGGCCTGTCAGGCTGAGAACAACATCCCCATCGTCGGCAAGGACCAGGTGAAGCGCGGCCGGGAGATGCATTGGATTCGAGTGGACCGCTATTTCAAGGGCAATGATCCGGAGACGCCCCAGGCCGTGGCCATGCAGCCGGTGACGTGCATGCATTGCGAGAACGCGCCGTGCGAGCAGGTCTGCCCTGTGGCGGCAACCACCCACGACAAGGACGGGTTGAACGTCATGATCTACAACCGCTGCATCGGCACGCGGTACTGCTCGAACAACTGCCCGTACAAGGTTCGCCGGTTCAACTACTTTGACTATCAGAAGCGCGTTCCGGTCCGCGAGAGCGGGCTGATGCACGTCAAGCCAAGCTATTACACCAGGCCGCAGAGCGACGTTGATCCGCTTTTGCAGATGCAGTTCAACCCGGAAGTGACCGTGCGAAGCCGCGGGGTGATGGAGAAGTGCACGTATTGCATCCAGCGGATCAGCGCCGCCAAGATCAAGGCGAAGAATGAGTGGGTTCGGACCAAGCCCGCAGACCGCCCGGGGCGCGTGACTGTTCCCGATGACGAGATTACCACCGCCTGCGCCCAGGCCTGCCCGGCCGAGGCGATCGTGTTCGGTGATTTGAACGATGATCCGGGCAGCCGCGTCGCCGCCCTGAAGTCGCATCCGCGGCGCTACGAGATGCTGGAAGAGATCAATACGAAGCCGCGGACCACGTATCTGGCCAAGCTGCGCAATCCCGCGCCGGCGCTGGCCCCGGCTGCAGGGTCGCCGTCGCATGGGGAGGCGCCGCCGCACGGATGACCACGCTCGTGATCGACAACACGTTCGATGACCCGACGCGACGAGCGCCGCTGGTGTTGGGCCATGACCGCTTTGGGACGGTGACGGAGAAGATCTGTAGCATCAGCGAGGCGCGGCGGCCGCCCCGGGCGTGGTACATCGCATTCGCGATTTCGCTGGCGTTCGCCAGCATCCTCGGCGTGATGATCCTGTACCTCTTCGCCACCGGGGTCGGGGTGTGGGGCAACCAGAACCCGGTGATGTGGGGCTTCCCCATCATCAACTTCGTGTTCTGGATCGGGATCGGCCACGCGGGCACGCTGATCTCCGCCATCCTTTTTCTATTCCGCCAGAAGTGGCGTACCGCGATCAATCGGTTCGCGGAGGCGATGACGATCTTCGCCGTGATCTGTGCCGGTACGTTCCCGGGCATCCACCTTGGGCGGGTCTGGGTGTCCTATTGGATCTTCCCGATTCCCAACCAGATGGAGATGTGGCCGCAGTTCCGCAGCCCGCTGCTGTGGGACGTGTTCGCGGTGGGGACCTATTTCACGGTGTCGCTTCTCTTTTGGTACGTGGGGATGCTGCCGGACCTGGCCACGCTGCGCGACCGGGCCAGGACAAAGGTCCGCGCGATGGCCTACGGCATCTTCGCGCTGGGCTGGCGCGGCAGCGTCCGCCATTGGCATCGCTATGAACGGGCGTACCTGATTCTGGCGGCGCTGGCCACACCGCTGGTGCTATCGGTCCACTCCGTGGTGTCGTTCGACTTCGCGGTCGCACAAGTGCCCGGCTGGCATACGACGATCTTCCCGCCGTACTTCGTAGCCGGGGCAATCTTCAGCGGCTTCGCCATGGTCATGACGCTCGCCATTCCGGCTCGTCAGCTCTGGGGCCTGCGCGACTTTATCACCATGCGGCACCTGGAGAACATGAACAAGATCATCCTGGTGACCGGGTCGATGGTCGGCTACGCCTACCTCATGGAGTTCTTCACGGCTTGGTACAGCGGATCGATCTATGAATGGTTCGCGTTCGCCAACCGGGCGTTCGGCCCGTATGCCTGGGCCTACTGGATCATGGTCTCCTGCAACGTGGTCATCCCGCAGATCTTCTGGTTCCAATGGGCTCGGAGAAAGATCGCGGTGATGTTCATCGTGTGCCTGCTGGTCAACCTGGGCATGTGGTTTGAGCGGTTCGTGATCATCGTGACCTCGCTGGCCCAGGACTACCTGCCCAGCAGTTGGGGCTACTTCACGCCCACGTGGGTGGACTTGCTGACCTTGGCGGGGAGCTTCGGCCTGTTCATGACGCTATTCCTGCTGTTTTGCCGGTACTTGCCGATGATCGCGATGGCGGAGGTGAAGCACGTTATGCCCCAGGCGAATCCGCATGGTCACGCAGGGCAAGAGCCGGGCGAATCGGAGGCCGGCCGATGAACGATCCCACGACGACCGCCGCCCCGACAGACCGCCCCAGCGCGGCCCAGTCGGCGACCCCACGCGAGCCCGGGGAAGTCATCGGCAAGCTGTACGGCCTGCTGGCTGAGTTCGAGACGCCGGCGGCGATCATGGTCGCGGCCCATCGCGTTCGTGAAGCGGGCTACAAGTGGTGGGATTGCCACACCCCGTTTCCGGTACACGGGCTGGACAAGGCGATGGGCATTCGACCGACGATCCTGCCCTGGCTGGTGATGGGAGCGGGTCTTACCGGGGCGGTGACGGGGGTCGTGTTGCAGTGGTACACCAACGCGACGAACCTCGATGCCTGGCTCATCGTGCCGATCACCGGGTACGACTTCCTGGTGAGCGGTAAGCCGATGTGGAGTTTGCCGGCCAATATCCCCGTCATCTTTGAGTTGACGGTCCTGTTCGCTGCGATCGGCTGCGTGACCATGATGCTGTTGCTGAGCAAGCTGCCGTGGCTTTATCACCCGTGTCTGAAGAATGAGCGGTTCCTTCGGGCGTCGGACGACCGGTTCTTTATCGTGATTGAGGCGCGTGATCCGCTGTTCTACCGCCGCAAGAGCCAAGAGTTTCTCAAGTCGCTGGGGGCGACCGCCGTCGAGGCGCTGGAGGCCTGATCGATGCCGAAGATTCTGATCTACGGCACAATTGTGGTGATTTTCCTGGCGATGATTCCGCCGGCGGTGATCGCGTGGGCGCGGGCGGTCAACTCCTCGCAGCCGCGGATCCATCTGATTCAGGACATGGACAACCAGCCGAAGTTTCGGGCACAGCACGCGAATGCGCTGTTCGCCGACGGGCGGGCGATGCGGCCGCCGATCACTGGAACAGTGGCCCGCGGGCGACTAAACGAGGATGATCATTATTATCGCGGCATTAGTAACGGGCAATGGGCCGCGACCTTCCCGCCGCAGGTGCCCCTCACCATGGACCTGCTGCAGCGCGGCCGGGAGCGTTTCAACATCTACTGCCAGCCGTGCCACGGTCTGGCTGGGTACGGTGACGGCATGGTCAACAAGCGGGCCATGGTGCTGATGAATCTCGGTGTCAACGGGACAACGTGGGTACAGCCCAAGAGCGTTCACGAACAGCAGATCCGCGAGCAGCCCGTCGGCCAATACTTCAATACGATCACCAACGGGGTTCGGAACATGCCCGCGTACGGCCCGCAGATCCCGGTCGCGGACCGCTGGGCGATCGTGGCTTATGTCCGGGCGCTGCAACGCAGCCAAAACGCTCGACCTGATGATGCGCCCCCGCAGCAGCGAGTGCAGCTTCAATCGGTCAGCGCTCAAATGAGGAATGATCGGCCGTGACACCCGCCGACATCACCAACGAGAACCGCTATCTGGGCGAGCTGGTCCCGAAGATCTGCCGCTATGCGGGCTTGGGTGGATTGGCGTTGCTGGCGGCCAGCGTGGTGCTCGGCTGGGCCGGCGAAGCGGGCCTGGAGCGATTCCTTCGGTCGTACCTGGTGGCGTTCTTCTTCGTGCTGAGCCTGTCGCTGGGCGGGCTGTTCTTCGTGCTGCTTCAGCATTTGACCCGGGCCGGGTGGAGCGTGGTGGTCCGCCGTATCGCCGAGGGACTGGCCGACAATCTCAAATGGCTATGGATTCCGTTCATCCCGATCCTGGTGGCGGTGTGGACCGGCCACCTCTACGACTGGGCCGATCCCAGCAGCCTATCCGAGGCCGAGTGGGCGCTCTTCCAGCACAAGGAGCCATTCCTCACCCCCTGGTTCTGGACGATTCGAGCAGCGGTCTATTTCGGGGTCTGGGCGTGGCTGGCGAGGTTCTTCGTGAACCGATCGGTGCAGCAGGACGCGACCGGCGACCCGCAGACGACGGCGCGCATGCAGTCGGTCGCCGCCCCCGGCATGATCCTTTATGCCCTGACGCAGAGCTTCGCCGCGGTGGACTGGATCATGACGCTGGAGTTCGCGTGGTACAGCACGATGTTCGGCGTGTACTTCTTCGCGGCTTCCACCTGCGGGGCCTTTGCGGCCATGATCATCATCTTCTATCTCTTGCAGCGGTCCGGGCGACTGACGAATGTCATCACGACCGAGCATTATCACGACCTGGGCAAGCTGCTGTTCGCCTTCGGCGTCGTGTTCTGGGCGTACATCGCCTACAGCCAGTACATGCTGATCTGGTATGCCAACATTCAGGAAGAAACGATCTGGTTCGTCATCCGCCAACTCGGTGGGTGGAAGAGCATGAGTATCTTTCTGATCCTCGGGCATTTCGCCGGCCCATTCCTTATCCTGATCTCGAGGTATCCCAAGCGATGGAAGGGCGTGCTGGCGATTGGGGCCGCGTGGATGCTTGGGGTGCATTTCATCGACCTCTATTGGCTGGTCATGCCGGCAATCCCGGCCGATCTCATTCATTCGGTGACGACGTATTCACAACTGGTGACGGAATTCAAGGCGTATGGAGCGGAGTATGACCTGCACTGGCGTGTGTTCGACGTGATGTGCCTGCTGGGGATGCTCGGCGTGTTTGTGGCGATGGCGGCCTGGAGCATGCGCAATCGATCGCTCGTTCCTGAAAAGGACCCGCGGCTTGCTGAGTCGCTGGCGTTCGAGAATTATTGAGGAGCAAGACATCAAGGCATCAAGGCACCAAGGCAACGAGCGAAGCCGGGCCTGACGAGTCCCGACCTGTCGGGACGAGGAAGACCCGGGTCATAAAGGCATCTAACCCCTAACCCCTAACTCCTAGCCCCTAACTCCTAACCCCTACTCCAATGACTGACCTCTACGAACACAACCCGGAAGATCACGAGGACCCCGTTTCCGGGGCGACGTGGTTCGTGGGGTTTCTCGGTGCGGTGTTGCTGGTGGTGACGCTGCTGGGCGTGACGGCGCTCTACTACAATGTGAAAGCGGAAAAGGTCCAGGCGGTCGTGATCGCGCCGGACCAGGCGGAGATCAAGGAGCTTCGCCGGCAACAGGGGGCGCTACTCACCGGTCCGACCCGGTGGGTCGAACGTGACGACCAAGGCGAAACCGTCGACGCATTGGTCATTCCGATCGAACGGGCGATGGAGCTGATCGTGCAGGAGGCGAACGCCGAGAACCTGCCACGGGTCCAAGCTGGAGGTGGAACACCATGACTGAGCGAAGATCAGTATGCGGCCTTGCCTCGGCCGGCGCACTGCTGAGCGTGTTGGTCTGGGCGTACAGCGGTCAAAGTGCGGTCGCGCAATCGACCGTGAGCGATCCGCCCGAGGGCGTCGGCATTGACGAGCGGCTCAACGAGCGGCTCCCGTTGGATCTTCAGTTCACCGACGACTCCGGCCGGGCGGTCACGCTGGGCGAATATTTCGACCGGGACGTGCCCGTCATCCTCACGCCGGTGTTCTACCGCTGCCGGATGCTCTGCACGGCCACGCTGACCGGGCTGGCCGAGGCGTTAGATGAGATCGAATGGTCGGCCGGTGAGGACTTCCAGATCGTCACGTTCACCATCGACCCCGACGAAGCGCATCAGCTTGCCCAAGTGAAGAAGCGTAATTACCTGACGTTGTACGACCGGCCGACGGCAGCGGATGGCTGGCATTTCCTCACCGGCGAGCAGGCGAGCATTACAGCACTGACGGACGCGATCGGATTCCGCTACCGGTATGTCGAGCGGACCGGTCAGTTTGCCCATGCTGCCAGCATCATCGTCTGCACTGCGGACGGGCGCGTGGCGCGCTACATCAATACCGTGATGCCCCGGTCCAAGACGCTGCGCAAGGCGATTGTCGAGGCGTCGGCTGGAACGATCGGCTCGCCGTGGGATCGGATTCTCTTGTGGTGCTCCAGCTACGACCCCAGCGCCGGCAAGTACGTCGTCGCGGCCCGGAAAGTCATGGCGATCGGCGGCGGATTGATGGTGCTTGTGATGCTTGGCGGGGTGGGGGTGCTGTGGCGCCGCGAACTCAGGACCAAACGAGATAAAGAAATGATCAGCGGACTTCAACCGTGATTGTGTACGCGACCATCCTCGCATTGCTCGGAACTCCGAGCCCCGTAAAGACGCCCGGCAGCTACTTTGGCATGCCGGAGCAGGCCTCTACGATCGCGGCCGGCGTTGACTGGATGTACGACTTCATCACCTGGCTGTGCATCTTCTTCTTCGTGGTGATCGTCGGGGCGATGGTCATATTCATGATCAAGTATCGCCGAAGAGCACATGTTGCGGACACCGGCGGCCCGACGCACAACACGCCGCTGGAGATCACGTGGACGGTGATTCCACTGATCCTGGTCATTGCGATCTTCTACATCGGTCTCAAGGGATACGTGCACATCACGACCCCGCCCGCCAACTCATACGAGATCGAAGTCACCGGGCAGCGGTGGTTCTGGACGTTCCGCTATCCCAACGGGGCCACCGAGACGAACATTCTGCACGTCCCCGTCCATCGTCCGGTGAAGCTCACCATGGGATCCGACGACGTGATCCACGCTATGTTTATCCCGGCTTTCCGCGTGAAGCAGGACGTGGTCCCCGGCCGGCGAACGCAGCTTTGGTTCGAGGCAACCCGCGTAGGTGAGTTCGACTTGAAATGCGCCGAGTATTGCGGCACCCAGCATTCGCAGATGATCGGCAAGGTGATCGTGTATGACGAAGACGAGTTTGAGGTAGTCATCGAGGAGCTGGCCCGGTGGATCGACGATGTCCCCGATGAGAAGCTGCACCTGGCCGGGGCGCTCATGTACAACCAGTGCTCTTCCTGCCACACGCTCGACGGCTCGGATTTGATCGGCCCATCGTTCAAAGAGACGCACGAGTTGTTCAAGGCCGCGGGCACACGCCAGCTCGCCGACGGCGCCACCGTCGCGGTGGATGACGATTACCTGCAACAATCAATTCTGAAACCTCTCGACCAGATCGCTAAGGGGTATCCCAGCTCGATGCCGCCGGGTATTGGCACGCAACTGGGAGCCCGCAAATTGCAGGCGTTGGTTCAGTTCATCATCCGTCTCGATGAAGTGGCTCCCGACGGCAACCTCATCGAGGTGAACCGGCAAGACATCGTTGTGGAAGAAGCGGAAGCCGAAGAGGCGGAATGAAATGACCACGATCGACGTCACCAAACCGATGCAACCGGAGGCCGGCCGCCCCGCCCAAGGGACCAACTACCTCAACCACACCACCGGCATCATGTCGTGGCTGCTGACCATGGACCACAAGCGGATCGGCGTCATGTACCTGGTGTCGATCCTCACGTCGTTTTTCCTGGCCGGCATCTTCGGCCTGCTGGTGCGCACCGAGCTGATCGCGCCGGGCCGGACGATCATGGATGCGGACGCGTACAACATCATGTTCACCCTGCACGGGGCGATCATGGTGTTCCTGGTGATCATCCCCAGCGTTCCTGCGTCGCTGGGTAACTTCGTGCTGCCGATCATGCTCGGGGCCAAGGACGTGGCGTTCCCCCGGCTGAACCTGTTCAGCTATTACCTGTGGGTGACGGGTGCGATCTTCGCCGTGGCTGCGATCATCTTCGGCGGGGTGGACACCGGCTGGACGCTCTACGTGCCCTACAGCACGACCGGAACGGAGATGAACGGGATCATATTCCTGTCCATGGCCGTCTTCGTGCTCGGCTTCAGCTCGATCTTCACCGGGCTTAACTTCATCGTCACCATTCACCGCCTCCGCCCGCCGGGGATGACCTGGTTCAAGATGCCGCTGTTCCTGTGGGCGATCTACGCCACCGGCATTATCCAGGTGATGGCCACCCCGGTCATCGGCATCACTGTGCTGCTGCTGATTGTGGAGCGTGCGTTCGGGATCGGCATCTTCGACGCGTCACTCGGCGGCGATCCGGTCCTCTTCCAGCACTTCTTCTGGTTCTACTCCCATCCGGCGGTGTACATCATGATCCTGCCGGGTATGGGGATCATCAGCGAGCTGATCTCGGTGCACAGCCACAAGCACATCTTCGGCTACCGATTCATCGCGTTCAGCTCGGTGGCGATCGCCCTGTTCGGCTTCATCGTCTGGGGGCACCACATGTTTGTCTCCAGCCAGAGTCCGCTGATGAACGTGCTGTTCTCGGCGATCACCTTCAGCGTGTCGATTCCCTCGGCGGTGAAGATCTTCAACTGGCTGGCGACGCTGTACAAGGGATCGATCAGCCTCAACACGCCGATGCTCTACGCGCTCTCGTTCATCTTCCTGTTCACCATTGGCGGGCTGACGGGACTGCACCTGGGCACCCTGGCCACGGATATCCACCTGCACGATACGTACTTCGTCGTGGCTCACTTCCATTACGTCATGATGGGCGGCGCCATCATTGCGCTGATCGGCGGCATCCATCATTGGTGGCCGAAGATCACCGGGCGAATGTACTCGGAGTTCTGGGGACGGATCGCCTGCGGATTGGTCTTTGTGGGGTTCAACATCGCGTTCTTCACCCAGTTCGTCATGGGCGCCAAAGGCATGCCCCGGCGGTATTGGGACTACACCGACCAGTACAGGATCTACCACGTAGTCTCGACGGTCGGCTCATACATCATGGCCATTGGGTTCTTCATCACGGCGGCCTACCTGATCCACTCGCTGTTTCGGGGTCGCAAAGCGCCGGCGAACCCCTGGGGCGGCCGCAGCCTCGAATGGCAATGCTCCTCGCCGCCGCCGGCTGAGAACTTCCCCGAGCCGCCGCACGTCGGCGATTGCTACGACTACAGTGTTCTGGAATGGGACGAGCAGGAACAAGGCTATCACTGGCGACGCGACATCCCCCATCCCGTCGGCGAGGCATAGGAAGGCAACGAGGCAACCAGGCAACGAGGCATCGAGAACAAGATATCCGTGTCACACGCACCCGCACACGCCCATGAGCATCCGGACTTTCTCCGGCATCACTTCAACACGCCCAAGCAACAGTTTGAGGCGGGGAAGCTGGGCATGTGGCTGTTCCTGGCCACCGAAGTCCTGCTGTTCGGGGGACTCTTCGTCGGCTACTCCGTCTGGCGGGGGAACCACCCGGAGATGTTCAAAGCGGGCAGTGTCTTCCTCAATACGAAGCTGGGGGCTCTCAACACAGCGGTGTTGATCCTCAGCAGCATCACCATGGCCGCGGCGGTCACCATGGCCCAACGCAACAAGCGCGGTCCGTTGATCCTTCTTCTTTCGCTGACCATCGCCGGCGCCGTCACGTTTCTCGTCGTCAAATACTTCGAGTACACGCACAAGTTTCACTTGGGCATCTACCCGGGGCTGAAGTTCTACGAAAAGCCGGCCGGGGATTCGCATACGTTGTCGGGAAGTCTGGTGAATGATGCGGGCGGTGTTGATCTTGTGCTCGTCGAAGGCACGGAACCGTTGGTGCAGGAGGTCGCCTTTGCGGACACTCCGGAGGCAGAGCCGACCACCGTGGCCCCCGCGGCGATCGGTCCGGCCGGGCTTGCCCAAGACGCGCTGGAGCCAGGCGATCGCCCGGCAGACGATGACCATGCGGAGCATCTCACGCATCCCCTGCAGGATCCGCATCGACCCGCCAACGTCCACATGTTCTTCAACATCTACTACTTGATGACCGGCCTGCACGGGGTTCACGTCGCCGCCGGCATCGGTGTGCTCACCTGGCTGCTCATTGGTGCAGCGAAGGGGCGCTTTGGCAGCGCATACTTCACGCCGGTGGACCTCGGCGGGCTGTACTGGCACGTGGTCGATTTGATATGGATTTTCCTGTTCCCGTTGTTTTACCTGATATAGGAACGCATGAGGCATTAGCAATTCGGCAGTAGAGATAAGGCATGAGAAGCCGGACCTGACGAGTCCCGATTCGTCGGGACGAGGAAGGTCCGGGTCAACCGCCCCCAACTCAATGATTCTCCAGCATGACTGATACGACTCCATCACCGCAAGAAACGACCGAGCATCACAGCGTCGGGCACATCGTCCCGGTGCGGATCCTCGCCGCGACGGGCATTGCGCTGCTGATTCTGACGATTCTCACCGTATGGGTCGCGGGGTTCGACCTGGGCAACCTGAATATCTGGGCCGCCCTGGCCATCGCGGCATTCAAAGGATCGCTGGTAGTGCTCTTCTTCATGCACCTGCGGTACGATCGGCCGTTCAACGGTGTCGTATTCGTAACTTCTTTGGCCCTCGTCGCCTTGTTCATCAGCTTCGCGTTGACGGACACCAAGGAATACGCGCCGGACATCCTGCCGGGCGACGCGACGGAAGTCCAGAAGCAACTGGCTGAAGTCCAGCCGTGATGTCCCCCACGGTGGGATCGGCGTCAAAGTCCTCACCGTTTGCCGATCACCGGGCCCGGCTCGCCGCAGGGACGCTGGGGATGACGCTGTTCCTCGTCTCGCTTGGCGTGCTCTTTGGCGCCGTCCTGGTCGGATACCTGATGATTCGATTGCAGCCGACCGCTGAGCCGGCGCCGGAGATTCCCGCCCTGCCGGCCGGCCTCTGGCTGAGCACGGTTCTGATGTTGATCAGTAGCGTGACGGTGCAGTGGGCGCTGGGCGCCGCGCGACGAGATCGTCATCGGCAGCTTCGTGTGGGGATGGCGGCGACCACACTGCTCGGCCTCGCCTTCCTGGGCACGCAAACCGTATGTTGGATTCAGTGGTCCGGTCCGCTGACCGCGTCCCTGGACGAGGCGCAGAAGGCGTTCGTCTTGACGGGCTTCTATGTGCTGACCGGCGTGCACGCGCTGCACGTGATCGGCGGCCTGGTTCCGCTGGCCGTGGTGACAATCCGGTCCTTCCGCAACCGGTATTCGAGCGCCGACCACGCAGCTGTGCGCTACTGCACGATGTATTGGCACTTCCTCGACGGCGTGTGGATCGTCCTGTTCGCCACGCTGATGCTGGGAACCTGAACACTGAGCCCCGGGCTTGCCCGGGGTGATCTTGCGTCCCCTCAGCTACATGTATACGCGAGCCGACCCCCGGCAAGCCGGGGGCTCTGTACCATAGCCGACCCCCCGGCAAGCCGGGGGCTATCTGTACCAGATCACTGTGCCGGCACATCCTGCGGCCACATTGCGTGCCAGGCGAACCAGAGCGCGTAGATGACTTGGAGCGCGGCGTCGCTGCCTTCACTGGTCACCACCACCGTCTTGGGATCATCGCGGTAGTGAAAGTGCAGAGTGCTGTTGCCGAGGGTGGTTGTCCATATTCCGTCTGCGTTTGCGCGCTCGGCGACTTCCGCCACGGTGTAGACCTGCCGCACGCCGTCGGCTTCGACGGCCAGCACCCGATCCTTCGAGGCGGGGCCGTCGACCGGCGGCGGCGGATCGACCGGGAACATCAGCTTGCTGGATCGGAGGTAATCGTTGTACCGCGACCGCGTCTCCTGGTACCGCTTGAACCTCGTTACGTCCAGGTCGAGCACGGTGGTTTGGGGATGGCGGCTCAGCCAGTCCGCCCACGAAACCAATGACGCATGCAGGACCCGCAGGCGACGATCGGACTCAGCAGCCGGGCCGGCAATCGCCTTGCACAACAGTTGACTCCAGAGGCTTTCGCCTTGGGCCTTGGGCCTGCGGTCGTACATCAGCAGGTTCGAGTTGTACAAAAGTCCACTGACGCCGAACTGAAGTGCCTCGCCCCCAACGTTGCGCTCAAATACAACAGCGCTGTCGCAAAGCGGGTTGTAGGTCACCGCGATCGGGACCCCGCCGAGCGTGTCGTTGACGATCTCGTGGACGTTGAGGATTTGGATCGGATAGGCGCGGGACTCGCCGTTGACGGTCACACCGATGACACGATCGGCAGACACGAGGTACTTGCCATAGAGCTTGGCGTTGATGCCCGTGACCTCGTCGCCGAGGATCGTTGGCGGATCGACCAGTGCCCGCAGCGCATCCTTGCGCAATCCGCCGGCCACGATCTGATCGCGGACAACGAGGCAGGTGGTCAGATCGAAGCCGTACGTGTCAACGTTTCTGCCGTCGCCCACGAGCGGACGGCCCGGCCGCAACAGCGCCCCGGCCAGCGCCCAGACCACGATCGCGGCCGTGAACAGGCCCGAAAGCAGAAGCACCCAGCCGCCGCTGCGGAAGGTGAACAATCTCGATTGGTTCGAGGCAGAGGGGGACATTCTACCTTTCCGGTAAACCGGAATGCTCTCTTGCTGCCATGCTCATCGGCAGGTGGGCGACGCCGGACGACGCCGACGACCCGGGCGCATCGCCAGGCGATGGGCTTCGATCGACCACCATCAAACAAAGAAGGATGGGCAGATAGATGATGCTGGCCAGGAACACCGCCCGGGCGTTGGCCTGGGTGCGACGTGCGCATAACCGCGCGCCAAGGCCCAATACACACGCGCCCAACAGGATCGAACCCACCGCGTAGACCCAGCCGGTGAGTCCCCACACCGTCGCCGCCAAACCCACTGGCAGCAGGGCCAGGCTTCCCAACAGAACAACCAGGCCGGTAAGCCGGCCGGAGTGGTCGATCGCCGGAAGCATGCGGAACCCACCGCGGAGATAGTCGTCGCGATACAACCAGGCCAGGGCGAAGAAGTGGGGGATTTGCCAGACGAACAACAGGGCCGCGAGAATCCACGCGCCGCCGTCAAGCCTCTGCCCCGCAGCGACCCAACCGATCAGCGGCGGGATCGCGCCGCAGACCGCTCCGGCCAGCGTGTTGAATATGGTGCGGGTCTTCAGCGGGGTATACAGCAGGATGTAAATGAGAATGGTCAGCAGGGCCAGCGCCGCCGACGCCAGGTTCACCAGCAGTCCGAGGATCGCCAGGCCGGTGCACGCCATCACCATCGCCAGGACGAATCCGTGCATCGCGCCCATGGCCCCCGACGGCAGCGGGCGGTCGCGCGTGCGCCGCATCAGCCCGTCGCGCCGAATCTCGGCGAGCTGGTTCAGTGCGTTGGCGGCGCCGGCGGCGAGGGCGGTGCCGGCGATCGTCCACCACATCCTTGGCCAGTCGATCGCATGCGGACTGGCCATGACGAAACCCACCGCCGTGGTCAGGACGGCCATGGCGCTGAGTCGCGCTTTGGTCAATTGCAAATACAGGCTGGGCAGGCTGCGCTTCAAGGCGGGCGGGCCGGCCGCGGCCGGGCTATCTGCAGTGGAAGTCGCCAGACTCATGCGTGTACGCCGGCTCCGGGGAGGCAAGAGAGCAGGCCCGGCCAACCGGGGCAAGCGATGGTGGATGGTGTCCGGCTCGGCTGGCTGGGGCCGTGATGATTGTGATATTCGTCACATAGTATACGGAGTCGCCGAAGCCGTCGAGACCACGCGAGGATCGGCAGTTCGCGTAGATTGCCAGGTATGAGCGAGCGGTCCAAGGCATCGCATGGGGGGGACATCCTGGCGATCGGATTTGCGACGATCGTGGCGATGTGGACGGTCATCTACATCGCGGCCATGCCACCGGTCGTCGTTCCCGTCTGGCTTGTCGTGACCATCCTCGCGGCCCTTCTTGCGGCTGCGGGCTACGTGGCCGGGCGCTACGCCGGGCGTGGCTGGTTCGGTGGGGTGGTCCTGGGCGGGCTGTTGACGGGTGTCAATCTATTGATATTGCTGAGCCTCCTGGGTGGCGGGGAGCCCGGCGAACTGGTCCCGTCGGCGGCCGGGTGGATCATCGGGTTTCTCCTGGCGGCGTCCGGCTTGGGGGCGGTGGGCGCGGCGATCGGGAAACAGTCGGCGGGCGATGATATCCGCCGGGTCAACTGGACCTGCTGGTTGGCGGGGGTAACGGCCATCACGATCTTGCTGCTGATCATCGCCGGGGGAATCGTCACCGGTCTTGAGGCGGGCCTCGCCGTCAAGGGATGGCTGATCCCCGAAGGGCATCTGTTGGTTCTGTTTCCCGTTTCGCTTATGCAGCGGGACGTGGAGACCTTCGTCGAGCACGCGCATCGGCTCTGGGGCCTGCTCGTGGGGCTGACGACGATCATCCTCGCGATTCATTTGTGGATGGTTGATCGTCGAAGATGGCTGCGCTGGTTGGCGGTCGCAACGGTCCTTGCGGTCATTGCCCAGGGAACTCTCGGCGGAACGCGCGTCACCGAACAAAGCATCGTGCTGGCGATCATCCACGGCCTCTTCGCCCAGGCTGTCTTTGCGACCCTGGCCGTGATTGCAGCCGCAACCTCCACGACTTGGGTCAGTGACCGCCCGGCCGCATCCTCCGCCACCGCCGGCACCGATCGGACCTTGGGCATCGTGCTGCTGGCGGCGATTGGGGTGCAGATCGTCCTGGGCGCGTTGTTTCGGCATCTCCAACCGCTGCCGGATGTTCCGCGCGGGTTGTTGATGGGTTTGCTGCACGGCCACAGCTTCGTCGGCTCGATGTTCGTGGTGGCGATGGTGCTGTTTTGCGGGGTGAGAGCATGGGGCATGTATCACTGGCAGCCGATCGTCAAGCGCATTGGTGTGGCGCTGATCCTCACGATGCTCTTCCAGGTCGTGCTTGGGGTCGGGTCGTTTATTGTGGTGCCGACGGGGCCGCGCGACCCGGACACTGCGATCGGTGCCGTTGAAGTTGCGCTGACCACGGCCCACCAGGCCACCGGGGCGATCCTCCTGGCGACCGCAACGCTCCTGCTGGTCTGGAGCAGTCGGTTGCTGTTGCCAGTATTAGCCGCCGCCGAGGGATTGACGCGCGCGCCCCAAGGCCCGCGGCTAAACTTGAATACTCGGAGACCACAGGCATGATTCGGTGCTTGATCCTTGCTCAAGACCAACCCGTTGGATCGAGCGGGTGGTTCGGGCTGGATGATGTCTTTTGGCTCACGATCCTGCTGGTCTTTGTGGTGGCGATCGTGGGAGCGCTGCTGCGACTTCGGCAGAAGGACAAGTGCCTCAAGCTGATCGACAAGTATCACGTGACCTACCTGACGGTGGACGGGCGGACGATGTGGGGGGATCTGTCGGTGGCCAGCCAGGGGCTCGAATTGCAGTTCGATGCCCCGTATCGCACCCGCCGCGGGCTGGCCAAGAACAGTTTGCTCATCTTCCAGGATGAGCTGTCGAATTGTCTAGCGATCTGCCGGACGGTGTACGGGCTCACCGAAGCCGAACGGCATGATCGAGAGCGGCAAATCCGTCGCAGCTTCGAGCCCGGTCTGCTTCGCCGGTTGGCGCGGTGGCTGCGCAACATCGTCAATACCGTCCGTGACGCATTCACCAAAGCGCTGGGCATGGCGGCTGGGCAGGTCGGTCGGACCAGTCCCGTCGGCGGCGCGATCAAGACCCAACGGGGCGGCATTGACGAGTTGGGAAAGACCCTGGTGGGGGCGGTGGGCAACGCGTACGAGCCGATTCTGGAACGGTACATCGGCCGGCCGGTCGTCCTGGAGCTGACCAATCCGGCCGGGTCCGACTCACCGGTCTGCGAGCTGCCCGGGTACCTGGTTGAATACACCGATCGGTACGTGGCGGTGTTCAACGCCCAGCATGAGCCGGTGGAGATGATTGAGCTGGAGGTGACGGAGTCGCTTCAGCGTGAGGGGGTGAAGATCGATCTGCGGGATGACAAGGTCGTCGTGACCTGTCAAGGCGAGGATGCCCTGGTGGTTCGGCGGATGACCTGCGGCGATCGGAGCACGGATCTATCCGTGACGCTTGTCCCCGGCAGCTCACTGCAACTCACGAAGCCGGCCGGCGCGCCGGTCACGCTCCAGATCGAGCGAACCCGCCAGATCGACATCGTCTGCCCGCGCTCCGTGGCGCGTATCCGTTACGGCAGCCAAGGGCCCACCGTCGGCCGAACGGGCTGGTCTGGGACGGCGCCCCAGATGGAGGCCCAAGAGTCGCCTGACGCGACCGATCAATGACCGGCAAAGTGGCGCGCCCGTTGGTTACTCCTCAGCGTCCAGTGTCGGCTTGAGCGCCTCTTCCAGGGCGAGCACGGCGAAGATCGTGGCCATCACCGGTTCGCCTTCCAGCCAGCGGTCGGCAGAGTTCTTCCAGCTTCCGTCATCACGCCGGCGGGCGACAAGCGCGTCGATGAGCTCTTCGCGCCAGTTGCGCTTGTGGCCGTCGATGTCCGTGATGATGTGCTGCTGGGCTGCCCGCAGCGCTCGAGCCATCGTGTGGTAGTAGTAGAACAGACCTTGCTGGCCGAGACCGGGATTCTCATCAAACGTCCAGTGGCGGCGAATCCAGTCGAACGCGGCACGGACCCGCACATCATCCGGCGAAAGGCCCGCGTACAACATGCTCTTGAATCCGGCGTAGGTCATGGACCCATAGCTGCGCAGGCTGCGGGGCTGACCGCTGGCAACCATTTCACCGGATCGACCCTCACCGGCCGATGCACTGGCCAACGATTCGCCGCCGTTGGCCGGGGTGTAGACGAATCCGCCGTCGTTGCCCGCCCACTCGGCTTTGTTCGTGGCTTGCAGGTTCTGGGCGCGGCTGACGAAGGCCAACGCCCGCTGGACGGCCGGCTCGTCGGCGCTGAGGCCGGCTTCGTGCAGCGCATCGAGCATCGTCTGGGTGTTGGAGAGGTCCGGCCGGCCGCGATCGCCGTAGCCCGACCCGCCGAACCAATCCTGCCGGGGGCTGAGTCCTTCGCTGTGGTCCCACTGGTTGATTTGTAGCCAGCGGACCGCGTCGGCGAGCTCATCGTGAAAGTCGTGCCGGTCGATGCTGGCCAGGGCCATGACCACCGAGGAGGTGACGTAGTTCGTCAGCGCCCCGCCCTCGAACGAGCCGTCATCCCGTCGTGCGGACCGTATGAAACGAACGGCGTTGAGGAATCGGGCCTGGCTGACGCTCTGCGGTTGGGCCTGGATGATCGCTTTGACGGCCAGGGCAGTCACCGCCACCGCGATTGGCGATGGCTTGTCGGGTTGCTCGGTCGGCGTTGCCTGGACCTTGCTCATCCATCCGCCGTTTGGCTCCTGATTTGATTGCAGGTACGCCAGGCCTTCGGTGATTGCCTGGTGCGCTTTGAGCCAGTGATCGTGATTGATCGGAACCTGGCCGGGCTGCGTGGCGATGCGATAAGTCGCCGGCATCGGCTGGATGACGCGCTGCGGCAGCGGCGGAGGGTCGTATTCGGTGAGCTTCGCCGCATCGATGCGCGAATCGAGCGGGCCCTGCGGCGGCTGGTAGACCTCCTCGGCGGGGCCGGCAGCGGCATCCGATTCCGGTTGCGTTGCTGGCTGCTGCGACGCGAATCCACCGGCGCAACACAACACCGCCGCAGCGATCGTCAACGCGATTGGTCCGGGGCCGTGCATCATGGTCCATCATAGCCGTCCGCCGACGGCGGACATCCCCGCACCTCAGGGAGATGAACGCGAGGCTCCCCATTTTTCCGCTGACCGGCGTGAACCACCGTATCATCAAGGGCAAACCTCGACGACACCCTCGGCCAGCAGCGGATCATGACACATGGGGGTTGCGTCCCCGGCCTGGAAGGAATAATGGACTACTTCTCAGCGGAAGAGAAAGCGCGTCTCGAAACTGAGTTGGGGGAACGTACCGGCAATCGCAAAGTCATCACCAAGCGAATCAAAGCGGCACGTGAGCTGGGCGACCTCTCCGAGAACGCAGAGTATCACGCAGCGCGGGAGGACCAGGGGCTGAACGAAGCGAAAATCCGCCAGCTTGAACGCCGTCTGGCCAACTCCGTCGTCGTCGATACCGAGTCGGTGCCCCAAGACATGGTTTTCCTCGGCGCGACGGTGAAGCTGCGCGAGATCGAGTCGGGAGATGAATCACTGTACCGGCTCGTGGGCGATCCGGGGAGCGAGTTCGACGAAGAAATCATGGACGTAACCCCGAACTCGCCGATGGGGCAGGCGCTGATGAAGGCGCACGTGGGCGAGGTTGTCCGCGTGACGCTCAAGCGAGGACCAAAACGATTCGAGATCGTTGAGATTGTCCGTTGATGAAGAGCGAGTCTCTGGCCAGGAGGCTCAGTGGGGTCAGAGCTTCATTCGCCAATACCGTCGGAAAGGGATCGAGGTTGCCCAGCGGGCGGCAGTGAGACCGACCTGGCCGAGCATGTCTACAACGCCCTCGACTGACGTAACATCAAGCGCGCCAATCCGCCGCCGCCAACACCCTCGGCCAGCTAGTAGGACTGTGGTGATCGAGACTCTTGGAACAGGTGGAAGCGCACGCACCGAGTGAAGCAGGATGTTACATCAATACAAATACACATTTAAGCTCGTCCACGTTGCCTTCATCCTGGCCATCGCGATTGCGAGTGCTGTTTTTGCTGGTATGGCTGATGGGTGGTGGCCAATGATTCGAGCTGGTGTGTTTGGCGCGTGTGTGGCAACCTTTGTTTGTCTCGTGTACGGTAAACTCAAGCTCGGCCATATTATTTTCATATTGGCGATCGCGATCCTCGGTGCCTTCTCAGGCGGCATCACCGTTGGCTGGATGGAAGTCGTTTCGCAGGGTGCAACCGGTGCTTTGGCTGGACTGTATCTCGCTCTTGCGTTTGAGTACTTTCGTGAGATGCGAAAAAGGCGATAGGGCAATAAGCGGGACAGTTACCTATTCCTCCTATTGCTGAGGTTCGAATGTTGCGGGGACATCATGCGTACTTGCTTGCCCGATCGTTGGGGTCGGCTGTGAGGGGCGGGTCGGCCTCCGGGGCGATCACTCCAGGCGAATCGTGTCCCATCCGTGCGGAGCGCTGCATAGCGCGGCCGGGTCGGTCTGGTGATCCATCAATTGCTCGATCAGGCGATCGAGGCTCTCACGATCGGCGAGGTTCAGGAATGAGTATTGGCGGGCCCACCACTTGTGGTGCCCCAGGGCTTCGCCCCGCGCCGAGACGGCCGGTTTATCACCGGCGGCGACCGACAACGCCCGGCTCAGCGATCCCTTGATCAACTGGACGAGGCGTGGAATATCCCGGCCCGGTTCGCACGACAATAGAACGTGAACGTGGTTCTCGGCCGCGACGACGACATGCAGTTCGAAGCGGCGCAGCGCGGCGATCCGCGACAGGTCATCGACGATCAGCCGGCGCTGATCATCGTTGAGCCGCACCGTCAGCCACTTCATTGGGTCGGGTTGCTGGGTGGGGTCAGTCGAAACGGGCTCGGGAATCGATCGGGCCGGCTGCTCGCGGGTGCGGTCGATCCACCCTCGGCCGTGGCCGGGGAACCGGGTCCCGTAGGTTGGCCAGGTCAGCAAGCCCACCATAGACCAAGGGTAGGGCTGCGACGCGCCTGGCGCGGCGCAAAGACGGGTCCGGGGGATTTGCACTGGTCAATCGGCTCGCGGCGTGCAATCATGAAGCGGCACCGATGAAACGACAACGGCCCAATATTGCCCGAACTGAGAGCGCCGACACCTACGATCTGGCGGAGCCGAGGCTGGTCGGCCCGCCGCTGCCGGGCAAGGTGATCGTGGCCGAGACCGCCGACGGGCTGATCGATGGGCTATCGGCTGAGATGGTGGCTCAGGCCCAGGCGTGCGTTCGGCAGTTCGGCGATTTCCACCTGGCCCTGTCCGGCGGCTCGACCCCGCAGCCGTTGTATGAACGGTTGATGTACGACCCCAACTGCCGATCGCTTCCATGGGCGCGCACCCACCTGTGGTTCGTCGATGAGCGGAGCGTTCCCTTGGATGACGAGCGATCCAACTATCGAATGATAAAGGAGACGATCGTTGACCATTCGGGGATCCCGAGGGAGCAGGTGCATCCGATCTTTACCGACTCCGCCAGCGCCGATATCGATTATGAGAATCAGCTGCGGGAGGTCATGCAGCGTCGAGAGCGGGGACAAGATCGTCTCGATTTCGTCCTGCTGGGGATGGGAGACGACGGCCACACCGCCAGCCTTTTCCCGTTCAACAAGGCTTTGCGCGAAACACAGCGCCTCGTTCTTTGCGTCGCCGCCCAAGGCGCCGATCCGCCGCAGCGGGTGACGATGACGTTCCCGCTGATCAACGCTGCGCGAATGATCGCGGTGTTCGTCACCGGATCGTCGAAGGCGCCGACGATCCAGCGGGTGGCCACGGGGGAGGAATCGTCCGAAGAGCTGCCGATCAAGGGTGTGCGTCCGGTCGCCGGCGAGCTGAAGTGGTACCTCGACGCCGAGGCGGCCAGTCTGGATGGCTGATGGTCGGGCGAAGCATGGGAGTTCGACCATGATTGATACGAAGAAGGTGACGGATCGGCGCACGCTCAGCTTCAGGAGCCTGGACGATATTCAGGCCGATGTCGAAGCGCTTGATGGCAGCGCAATCCGCACCACCGGGAACTGGACAGCCGCCCAGATCGTCCAGCACGTGACAGATGTCATCACCTTGTCGGTGGACGGCTTTGGGTTCAAACTGGCTTTGCCACTGCGTGTGCTGGGGCGGTTGTTCCGGTCGCAAGCGCTGACCAAGCCGATGCGTCCGGGGTTTAACGTGCCAGCGGCGATGAGAGCCAGGCTTCCCAGCGACCAACTGCCGTTTGAGCAGGCCGTCGCCAGCTTTCGCGAAACGATCGCTCGGGCCAAGAGTGAACGGATGTCCAAGGCCAGCCCCCTCCTTGGTGCGCTGACCCACGAGCAGTGGGAACAACTGCACTGTCGCCACGCCGAGATGCACCTCAGCTTCGTGCATCCGGAGTGAACCGCCGACATCGATTGTGTTCTGGACCCGGGCCTTCCTCGCGGACTCGTCAGGCCCGGCTTGCGGACTCGTCAAGAAAATCCCGCAGGATTTCGGCGGCAGCCAGCGCGTCGCGCAACCCTTTCTTCTGCTTGTGCGTTCGCCCGGTGCGAGCCATGCGCTGGTCGGCGGCGTAACTGGTGAGCCGCTCATCCTGGCAGTGCACGAGACATTCGCAGCGCTTTCGCAACGTCTTGGCGAACTCGCGGACACGCTTTGCCGGTGCTCCTTCAGTACCGTCCATGTTCAGCGGCAGGCCGAGCACGATTTCGTCCGGCGCGTGTTCCTTTAGCGCTTTGACCAGGGCCTCGATCAGTGCCCCGCCGCGAGGCAACTCAAGGACGCTCAGCGGTGTGACGACTCCGGTTTGGTCGTCGCCGACGGCCAGGCCGGTGCGTCGCTCGCCGAGGTCGATGGCCAGGTAGCGCATGGGAAGGGGGCAGGGGACAGGAGTCAGGAGTCAGTCGGGGGTTTAGCCGCGAGCCCGAGGCGAGCGCTGCGGATCGGGGGTGATGATGAAGAGTGATGAGTGATGGGGGCGGTCACTGCAATGATTTGTCCACGAGGTCGGTGAGTTCCTTGACTCGCTCGGCCTGAGAGGTTGGGCAGACGAGCGTGGCCTCAGAGGTGTGGACGATGATCAGGTCCTTGCAGCCGATGGTGGTGATCGTGTGGTTCGGATCGTCGGAGACGGCTAGGACATCGTGTGAATCGAGGTGCGTCGTGATCGTGTTGGCGCGGTTGCCGTGCTGATCCTCGCCGAGTGTTTCGCCGTAGCTCGGCCAACTGCCGACGTCCATCCACCACACGCCCATGGTGACCGTGCAGACGCTGATCTGCTCGTCCTGCGAGGCCGGCTCCATCACCGCATAATCGACGCTGATCTTCGGAAGGGTCGGATAGACCTCGTTGAGGACGGTTCGCTGCTGCGGTGTGCCCCAGGCGTCGGCGATGCGGGCGATGCCTTCGTATGACCGGGGCTTGAATCGGCGCAGCGCGTCGAGGAACTCTTGGGCGCCGAACACGAACATGCCGCTGTTCCAACCGAACGTGCCGGCATCGAGATACGCCTGGGCAGTCTTGGCATCGGGCTTCTCGACGAAGCGCTTGGCCTCGTAGGCGCCTTGGAACCCCGGGATCGGCTGGCCACGCTCCACATATCCGTAGGCCGTGGCGGGGTAGGTCGGCATGATCGAGAACGTTGCGAAGCGACTGCGTTCGTCTTCCACCACCTGGAACCCCAGCTCGACCTTGCGTCGAAACTCATCCTGCGGCTCGATGATGTGGTCGGCGGTCAGGACCGCAAAGATCGCGTCCGGGTCACGCTTGGCCAACACGGCTGCGGTGAATCCCACGGCGTTGACCGTATCGCGGCCGACCGGCTCGCCGAGAATCTGCTCGTCGGTCAACTCCGGAATCGCCTCGCGAATAGGCGCGCGGTGAGCTTCGCTCGCGCAGATCAGTCGCCTTGGGGGATCAACCACCCCTTCGAGGCGCCCGGCCGCCAACTCAAGCAGTGACCGGCCGTCGATCAGCGGGAGCAACTGCTTGGGGCGCTTCCTTCGGCTCATGGGCCAAAGCCTGCTTCCGACGCCCCCGGCCATGATCACTGCGTACCGCATGGTGGATTCCCAAGGTTTAATCGCGGCGCCGGGCCGCGCAGTGGCTGATAAGGAGCGCAGGGTGTCTCATCCGGCTGCCTTCACACGGTAGGCCGCTGCGATGAGCGCGTCAGCCGAATCGAGGCTCGGGTCATCGGCCAGCGCATGCTCGATGAGCCGCCGCGCCGCAAGCGTCGGCTCGCCCAGTTGGGTCAAGACGGCTACAGCGTCACGGATCATGGCTGCCCGCTGGGGAATGTCAGCAGACGAGTCGGCGGGCTTGAGCTCGACGAGCCGGTCCACCTTGCCATGCAGCTCGGCGACGATGGTCTCGGCGGTACGCCGACCGATCTCCGGCAACGAGATGAGTAGATCGATGTCCTTGTTCACGATGGCCTCGGCGATGGTTTGATGCGGCAACTGCAACGCTCGCAGGGCCCGGCGGGTGCCGAGGCCTTTCACCGTCGTCAGCAGCTCGAAGAAGGCTCGCTGGTCGGCGGTGGCGAATCCGATGAGCCGCTCAACGTAGCTGGCCCCCTGGGTCTGGCTTTCCAGGAAATGCAGCGTGTGGAACTCGATGCGGTCGCCGACGAGACCCGCGAGTCGGGGTTGGTCGCCAGCGGGGACGAGCAGCTCGTAAGTCACCGGCCCGCATCGCAGCTCGACCCGGCCGCCGCACGCTGCTACGAGGTCTCCTTCGATCCGGCTGATCATGCGGACATCGTACCGGATGCGCATGGGGGCAGCGGTCGTAGTGAGGGGGCAAATGGATCGGGATTGGCCTGCGGCGGGATGACCGGCTGATCGTTGAGCGGCCAGCCGCTGGCCTCGGTGAGGCGCTGTCGAAGCTCCCGGGTGATCTGGGCCGCATCGCGCCGGCCGGCGAACTCCATGCGGTCGATGAACTGCACGCGAGCGTGGCTGCGGCTGCGCAGCGCGGGCAACAGGTCCGTCGCCTGGGGCGTGCCGCAGACCCACACCAACAGAACCGGGGCGTTGGTCCGGGCGATGATCAGCCCGACGCCGTTGTAGAACGGGCGAATCTCCCCGGTTGGGCGGACGATGCCGCCCTCGGGGAAGATGCCGATGACACCGCCGCCGCGGACATGTCGGATTGCCTCGCGGGCCGGGCCGGTGTCGGTCCCGTCACGGGCCACGGCAATCATGCGCTGCCGCCGCCAGAACCAATCCAGATGTGGGATCATTTGGTCGGCCGCCATCATCCATCGGATATCGAATCGGCAGGCGGCCTGGATGAGCATCGGATCGACTGGCCCGGTGTGATTCCCCACGACGATCAGCCCGCCCGGCCGGTTGGTCTCCGGCACATGCTGAAGCCCCAGATAGGTCGCCCGGTGCATCAAGCGGCAGTACACCCGGAAGCAGCGCCACATCAGGCCGGAGATCGGCTCGGCTCTGGGCCCATCGCAAAGCCACCGGTAAGCCCCCCAGCGGCACAGCCCAAGGAGTGCCAGCCAGCCCAGGGCTGTGACGACCACGATCAGGGGTGTTGACATGCTGCCTGCGTACCGTCCGCACCGTCGGTGCGATTGTCACACGATAGCGGCCAGCCGGTTTCGCGGGCGAGCTTGCCTTGGGGCGAACGCGATTGAGCAATCGAAGATTGAGGCCTATCGTTGCCGAACTTTGCACCCATTGAACCATGCCGCGTCGCGATGACATCCACACCATTCTGATCCTCGGCTCCGGTCCGATCGTGATCGGCCAGGGCTGCGAGTTTGACTATTCCGGGACCCAGGCGTGCAAAGCCCTGCGCGAGGAGGGGTATCGCGTGGTGCTGGTCAACTCCAACCCGGCGACGATCATGACCGACCCGGCGTTCTCCGACCGCACCTACATCGAGCCGATCACGCCTGAGGCGGTGGGGAAGGTTCTGGCCAGGGAAGCCGAGCTGGGCACGCGGATCGACGCTCTGCTGCCGACGATGGGCGGGCAGACCGCGCTGAACTGCGCCTGTCAGCTTCACGACGAGAGGACGCTACAGCGTTATGGAGTCGAGATGATCGGGGCCGGCCGGGAGGTCATCAATCGGGCCGAGGACCGCGACGAGTTTCGCCGGATCGTGGAGTCGATCGGTCTTCACCAACCCCGTGCGGGCAAGGCCACCAACCTGGATGAGGCCCGGGTGCTGCTCGATGAGCTCGGCCTGCCGGTGGTGGTCCGCCCCGCGTTCACGCTCGGCGGCACCGGCGGAGGCATCGCGTACAACCGTGACGAGTTCGACCAGATCGTCCGTGGGGGCCTCGACGCGTCGATGATCGGCCAGGTCCTGATTGATGAATCCGTACTTGGCTGGAAAGAGTTTGAGCTGGAGGTGATTCGAGACCGCAACGACAACTGTGTCATCGTCTGCGGCATTGAGAACATGGACCCGATGGGCGTTCACACCGGCGACTCCATCACCGTCGCCCCGATCATGACGCTCAGCGACAAGGAATACCAGCGAATGCGCGACGCGTCGATCGCCATCATGCGAGCGGTGGGCGTGGACACCGGCGGATCGAACGTGCAGTTCGCCGTCAACCCCCGGAATGGCGAGATGCTGGTGATCGAGATGAACCCGCGGGTCTCGCGCAGCTCAGCCCTGGCGTCCAAGGCGACCGGATTCCCGATCGCCAGGATCGCGGCCAAGCTCGCCGTGGGGTACACCCTCGATGAGCTGCGCAACGACATCACCGGGACGACCTCAGCCTGCTTCGAGCCGTCGATCGATTACGTCGTCACCAAGATGCCTCGCTGGACGTTCGAGAAGTTCCCCGAGGCTGACGAGACGTTGACCACCCAGATGAAGTCCGTCGGCGAGGCGATGAGCATCGGCCGGACGTTCAAGGAAAGCTTGCAAAAGGTGATCCGGTCGATGGAGGTCAAACGGTTCGGCCTTGGCTTGGACAAGAACGACCAATGGTTGATCGCAAAGAGGTCCGCCCTCACCCCGGGCTGCTGCCCCGAGGCCGCAGGGGAGAGCCAATGGCCGATCGACGAAGAGAAGCTCGTCCGCAAGCTCAGCGTCCCCAGCCAGGGCCGGCTGTACTTCATCCGGTACGCCTTCAAGATGGGCTGGTCGATCGACCGCATCAACGAGTTGACGCGCATCGATCGATGGTTCCTCGATCAGATCAATCAGCTTGTCGAGTTCGAGGACATGCTGTGTTCGTACGATCGGCTTGAGGATGTCCCACGTGAAGTGCTGTTCCAAGCCAAGCAATTCGGCTATTCCGACCCGCAGTTAGCAAACCTGTACCTGGGCGACATCACCAGCGAGACCATTCTGAAGGTGCGCGACCATCGCAAACGCCTGGGCATCGAGCCGGTGTTCAAACTCGTCGATACATGCGCCGCGGAGTTTGAAGCCACGACGCCGTATTACTATTCGACCTACGAGACGGCCTATTTAGCCCCGGGCTTGCCCGGGATGGGCTCTCGCAATTCAGACAGTGCGCCCGCACCAACGATTACCCCGGGTAAACCCGGGGCTAAATGCGACGACGAAATCCGAATCACCGGTCGCCGCAAGATCATCATCCTTGGGGGTGGTCCCAATCGCATCGGTCAGGGCATCGAGTTCGACTACTGCTGCTGCCAGGCCGCGTTCGCGTGCCGGGACATGGAGTATGAGTCGGTAATGATCAACTCGAACCCCGAAACGGTCAGCACCGACTACGACACCTCCGACCTTCTGTTCTTTGAGCCGCTGACGCTCGAAGACACGCTCAACGTGATCGAACGGCTCAACGGCGGGGGAACCGAGGTTACCGATCGCAGCGGCAAGGTGGCCGGCTGCATCGTGCAATTCGGCGGCCAGACGCCGTTGAACCTCGCCCACGGTCTGGTCGCCGCGGGGGTGCCCATCATCGGGACCGACCTGGATTCGATCGATCTGGCTGAGGACCGCGATCGGTTCAAAATGATGCTTGATGAGCTGGGGATGGATCAGCCGCCCAATGGCATCGCTTATTCGCTCGATGAAGCCGTCAAAGTTGCCCAGCAGATCGGATATCCCGTGCTGGTTCGGCCGAGCTACGTGCTCGGCGGGCGAGGGATGGAAACGTGTTTTGACGAGCGGTCGTTGCGGCGCTACATGCGGACCGCCGTCGATGCCTCCGATCTAGCCCACGAACCGGTGCTGATTGACAGGTTTCTTTCAGAAGCGGTGGAGATCGACGTAGACGTCATCGCGGATTATGGACTCGACATTGACACTCAAGCCCCAAGCCTCAAGCCGCAAGCCTTTATCTGTGGCGTGATGGAGCACATCGAGGAGGCGGGCGTGCACTCGGGCGATTCAACCTGCACGATCCCGGCCTACTCGCTTGGCCGGTCGATCGTCACCCGCATCAAGGATCATGCCCGACGCCTCGCCGAACGGCTCCGCGTTCGTGGCTTGATGAATGTGCAGATGGCGGTCAAGAATGAGAAAGTCTACATCCTGGAGGTGAACCCACGTGCTTCCCGGACAGTGCCGTTCGTCTCCAAGGCGAAGGGTCAGCCGTGGGCCAGAATCGCCGCGAAGGTCATGATGGGCGCAACGCTGGACCAGTTGCAGGTGCGTGAAGTTCCGGACGCGGGCTTCTTTTCGGTGAAGGTCCCGGTTTTCCCATTTGCAAAGTTCCCGGGCGTGGACGTAATCCTGGGCCCGGAGATGCGCTCCACCGGCGAAGTCATGGGTATGGATCGCTCGCTGCCGGTGGCTCTGGTCAAGGCACAAATGGCTGCGGGCATTACCCTGCCCACGCAAGGCAATGTCTTCTTGTCGGTGCGCGATCCGGACAAGCCGCAGTGCGTTGAGATTGCTCGGATGCTGGTGTCGATGGGGTTCACCGTCTTCGCCACCCAGGGGACGCATGAGCTGCTGCGATCACACAGCGTGGACACCGAAGTGCTGCGCAAGATCTCCGAGGGAGCCCGGCCGAACATCCTCGACAAAATCGCCAACGGAGAGATCCAATTGATCATCAACACGCCGACTCGCAAGGGTGCGCACACGGATGAAGGCAAGATTCGGGCGACGGCGGTGCGGGCGGGTGTCCCCATGATTACCACGATCACGGGCGCCAAGGCTGCGGTTGCGGCGATCACCGCCTTGCGCGCCGGGGCCTGGTCGGTTGCCGCCGTGCAGGACTATTTCCCTGATCAGGAAAGCCCCCCGGCAACGCCCGCCGATGCCGGGACGCGTAGCGTCCCGCCTAGTCAACCGATACACTCCTGACCTCATGCCCGCCTGGATGCCCGACTTCGTCACGCCGCAGTTCATCGTGTCGCTTGTGGTGATCGTGGCGATGATCCATGTGATCGCGCTGGGAGCCCTGTACCTGGTTCTGCTGGAGCGGAAGCTCTCGGCCTGGATGCAGGATCGTTGCGGTCCGAACCGGGTGGGCCCCAAGGGTCTCGGTCAGCCGATCGCCGACGCGATCAAGCTGCTCTTGAAAGAGGATTTCTTTCCCAAGCGAGCGGACCGCGCGCTGTTCCTGTTGGCCCCGGGGCTTGCCGTGATTCCCGCCCTGATCGGCTTCGCCATCATTCCCTGGGGAGGGACGCTCCAGATCGCAGGCGAAGCGGTCCGGGTCGCCGGAGCGGATGTGAACATCGGCATCGTCTATCTCGTGGCCGTGAGCTCCCTGGGTGTGTATGGCGTGGTGCTGGGCGGCTGGGCGTCGAACAGCAAGTACGCCTTCCTCGGCGGGCTGCGGGCCACGGCCCAGATGGTCAGCTACGAAATCCCCCTGGGGTTGGCCATCCTCACGATCATCCTGACCGCCGGCACCGTCGGGCCCAGCGAAATGATTGCCCAGCAGCTCGATGGGCAGTGGTTCCTCATTCACCAGCCGGTGGCGGCGCTGCTCTTTTACGTGTGCATGCTCGCCGAGACCAACCGCCTTCCGTTTGATCTGGCCGAGGCGGAGTCGGAGCTGGTCGGCGGTTGGCACACCGAGTATTCATCCATGAAATGGGTGTTGTTCTTTCTCGCCGAGTACGGACATCTCATCGTGGGTGGCGCGTTCTTCACCGTGCTCTTCCTCGGCGGCTGGTCGATCAATCCGTTCGGAGGCAAGGACCTGCCGATGGCCGGCGGGCTGGGCATGATCCTGCTGCAGTGCGGCATCGTCTTCGCCAAGGTCTTCCTGCTCATCTGCCTGGCCATGGCTGTCCGCTGGACGCTGCCGCGGTTTCGCTTCGACCAACTGATGCGGCTGGCGTGGGAGGGCATGATCCCTACGGCCTTGCTGGTGTTGCTGGTGACCAGCTTCATGGTGTTCATGGGCTGGACGCAATTCATGTGGATCGCCGCGCTGGGGACTGTGGGGTTCATCTGGCTCGTGCGGCCGATGATGCCCAAACAGGCCAGACCCAATCATCGCGTCGGGTTGATCGGAAGTCGGTTCAGTCCGCTGGCCGGCGAAGTCACGCTCGCGCCGCGTGGCGAATCAGGTGCGCTGCCCGAAGCGGCGAGTGGCGAATCGTCGCCGTAGTCGGTTTCCGTTCCTTGACGCCTCGGCTAAAAGACAGGCGCCGGTCGTGTCGGAGCTTCGATCGGCGCCTGTGAAGAGCGCGGTGGCGATTCGCGGCATCAACTGCCGGTTGTGCAGTTCCACTACTGTAGGGAACGACCACCCGTTCGCACAAGTCAAATGCACAATGAATTTCGCCCGGCGCTCGGTCGCCGCGATCAAACAATTGCGCCGCCGCAACTGCTTCCGCATCCTGCGGTGCATCCGTAACAGTGATCGTCGGTGGCAATGGCGCGGTCGGCGAGATCGTCCGCGCTCTGATCCCAGATGTACGACGATTCCATTCCCGGTGTGTGCAGTCCGAGCGCCTGATTGAAGTCGCAATCGTAGAGGCGGCCCTGCGGATCAATGCTGATCTGATGCCGGCACATGAGACCGTCGATGGTGTTGGGGTTGTAGGCATCGATGAGCATGGTCATGTACGCTTCGAGCTGCCCGTCGCGCTGCAGTTGATGCCGCCACCGCGTGATCGGCATGTTGGTAATCGTCCACAGTTCGTTGAAGACGAGTCCGAATCGGGATTCGAGCTGGTGCTTGTAGTCGGCCTGGAGTGCGTCTTGCGGTGGCGGGAGATGCGGCCCGATCGGGTTGTACACCAGGTTCAGCCGCAGCGCCGAGTCTTTGCCGTACCCGACGGCGTTGAGCTTGAGCAGCCCTTCAATCGACGCGTTGTACGATCCCCGGCCCCGCTGTTTCTCCACGTTGGCCTGCGAATAGCACGGCAGCGAAGCAACCACTTCGACGTGATTCTCGGCCAGGATCGCCGGGACCCATCGATAGTCCTCGCCGCTTTGGCGATCGACGTACTCAATGATCGTTGGATTGCAGCGATCGATGAGATGAAGACCGTGGCGGTGAAGCGTCGCGACCATCCATCGGAAGTTGGGGTTCATCTCCGGGCTGCCGCCGGTGATGTCCACCGTCTTGATGGATGGGTGAGCCAGCACCCAATCGACGACCCGGCGGGCGGTGGCTTGGTCCATATTGTCTTGCGGTGCGGTTCGTGCCGGCGACGACTCGACGTGGCAGTGGTGGCAGGCCAGATTGCAGACATAGCCGATGTTGATCTGCAACGTCGTGATCTTCGACGCCGCATAGAGCTCGGTCTCGAACCGGGCTTGGAACCGCGTGCCGTTGAGGATGGGAAGTTCGAGGGTGGACAAGGCAGGGGTCAGGGGTCAGGAGTTAGGGGTCAGGGGTTAGGAGTTAGTCAAGCCTTCAAGCCTCAGGCCATTTCTAACAACATCCCCCGCCGGCGTAATGCCAGGTGGAGTCGGTGATGGTCAGGTCTGAGCGTCCCATCGCCGCCAGCGCCGCGGCGGTCTTATCGCACACCCCAAGCGGCATGTCCCGCAGAAGCACATGGCCGTCGCCGTCAGCGAACGACTCCTCATCTCCAGTGTAGATAGCGGTTCGGCCGGTGAAGACGCATGGCCCGTCGTCCGGAATCGGGACTCGAAACGCGCAGACTTCGATACTCTCCAAGAGCAGCCCGGCGTCCAGTCCATAGCGCGCCTGATCAAGCATTCGATATGGCCGGCGGGAGCGCACCTCAATGCTGCCGAAGCCGGCCCCGACGATCTTGTCGATGTAGCGGTCGTACGTCAGGCAACCGGAGATGCACTGGGCCCGCAGCGTCTCGTTATCCCGCAGGTGCCGAGGCATCGGCCGGGGCGTGATCGGGTCGGACATCGACAATCGCCCGCCCGGCTTCAGCACCCGATGCATTTGGGTCAGCGCCCGCTCCAGGTCGCCGGGCTCATTTGGGTCCGCTGCCGTCTTGAAGATGTTGAACAGACAGTTCTGGGCAGCGAGGTCACATGACTCATCCTCGACCGGCAGGTCCAGGGCGTCACCGTCGCGAATCTCAACGAACGACGGATCGAACCAGTCGTTGAGCCGTGCGGCTTCTTGGAGGTTCTTCCGGGCGGCGTCGCGCATCTCGGCGACCGGATCAACGGTGATGACGCCGCCGCTGCGTCGGGTGAAGTAGGCCAGCTTGAGCGCTTCCAGCCCGCCGCCGACACCGACGTAGAGCACCGTCTGCCCCTCGCGCATGTCCTGCAGATGCACGGTGCTGCCGCAGCCGTAGTTCATCTCGTGCATGATGGGCGGGATGTGGAGCCCCGGCAGAAACATCGGAGCCTGGGGCACGCAGCACAAGGATCGGTCCGGCTCACGGGCCGCCCGTCGATACACCTGCTGAACCGTTGCGTGGTAGCTCACCTATGCCTCCTCACCCTTAGCTTCTTGAGAGTATGGTAGCCGACCTCGGCGGGGGCGATCCTGTTTCCCACCTCCGGCGACCAGGGGTATCGAATTGATGCGATACGTCGTGGAGACCTTCGGCGGCCTATGGGAACTGCTCCTGTTGGGGCTCAGGAGCCGCTTTCGATTCCGCGGCCCGTACTGGCGATGGCGATTCGAGACCGCGTTCGGCAGCGACCCGTCGGCTTTTCCGGCTCGTTGGCAGCGCGTTCGTGCCGTGCTCGCCTATGGCCGCTGGGTATATCGCATCAAGCGGGCGACCGGGAAGTGATGAGCATTGAGTTTGATGGCCGCGTTTGTCAGTCATCTCGAATCCGCCATCGACGGCACCCAGATTCCGCCTGGCACCCTCCAGACGACGCATCGTGATCGACCGCTCTGGGTGCGATACGACCTTGAGGCCGTCGGCCGAGCCGTTGGGCGCGAGGCTCTGCGCGATCGGCCCCAGACCATGTGGCGGTATCGCGAGCTGCTTCCGATCGAGCATGATGAGCATCTCGTTTCGCTGGGCGAGACGATGACGCCGCTGCTGGAGTGTCGGCGACTCGCCCGGGCGCTGGGCATGGCGAATCTTTGGATCAAGGATGAGTCCGTCCTGCCCACGGGCTCGTTCAAGGCAAGAGGCATGGCAATGGCGGTCTCCATGGCGAAGCGGTTTGGGATCAAGCGCGTGGCGGTGCCCACCGCCGGCAACGCCGGGGGCGCGCTGGCCGCCTACGCGGCCCGCGCAGGCATGGAATGTTTCGTGTTCATGCCCGTCGACGCCCCGGTCGTCAACCGGTATGAGGCTGCCCTGCACGGGGCCAAGGTGTTTCTGGTGAACGGGCTGATCTCCGATTGTGCGCAAATTGTGCGCGGGGGCATGGACGCGATGTCCTGGTTCGACCTGTCCACACTCCGCGAGCCGTACCGGCTGGAAGGCAAGAAGACGATGGGGCTGGAGCTGGCGGAGCAGTTGGGTTGGCGTCTGCCGGACGTGATTCTGTATCCCACCGGCGGGGGGACCGGGCTGATCGGAATGTGGAAAGCGTTCGACGAGCTTCACCGATTGGGTTGGCTCGCCGGCGACCATCGCCCGCGGATGTTTGGCTGTCAGTCCACCGGTTGTGATCCCGTGGTCCGCGCGTTCCAAGGCGGGCATCGGTTCGCCGAGCCGTTCACCGACCCGCAGACCATCGCCGCGGGGCTGTGCGTACCGGCAGCGCTTGGCGATTTCATGATCCTTGACGCCATCCGTGAATCTCATGGCCGCGCAATGTCTGCCGATGAATCCCGCCTCAAGGAATGGATGCAGATGGTCGGCCGGCTGGAGGGTATCTCGTTAGGCCCCGAAGCGGCGGTGTGTGTCGGCGTCCTAGAGCAGGCCCTGGCCGAGGGGCACATTGACCGAGATGAACATGTGATCCTCTTTAGTACTGGTGCTGCGCAGAAATACGTGGACGCAATCCGTGTGGACCTGCCGACGCTCGATCACCGTCGCCCGATCGATTGGGACGCGCTGGCCGGCTAGAGCCCAGGCCCGTCCGATTGGCGTGTTTGCCCACTCAGGCGGTTGGCTGATAATCCTGCCTGATTCAGCGGCGTTTCCTGTCTCGCCCAGCCCCGGAAGCTCGGCGGGGGCTCCGATAACGGCTCCCTTCGCCTGCTTAGGCGCCGGATTTGGATGGCTCGGCGACCGGCCGAATGTTTGCTCGGTGCTCGCGCCACCGCTGGGCCAGGAAACTCAAGGCCCGGCGGTCGGATCGGTAGATCACGAAGAACCGATCTAACATCTTTGGACAGTTGTACTTAGGCTTATGTGCGAGCGGCGGACCACGGATGTTTCTTGACTTTTTTTCCTAAATTACCAGCCGAGGTAGCGACACGATGCCAAATCAGTATCATCTTCGCGTTCAATAGATCGGCCGTGATCGGTCGATATGTGGGTTCACGTCCGTTTCCGTGCCTTGGAGGTACGGGCGAGTGCGGGCGGGTGGATGATTATGGGCGCGAGGCTCCGTGTCGGCCTGCGTGTCCGTCAGACTTAGGAGACTACGTATGAATCTTACGAAGCGAGTTGGCTTCCTTACGGGTGCCGCTGCGCTTGTGCTAACTGGCGGCAGCTTTGCCGACACCACGTCACAGGAGACCAACCAACAACTGCGTGCCCGGGTCGCCGACCTCGAATCGCGATTGGCCGCGGTCGAGAAGGGAGACAACTGGCTCAACGAACAACGTGCGGATGAGGTCCGAGGCCTTGTGCGGGATGTGCTCGCCGACGCCGACACCCGAGCGAGTCTGCTCGCCCAGGGCATGACCGCCGGCTACGACAACGGGGCCGTCATCGCCAGTGCCGATGGAAACTGGATGCTGCGCACCAACATTCTTATGCAGCAGCGGTTTGTCTTGAATACGCAAGACGCCGGCGACGGCAGCGTCAATCCCGATGATGATCGCTGGGGCTTTGAGAACACCCGGACAAAGTTCATCCTGACCGGCAACGTGGTCAGCCCCGACTGGTTTTACCGGGTTGACATCAACGTCGGGTCGCCGGATGCCGTCCGCGCGGGCGACAGCCGCGCTGGCACTCAGAACGCCTACCTCGGCTACGACTACGGCAACGGCTGGAAGGTCCTGCTCGGCTCGATGAAGGCCCCGTTGCTCCGTGAGGAGCTCGTGGAAGCCCAACATCAACTGGCGGTCGAGCGGTCGAACGTGAATTACATCTATACGACCGGCTATGTGGACGGAGTTGCCTTGGACTACATGGGCGACCAGTTCCACGTCACCGCGGCCCTCTCCGATGGTTTGAGCAGTGGCCAGACGGTCTGGAGCACGCCGGACACGGAGTTTGCCCTCACCGCCCGCGTCGAGTGGCTCGCCCAGGGCACCTGGGACCAGTTCACGGACTTCACCAGCCCCAACGGTGACGAGCGGGGCATCCTGGTCGGCGGCGCTATCCACTATGAGTCACTTGAGGATGATCCCGGGACCGGGCTTCCGGATGCTGACATTTTCATTCTAACGGTAGACGGCTCGTTCGAGTTCGGCGGCTGGAACGGTTTCGCTGCCTTCATCTACACCGATTTGCAGGACCTTCTGGCTGCTGGCGTCGACACCAATGCGTTGGGTCTCCTGTTTCAAGGCGGTTATTACCTGAACGATAATTGGGAGCTCTTCGGCCGCTACGAATGGAGTGATTTCGATACTGTCGGGGTGGAAGACCTCAGCATCTTTACCGTCGGGGTCAACCGCTACTTCGCCGGCCACAACGCCAAGTGGACGACCGACATCAGCTTCGGCCTCGACGAGATTGACGCTGACCTAACTGCGTTGGGTCCGGTAGGCGCGACAGGTGCCATCACCGGTTTTCGGGCCGACAATCCAGGCGAGGACGGGCAGGTGGTCATCCGCAGCCAGGTGCAGATTCTGTTCTGAACGGCTTTGACGCGATCGGCCAATCCCCCCGCACGGGGCATTGACGAAAACCAATCGACCGACCGGCAGCCCCGGCCGGTCGTTTCTTTTTTGTGTTCTTAGCCTGCATTATTCATCACCGCAGAGTCGCGGAGAGCGCAGAGGAGAGCCAAGAGAAGGTGCGCTGCAGCAGTCGATCCCAAGGAGTGAACATTCCAGGCTGTCGTGCTTGGCCATGTGCGTTGGCGTTCATAGGCATCGCCTTTCCAACTCTCTGCGCCCTCTGCGGCTCTGCGGTGATCAGTTCGGGTTAGGACGGGCGCGCCTCGTGACGGCCACACCAGTTGCTCACTGGCCGCTCTAGTTCCGATATCACAGGGAATCGGGCCTCGCGAGGGATATCTCTGGGTTCAAGGCTTCGATCCGCTTCCGGACAAGTCGCGCTCCTGCTCGGTCGATACACCTCATCGAGGCGCCTTCGGTAGCTCGGAGTCGTGAGGCGCCGCCGGTGGAATGGCGATCGGCGGGTGTATCGCCGCGCCGAAGTGTCGCCCAGAGCCTTTCCAGGAGTTGGGTGAGATGCAACGCAGTGTAGGACTGGTTCTGCTGGTGGCGGGTGCGTCGCTGCTGGTCGATTCTCCGGCCTTCGCCGCGGACGCTGGCGAGGGGTCGCCACAGCCTACAATCGCTGATCTCCTGGAGCGCATCGAGACCCTCGAAGAAGACAAGACCACGATGAGGGGCGAGATCGACGAGCTGCATGCACAGCTCGGCGACACTTGGCTCACCGAGCAGCGGGCCGACGAGGTCCGCAACCTCGTTGCGGATGTGCTTTCCGACGCCGACGTCCGCGCCAGCCTGCTTCAGGCCGGCTTGATTGCAGGATGGAGCGATCACTTCTTCCTCGCCAGCCCCGATGGTCGCTTCAAGCTGCAATTGGAAGGGCAGCTTCAGTTTCGATATGTCTGGAACTACCACGACCTGCCGGACCGGTATATCGGCGGCTTCGAAAATACTCGCACCAAGCTCGCTTTTCGTGGGCACGTGTTCAACCGCGACCTGACCTATCTGGTCAAGGGCCGGTTTGACCGCGACGGCGGAGGATTCGGCCTTGAGGACGCCTGGGTGCGGTACCTTCTCAACAACGAGTGGAGCGTGCGAGCCGGGCAGTTCAAACTGCCGTTTGGCCGCGAAGAGCTCGTTTCCAGCGCGAGGCAGCTTGCGGTCGAACGGTCGCTGATCAATGAGTCACTGAATCTCGGTCGCTCGCAGGGCGTGGAGCTGACCTATGCCAACCATACGTCGCGGCTGAGCTTCGCAGTGTCCGACGCCGGCCAGGAACAGGTCGGCGGTTTCAGCATCGTGGGGACCACCTCGCCATCCAACACTCCGGCGTTGGAGCCGGGCTTGGCGGAATACGCCGTGACCGGGCGGTATGAGAAGCTGATTGCCGGACGTTGGGCGCAGTTCGACGACTTCACAAGTCCCGCCGGTGAACAGTTCGGCCTGCTGGTCGGCGTGGGCGCGCATCTGCAGCAGGACGAGTTCGGGACCGGCTTCGGATCCGCACGCGATGAGGAGCTGTGGCTCGCCTGGACCGTCGATGCGTCGGTCGAGTGGGGCGGCGCGAGCGTCTTCGCCTCCATGACCCATCATATCATTGACGACCCGGCGCTTGGTGACGTCAACGTCTATGGACTCGTGATCCAAGGGGGGGCCTATCTCACCCCGAAGTTCGAGGCGTTCGCCCGCTTCGAATACGGGGTTTTCGATTTTGAGGCCCTCGACTTTGATGATGTGTCTCTGCTCACCCTGGGCGGCAACTACTACTTTGACGGCCACGACGCGAAGCTGTCGGCCGACATTGGCTTCGGCCTGTCTCAGATCGAGTCGGCCTGGGACAGCGATATTGCCGGATGGCGGCGTGACTTGGCGGGCTCGGAGCCGCAGGTCGTCATCCGCACACAGCTCCAGTTGCTGTTTTGACCTGTCCGGCTCTCGACCCAAGAAACTCACCGCGAAGCCGCTGGGCGGTGAATCCTTGCAGCTACGGGCGGATCTCGACCGTGCTCGTCTGCTCGATCAACACCTCGTAGATCATCTCGACATCTTCAGGCAGCATTCGTATGCAGCCCATCGATGACTGCCTTCCGACTGATTCAGGCTCGATGGTGCCGTGGATCCCGTAGCCGATCAGGTCGCGCGTGGCCTCGTCGATTCCAGCAAGGCCGATCCATCGTTCGCCGATGGGATTCTGCGGATCGTAGCCCGCGAATCGTTGGCCGGTGCGAGGATTAGTCCATGAGGGGTTGATGAGCTTTGTGCCCGCGCGGACTCTGAACATGCCCAGCGGCGTGGAGTTGAACTCACCCAAGCCGACGGGGTAACTCGTGACGAACACTCGGCGGGCGCCGGAGCCCATATACAGGTCCAAGCGGAAATCGGATTTGTGCACCACCGCATGGAACGGTCCGGTGACCAGCTTCAGGCGGTGTCCGGCCCGGAGGTGGCGCTCGCTTGGAATCCGGTTGATCCGCATGATGAATCGCCAGTCCACCGCGAGGGACTGCTCCTTGACGATTGTCCCCAGTTGGTCGTTGGGCCCAACAACATAAGGGCGGCAGAACGGATCGCCATCGACGATCTCGGGGCTGAAGACCAGTCGCCGGTTGAGGTTGATCAGAGCGTCGCGTACCACTTGGGCCTCGCCCGAGGCCAGAGCTTGCAACTCCAGGGCTGAAGTGAGCCTCTGCCTCGCCTGGAGGGGGCGGTTTGCTTCGGCGAGTGTAAGCCCGGATTCCATAAGCAGCAGCGCTCGGTCCCGGTCTCGGATCGACGGCGCCATGGCGGGCACTGTCGGCTGCGGCCTCAGTTCGTCATCAGCCGCTATGCGGTCGGCGGCGGTCGGCGGCGCCGGGTCGGGGTCTGTGGCGTAGCCGGCCGGCGGTTCGGACGCTTCGCCGGCTCCGGAGAATTGCGGCCCGGCAGCAGTGACGTGTGGGATGGAATCGACCGGCTCGGCGTCGCCTGTTGCCGCGGTGCCGAGAATTGGATCGATACTGCCGCGACGTTCACCGGTGATGGGCAATCGCTCGGCCGGGCCCCCAGCGCCGTTGCTCGACCACAACGTGATGCCCGTCAACACCGCCAGCAGCACGATGACGATCGCGATCACGTTACGGTTGCGTCGTCGTCGCGGCCGGCGATACATGTAACTGCGTCTGCTCACCGGCCGAGCGGTTTGGCTATGCAGTGCCATGGCGGCTCTCCTGTGGCTATGGGTGGCGTGGCTTGGCGATGGTTCGATGCGTTGATCTTGACCCGGCGGTATTGTCTCAAGAATGGCCGGTGACGGCTAGCCGGCACCGCCGGCGTGAACAGTTCGGCGATCGGTCACGATGATTTGCACAGCGATATCACGGTCGCCCACAGGGACCCGGTCGATGATCTGCGCATCGAAAGCCAGGCCGATCGTGGTGGCTGATCGGCGAAGCCGGCTCAGGAACCGGTCATAGAACCCCCCGCCGCGACCAAGGCGATGGCCTTGAGTGTCGAAGGTCAGCCCGGGGACGACTACGAGATCGATCATCGTCGGCGGCACCGGCCGTCCTTCACGCGGGACGCGCAGGCCATGCTCGTCGATCTCCATGAACTGGTCGTCGAATGAGGTGGCTTCGACCGCGATCATGTCCCGGCGTTTCCAATCCACACTCGGCACGCAAACGGTCTTGCCCATCTGGAAACATCGTATGGCGACCGAAGTGAGGTCGATCTCGTCGGTCAACGGCATGTACAACATGCTTACAGCGGCGTCATGAAACACATCGAGTTTGCACAGGCGGGAACATGCAGCGGCTGACCCAAGGTGGCGCTGCTCGTCGGTCATCGCCGCAAGCATTGTCCGCATTCTGGCTCGAATGCCCGACTTCGCCTGACGGTTTGCGTCAGTCATGGTGCGGGTGCAAGGCGGTTGAGTTCTCGTGGGGCTGTTTTGGGCGAGCCCGGAGATCTTCGAGGCGTTTGCGAATACAGGCTTCGTAGCCTCGATGCGTGGGGTGGTAGTAGACACGATCGATGCCCAGGTGGTCCTGAGGTACGTATCCATCGGCCGACTCATGTGGGGAGACGTAGTTTTCGCCGTGGCTGAGCTGTTGTGCACCCATCCGCAGGGCCAGCGGCTCGATGGTCGCCGGCTTGGGCCCTCGTTCGGTTGACCACAGATCGGCCATATGGGCAATTCTAGCGGTCCTTGCGGCCGGATACGGCTCGGCAAGCCGACATCATGGGTGGCGCATCGCCTTGGCACTCTCGCCGGTCGCAGGGCTCCCGCTGAGCGGGCCCAGAGGCAATAATGGAATGGTCGATCCGATCGACCGCGCTCCGCGTAGTATTGCCGCCAACGTAGAAAGGACGCAATCGTGTGCGGTATTTTGGCCTACATCGGACACAAGCCGGCCAAGCCGATTCTTCTGGAAGGCCTCAAGAGGCTGGAGTACCGCGGCTACGATTCGGCGGGCCTGGCTGTTATCAACAAGGAGATTCATGTCGCGCGGACCGAGGGACGGGTCCGAGTGTTGGAGGAGATGTTGGCCCAGTGTGGCGGATTCGATGGCACCATCGGGATCGCCCACACGCGCTGGGCCACCCATGGCAAGCCCAGCGAGCGAAATGCCCATCCGCACCGCGATGACCCGACAAACGGGCACGGCATCGCCCTGATTCACAACGGGATCATTGAGAATTACGTTGCCTTGAAGACCTACCTCCAGGAGCGGGGCCATACCTTCAGCTCCGAGACCGACACTGAGGTGCTGGCCCATTTGATTGGCGAGCTGTACGACGGCGATCTGGAAGCAGCCGTTCAGGCCGCGCTGCGCCAGGTCACCGGCGCCTATGCGATCGCAGTGATCTGCCAGAAGGAGCCGGAGGTGCTGATCGTCGCCCGCAAAGGTTCGCCGCTGATGGTTGGCGTCGGCAAGGACGAATACATCGTCGCCTCGGATTCCAGCGCGATCGTCGCCCACACCACGCAGGCCTTCACACTCGAGGACTACACCGTCGCCAGGCTCACCCGCGACTCGTTGCGCACGACAACGATTGACAACGTCCCGATCACCCCGCAGATCCGCGAGCTGGAGTTCGATCTCGATCAAATCGAGCGCGGCGCGTACGAGCACTACATGCTCAAGGAGATCTGCGAGCAACCGCAGGCCTTGCGATTGTGCTTGCGGGGACGCATCAATGCACGCGAAGGACAGGTAGTGCTGGGTGGGATCGCCCAATACGCACGCGAGCTGGTCAAGGCCAAACGCATCATTTTCGTCGGGCAAGGCACGGCCATGCACGCGGCGCTGGTCGGTGAGTACCTTATGGAAGATCTGGCCAAGATCCCCACCGAGGTCGAGTTCGCCAGCGAGTTCCGCTACCGCAACCCGATCCTCGAAGATGGCTCCGTGGTCATCGCCATCAGCCAGTCGGGCGAGACCGCCGATACCTTGGCGGCATTGCAGGAGGGCAAACAACGCGGGGCCCTCACGCTGGGGTTGGTCAACGTGGTCGGCTCCTCGGTGGCCCGGGAGACCGACGCGGGCATCTATCTACGGGTCGGCCCGGAGATCGGCGTGGCTTCGACCAAGGCCTTCCTCGGGCAGTTGATGGTGGCCACCATGCTGGCCACGTTCATCGGCCGGCGACGATTTCTTTCCGTGGATTACGTAGCCGGGTTGCTCGCTGAACTCGAGGCCATCCCCGATCATGTGCAACGTGTGCTGGGGCTCAGCGAGCAGATTCGCGCTGTCAGCAAGCGGTATGCGAACCGCGAGAACTGGCTGTTCCTCGGCCGAGGTCACAACTATCCCGTCGCGCTGGAAGGGGCGCTGAAGCTCAAAGAGATCAGCTACATCCACGCCGAGGGTATGTCGGCGGCGGAAATGAAGCACGGGCCGATCGCCTTGATCGACGATGGCATGCCGGTTGTTGTCGTCGCCACCCGCAACAGCCAGTACGAGAAGATCATCACGAATATCCAGGAGGTGCGCTCGCGTGGCGGTCATGTCATCGCCGTCGCCACCGAGGGCGATGACGACATCGCCAATCACTGCGAAGAGGTCTTCTACGTGCCGGACGTTCCCGAGCCGCTTCAGCCGATGCTCACGGTGGTGCCGTTGCAACTGCTGGCTTATCACGCCGCCGTCATCCGCGGCAAGGACGTGGACAAACCCCGCAACCTCGCCAAGAGCGTGACGGTGGAATAGGGTCAAACGCCGAGACTTCTTCCATAAAGCCGCGACCGGTGGTCGCGGTCTTCTCCCACGCGCAGCAGCCGGCATCCGATGCGCGCCGTCCCATAGCCCCCGGCTCCGCCGGGGGACTCCTCTGGTCTGCCGGTTGAAGATCAACAGCGTGGCCCCGGGCAAGCCCGGGGCTATGTAAGGGCGATCCGCGGCCGACCGGCCCGAGCGTTTCGGTGGAGACACGCACTCCGTAGGTGGTAGACTACCCCGTCGAAGAAGGCGGCAACACCGCCCACTTCATGCTCCGCTGGGTCGCCACGACCCTTCGCAAAGGGCCGTGGAGCGAGACCGCCAGCGCGACGAGTGGGGCGTGAAGAGAATGGCGAATGGCGTGGCGCGGAAACGTTCCGACACAAAGCGCACCGCGGGTGTCGCTACTGCAATCTTGGATGGGAGGCGTAGAGTATGCCCCTTGAGGAGTTGACACCTCAAACGCGAGCAAAGCTTGAGGGGGCTTCTGCTTGGGAAAATCCAGGGCGACTGAAGCTCACGCCGAATTGGGTGCCGCTGCACAAAGCAAAGAAATCTGCGCCTGCATTGACCGGGTTGTACGCCCTGGGTTTGCCGCGCGGACTCAGATACGACAAAGGCCAGACACGCATTGTCTACATCGGTTCGGCGAAAGACCTCTGCAAACGTCTCGGAACTCACTCCCGAACCCCCCCAAATGACGTCATTGGACGGCTCCAAGCCACGTTTACCGACAAACCATTGGCGACGTGGTGGGCAATTCCAGCCCTCTCGAGAAAATGGCTGCTGGGTTTCGAGGGACAATCCCTATGGGCCTTCGAACGCACGTTTGGAACTGTCCCAATCGGCAATCTCGATATCCCGGAGTCCACTGTATCGGAACGATGCGAGGGGTTGGTGGTTTTCACGCCATGTACCGCCCTGGATGACGCGCCTGCACTCGAAGAATACGCGAAACTGATCGGCAGTATTTTGGTGCGCGAGAAGAAGACTCCGATCGGAGATCCTTCCCAGATCACTATGTCCTTGCGATTGTCTGACAGGGGCGAATTGATATGCGGTCCAGAAGAGTATACTGCCGCTCGGTTCTACTCTCCGGAAGAATTCGACCGCAAGCGGAAAGGGGAAAGCAACCTCCCGGCCGAGGACGACAACCCGATAGCGGATATAGATTTTGTAATCCATGAGATGAATGTCGCCGTGTGGCCGGTCGAAAAAATGAAGCACTTGATCGGCATTTGTAGTCGATTGGCGCCGGAAGAGAGGCGCAGGCAAGGCAGCGTGAAGCGGTTTCAGTCGTCCACGCGCGAAGTTCCCACTCCTCGCACCTGGGGTGAGGTCGCGATCGTTCAAGGGCGACTCCTTGCCGGTACGTGGTTTCCGTCCTCGCGCACACGGGTCAAGATTCTCTGCGGCAAGGAACTGCTCGGTCAGGCATTCCTTTTTGCAAAAAGCGAACATGGCGAGTCTCGAATCCGGGGAGAAGACATCTCGGATCTTCCACAAAGAACAGGCTGGCGTCCCCGCCTGTGGAAGGATGAGGCGGCAGAAGACAGTCAATCGCCCCGGATGAAGAACTTCGTCGCAAAGATGAACGCAAGCATTGAGCGAACAAACGCAGTGATCTCCAACCTTGAGGAGCGGGTGTATGAGGGGCGTTCTGATGAGCATGAGCTAGACCTTATGTTGAAGAAGCAACGAGGTGAGGTCAAAGATTGGATTGAGAGGCTGGGTAGACTGCGGAGAATTGAAACTCGCCAGCGCCTAGCAACCACGGCAAGACTGATCGAGTCACTTTTCCAGAACACGTCCGAGGAACTTGGTCGTTCATAGCCTCCCTGGCCGCCCCGACATCGACGCCTTCGAGGCCGTCATGACCCGCGAGGACCGCACCAAAGGCTTCTTCGTCGCGTTCGACTACACCAGCGACGCCCTGCGCGAAATCGACGCCTTCTTCCGCAAGAGCGGCAAGGTGATCGTGGCGCTGACGGTGCGGGAGATACTGGAGGAGGAGATTGCGAAGAAGCTGGCCTAAGACGCACCCCAGGCGTCCGGAGCCGGCAATTTTCCCGGACAGCAACCTTCGCAGCTTGCGGTTTCAATAGTTCCTCAACCCACTTTGGAGCATCTTATGAACGGATCCTACCTCCCTGAAGTGCCTGTTCGCATTGTCTATCTCGGACCCGACGGTGAAGAGGATTTAGACACGCAATTCGACGCGATTTGCGTTTGTGTCCCTCGAATTGGCGAGACTGTCGTCCCTCTCGCAGGTAGCTCAAGCGTGCGTGTCCATCGCGTTTATCACAAGTTCATAAAGAATGAAGAGATGTCTCATGATCGTTTCGTCCAGTATGTCACGGTCGTGCTCAAAGATGCTGGAGCGTAATTGCGCAGCCGGTTGCCATCCCCACGCGACCCGGGCCGTCCCCGGCCCGAGTGATTCGCGACGAACAACCGGTGCCCGATGCGCCCCAATCCCATAGCCCCCGGCTCCGCCGGGGGACTCCTCTGGTCTGCCGGTTGAAGATCAGCAGTGTGGCCCCGGGCAAGCCCGGGGCTATGTAGGGCCATGTAGGGCTATATGGGGGTGATCCAGGGAAACGGGATGGCGGGTAGTCCGCGGCGTGTGTTGTGTGCCTCGATGTATTCGGCGACGGCGTCAACAGTCTCATCTTCGAAAAGAAACACCTTCCAATAGCCGGCTGTCCAAATGCGCTTGCGGCCATGATTGCCAGGACGGCGCAGAACTGCGCTGGAGGATGCGCCTTTGAGCTGGCCGACAAATGTGCCGATTGGCTCGCCAACCGGCCCGAAGAGCAGGTGTACGTGTGTTGGCTCGATCGCAGCGGCATGGCAAGAACCGACCCCCGGCAAGCCGGGGGCTAAATAGGTGCCGAAAACGTTCGCCACGATCTGTATTTCTGCGATGGTCAATTCCTTGGGTGCGTTCTTCATCAGCGATCGCGCGCGGCTGTGGGTTTCGGTATCGGGCATGTTCATTTGATGTCCAGCCCGTTTCAGTCGGCCGTACAGATCAAGCACCGCCGACCAATGTCCGCGTCGATCGCCGGGCAGCCACGTGCCATACGTGGTCCAAATGACGTGGATGCCCCGGGTTGCACCCATGCGCGCAATATACAGCCGATGCCCATCCATATAGCCCCCGGCTCGCCGGGGGGTCCGTCCACGGCAAGAGGGCCCTTTCTGGGCGCACAGACGCTGCCGGCCGCGGGATATATGGGGGCCTCTTGTTTCCTGCGCGGGGCGAACGATCCATGTTCATCATTCACGAGCCGCAGCTTGCGACGCTGGCGCAGAAGCCGTCGTGGACGAATCGAGCGGGCAACGTCGATCGTGCGGCGTGTGTCGAGGTGCGGCAGATCGAGGTGTGGCGGGCGGCGCGTATGCAGCCGGCGCGCACGGGCAACGGCCGCATCAGCACGGGAATCGTGTCGCTTACCGCGGACTGGCTCCTGCGGCTGCACAATCGCCGGATGCCGCGGGCGCTGTCGGGCGACTTCCGAACCGCTCAGGCCAATGCGATGCGGCCGCCGACGATGGAGCCGCAGGGGTATGTACGGCGGGGTCTGACACCGGGCCTGCCATCGCCGTACCCGGACTTCGGGCTGCACGGCAACCCCAACAGGGGAGTGACACGCACGAAGATGCTGGGGATTCGCCAGGACTGGGAGCATCCGCTGCGCGTCGAGTTGTGGCAGCTCAGCCCGCCGCTTCGCAGGCCATTCCTCATCTGCCCGCATCCCCGGAATTGCACCCACGGTCCGGATGGACGCGGTAACGAACGGGACCCGCGCCTGCCCGGGCTGAGCACGATCCGGCGCGGGTTCAAAAGCAACATGGACATTTGTCCCCAACGCGTCTTGAAGTTGTTCATGGTGTTATGCACAGAGGCGGAGCTTGCTGATTCTCTGATCGCCCGGTGGTGGATTGACAGTCTGCCGCTATGTATGCGCCGCAAGCAGCACCCGACCATCGCGCGGCTCGTGGAGCGCTACGGCATGTTGTTTCACCCGCGCCGGCTTCTTTGCCAGCGATGTTTGGGTGTGAAGTACAACGAGAGTCCGGAGACGATTCGTCGGCTTCGCATGCGCACGGCAAGAGGCGATTGATCGCGTCATTCTCCTAGCCCGCGGCTCGCTCGCCCCTAACCCCTAACCCCTAACTCCTGACCCCTCATCGCTCATCGCTCATCGCTTTGATCTCTTGTTCGGTTTGAATCAGTCGCCTGGCCATGGACCGCCGGGCCGGGGCCGTGACTTCGATCAAGACGGCGCCGAGCAGCAGGGCCATGGTGAGTTTCGAGGAGATGGTTGCGCTGTGGACGGCGATGGCCGTGACGGCGAGTTGAGTCGGCCCCGCCGCCATCGAGCCCAGGACCAGTCGCATGGTTCGTAGAGCGCGCCGCTGGCCGAGGACCATGGCCCCCGTAAACGCTCCCAGCCAGCGTCCATCGCCGCTGAGCACCATGAAGACCACGATCGGCCAGACGGCAAAATCTTGATACAGGTCAACTTTGATCGCGACCGAAGCCGCGAGCGCCGGCACGATGATCGACCGCACGAAAGCGGCGAGAAAGGAGGGCACAGGAACCTTCTTTCTGAACGGTGCGGTAGACCAACTCACCGGCGCCGCCAGCAGTGGGGCCGCGATCGCCAAGCCACCCCAGCCCGTCATCGCCCACAACGCCCAGCCGGCGGTCACCAGCGCCATCAGTGTGGCGAACCGCCCCGCCGTCTGCACCATCGCCGCGCCGCCAAGCTCGGCCTGATTCGCGGCCTCGTGATCCATGGCGGTGAGCACCCACGGCCCCATCGCCACCGCCGACGCGATGAGCGCCGATTCGGCAACTCCCTCATCCCACAGCCAACGCAGGGCAAAGAACGCCAGGCCCCCGGACACGGCAGCGGACCAGGCGCCGACGCTCAACGGGCCGACGAACCCGGGGCGACTTGGGCGGTCTTGTACGGCGATGACCCCCGCTCCCAGCAGGGTCAACACAACGATGGCGGATGTGAAGAGTCGAACCGGTCGCTGGTGAGCCCACGTTGCGTCCTGCCAGATGCCTTGGGCTTGTTCGAGCTCCCGGGCATGCTCTATTGCGAGTTGTGCCGTCTGCTGAGCGTCGAGCTTGGCATGCTCAGCCGCAATGAGATCAGCCCCGTGTCGGCCGGTGAGCTGTTGCAAGGCCAGGCGCTCTTGCACCCCGCCGAGGAGCATCACTTCATACTGGTCCGGCATCACCCGGCCGAAGATCGTCGGTCCGAGCATGAGTCCGCTGATGAGGCCGCCGACCACTGCCCATCCGGGACAGCGTGCCCATCGCAACAGCGCCGCCCAGCCCGCCGGCACGAGCACCAACATAGCGAGCATCGCGAGGACCGAACCGTCCATCGACCAAAGCATAGCCCGCCGGCTCCGTTTCACCACAAGTCGAAGACCGTCGCGCCGCGCCGCTGGGCGAGCGGAGCCTAAACTGTCCGATACGTGCGAAGGTGCAACGCAATGGACGTCAGCGATATGTGGAAGGTTGGTTCGGACCGATCGCTTCAGCTCGATCAACCGCGGCTGATGGGCGTGCTCAACATCACGCCCGACAGCTTCTCCGACGGCGGATCTTTCGTGACGGCGGACCGAGCCGTGGATCATGGGCTGCGGATGGTCGATGATGGGGCGAGCATCATCGACGTGGGCGGCGAATCCACTCGGCCGGGCGCACAGCGCGTCAGCGTTGAGGAGCAGGTCGAGCGAACCGTGGGGGTGATCGAACGGCTGCGGCGCGAGACTGATGTGCTGATCTCAATCGACACGACGCAAAGTGCCGTGGCCGAAGCGGCGCTGGAAGCCGGGGCGGACATTATCAACGATGTCGCGGCCGGCACCGAGGACGAACGCATGTTCGAGCTGGCGGGCCGGCGGCGCTGCGGCCTGGTGCTTATGCACCGGCTGCGGCCACCCGATGCCGACTCCTACAGCGACCAATACCGAAACCCGCCGGTCTATGACGATGTGGTGGCAACAGTACGTGATTATCTTATTGATCGATGTCAGGCGGCGATTGGCGAGGGGGTCGATCCATCGGCGATTGTGATCGACCCGGGGCTGGGGTTCGGCAAGACGGTCCGGCAGAACTACCAACTGATCGGGGGCATCGGTGCGCTGCTGGGCATCGGCTATCCGGTGTTGAGCTCCGCCAGCCGTAAGAGCTTTATCGGTGCGGTCAGCGGCGTGGCCGAGCCGAGCGACCGAATCATCGGCTCCACAGCCGTCAGCGTCATGCATTGGCTGGCCGGGGTGCGGCTGTTCCGTGTCCACGACGTGGCGGCACATCGCCAAGCCCTGGCCGTGGCCGCCGCGGCCCGCCCAGCGCCGCAGCCCGTTTGATGCCGCCGCTGAGTCTGCTACGATGGGCAGATTACCCAACGGAGACCTCAACATGGCCAGCCCGGATGTATACGAATTCACCGATGGCAACTTCGAGACGGACGTGATCGGCTCCAGCGATCCCGTGCTGGTAGATTTCTGGGCCGAATGGTGCCAGCCCTGCCATCTGATCGCCCCCACCATCGATGAGCTGGCCAGCGAGTACAAGGGAAAGGTCAAGATTGGCAAGCTCGACACCGACGCGAATCAAAATGTGTCGATCAAGTACGGCATCAGCGCGATCCCGACCGTCATCCTGTTCCACAGCGGCGAGGTCAAGAAGAAGTTCGTCGGGCTGACCTCGAAGGATCAGTTCAAAGCCGCGCTGGACGAGCTGAGCGCGTGAGAAGAATCCCGCTATGTCTTTGCGCGTAATGTTCCCCAAGTGCCCTGCATGGAAATGCGGGGCTGCTTGTGCGCGCGGTAGTTCACGTGCGCCGCGCCAGCCGGCGGGATAGGTATCATTCGCCGATGCGAAGCTTGCCATGGACAGCGTTGATTCTCGCTCTTGTGGGTGTTGCGCCGGGGGCCTGGGGCGGCCAAGGGCCGGTGGTCATCACCGATCTACTTCGCATCCGCACGGTGACGTCGATCGACGTGGCGGCGGATGGTTCCAAGGCTGTGTTTGCGGTGCGGTCGATCGCCGCCTTGCCCCCGCAAGACGGGCAGGAGATTGAGCCGGCCTACGCGAACCGATCGCATCTGTTTCTGCTTGATCTGTTCGATCTCCAGGCGGCGCCGAGGCAGTTGACATTTGGTGACCGAAATGATCGCGCGCCGAGGCTGTCGCCGGGCGGCAAGCGCGTCGCGTTCGTCCGCGGCGACGAAGAAAGCGAGGGCGACGCACAGGTGTGGGTGATGCGTCTTGACGGCGGCGAAGCGCGGCAAGTCACGAACCTCGATCACGGGGCGGGCGATCCGCAATGGTCGCCCGACGGCCGGACGCTTGTGGTCCGATCGGAGCTGGCGATCGACGAGATCCAAGGCGTTCCGACCTACCCCTCCGAGCGACCCAACCGTGACTGGAAGGATGCCGAGCGTGCCGCCCACCTCCCGAAGGGGCTTCGGCCGGACGGCGCCCGAGCGGAGATTCGCGCGTGGCTGGCGGCGAACGCCGACAACCTGAATCCAACGGTCATCACGCGACTTGAGTTTCAAGATGAGCAGAAGCTGCGCGGCCGGATGGGGTTCGCCCATCTATTCCTGGTTGATCCCGACGATCCGCCCGCCGGCGCCGCGACGCGGATCACCAACGGGTTCTTCGATCATGAGCGTGCGGTCTTCATGCCGGATGGGCACAGCATTGTGTACGAGTCGAAGAAGACCCCCGATACGCACCCCGACCGCGTCAGAGGCACCGACCTGTGGAGGGTGAATGTTGACGGCAGTGATGATCGGCTGCTGTTGGCGATCGATGGGTGGTCGCTTGAGCATCCACAACCCAGCCGTGACGGCTCGTTGGTGGCGTTCATCGGTCGGCAGCTCGATGAGCCCGCGTTCCGCCAGCGGCGCCTCGGCATCGCCCCGGCCGAAAGTCCCGACGAATCGCAGCTGGTCTGGCTGACCAATGATGAGACGTTCGACGCGTCGGTGCGCAGGTTCCAGTGGATGCCGACACGGACCGCGGTGCTGTTCACCGCTGCCATGCGCGGGGCGTTTGAGCTGTTGACCATCAGCCCCGGCCTGCTGGAGCCGGCGACCGTGATCGACCGGCACGACGATCTCCCGGTGGGCGTGCACGCCTTTGGGGCGGGCGGAGGCGCGATCGTCTACGCAATCACCAGCCCGGCCAATCCCTGCGTGCTCATGGTCCGCGATGCTCGCGGCGACCGTATGGTGTACGACCTCAATCCGTGGGTGGCGGATCTGGCGCTGTCGGTCCCGGTCGAGGGATCGCTCAGCCGGCCCGATGGCACGACCGTGCAGTACTGGCTCATGGAGCCGACCGACCGTCAACCCACCAAGCAATATCCGCTTGCTGTGGAGATCCACGGCGGTCCGGCGGCGATGTGGGGTCCCGGCGAGCTGAGCATGTGGCACGAGTTTCAACTGCTGTGCAGTTGGGGCTACGGCGTGGTGTACGCCAACCCCCGCGGCTCAGGCGGCTACGGCTACCAGTTCCAGCGGGCCAACTTCCAGGATTGGGGCGAAGGCCCCGCCGGCGACGTGCTGGCCGTCGTCGATCAGGTCACGCTCAACGAGTGGGTGGATGACGAGCGACTGGTGGTGACCGGCGGCAGTTACGCGGGTTATCTCACCGCCTGGATCGTCGCCCACGACCACCGCTTCAAGGCCGCTGTCGCCCAGCGCGGCGTCTACGACATCGCAACCTTCTTTGGCGAGGGCAACGCCTGGCAGTTGGTGGAGTACGCGATGGGCGGCTATCCGTTCGACGCCCGCTACCGGGACGTGATCAACCGCAACAGCCCGTTCACCTATGTCAATCGCATCCGCACACCGCTGCTGATCATGCACGCCAGCCGGGACCTGCGCACCGGCGTGTCGCAGTCGGAGATGCTCTATCGCGCACTGAAGCAGCTGGGCCGGCCGGTGGAGTATGTCCGCTATCCCGACGCCGGGCATGACCTTTCACGCACCGGCGACCCGCGCCAACGCCTCGATCGCCTGGCCCGCATCATCGAGTTCTTCGAGCGCCACATTGACAACCCCAGGCCCGCCCCGCGAGTGAACAATGATTGACTATCCGTGAGGTCGTAGTGCAGCCGGGGCAGCGCGTCATCATCCATCCCGGTGATCGCGTGAGAAACGGCATATCGGTCACGCCTCGTGACGAATCCTGACCGCCCCGCATGTGATACCCGCCGCACGAATGCCCACGAAGATTCAGGCCTGCGCTCTACCCGGGTGAAGAGCACGCCGGACGCCTTGCTTTAGCTATATGAGACAGCGTGGGGCCTATACTGGCAGGATTGCAGCGTTCAGCTTCTTATGAGAACCTGGATAATCAACAGTTATCCCGCTAGGCACACATAGCGCCATGCAGACCCTCGGCAAACAGCTTGTTACCTTGATCGCACAGATCGGCGAGCATCTGGGATTCGAATCCTCATGCGAGGTTGAGGCTGCGGATTCTGCGTGGGTGGACGTCGTTTGGTTCGACAAACGATTGTCCCCGAAAACGCTTGGATTCGAGCGATCGAGCCTCCGGCGCGCGCCGGTTCTCCCGTTGGTCGGATTCGAGGTCGAAATCAGCACCGGAAACAACCCGAAACACATCAAGGGCAGCGTCTCAAACCTCAATAATCTGAGCGCACTTCTAGGCGTTCTGGTCGTTGGCAATCCGAGCATTGACAATCTACGGTTGCGGACAAAGATGCTCAGAGACGAGACATTCGAGAAAGTCGAAAGAACACTGATGGATCGCGTATACCGTTGGATTTACGCTGAATCGCAACCGACAACTCGAGTTGTCGTCATGACCGAGCGCGAGATCAGTGCTTGGGCGCAACGAATCGGCCTCACTATTCCGACGCCGCCAACAGAGCAGATGCCGGCATAACAAGGGGATTCAGCCGAGCCAGCTGCGGCGGGTGGTTTTCGGTTCTCCAAGCGTCTTCTACGATGGTTCGGTTGCTTGGTCGATCTCGCCCCCCAAGTCGGGGGCGGGTGATCGTGGTCACTGGCTGGTAGATCGTGGCATGATTGCGCTATCGCCTTGAACGGAGCTGGCTTTTCGATATCCTGTGGAACCTGAGGGCGGGTTCTTGCGCCCGGCAGCATAGTTTGGGGCCGTAGCTCAGTTGGGAGAGCGCCTGCATGGCATGCAGGAGGTCGTCGGTTCAAGCCCGATCGGCTCCATTGGGCTGAGATGTCGCCGCAGTAGGATTTGGGGTTTGTGTATCGGCGCGGGTTAGGTACAAGCTGCTGCGATCCGGGTGGGTGGCAATTGAGGGGTGTGATGATGTTGAGCCGGCGGCGGTTCCTCGGAGCAATGTCGATCCCGGCGGTGGCCGGCGTGAGCGGTGCGTACCTTCATCCGACACGACTGGGTCGCGCTTTGGCGGCCGTTGCGGACCTTTCTGCGGATTCGAGGTCACCGCAGCGCATCGCCGGGGATGAGGACTTCTGGTTCGAGATCAGCCAGGCGTTCACGGTCGATCGCAGCATCGTGAACCTCAACAACGGTGGCGTAAGTCCCTCGCCGGCGATCGTCCAGCAGGCGATGAAACGGCACTTGGATTACTCCAACACCGCGCCGCCATACACCATGTGGCGAGTGCTTGAACCGCAGCGCGAAGCGGTGCGCGAACGGCTGGCGCGCGAGTTCGGCGGTGATCCCGAGGAAATCGCACTGACGCGCAACGCCTCGGAAGGATTGCAGATCTGTCAGTTCGGGTTCGACCTCGAGCCGGGCGATGAAGTGCTGACAACGACGCAGGATTATCCGCGCATGCTCGACACGTTCAAGCAGCGTCAACGCCGCGAAGGCATTGTGCTTCGGCAGTTCTCGATTCCCGTCCCGGCCGAAGACCCCGACGAGGTCGTCTCGCTGTTTGCGCGGCACATCACGCCGAGAACCAGGCTGATCCTGATGTGTGACATGATCAACCTGACCGGGCAGATTCTGCCGGTGCAGCGGGTGGTGGCTATGGCCCGGGCGAAGGGGATACCGGTGATTGTGGATGGGGCCCACGGGTTCGCCCATTACGCCTTCAAAATATCCGATCTCGATTGCGACTATTACGCGACGAGTCTGCACAAATGGCTCTTCGCGCCGCACGGCACCGGTCTGCTTTATGTGCGCCGCGACAAGATTCACGACCTCTGGCCGCTGATGGCTGCTCCGGAGGCGGGGGACGATGACATCCGCAAGTTCGAGGAGATCGGCACGCATCCAGCCGCTAACTATCTGGCCATCGCTGAAGCACTCACATTCCACCAGGGGATCGGCGCCAAGCGTAAGGAAGCACGGCTGGTCTTCCTGCGCGACTACTGGGCGAACCGCCTGTTAGGCCATGACCGGGTCCGGCTGCATACGAGCCTCAAGCCGGGCTTCGCCTGTGGTATTGCGACGGTTCAGATCGACGGCGTGGATAGCGGCGAGCTGAACAACTGGCTGTGGGATGAGCATCGGATACTCACCACGGCGATCATGCACGAAGAGTTTTCGGGCATCCGTGTTTCCCCCAGCGTCTATACCACGCTGAGGGAGCTGGACAGATTCTGCGAAGCGATGGAGAAGGTGATCCTCCATGGCCTGCCGACATAACCACGCAACGGAACACTCAGGGCACGACGAGCTTGGCCATGAAATGCAACGATCGACCAAAGATCCAGTTTCCCGGGTCGGGATAGAGCCCCAGGCGTTTGATCCAGGTATCGATTCGAAGACCGAGTTCGTCGAACGCCTCCAGCCAGCGGTGTCGGGGCCAATAGTTGTAGGGCAGCACAACTTCGTGACGCGCGTTTCCAACCCAATCCATCAAGCGAAGTGTTGCGCCGGCGAGCAGGCCGTCGCGCGCATGATCCTTGAGAATGACCGCTTGACGGGCCACGCGCCGGGCTTCGCGCAGCATGATCATCGGCTCTTGGGCATGATGCAACACGTGAACGAACATGACAACGTCAAAGCTCTTATCATCATGTGGAATCTGCGTGCCGTTGTTTGGACGAACGGGGATGTGCGTGTTAGTCCGCACCTTCACGCCGATGCCTTGCAGTTCGAGGCTGGGCTTCTTCTAGGTGGTTAGATGAGCGATGAGCCCGTCGCCGTAGCCGACGTCGAGCACTCGGATGTTGGCGGGATGAGCTCGGCAAGGCGGTCGCTGAGAACGCGTATGCGCCGGCCGTAGACGACCTCGTGCATCCGCCCCAAAAGAGTCATCGCCGGCCCATTCCCATGAGGCTCAGAAAGAAGCTTGCAACGATCACCTGGCAACCAAGTACAAGTGCCGCCAGGGCCGGGATGACAAGGCGCATGGTTTGGGTATAGGACAGCTCGCCGAACGCGCGTGAGGCCCAGGTTGCCACCGCATACCCGGACAGGGCAAGGCCGGTCAACACGAGGAAGGCGCCGACGACGAGTCCGGTCTCCAGCGTGACTATCTTGAAAAGTTTGGTCATCCGCGGGTCTTCGGGCATGAGACCGACGGTGATGCCATAGATCTTGCTGAAGACGGCAAAGGTGACCGCTTGAAACCCGACCAGCACAGCCGCCGCTGCGTAGAGCAATGTATGGACGTCAAGCGTTACGCCTGAGACGGCTCGAGGCCCGCCCAGCAGCCAAAGCCCGACAATGAGTCCGACCGCCATGAGACCGGCCCCCGGATAGAGGAACAACCATCGGGGACTGTAAAGCAACATGAACCGCAGATGGCGCCAGCCGTCGCGCCATGTGCGCAGGTGAGCCGGCCGGCTACGGCCATCGGGCGATAGCGTCGTCGGGACCTCCGCGATCCTCATTCGATGGAGCGTGGCCTTGACCACCATTTCGCTGGCGAACTCCATGCCGGTCGCGCGCAAATCCCATTGGGTCGCGGCCGATTTGCTGAAGCCGCGCAATCCACAATGGAAATCACTGCATGGGCACTGAAAGAAGAGCCGCCCGATGGCGCTGAGCACCGGGTTGCCGAGGTACTTGTGCAGGAACGGCATGGCCCCGGGTTTGATGCCCCCTGCGAACCGATTGCCCATGACGAGATCATGGCCGTCGCGCAGTTTCTCCAGGAAGAATGGGATGTCGAGAAAGTTGTAACTATCGTCCGCGTCACCCATGATGATGAAGCGGCCGCGCGCAGCCGCAATACCGCCCATCAAGGCGTGGCCATAACCCTTCTGCTGAACCTGAACGACGCGAGCGCCCAGCTCAGCGGCGATCTGCTGCGACCCATCGGTGCTGCCGTTATCGGCGATAAGCACCTCGCCGACGATCTCATGCTCGCGCAAGGCGCGTTGTGCCTTCTCTATACAGGTCCCGAGCGTCTCTGCCTCGTCCAGACAAGGCATCAAGACGGTCAATTCGAGTTCTGAGCCGGCCGCCGCGTCGTTTGCCGCGGCAGCCTGATCATCACGCGAATGAGCCGACTGATCCAAGGTCATGAGATGACTGCCTTCGTCGCGGAAAAGGACCCGGACGGGATGCCGGCAATGGTACCGCCGAGATTCAGCCGGTCAACGAAAGCTCGGGGCTGGGTCGCTGGCGCGGAGACAAAGAGAGCGAGGCTATACTGCGATTGACGTTGCCGGTTTGGTATGGGTGATGAGCGAACTCTCCAGCAAGTCGATTCCGTGTCGGCAGATGAGATCATCGACAAGGATGCCCTGTCGTGACTGATATAGCTGCCGGGCTGCGAAACCGCTCGTGCGCTGCCCGATGTGCGAATTGCGGTTGGCCGGAAGCGGGTGGAACATGATGGATGAATCACAGATTGGCCCGGATCCATCGTACGCCGGTGCTCGGCGGCGGCCGTGGCCGTCTGCTGTCTATGTCACGCTTCTGATCATCTGGGGGCTGGCGTCGCGACTGCCCTACGTGACCGACTTCGAGTCGATGGGCAAGGACGGCCCGGAATACATCAATTCGCTCGCGCTCGACGAGACCTACAACGTTCCGCCGCCCGGCAATATCGGGTTTGTTGTGCTGGCCAAGGCCGCCCAGGTCCTCTGGCCTACACCTGTGTATGCCTACGCGGCGGTGACGATTGCCATCTCCTGCCTGGCGTTGGTATTCGTGTACCTGCTGGGCACGCGGTTCATGCCCCGGCCATTGGCGGCGGTGGCGGCGCTGGCCTTCAGCTGCGACACGATCGTCTGGTTTCACGGGACGCCGATCAAAAGTTATCCCGTCTGGATGGTGGCGTTGCCGGCGATTGCGTATTTCGGGACTCGGTTTGCGCAGCACAAGCGGACGGGTGACCTAATTGCGGCGAGTCTGGCGCTGGGGCTTTGCTCGGTAGTGCGTAACGACCTGGTGGCGTTTGGCGGGCCGCTGTGGGCTGGGTGCTTGCTGTTGGGGCGGGCACGGTTGAGGGATTGGCTGCTCGGCGCGGCCGTTGTCGGTGTTTGCGTATCGGTCTGGTTCTTCAGCACGGCCTCGCTTCTCGGAGGACCGCGGGCATACCTCCAGATCGTCCGCGCGAAACATGAGTTGCACGAACAGCTCGGTGTCGAGGGAAGGGGTTTGATCGACGGACTTCTTCGCAACCTGGTCAAGTACGGCATCTGGCTGATATGGAGCGCGCATCTGGCGCTGATCCCCTTCGCCTATTGCCTGTGGCGATACGTGCGATCGTTTCGCCACCATTGGCGTGGCTTGACTCTGGCGGCGCTGTGGATGCTGCCTTCGTGCTATTTTGCATTCATCATCTCCACGTTCGCGTCTGCCCAGATATTTCAGTTTACACCGTTGGTTTACCTCGGCGCCCTCCGCGGCCTGCAGCTCTGGGCCCGGCCGGGCAACAAGATCCTCCCTGTAGCTGGCGGGCTTCTCATCGCCCTGGTATGTGCCTTGCAATTCACCGTCACGCCGTTGCTGCCGAACTCCAATCAGCGCAACGTCATCATCAACGTGAACTTTATCAAGTACACCGGTGCCGGGATCCACAACGACTACAACTATAACTTGGTGGATTTCGGCATGAGCTCATCGCTCAAGTCGGTCGTCAAGCAGCTCCGCCGGCCCGAGCCGGTCCCGAAGATCCCGCCACGTCGGCTCCAGGGGAAGAATGAGCCTTTGCGCAGACCGGGTGAGTAACGCCACGCACGGGCGGCTAACTTGTTCGCGGCGATTGACTGGAAGGCGTCCGGCCGGGTGTTAGCCGAAGCGCAGCCCGACCTCAAACGCGCCGCTCAGCGCGGGCGGTCGTGACCAACACACCGAGCAGAGCCGGTTGATGCGGGTGCCCTTAGGCAACAGCGTCACCGCTGTGCCCGTCATGCCCTCGATCAGCGGCGCCGAGGTGACGATCCGAGCCCCGCCCTCGCTGATGTCCAGGATCCGATAGCGGATCGCGGTGGGCATATCGTGGTGCCAGCGCACCACCAACTCTGCCTGCGTTCGCATTCGAGCGGAGTGCCTGCGCTCGACGGCCGGATCGCCACGATCAAGTCCGGATATGAGAGAATCGTGCAGCATGCCATAGGGAATGTCCGATTGGCCCAGGGCGTTTGACAGCCGCAGCGTCGCTTTCGAGACGCTTCGGGTCCGTCTGTACTGATTGGGCAGGTTTGGCGGGTCGTAGGGAGCAGCATTCTCGACGGAATCGGGCCCGCGGGATAGCGAGCTGTGCGAAACGGATTCGATGTGATTGTCGTCGGTGTGGGGGCCATGGGCTCCGCGGCCTGCTACCAGCTCGCCGCTCGTGGTGCGAGTGTGCTCGGCCTGGAGCAGTTCGGAATCCCCAACACGCTAGGCAGCTCGCACGGCGAGTCGCGAATGCTGCGTCTGTGCTATTTCGAGCATCCCGACTACGTGCCGCTGCTGCAACGAGCCTGTGAGCTGTGGGCCCGGCTCGAACATGAAAGTGCTCGCAAGCTGTTGCACACGACCGGCGGCATTTACATGGGCCGGCCCGACAGTGAGTTCATCAGCGGCACGCTGCGTTCGGCCGTGCAGCACCGCTTGGCGCACGAATCGCTGGATCACGCCCAGCTTGCCCATCGCTTCGGCCAGTTCAACTTGCCGCAGGATTATGTCGGCGTATACGAGCCGGGTGCGGGTCTGCTGCTGCCGGAGCGTGTGATTTCGGCCCACGCCGAGCTGGCCATGCGGCGCGGCGCCGTTGTGCACGGCCAGGAGCCGGTTCGTGATTGGCAGGCGGGTGACGACGGCGTGGTGGTCCACACCGATCGTGCGACCTATCACGCTAATCACCTCGTTGTCAGTGGCGGGGCGTGGAGCAGCCGGCTGCTGGGCGATCTCGGCGTCGAGCTGGTGGTGACCCGGCAGGTCGTCGGCTGGGTCTGGCCGAAGCGCCCGGAACTCTTTGAGCTGGGCGCGCTACCCGTTTGGGCCATCGACGATCCGCGCCGCGGCCAGCCTGGGCTGCTGTACGGCTTCCCGATGCTGCCGGAAACCCCCGGTCTGAAGGTTGCTTATCACTTCCCAGGCGAACCGACGACGCCGGACACCATCGACCGCCAGGTCCTGCCCGGAGATGAAGACGACTTTCGCCCGGCTCTTCGGCGCTTCATTCCCGACGCCGACGGCCCGCTGCTCTCGATGCACGTTTGCATGTACACCAACACCCCCGATTCGCATTTCATCATTGACCGCCATCCCGCGCACGATCGCGTGACGCTTGCCTGCGGGTTTTCGGGTCATGGCTTCAAGTTCGCCAGCGTGATTGGTGAGGCGCTCGCCGACCTGGCGCTCACCGGCCGGACCGATCTGCCGATCGAGTTCCTGGGATTAGGCCGGTTTGGGTGATAAGAGCATCTGCCCCCGGCCCCCGGCAAGCCGGGGGCTAAATACAAGATCATTGTCGAATCTGGCCGGTGCCTTGGATGATGTACTTGTAGGTCGTCAGTTCCTCCAGCCCGCAGGGGCCGCGGGCGTGAAGCTTGCCCGTTGAGATGCCGATCTCCGCGCCCAGCCCGAACTCATACCCGTCAGTGAATCGGCTGGAGGCGTTGACGTAGACCGTGGCCGAGTCCACGTCGTGCGTGAACCGCAGCGCACCGTCATCATCATCAGTAACAATCACGTCGCTGTGATGCGTGCCGTAGCGCTCGATGTGGGCGATCGCCGCGTCGAGGTCCCCTACGACGCGAACGGCGAGAATCAGATCGAGATACTCCTCGGACCAGTCGCTTTCCGTGGCCGGGCCGGCCTGCGGGATGAGCCGGCAGGTGTGCGCATCGCCTCGTATTTCAACACCCTTCGCCACCAGAGCTTTGCCGACGCGCGGCAGAAACTCGTCCGCGACCGCTTCGTGTACCAGCAGCGTCTCCATCGCATTGCACACGCCCGGCCGTTGGCACTTCGCGTTCAGAGCGATGCTCATCGCCATATCCAGATCGGCGGCGCGATCCACATACACATGACACACGCCCTTGTAATGTTTGAGTACTGGGACCTTGGAGTGCTGGGTCACCGCCCGGATCAGGCTCTCGCCGCCGCGAGGGATCACGAGGTCCAGGTATTGGTCCATCTGCAGCAGGGCGTGTACTGCAGCCCGATCGGTCGTCGGGACGAGTTGGATGGCATCTTCGGGCAAGCCGGCGGATGCGCCCGCGGTGAGCATCGCATCGAGAATGGCGGTGTTGCTGGCCAGTGCTTCGGAGCCGCCGCGGAGGATGACCGCGTTTGAGGCCTTGAAGCATAACCCCGCCGCGTCGGCAGTGACATTCGGCCGGGATTCGTAAATCACCGCCAGCACGCCCAGCGGCACCCGCACCTTGCGAATCACCAATCCGTTCGGCCGCTTGGTGACGCTCATCTCCTCGCCGATCGGATCGCGCAAGTGAGCCACCTCGCGCATGCCCTGGGTCATCGCCTCGATACGCTGCGGATCGAGCAACAAGCGATCGAGCATGGCCGAGCTGAGACCGTCGGCCTTGGCGGCCGCAACATCACGGGCGTTTGCGGCGGCGATCTTCTCGCCGCTGGACGCGATCCCCTCGGCCATCGCTTCGAGGATTCGGTTCTTTCCCGTTGCGTCCAGGGCCCTCAACACACGAGCGGCCGAAGCGGCTCGACGGGACATTTCCAGAATCTGATCGTGAATGTTCATGGTCCCGTCGATGACTGAGCCGGTACACTTGAACCCTTCGGTTCCCCAGCACGCCGCCGCAGCGCCCCAACATGGTCGAGACTTCTTCGAACCCACCTCCACGCCGTGACTGGGTCGATCATACCGGCCGCGTTGTCGTCAAGATCGGCTCACGAGTGCTGGTTGATGATGATCATATGTTGGCGGAACCTCGGGTCGCGGCCCTGGTGGCGCAGATGGCGAAGCTGCAAGCCGAGGGACGGGAGGTCATCTGCGTCTCCTCGGGCGCTATTGCGGCGGGCCTGCGAGAGCTGGGGTTGAGCGGGCGTCCGCGCGACCTGCCTTCGCTGCAAGCGGCCGCGGCAGTTGGGCAAGCCCGCTTGATCGACGTTTATCGAAGGCTGTTCGCCGAGCATGGTCTGTCGGTGGCTCAGGTGCTGCTGACCCACGCCGATCTGCGGGCCCGAGAGCGCCACCTCAACGCCCGCAACACGTTCAATCGACTTCTGGGCTGCTCGGTCGTGCCGATCGTCAACGAGAATGACACGGTCGCGGTGGAGGAGATCCGCGTCGGCGACAACGATCTGCTCTCGGCGCTGGTCGCCTGCCTGGTTCGCGCCGATGTGCTGGTGCTGCTGACCACCGTAGACGGGCTGATGACTCGGTGTGGCGCCGAAGCAGGGCAGGTGATTGGGACGGTCCCGCGGATCACCTCCGAAACCTACGCCCTGGCGGGGGACTCTGATTCGGACCTGTCCACCGGCGGCATGCGCTCCAAGGTGCAGGCGGCCGAGATGGTCACGCGGGCCGGCGAATGGGCGGTGATCGCCAACGGCCTGGCGCCGGATGCCTTGCTGCGAATCTTTCAGGGTGAACCATTGGGAACGGTGTTCGAGCCGCACTCTCAGCGCCTGCGCGGCCGCAAGCGATGGATCGCCTTTTTCAATCATCCGCGTGGAGAGCTGCACGTGGACGCCGGGGCCGTCGAGGCTGTGTGCCGGCAAGGCAAGAGTCTCCTGCCCGTCGGTCTTAAGGCGGTGACGGGAGACTTCCGGCGAGGCGCCCCGGTGCGAATCATGGATACCCAGGGCGTGGAGATCGCCCGTGGGCTGGTGAATTATTCGTCCGATCAGTTGCGTCGAATTCTCGGCTGCCACTCCAGCCGGATCGCCGAGATCCTGGGGTGTTGCGAGCACGAGGAGGCGGTCCACCGCGACAATCTGGCCTTGCGCTAAGGTCGGGCGTGTTTCAGTCCAGCCGAGGCCCCAACCGGCCGATGACTCCCAAAGCGCGCATCTCAGCCCCCCTGAGATCGCGTCGGCACCTGGAGGGAGCCGGCTGTGGCGAGGAAGAAAGCGACCAACAAGACGACGCGCGCCCCATCACGCCGCAAGACCACCAAGACCGCGGTGAAGAAGAAGGCGCGCACCAACAAACAGGCTCCCCGATCGGCCACGAAGCGGCCGACCAAGAAGAAGTCCGCGAAGCGAGCGACTGTCAAGAAAGCCTCGGCCGCGCGCTCCCGCAAGAAATCATCGGTCCCGAGTGGGTCCGACAGTAGAAGCAAGAAGAAGACTGCCGCCCGCAAGAAGGCGCCGGGCGCAAAGGTGAAGACGGCTACGAGAAAGAAACCCAAGACGAAAGCGACTCCAACACGAACTGCCTCCCGGCGCCGCAGCAACGTGTCCACTCAGGACCGTTCGCCCGAACCACCTCCCATCACCGACTACACCGACCGATCCGATGTTTCCTCACCTTCCGAGGTGATTGAGGAATCGGCATCGATCGCGCCGGCGGCGGTGACCGCCTCCGTAGCGTTGGCCGAATCACCAGTCGAGCCCATGGCGGAATCGGTGAGGCCGACCGACACCGAAGCCCTCCCCCAACCGCATGATTCGCTGGGCCAGACGCAGGAGATCGAAGTCGAATCACAAGACCGGGCGGTCGAGCCGATTGAAAATGCAAGGCCGGATGAATCCTTCGAGCGGCCGGCTTCGCCCCAGACCGTCGAAACTGAAGTCGAATCTCCTGGCAGCAACGCACCGGCGAATCACCCGTCGTCGGAACCGCTCAGTTTGGATGAGGTCGCAAGCCATCTTGATGAGCTGCTGAATGTGTCCACGGTAGCCGAGCCGCAGAAGCCCGATGCGACCGCAGAGCCGCAGGAGAGTTCACCGGCAACGCCGGGCATCGTGGAGACGTCATCCACTGATGAATTATCCAATGACGAGGTCAGCGAGCATGAGCCGCAGGTCGGCGAGATCAGCGAACCCACAGATGCCTCGATCCAGCATGCGGCCACAGAGGAGACCGCATCCGTCGCGTTGGCCGAATCACCTGCCGAACCCGCGGCGGACTCGGCAACGCCGGGCATCGTGGAGACGTCTGCTGATGAATCATCCAATGACAAGGTGAGCGAGCGCGAGCCGCAGGTCGGCGAGATCAGCGAACCCACGGATGCCTCGATCCAGCAAGCGGCCACCGAGGAGACGGCATCCGACGCTGACGCTGGAGGCGGCGCCGACTCGATTGGGCCCGGCGCCCAACCGCGCGACGTAGATCAGGCGTCGGCCGAACAGCCGCCCACACCAGCCGAACCTACGGCTGAGCAGCCCGCGGAGGAAGGTTCCGCCATGGAGGGCCTTGATGATGCGCTTGCCTCCGAGGTCGAGAGCCTGATGGAGGAGGATTTCGAATCGGTCGAACAACGGCTCGGCAACGATTCGCAAGAGCGAGAAGAGGCCGCTGGATCCGAAAGCCCCACGGCCTCAGACCCGTCCGGACCCAGCGCCGAAGCCGGCACCGCCATTTCGACGCCCGATGAGCAACGACCAGCCGAGCCCGGCTCTGAGGAAGGGGTGGCCGATCCATCGTCCTCTACAGGGAAAGATGTTGAGACCGATGAGTTGAATTCGTCTGCCGCTGCGCTGGCCGAGGGCGCGTCGCCATCGCCGCAGGCCGAGGAGTCAACTCCGCCGAAGGATGAGGCTGCAACGGAAGCCGATCCGCAGTCTCCGCCTGAATCCGACTCTCAGCCTGATGCCAAGAGCGAGGCTGAGACGGCTGGCTCTGATTCGTCGGCGACAACCGCATCCGAATCCGGGCAACTCGCAGACGGCGAGAAAGAGAAATCGCAGCCTCAGCCTGTTGGGGCCGCGAAGAATCTGCCTGCGCACGCAGTGTGGTCCGCGGCAGAGCCGCATGTTGTCAGCGTGCTACGGTGGATGAACTCCCCATTGCGCCACGTGCCGCCGTCGGCTCGCCCCGCGGTCGATTGGATCGCCTTGTCGCTGGTCTTCTGGGTGCCGATCGTCTGGCTGATCGCGCTCTTCGCGGTCGGGCGGTAGACAGCCGATTAGAGCGGTTTCACTCGAACTGTAGCGGATAGCCGGCGGGCTATGCCCGCCGGTGCCGGGACGCGTAGCGTCCCGGCTAGAGCCTCGTCACTTCAGTGACCAGGCCCTCGTATTTCAAATGTCCGCGCACATGGGTAGGCGACGTGCCCAACGTCGTGGCAAGTGTGCCAGCCGCGGATACATATCCGCGGGGATCGGCGGACATCGGCGCCACTGACTCAGCCGCGCCAACGCCCGCGCAAGGACTCGAAAACATCATCCTGGCACTTGTTCTGCCGACTCCTTTACTGCCCCCAGCGGGGAGGGGACTTGAGACGCGGGTTCACGAACCAATGACGAACAGCTATCAGTCGAAAGTCAACGTCCGTGCAACTCGAGCGACCAGATCCTGTTCGTCCGAAGCAAGCGACCGATATTCTGCGTGTACTGTGTACATGATCCCACGATGCCACGTGATTAGAAACATGCCATCAACCGTCGTATTTGCAATCGATGTACCTGTGTAGGTCAGGTATAGGGCCGAAGAACCTGAGACGCGGGTCCGGTTATCGAATTCCTTGATCTCAATGTCGCTATATGCGATACCGGCGGCGCTAAGAAAATCTTGTCGAAAGGAATCCGTAGTCTCTTGTGTGAAGTCTGGTTCGGTCTCCTGGGGTTGGGTTCGGACGACAATGTTCCCTTCGCTTCGGAATGGTGCTAGGGCAACCCAAATGGAACCACCGAGTCCCGGTTCTCCAAGCTCCCAATCCGAGGGACTCCAAACGTAGACACCATCGGCGATAGTGTGCATCGTCCAGTCAGCCGGGATTGCCGGAGTATCGACCTGTGAGCACGAGATCAGTATGGTGAGTAGCCAACACGTGGGAAGAAAAGGGGTCGGCCGTCTTTTCTTGACCCGTCGAAAAAAACATGCTGACACCTTTTCTGCCTCCACCTTTTCATCTTCCTCACGTTCGGAACTGTAGTTTGACGAGGTGGGTCTGCTTCGCAAGTGTCTTGTTCGCTGCGGTGGTCAACTCGTCGAGAAGGCGCTTCAAGTCGCGTTGGAAGTTGCTCGGACGTTGCTGGTCGTCCCCAAGATATAGGTAATATAGCTCGTCCATTCTGCGAAGGGCGTCTATCACTTCGGCAGGAAGTACGACCTGGGCGTTGTCGATGGAGCGCCGAAACGTCGTCAGCGCTTCACCAGCCTTTTGTACGTTCTCTTGACTCCGCGGATCGAAGTCGATCTCAACAGGGGTGGCGAACAGGCCCTTCATCTCGTTGAAGGCTTGCCAGACGCGGTTCAAGGCCTCCACTCGAAGCTCAAAGATTCGATTACTGGAATGGGTGCGGCGGTCGAGCCAAGTCTTAACGATCGCACCGACCAGCGTTAGGAGCGAACCAGCAACCAGGTACAGGAGCTTTTCGGCAATGGCTGGGGCATCCTCTGGGGGCAAAACAGGTGATTGTAGAGAATTCCGTTGAGCCGGGACTCTGGATCACGCTTGGGAGAATTCCGCATAGCGGGGCGATTGCCATGCTGAACGGAAGAAGCAAATCACGTGCCGGCCGTTGCGGGGCCCGGCAGGTCGAGGACCGTCCTCGGCTTCTCGCCATTGTACGGCCGAGCACATAGAACCCAAACGTTCGGCCATCTGCTCGGGCGACCCGCGGGATGGGTCGAAGCTAGGGGTCACCCGGCGGCAGGATCTTCTTGAGCTGTTCGACCAGCGGCGGAAGATCATTGCAAACAGTGCTCCAGACGACATCCAGATTGACATCGTAGTACATGTGGATCAAGCGGTTCCGCATACCGACCACGTCAGGCCAATCGAGGTGACTTTGTTTGGCACGAGTTGTGGGTGACACTTTGCTTGCAGCTTCACCGATGATTTCAATGCACTTGATCAGAGCGAGTACCAGCTTCCGATCGGAGTCTAGATCATCCCGTGTTCTCTTGGCTGTGAAGGACATCGCCTCCTGCGCCGCTTCGAGCATATGCCGCATGCGGACGGTGTCATCGTCAAGCCGCATACTGAACCTCCGCCGCGGCCACGACCTCGTCACGGAAGTAACGGCTCAGGTCTTGGGGTGTGCGCATGTCTACCGGCAGCCCGCCGAGAAGGTTAGAAAGCTCGCGCTCCATCCGTGCAAGTCCGAAGAAGCCCGGCACATGCTCCGGCTCAAACTCCACCAGCACGTCGATGTCGCTGTCGGGACCGAAGTCATCACGGAGCACCGAGCCGAAGAGGGCGAGCTTGCGGATGTGGTTCGCCCGGCAGAACTCGGCGATGCGTTGGCGATCAATAGGAATCTGAGCGGGCACTGATCAACACTCCTGGTGCATCATATCCGCACAGCGCTCGCCTGCGGCTCGCGGCTAGACAGAACACTGCGGGCTGAGGCGCGCGGCCTGCTCCTCGGCGTGATAGGAGCTGCGCACCAGCGGGCCGGACTCCACGACTTTGAAACCCCGCCGCAGACCTTGGAGCTTGAACTGCTCAAACTGTTCGGGCGTCACCCACCGGTCGACCGGCAAATGATTGCGCGTGGGCTGAAGGTATTGACCGATGGTGAGAATATCAATGTCGGCGGCTGATCGCACGTCGTCCATGAGGTCGAGCACTTCGTCGTCGCGCTCGCCGATGCCCACCATGATGCTGGTCTTGGAGACCAGCCCGCAATCCTTGATCTGCCTGAGGACCTGTAATGAGCGATCGTACTTCGCTTGGGGGCGCACGGTGGGGTGCATGCGCCGCACCGTCTCCATGTTATGAGCGAGTATCGCCGGCCGGGCCTCGATCACGATTTGCAAAGCGTCGGGATCGCCCCTGAAGTCGCCAACGAGCGCTTCGACCGAGGTGTGAGGACAGGCCTCGCGAGTGTTGCGGATCGTCTGGGCCCAGATCGCGGCGCCGCCATCCGATAAGTCATCGCGATCGACACAGGTGATGACGACGTGTGTGAGGTTCATCAGCGCCAAGGATTCGGCGACACGGCGAGGCTCATCGGGGTCGGGCGGTTGCGGCCGGCCGGTCTTGACGTTGCAGAATCCACAGGACCGCGTGCAGGTGTCGCCAAGGATCATGATCGTGGCGGTGCCGCGGCTCCAGCATTCGCCGATGTTGGGACAGGAGCCCTCCTGGCAGATCGTGTGGAGCTGGTGTTCGTCCACGATCTTCTTCAGACGGTCGTAACCGCGGCCACCCGGAGCTCGGGCACGGATCCAGGGAGGCTTGCGGCCTATAAACAACTGCTGCACGCGGGCGTCAGCGTTGTTCAGCACCATGGGGGTGAGGCTGACCGTGGGGGTCGCGAGTCGCCGGGCCGTATCACCACCCAGCGGACGAGGGTGCCGGGCCAGCGTTCGGGCGATGGCTCGGCTGAATATCGGTCCTTCAGCCTCTTGGAACCGTGCGTCGGTGGCAGCGTGAGAGGTCATCGTGATGAAACTCTATTCCATCCAGATATCGGCGGCATTATCCCCCACGAGCAGACGCAAAGCGTGGTCCTTCGCCGACCGTCCGGTCCGCCAAGGCAGGGACGGGCGATTCTCCCGTTTGGCGCGGCATCGGGGGCCGCTGGGCCATCGATTGCGCCGGCTCCAGGCGGCCGTCATTATCGGAAAACCCAAGCCCCTTTTTTCGCCACACGTCCGTCCTGTCTGAACCGATAGAAAGGAGCTAACGAATGATAACCAGCCAACTTAGGTCGCGCGGCCGCATCAGAACCGGCGCAGTCCGCCTGGATGAAACCATGCCCAACAGGAACCCTGCGGCTCGGTCCACCCACGCCGCGGCGGCGACTAGGCAGGCGCCGCATCCGTGCTTCTCCCGGCGCGTGACCGGCCTCAAGGCGCCGACGTGCAGCGAGTGACTTGCAGAGGATCCCGTGAATCGACACCGTCTTCATTCCGCCCTGTACATGTTCGCGGCGATGCTGTTCGCCATGTCTGGTTGCGAGGTCGATTCGTTCTTCGATCTGTCGAAGACCGGTCGGTTCGAGCACATGCCGACGACCATTCCTATTCTTGATCGGATCGATGTGATCGAGCGGGAGGAAGACCCATGGGCTCGCGCAACCGATGTGACGCGCGAGGACCTGATTCCCAGCGATCTAACCTATCGGCTCGCGCCGGGCGACATTATCACCGTTGAGATCTTGGAGTTGATCGCGCAGGGGCAGGTGACAACGTCAAGCCGGCGCATCGATGCCGGCGGATACTTCAGACTGCCGGTGCTTGGTGATCTCCGCGCCGCCGGATTGACCGCTCAGGAGTTTCAGGACGAGATTGTACGTCTCCTGGAAAGAGACGTTATGCGCAATCCTGTTGTGAACGTCGTCGTCGAGGATGGCGCGGGGTTTCAGTACACCCTGTACGGGGCGGTGGCGGGAACCGCCATCTACGCCCTTCGACGACCGGATTTCCGCCTGCTCAGTGCGTTGGCCCTAGCCGGCGGCGTGCCGTTGACGACGCGGAAGATCTATCTGATTCGCCAGATCCCCCTCACCAAGGAGGTCCTGCCGGTCTTCGATCGCCGCGATGAAGAAGACGTGCAAGGGACGCCCTCCGTTGACATCGAAAAGCTGATTGAGCAGCTCCAAGAGAATCGTGACAACAGCATCAGCCCGGCCTTGCTGCGGCAAGAGGGTGAACCGTTGATTGATATTGACGAGTTAGAGCCGATACGAGTTCCCAAGCAGCCGGCCGCCGAGATCGACGAGGCGATCATCCAGCCCCCCCTGCTACCCACAAAGCCGGCCAAGGGAGATCTCTATATCTATGTCGAAGAACGCGGCGAGTGGGTTCGGGTGCCGTCGGACGTCCCAGCCGTCCCTGCCGAAGTAGCCGTGGCGGCTGCCCAGCAGAAACTTATCGTCGAGCGAGTCATCGAGATTCCGTATAACAAGTTGAAGCAGGGCGACAGCTCATACAACATCGTGATCCGGCCGAACGATCTCATCTACATCCAGGAGCCGGTGGTGGGTGTGGTTTACATTGACGGTGAGATCGCCCGGCCCGGCGTATACACGCTGCCGCCCAACAGCCGGGTGACGCTGAGCCGTCTTGTCGCCGCCGCGGGCGGTCCGGGGGCCCTGGCGGTTCCGGAGCGCGTGGACTTGACCCGTATCGTTGGTGAGAGCCGCGAAGCAACCGTGCGTCTGAACCTGGCCGCCATTCGACAAAAGACGGAGCCGGATCTGTACTTGAAGCCGGATGACCATATTATTATAGGAACGAGCTGGATTGCGACACCGCTTGCGGTCCTCCGCAACGGGTTGCGGATTACTTACGGCTTCGGATTCTTGCTGGACCGCAACTTCGGCAACGATGTGTTCGGGCCGCCGCCGGCGAGCCGCTTTCGGTTCTAATGACGGCCTCGGTTCTGGGCATGACGGCGGACGGTTGTCGGGTGAGCTGATCTATGATGTATGGATGGCGGAATTCGCCCGAACCAGACCGGGTGCAGAGCCCGTAGCAGAGGGGTATCAGGGCCAGGTGGGGCCCACGGGCCGTCACGCCGCTGAAGATGGACCGGTGTGTCACCCTTGGTCCGAAGGAAGTCGGCGCTCGCCGCCGACGCTTTGAGCTGATGCTCTCATCAGATGAGCCTAACGGCAGGGTCAAATAGGAGGGGTTGATGAGTAGCCTGTCCCGCGATGATCCACAGGCCGGCTCGCAGCTACCCGTGAGGTCGTTGGAGTTACAGCAACCGCGCCTGGACGCTGGCCAGCTCCGCGGGCTGGCGATCGGCGGCGCCATTGTGCTTGGGTTGATGCTCTGGCTGTTTTGGCACTTCTTCGCAAGGCAGTTTCGCATTGCGATCCACCATCAGGCCGACTGGGGCCATACGTTGGTGATTCCGCTGATTGCCGGGTACTTCGTGTATCTCAACCGGCACCGGCTGCTAGCCACCGGCTTCAAGACCACTTGGGTCGGACTGATTCCCATGGTGCTTGGAACGGCGTGGTACATGTTCTGCTGGCTCGGCCCGATCACGCTGCGCCACCATAACCTCCAGGGGGCTGGGCTCTCACTCACGTTGTTCGGCATCGTGTTGCTGTTCTTCGGCTTCCGGGCCACGGCCTACTTATTGTTCCCGCTTCTGTACCTGTGTGTCTTCGGTCAGGGGGTATCCGACCGATTGATGAACTATGTCACCTTCCCGTTGCAGGATATCACGGCCCGCGGGTCGTACATCTTCCTGAAACTGATCGACGTGGACATCGAGCGCAGGGGAAACATCCTCACGATCTATGACAACGGGGTGGCCAAGCCACTGAACGTTGCCGAGGCGTGCTCGGGCATGCGAATGCTGGTGGCGTTTCTCGCTCTCGGCGTTGCGATGGCCTACACCGGGTTCAAGCATTTGTGGCAGCGCGTGACCTTGGTGCTGATGGGGGTCCCGATTGCGATCTTTGTCAACATCCTGCGCGTGGCCACGCTGGCGCTGCTCAGCCTGATAGATTCAGACTTCACGGCCGGGGACTTCCACACGTTCATCGGGCTGCTCTGGCTGGTCCCCGCGTTGCTGATATATCTCGGGTTGATTTGGATTCTGCGGCACCTCATCATCGAGGATGAGCCCTCAGGCGGTGGCCCACAGTTGGCCGCAGCGGCCTCGCCCAACGTACCAATGCGGTCCGAGTCGTGATGATAGTCTTTGATCGGCATTCCAAAGCTGCTCTGGTCGTGGCGAGCCTCACCCTCGCGGTGTGCGGTATCGGGTTTCGATACGGCATCCGCGCGGCCAACGCATTCCTGCAAAAGGAGCCGATCCCTCTACGCGATCAATTGCGCAGCATTCCGAAGCGCCTCGGGAGTTGGCAGGCGATCGGGGAGGACGGCGAGTTGACGGTAGAACTCGAGGAGGCGCTCGGCACGCCACACTATCTCGACCGAGGGTACGCCCTTGACACCGGCGGCCGGGTCCGGGCCTCGCTGCGGCTGCATATTGCCTACTACACCGGAATGATTGATGCCGTTCCGCATGTACCGGACCGCTGCTTGGCGGTGGCCGGTTTAGTCAAGATGGGCTTGCCGACGAATCTTGACCTTTACGTCGATCGCGCTGACTGGCGCGGGGATCCAGAAGATGCGAACGTTCGCCCGGGTGAGGGCTATCCAACCCTGACTTTTCGTCATCACGTCACGGGTCGGCCGGTTACGGTGCACATGCCCAAAAAGAAGTTCCAGCTTCGGACACAGGAGTTCCGGGTAAAGCACCGGCCGGACATGCCTATCTATGCAGGGTACCTCTTCATTGCCAACGGCGAGACCACCCCCTGGCCGGAGAGGGTTCGTTTGTTGGCGTTCCAATTGAAAGAAAAGTACGCCTACTACGCCAAGGTGCAGTTCACAATGTATGCGGCTGCGGATGTCGAGCCGGACGATTTCGTCGAGCTGGTTTCGGATTTGTTGGCTGAACTTCTGCCCGAGCTGATGCGCTGCCTGCCGGATTGGGCCGAGGTCGAGTCCTGGTCGCACGCACCTTCAACGAATTTAGACGAGTAGCCTAAACAACGAGGTCAACTATGGCAACCCGAGTGAATACGAAGTTCGTTCTCATCTTGACCGCCGCGGTGCTTGGCGCCGTCGGTACTATTGGCCTCGTAGCGGTTCTGAAGAATCGCGGCGACACGACCCGGCACATCAAGGCTGGCGAACAGCTTCTGGCCCAAGAGGACTACGAGGGGGCGCTGAAGGAGTTCACGCGGGCGATCGCCAAGGAACCGTCCAACATGGATTACCTCGACTTGTTTGAGCAGGCGCTCCTCAGTATTCGGCCGGAGACACAGGATCAGGCGAGGGTGCTTGACGGGAGGCGGATCGGGATCTTCAAGCGCAAGGCTCAATATCGACCTCAGGATCCCCAATCTCACCTGAGCCTGCTTAGAGAGTTGCATCGAGACGCTCGGTACATCAGTCTAGCAGATCAATGGCAGCCGGTCGCCGAGGCCGCCGACGACATGTGGAAGCAGATAGCTCCTGGGGACCCAAAGCGCATTTATGCCAGGCTGTATCGGGGGCTGGCCAATATGCGCATGATCGGGCAGCTTTCTGAAGAGGAAGTTGCCGAGGCCGAGGATGATCTGCGCGCTTTCCTTGAAGCGGTTCCTGACCACGACCTGGGCTGGGCGTCGCTGGCGGATGCCCAGCTGTCGCGCGCAATCCAGCTGCGCGATGATGGAAACACGCGGCGGGCCCGGGAGATGTTCGAAGAGGTTGATGACACGCGGGACCGAGCAATTGCGGCGGTGCGGGAGGGTCCCGAAGTCGCCAGAATGGTTGCTCACCATCTCGCGTTGAAGTCCGTCGACGAAGAGCAAGAGGTCAGCGACGAGGAGCTGAGCGAGGCGGTGGACCGGATGGTCGAGCTCGTTGGTCCGACTCAGGATCCGCAGCTCATCAATGAGGCGGCAAACATTCTGAGCTTGATGTGGCGGCTGCAAGGTATCCCCCGCGCCGTCGATTTGCTGCAGCAGTATCTCCAGGCGCATCCCGAGGAGCACTTCCATCGTCGGTCTCTGGCTCACCTGCAATACGCCGCGGGCAACCTCGACGAAGCCTACGAGGCCGCACGCACATTGGTTGACGCCCGGCCTGTACAGGTCAGCCTCTTGTCGAGGGCGCAGCACCAGCTGAGAACTCAGGCGGCCAGCCTGATCGTTGACATCGAATTCAAACGGTGGCAAGGGGCCGACAAGGCCGACAAGGACGCTCAACTCAAGCGAATCGAAACCGCCCGTGACCAACTGGCTTCGCTTATGGCCGATCCGGAAAAGGAACCCTTGCTGTTCCGAGCCGAAGGGAAGATCGCGCTGGCCAAAGAAGATTACCAGGCTGCGGCAGCCAACTTCGAACGCCACCTCAAGCTCAGCGGCAGGGAGGAGTTCGAAATCCTCCTGCTTGCCGCCCACTCTCTGGAGCAGCTGGGTCAGATCGGCCTGGCCTACGAGCGATTCCGGGTGGCTTCAGCGCTGCAGCCTCAAAACGTCCGCGTGCTGTACCAGAAGGCACGGGTGCTATCCAGGCTGGGTCGCTATGAGGAAGCGGCAGAGACGGTTGATAAAGCGCTTGGGATCAATGCGGAATACGACCTTGCCCAACAGCTCGCTATTGCCATAGAAGCCGCGAGGGAGGCCGGTGGGGAGATCGAGACCACTGACCCGGTTGCCAAGGCCCTGACCGGAGCCGCGGACGCCATGGCCGAGGGTGACCTCAACACCGCTCGCACAGACCTTCGCAATGCCCTGTCGCAAGCTCCTGACAATCTCCAACTGATCAGCCTACTGATCCTTGTCGAGCGCCGGGCTGGGGATACGGCATCCGCCCGCGAGTATCTCGACCGTGCTCTGGTCCTCCAGCCTTCCAATCCATTGCTGCGAAGGTTCGAAGCGTCGCTTGACAACGACGATCCAATTGAAGGGCTCAAGCAGTACGTGGCTGCGCTGTATGAAGATGAGGCCGATCGCGCGATCTACACTGTGATCAATCTGGACGTGCTGGCGAGGCAAATGGATGCTGCTGCCCAGCGATATGCCGATTCGGGGGATGCCCAGGCTGCGGCTGCGGCCAGGTCGCAAGCCAATCGTGCTCGAGACGAGGCGCAACGGTTCCTCGGTAGCGTGCAGGGAATCAGCGAAGATCATCCGGCACTTCTGGAGCACCGATTCAATGAAGCCCTGGCGGTAGAGGATTGGGGCAAAGCTGGGCAGCTCGTTGAGCGCGCCCAAGCGGTCGATGCAGACGGGACCGGAGGCCTGATCTTCAAGGGTCGTTATGAATTGGCCCAACAGGACGTCGAGCAGGCTGTTCAGACACTGACTGATGCGACGGATCGCAAGCACTACGCCTCGGTGCCCTGGCGGCTACTTGCCGTGGCGCATGAGGCATTGGGGAACTTCGCCGAAGCTCAGAGCGCCTACGAAGAATCCTACGATCGCAATCCGAACGACCCGGAGACGGTCCGCCGATATGTGCGCCTTTTGGTGCAAACGGGCGACAAGAACCGCGCGCTGCGCATCCTGCGTACCGCCCGTCACACGATTCCGAATGATGCGCTGCTCCAGGACCACTGGCTGCGGCTGGAAGTGGAGGTCGGCGACACGACGCAGGCGATCCGGACGCGGCGTGAGATCTACGAGCGATCGCCGGATCTTCAGGCGCCGGTCCGCCGGCTCAACGCGATTCAGCTCGCCGCGCTGCTCGGGCAGCTCGAACCGACCTATGAGCAGGTCGTCGATGAGTCTGGCAAGCAGAGATATGAGCGCGACCGGTGGAATCGGCTTTCCGCTGGGGAACAGGAGCAGTTGGTTGAGCAAGTTCGAACCGACTGGGTCCGCGAGTCCGAACAGATTCTGGACGCGCTAGAGGCCGAAGTGGAAGCGGGCCTTGAGGTGGTGGCATTGCGGGCCGCGCTCCTGAAGATTCGCGGAGAAGTCGATGCCGGTGAGCAGCTGCTACGCGACTTCATAGAACGTCATAGCGAGACCGACCGCACGGTTGAGATGCTCGTCGCCCTGGGACACTACCAGGCGGGTGTCAACCGACTCCAAGAGGCAATCGCGACATTCAAGGACGCTGGAAAGTACCAGAGTCCCGATCGGCGAGAAGCGGATCTTACGTTGGCAGACCTCTATTTCACCCGCGGCCTCTGGGAGCAGGCCGTCGAGCTCTACAGCGACCTGTTGGAAGTCTTTTCGAGTCGGAGCGGCCAGCTCATCGTCGATGTGCCGTTTGACCAGGCCGTCCGGCCGATTCGGGTTCGTGTGGTCGAAGCGTACGCGAAGTTGAAGGAATTCGACAAGGCTCAGCCGCTGTTGCAGGAATTGATCGATGTCGGCGGTCCTGATTTCTCCACGGTAATGCTGTCTGCGGCCATTGCCCAAGGGCAGGGCGAGCGTCTGTATTCCCAGGGCGAAGTTGAGGAAGCTGAGCGCCGTTTCGCGGAGCATCACGATGCGTTGGCTCGGGCGGAGCAGTTACTGCCATCGAGCCCCCTGCCGCATATCCAACGTGCGATTGACTTGCTTTTGGAGTTCAGGCGCACGAAGAAGCAGAGCCTTCTGGACGATGCTCTCTCGGCCCTGGACCGCGCCGATCAAGTGCAGGCCGGCGCCGTAGAGACCTTGAACGTTCGAGTCAAGGTGCTGCAAACCAAGGGTGATCTGCGAGGGGCGATCGGTGAGCTGTCCCGCCTGCTCGATCAGTCGCCTCAAGATCTTGGCGCGTGGAGACTTCTCGTGAAGGTGCATATGGAGACCGGTGACACTGAAGCCGCGCTGCAGGCCGCAGCCACGGCGATCGAACGGAATCCGACGTCGGCCCTTGCCTACGAGATGAAGGGAGACGTTCATGTGCTCCGACGCGAGATTCGGTCGGCAGCCGGCGCCTTCGGCGAAGCGTATCGATTGGAACCGTCCGTCGGTCGGTTGGCTAAGCGAGCAGAAACGTTGCTGGTGGTTGACAGGCCGAATCACTCAGAAGTGATCGAATTGCTGGTCTCATCGCGTGAGTCGTTTGACGGCGAGCCGGTTCTCCGCGGCGTCTATGCCCGGGCCCTCGATGGGAACGGACAGCGCGCCGAAGCCCTTGAGCAGATGCGCATTGCCTATGGCGAGCACCGGGAGCAGATCGGGCAACGTCGGCCCGGTCGGGCCGATCTGGGACCTTGGTTCCGCATGCTTCAGTTGATATTTGCGGACGATGAGCCAAGTGTTGTCGAGCAGTTCGTTAGAGAGTTAACCGATGACAACCCGGATGCATATGAGTTGCAATGGCTCGCTCGGAGCTGGATTGCCACCGGGCAAGGGGGTGTGAGTCGCGCCGTTGAACTTCAGCGCAGGGCTGTTGCGCGGTGCTCTGTTGATGATAGCGACTTTCGTTCGCTGTTGCTGTTCGACGTCGGCCAGTACCTCCTGCTCGCAACGAATTACCAGGCCGCCGCGGAGGCCTTCGAGCAGGTTATTGCGCTTCGGTCGGACCATGTCCTTGCGCTGAATAACGTCGCGTACCTTTATGCTCAATACCTTGGGGATCCGAACAAGGCCGTTGCGTATGCGAATCGCGCCGCCGCCATCGTGCCCGATGACCCCAGCATCCTCGATACGCTAGGTTGGGCGTTTTTCAAGGCTGGGCAGCACCCCCAAGCTGAGAGGCACCTGCGCCGTTCCGTGGAGCGTGGGCCGATTGTGGAGAGTTACCTCCATCTGGCTCACGTATTAGCGCGAACCGACCGCCTCCAGGAAGCGTTGGAGTATCTGCGGAAAGCGAGGGAATTGCGGCCGAATGACGAGACTCAGGCGGAGATCGACCTCCTGGCTGACGATATCTCAACCAGAATGAGTGACTAGCACCAACGCCTCCGGGTCTGGAGGGTGTTGTCTCAGGGCAGGCAAGAGTTATGAGCACCGTCGTATGGTTTGGCGCACGTATTGATTTGGGGACCGGGATTCCCTGGAGGGTCGCCGGTGCGACATGCGTCATGATCGTTCGAGACATCACGCGCTTGGGGGAGTTGGTCACGGCGCCATTCCGCATTGAAATGCTGCGCCGTCCGCACTGGCTTTGCCGTGGCGAAAATCGGTGGCCCATCGCCCTGCGTGGTGTGGCATGCCGACGCGGGGAACAAGACCCATGACTGGGGCCATGTTGGTGGTCATGATCGTGCTGCTGCTGGCGGCAATTGTGCTGCTGGTACTTCTCCTGCGGCGCGACACCGGCCAGGAGATACAGCAGCTCACGTCCTCTCTCGCGGCGCTTGGGGAAACCCAGGAGGTCGCCGAAGCCTCGCTTCGCGACGAGATTGACAAGAGTCGCGAGGCCGCGGGGGCTCGGGTCGAAGAATTGCGCCAGGAATTGCGCCAGGAGGTGACCGCATCACTCAAGAGCGCCACTGATTCGGTCGTGGAGGCTGTCGGTGAGCTTGAGAAAGGGCAGGAGGGGATTAGGAGATCTCTGCAGGATGAGATTGGCAAGAGTCGTCAGGCCGCCGAGGTCTGGGCGGAAGAGCTAAGCCAGGAGGTGACCAGCTCTCTCAAGAGCGCGACTGAGGCGATGGCCAAGACAGCCGCCGGCCGTTCGCGAAGCGCCGTGCCCTTCGCGCGCGTGCGGACGCTCGATCCATTCCGCGTGGTGCGGCGCCACCTGGTAATGATCATCGGATCTGGCGTTGCGGGCATCGTGCTCGGCGTGGCGGCCTTCTTCTTGTTCGACCGGTATCTGCCGCGCTACAGGAACGAGGTGTTGTTCGAGATCCAGTCGGGGCTGGAGGAAGCACGTGACGTCTCTAGCCGCGATCTCACGCGAGACGAACTGGTCATGCGCTTAGCCTTGACGGAGAGCATGCTTCTCACCAGCCGTGGGGTACTGATGGCCGCCGTCAGGGAGCGGGACGTCCAGACCACCTCTTGGTTTCGGAAGTCATTCGTTGACACGGATGGCGTGCTCCTGATCGATGAAGCGGTCGATGACCTGGAAGAAGACGTTTCCACAAGGATGATCCGTGGCAGCAATCTCTTCGGTCTGAGGTGGTCCGCCGGGGTCGCCGACGATGTGCCGAAGGTGCTGAATTGGATCGCGCGGTCCTATATCCGCGAGCGACAAGACCTCGATGACTCGATCTATAATAAGAACCTCGAGGTGTTCCGAACGGAGCTCAACCAGACCACCCGCGACCTTGATGACTTGGCGCAGGAGATCGAAGTGTTCATTCGCGACAAGGGAATCACCTCGCTGGACGATCCGCGTTCCAACCAGATTGCGCTCGCTGTGCAGGATTTGGGCCAACGAATAGGGGGGTCCAGTTCGACATTGAGTCTCGTACAATCCGCGTATCTACAGACCGCGGCAAAGCTCGAAGGGACGGTCGAGCCCACCGAAGAGGACCGTCGCCAGGCCGAGGCGAAGCCCGCGGTTCGGCCCCATGAGCTGGCCGTGCTACAGAGCAAGACGATATTGCGCGAACTGCGTGAGCAGTACCGTGATCCGGAGCATTGGCTTATAGGGAAGCAGGAGGCCAGACTTCGCGCCTTGGAATTGGAATACGAGGCCAAGATCGAGGAGATCATGACCGCCAATCTCCAGGCGCAACTCAATGAGCTCTCCAATCAGATCGAGAGCCTCACGACCATGCTTGACGAGCTCCGAACGGAGTATACGGAGAAGGACGACCAGTTGCGAACGCTTGCCGCGGATATTGCCATGTATCAGGCGATGGAGGGCCGACGGGACCATCTGGAAGCGACTCGTGACTTCGATCTTGAATTGATCAAGGACCTTCGGCTCATGCGGGCACGTGCCGATGCGTCCCGCGTTCGCATCGCGCAGTTGGCTTTGCGGCCACGCGAAAAGGCATTCCCCAAGGTGGAGGTTGTGGTTCCATTGACCGCCCTGCTGCTTGTCGGCCTTGTTACTGGATTGATCTTCGCTCGTGAGCTGACCGACCAGCGCATCAAGAGCGCCAGCGATCTAGAGTTACTTCCCGCAGCTCGCGTGTTAGGGATGATTCCTGAACTTCAGGAGGATCCCTGCAGGTCGGAGGCGGCGGAGCTGGTCGTCTGCAAGTGTCCGAACAGTGTCTTGGCCGAGTCGTACCGGCAGCTCTGCACGCGGGTCGACGAAGCGATGAGCCGTGCTGGACACAAGACGCTTCTGCTGGTTGGCGGCTTGCCTGAAGCCGGGACCACGACGGTGGCGACCAACCTCGCCGCCGCCGCCGCTGCCGTGGGTAGAAAGGTTGCGATCATCGATGCGAACTTCCGCCGTCCGCGCTTGGACACAGCGATGGGTATCACGGTGAATGGTTCGGGCCTGGGTGAGCTGCTGATCGATGACATACCACTCGATCAGGCCATCACCGAAACCGAATATGGGATCGACATCATTGCCGCGGGGCAACCAACCTACCGAATCTATGAGCGCCTGAATGGCGGCCGGTTCGATCGCCTCCTTGCTGAGCTGGGCAGCCGGTACGACCTGGTGCTGGTCGATACTCCGCCAGCGGTGGTGGCTGGTGACGCGATGGTCCTTGCGAATAAACTGGATGCGGCAGTGCTGGTGGTCCGCGCCTACCAGGATCAGCGCGGCCTCGTCGCCCGTCTGATCGACCAACTGTCTGATGCGCGGTGCGAGCTGCTGGGAATTGTTCTGAACCGCCCGCGCGGGACCGCAGGAGGGTATTTCAAGAAGAACTTCGCTACGATGGCCCGTTACGCTACTGAAGAGGCCGCCTAGTCGGATCTGTTTGAGGTCAGATCGTGCATCAGCGGACCTTCAGAAACGATATTCCACGGTCATGACTGCTCGGCGGTCGTCAGGTGGCGCTGCAGTGAATCAGTCAGTGCAGTCCTGCCCCGATGAGTTCCCTGCGAAGAGCTGCCAACGAATGCCGACTGCATCCCCCCAGCGCGTTACTCTTGTGACCGGCGGCGCGGGCTTCATTGGTTCGCATCTCGTGGAGCATCTTCTCCTTCGAGGTGATCACGTGGTTGTGGTTGACGACCTCACAACTGGTTGCCGAGGCAACCTCGAGGGGGCGAATGACTCGCATTTGACCTTCATGGAAATGAGTGTCTCCCAAGCCCTCCGCTCGCTTGGGCCCAGCGAGATCGATGAGATCTATCATCTCGCAGCGGCCGTCGGCGTGCGACTGGTGATCGACCGACCTATTGGCACAATTGAAACGAATGTGCTTCAGACTGCAGCTGTACTGAACTTCGCAGCCGAGGCAACAATACCCATCCTCATCGCTTCCACGTCAGAGGTATACGGCAAGTCAACTCAGATCCCGTTTGCAGAGGACGATGACGTGGTCTACGGTCCCCCCAGCCAGACCCGATGGGCGTACGCATGTTCCAAGGCTATTGACGAGCACCTTGCCCTGGCCCATTATCAGCAGAATGATCTTCCGGTCGTTGTCGTGCGATTCTTCAACATCGTGGGGCCCAGGCAGGTTGGTCGCTACGGAATGGTCCTGCCAAGGTTTGTCGCATCAGCGCTTGCCGGGGCGCCGATTGAGGTCTACGGCGACGGGCGGCAGACGCGGTGCTTCTGCGACGTCCGTGATGTAGTCTCGATCATGCCGAAGCTGCTCGCGGACCCGACCTGCGCAGGAGGTCTGTTCAATGTCGGCAGCGACGAGCCCATCGAGATCCGGGCTCTTGCTGAGCTGGTTCGCGACGCGCTTGGCAGCCGGTCACCGATCGTCAATGTGCCTTATGACCGCGCGTACGGTCAGGGATTTGATGATCTGCGGCACCGTCAGCCGGATCTGACTCGCATTCGGCAGGCGACGGGATTTGTTGCTCAAACGGACCTCGTGCAGACGGTCCGTGACTTGGCGAATGAGTTGGATCACAGATCGTCATCGTCTCTGGAGTCAACCGCCTGATGCCGCTGCTGGCGATCCAACCTGGCGCGAACTCGCTCGCGACCGAGCCGGTCGAGGCGCTGACCGACGAGATTGAGCCGATCGCCGTTTCCGCGATGGGCTTGCTCAACAGCTATGCAACCATCTTCATCGTCGCTTTCCTTGTCACGTTGCTGTGTACGCCTCTTGTCCGCTGGCTGGCGTTGGCCGGGAATGTGACTGACCAGCCGGACGGCGCCCGCAAGGCTCACCGCTACCCGGTGGCCTATCTCGGCGGTGTCGCGGTGTTCCTCGGCCTTCTGGTCGCGGTGGCCGTGAGCTATGTGTACATGGACGGCCTGGCCGCCACGTACGCACCGGTGCCGATGGCCATCGTCCTGGGAATGGCCGCCATCATGTTCACCGGTCTGGCAGATGACGTGTGGGGGTTGGGTCCGCGCCTGAAGATCGCCGGCCAGCTCGTCGCGGCCGCCGCATTGGCCTATCACCACATTGGGGTCAGAGTGGCCGCCGGCCTCCTCAAGCCGGTCGCCAGTTGGCTCGACCCGCTGCTGGGTAGTGAGAATCTCGTCTTCGATATTCCTCTGCCCGGCGGTGGAGCTGTGACGCTCGACTTGATCTATTGGACGGGTACTGCGCTCATCGCCATTTTTGTGCTTGGTGGTTGCAACTCGGCCAACCTAATCGATGGCCTGGATGGCCTGCTGTCCGGCGTCGTTGCCATCGTGGCCCTCGGTCTGTTAGCCATCAGTGTGCTCATGGCCCTGCGAGGGCTCCCGACGGATGCGAACCCCGATGAGGCACTTGGCGGCGCGCGGGTTGTCCTGTGCCTCGCCCTGCTGGGCGCGGTCCTCGGATTCCTGCCGCACAACTTCAATCCCGCCAGCATCTTCCTGGGCGACTGCGGCAGCCTGCTGCTGGGCTATGTCTGCGTCGTAATCATCCTGATGCTCGGCGAGTATGGACATACCCACCTCGTCTTCGCAGGACTCGTGGTCTTTTCCGTTCCAATCATGGATACGACTCTCACGATCATCCGCAGGTGGCTGGCCGGGACGCCGATGTCCGCTGCAGACGATCAACATCTACACCACCAGCTCAAACGGGCGCTGGGAGGTGTCAAGCGAGCTGTCTCTGCCGTGTATGGCCTCAGTGTCGCGTTTGCCATCGTCGGCGTAACGCTGGCTGCGCTGGTCATGCGAACGCAACTTCGAGTGCGCGTCGTCTACGCTGTTGCGCTCGTGCTCTTCGGCTCCATCGTGGTGATTGCTGTCAAAGTAGCCAGCCGCCGGCGCCATCTTGCCTCAGGGCCTGAGCAATGAGCGGTCCAGGCCGTGCAAGCTGACCAACCCGCACAACCCGTAGAGGCGGAACAATCCGCCAGGGCGAACCTGGTCAAGCCGAGCAGTCTCCGCCGGTAATGCTCCTCTGAGATTACTCAGCTGCCTCGACATTACAGCCAAGGGCGAATGACCTGCGGCTGCTCATCTTGAGAGCCATGCGCCAAACGGGTAGGGGCCGGCTCGACTACCAATGACTTGCCAACGCCTTTGGAGTTGTCACAATCACCGAGATGTCGCGATCCGGTAAGACAAGCGTTCTGCTTATTTGTGCCGGAAATATATGTCGGAGCCCGCTGGCTGAGGGGGTGTTCTTGCACAAGGCGAACCTCCGCGGCGTCGCCGAACGCTTCGCGGTTGACTCTGCGGGCACCGGTGACTGGCACGCCGGCGAGCCGCCCGACCCCAGGACCCGCGCGATTGCCGCCGAACACGGCATCATCCTCTCCGGGCGGGCCCGGCAGCTGACCCGAAACGATCTACGCCGCTTCGACCACCTCATTTGCATGGATGAGGCTAATCGACGGGCACTTGCTCGCATGGGTGCGCCCCAAGCGAAGGTGCGGCTCCTGTTGGAAGTCGATCATTGGGCTGCGGTTCGCGAAGTCCCCGATCCATATTACAGCGGACCCGAAGGCTTCCAGACCATGTACAAACTGATTGATTCCGCCTGCGACGCCCTGCTTGACGAGCTGCTCGCGGTCGCCCCATGAACGATCGCCCGGCGATCGAGCACGCGCTGAGCGAAGCAGGCATTCACAGTCGTATCGTCGCCGACCGTGATCTCTCCGGCGGGTGTATTCATCGGGTGGTCGAACTCACGCTCGCCAACGACATTCCGCTGGTCGCCAAGGCCAACACTGCCGACCACCTCGTGATGTTCCAAGCGGAAGCAGCCGGCCTGCGGGCACTGGCCGCGACGAACACTATCCTGGTTCCCAAGCCGCTTGCCGTCGTCCAGCACGACGCCACCGCCGTTCTGCTGATGACCGCAATCGAACATGCTCGGGCCACCAATTCAGCCTGGCGACGCTTCGGCGAAGACCTCGCGGCGCTACATTCTTGTGACACGCGATCGCCGCAGCGGCGCTATGGCTTCCAGAGCGACAATCACCTCGGAGCTACGCCCCAGCCCAATGGATGGTGCGACGATTGGGTGCAGTTCAACGCCGAGCACCGCCTCGGCCATCAGTTGACCCTGGCCGATGATCGCCGCCTGCTACGTGGCGATGAATCCGCCCGCATCCAGCGCGTGATCGACCGGCTGGAGGCGCTCATTCCTCGCCGACCACGACCGGCTCTGCTGCACGGTGATCTCTGGTCGGGTAACGCCTTGGCGACCGTCGATGAGAATCGAACCGAGCGCATCGCGGCGATCGACCCGGCGTGTTCCATCGGCGACGGCTGGGCCGACATCGCCATGATGCGGCTCTTTGGCGGCTTTCCCCCAACGTGTTTCGAAGCCTACGCCGCTAACGTCGAGGATCACGATCAGATCGAGACGCGGATCGCCGTTTATCAGCTCTACCACGTGCTGAACCACGTCAACCTCTTCGGCCGAGGCTACGTCGCCCAGGCCCTGGCGCTGGTAGACCGCCTGGTGTAATGCCTGGTCATCAGACCGCGGATACCATCCGCGGCTTGGTGGGGGCGCGGCACCATCGGCGCGCGCGGCTCGGGTTCACCGGCCGGGCAAATGAGGTGAACGCAGCGGTTCGGAGCCCTTTCCGCCCCTTATCTTCGCGTATCTCCCAACAACCACCCCCAAACGACCCCTTCCGAGCCCTATCCGAACCCCCTCCGCCACGTTTGCGCGCGCAGATATAGCGCGACCGCCACCGCCGGATCTTCGGAGCACGTTCCGCTCCGTCCCTCTTCTCCATCAATGAGCCCTCGGTGAAGGGGTGATACGCATCGAGGATCGACCGTGCGAGCTATGTTGAGAACGAGAACTCGTGCTGCTTGTATCCCAGCGCCAATCGCCAATGCCGATCGTCGGGGGAGTAACCGATCTCGCTAAGGATCTCTACGATGCCGTCTTTTCGATATGCGTGAGCGTTTTTCAGGCGCGACCGGACATGTCGAGAGACCTCCAATTCTGTGGGCGGGCGACCGACGCGATCTCGTCGGGCTAGAAAACGCACGATGTAGTATCGTGCGAGCTGCCTGTCAGAGAAGTGCGCCACCGGCTTCTTGCCGAGGGGCAAGTACCATTGTGCTGTTACTTCGTCAAACTCGAACAATCGCTGCAAAAGCGGAGTAATGTCGCCACATTCATGGCTAAACTGCGACAACAGCCCTGTCTCTAGCAACTTGGGGATGAGGGCATGATGCAGATCTTCTGTCGTGGCACCTACGTTGTCAACAATCACTCTTTCACAGCACTCGCGAACTACCTTGGTTGGATCCCGCTGGTGTGGTGGAGTGCGACGCCGTGCCACGCGGCCGACCTTGCGAAAGTTCAGGACCAGCTCCCCTGATAAAACCCGTATTGGGTTTTTCTTCTTGTGCATCGACCAGACCACGCCGACCGGCTGCACGACGGTATTCACATATTGGAATCCGGCTTGTCTACACGCGTCCACCAGAGTTTCCCAATAGCTTGTCTGCCTATGAGCGAAGACGATGCTCATCCATCCGCGATTCTTCAGGATTTCGTACATCTGCTGCATCGAAACGGCCAGCAAATGCTGATAGACCTCGGGCGATTTGCGCAACTGACCACCCTCGATGACCTCTTCGCTACGGTCTTTGATGGTGATGTCAAACCCAAGCCAGGCTGCCCACATGGTCGAGAGATCGAGGTAGGATATGTTCCCCCCGTATGGTGGGTCGGTATAGATGTAGTCGACACTCTCAGGCTGCAGCCAGTCGAGTAGGCTGGTTGCCGATGCGTGGCGAAAAACCGCCGTCTCATTCTCCTGATAGAAATCTCCGATGAGGTGGTTCGTCTCGCGCTTTGCTTGGACGACCCGCTCAAAGCGCCTTGCAAACTGGTCCCACAGAGGTAGCTCAACGGGGCGCTTTGCAATCTTGTAACGATAAATGCTGAATATTGCAGCCCCGCCACGACTCTCGCTACGGTTGGCTGTCGACAGGAACGTACGATTGATACGCGCGAGTGTCGCAGAGAATGCGAACAGCAGCAAATCTCGCGTTTGGCCTTGCGCGACTTCCATAATGGCTGTCCTGAGCCGAGCCAGCCCGTGCAGCATCCGAGGCGTGAACAATTCATCGACGAATCGCACGTCGGAATTGTCCGGAAGCGGAGCGCGCTTTGGATACCAATCGCGCACTGGGCGCCTCCTGAGCTCGCGATCCGGGGTGGACCAGATTTCGGATATCTCCCGTTTGCAACGATCTTCCACCTCCCGGAACGCTTGCTCTAAGCGCCTCAGATCCACAGGCGCGAGGGCGGTTTGCTTGGCCAGGAAGCAGGCCCACTGGCTGATGTCAGCGTATATCGCCTTCCGCCCAAGGACGAGCGACTCAACCGCAGTCACACCCGATCCCCCAAACGGATCCGAGACGGTGTCACCCGGAGAGGAAAAATGTTTGATGTATTCTTGGACGACGTTCCAGGACCTCTTGGTGAAGTACGGATGGCTGCCATAGTGACGCCGGGCGCCTTGCTTGGCAGGTCTAATTGCATGCCTCAAGGGTTGAGTCGGGACCGAGGTCATGCAGCTTCCTTCAACAGCCGGCACAGCTCGCGCAGCTCGATGATGTCCACATAACCACTGAGGACTTCGTCGCGATCGTGTTCCATGCACAGGACGACGACTCGCTCTTTTCGATGTTTCTTGTGGTGGGAAGCAAGGAACCCGCTCGATCGCTCCTCAACCTCGATCGGGCACGGGTATGCCGGGAAACCGTCCGCGGTGAACGAGGCATCAGGGCAGTCGATGTCTTTCAAGCGGTACGTCCCGAGCCGAATACCAAGCATGTCCAAAGCGCCGCTTGCCCTGAGGAGATCGCGCTCGTCCACGTTTGGTGCCGTGGGTTTGTGGTCTGCGACCAGCGAGCAAATCTGGTCCGTCACCCACTCGCGTTTCGATCTGTCGCGCTGGAGCGTCGAACGGAAATGATTGGTCAATAACGGCGCCTGACGACCGCGAATAATGGTCAGGGGATTTGAATCAGGGTATACAGTCTTGCGCGCCTTACGGTTGAAGAACTTGATCTTTGTTGGTCGGATTACGAAACAGTTATTGTGGTCGAAAGAGTCCTCGAAATCGATCCTCTCAATGTCACGTCTCTTCAGGCTATACCAGTACGCGATCTGATCTGCGATGGTCCGTGCACGTCCGGCGCTTTGCACGCGATCATGACCGACCCGTCCGACGCTGCTCGATACGGCTTGAAGACCGGGGTCAACGACCCCATACGGTGTCCATAACCTCACCTCCCGACGTTGGTTGTGACGTAGAAGTTGATTGATATGCTCGTTCAAGCCTTGCAGGTAATACTGCGGGCCGCCACTCTTGCGCGACTGCTTCTTGGTTTGCTCGATCCAAGCCATGCGCTCGCAGCGTACCGCCAGCGAAGTCCGCCAGTCAAATGCGAGCAAGAAGATTCGGGATTGTGTGAGAACACGCTACAGACGCTACAGACGCTGAGGACCCGCTCCTTCCCGGCGGTTCCCGTGGTGCGGCCACGGCCCGCGGCGTTGTGAGACTCCGGGGTGTGGAGGCCAACGGCAAGGGCTTCACCGGCCGGGGGCTTCGAAGCTGGCGGCCATGCGCGGCCGGCACGCCAGAAGCGGGGGGTGAGAAGGATGGTGATGGCGCTCGCCCGTTCGACAGTGCGCAGGGTGGGTGTGTATCGCGTTTGCGCGCGCTGGGGTGGCCGGGCGTCTTATAGATGGGGGGCAGATAGGTTTGAGGCTTGAGGGAGAGGCTTGCGTGTTGAGGTGGTTGCTATGGCGCGGAATCGGACGAGTTGGTTGGCGGCGAAGAAGCGCATCGAGCAACGGCTGCTGGAAGAGGCGGTGCTGGCCGCGAGGAGAGTGATCAGTGGGAAGGGGTCAGGAGGTAGGGGGAAGGGGTCAGGAGTCAGGAGTCAGGGGTCAGGAGGCAGGGGTCATGGGTTAGGAGTCAGGGGTCAGGGGTTAGGAGATAGCAGAGCGTTGGGGGTGCCGCAGGATTGGCCGAAGCTGCCGGACATTCGCCGGCCGGATTGGAAGAGGATCAAGGAACTTCTGGCAAAGGAGGAGTCTCGGCCGCAGCACCCGCGGAACTGGCATCGGCGCCTGGTCGAGGAAGCGCTGGGTGAGCCGGTGGTCCACAAGGCATACTTTGCTATGCGGCGGGCCCTCTGGCAGTGGGAGGAGTTCGCGACCCTTCGTCCGGGGGTGAGGCGCATTTTGGATGTGCTCATCGAGCTGGCGCGCGATGAAGCATTGCCGTGGTACGTTGCCGTCCCGTCCCACGAGATGAAGATGCTGGCCCGGCTGGCCGAGGAGAACTATTCACTTTGTGCCCGGGAGCTTGAGTGCCTCGCGATCACCCGTCCGGCGCGGCGGGTGAAGCTGTGTGACAAGACGGGCGTGGCGGTCTGGCCGGGGCGCGTGGAGATGGACCGGCCATTGGAGCCGATCGCCCAGTGGGTGGCCCGCTATCGCCGGGGCATCGCGTGGAACAGAAAGCGGGCGGCGTGGTGGATCAACTACGACCTGTTATGTGGGACGGGGCGTGTTCTGCCATGCTTTGAGATGGGCTTGGAGACCCTGGCCAAGACGTACTTCGACCGCAATCGGCGGATGGGGAAGGTCAACGCGGGTGTGGCGAACGAAGAGCAGTTTGCGCAGCTTGAGCGGGCGTTGGCGGAGTCCGGGCCGTTGCCGCCGGCCGGGTTGCGGACAGCGCTGTGGCAGTTGGAAGGTTCGAGCCGGCCGCGCGAGGGCGGGTTAGGGTCGCTTGCCGCCGACGGTGAGTCTAGTGCGCGGCGATCGGCGGGCCGCTGAACCGGAAGCGCAGCTCGGGCAGCCCCCAGAGTCCCCCGACCCCTTCTTGCGTGGTAGGAACGGGCGCACGACCATCCAGAAGCTGCCCATCGCCAAGGCGCTCACGACGTAGAACTGCCAATCGTCAAACGGCAGGCGCATCAGGTGACTCCGAACATTCGCAGCACGGTATACACGCCGAAGGCGGCCACGTACGCCAGCGCGGTCATATAGCCGAATTGCAGCGCGGCCCAGCCCCAGCTCCCGGTAGCGCGCCGCGTGACGGGCAGGGTGGGTAGACACTGCATGGCCAGGACGTAGAAGATCAACAGGCTGGCGGCGGTGGCGGTGGTGAAGACTGGCGTTGCGTCGTCGCGCACGGCGGTCTCGATGCGCCGGAGCACCCGCGGGTCGTCGGTCTGATCGCCGGCGGCGAAGATCACGGCCATGGTTGACACAAACACCTCGCGCGCGGCGAAGCTGCTCAGCACGCCGACGGTCAGTTGCCAGTCATATCCGAGCGGCTTGAAGACCGGCGCCACGGTGTGTCCGATCCGCCCGAGAAAGCTTTGGGCAAGGGCGTGTCGGGCGGTGATGGTTCCGGCTTGCGCTTCGAGTTCGCCCGCAGCTTCGGGGTCAACCTCGACCAGCAGCTGCGCCTCGGCACGAAGGGCAGTGGCCTCGACCGGCGGATTCGTGGCGGGGTAGCTGCTGAGCCACCACAGGATGATGCAGATGGCCATGATGACTGTGCCCGCGCTGCGCAGGAAGACGACGCCCCGGTCGAAGGTCGTCAGCACCGCGTTGCGCAGAGACGGAAGCTTGTACGAGGGCAGCTCCAGGACCATGGGTCTGATTGCACCACGCAGTAGCGTGCGGCGAAACAGCAGGGCGGTGAACAGGGCCGCAATCGCCCCGATTCCGTAACAGGCGCTGAACGCGAGCCCAGCAGCGAGCGCGTTGCCTCGGAACAACACCCCGATCAGCAGCACATACACCGGCAACCGGGCGGAGCAACTCAACAGCGGCGCGATCAGCACGGTGACGATCCGATCGCGCCGGTCGGGAATGAGCTTGGTGGACATGATGGCGGGGATCGCGCACGCGTGGGCCGACAGCAGCGGCACGAACGCCTGGCCGGGCAGGCCGAACCGCCGCAGCAGGCGGTCCATCACGAACGCGGCACGGGCGAGGTAGCCGGTGTCTTCGAGCAAGCTGATCAAGAAAAACAGCAGGCAGATCTGGGGCAGGAACACGACGGTGCCCGCGACGCCGGCCAGGATCCCGTCCACCACCAGTTCCTGCACCGCCCCCGGCCCCATGACCGTTGCCAGCCATCCGCCAAGGCTGCCGAGTATGAGATCGATCAGACCCATGGGGACGGTCGCCAGGCTGAAGATGGTCAGGAACAGCCCCGCCATGACGGCTACGAACGTGATCAGACCGAGAACCGGATGGGTAAAGACGGCGTCGAGCCGATCGGTCACGGATCGGCCACGGCCCGGCGCGATGGACTCCCGGCCGAGGCACTCTGCAGCAATGCGGTTTGCCCAGTCAACGGGCGTCTCGGGCTGGTCGGCGCCCGGCAGTTGGGCGGTGCTGATCGCTGCGCCCGCCATGGCTTGCCGCAGCTGCTTGATTCCCTCGCCACTGCGCGCGTTGACGGCGACCACGGGGCAGCCGAGCCGCCGGCTGAGCGTCTGGGTGTCGATCGACAGGCCGCGCCGCTGTGCCAGGTCGATCATGTTCAACGCGACGACGGTCGGGAGACGTTGGGCAAGAGCACCCGCGGCGAACACCAGATTGCGCGCCAGGTTGGTGGCGTCGGCGACGATCAGCAGGGCCTCGGGCGCATTTCGCCGGCTGAGCCGGCCCTGGAGGAATTCCCGGCACAGGATTGATTCGGGCAGGTTCAGGTCGAGTCCATAGACGCCGGGCAGGTCGGTGATGTGATAATGCTGATCGCGGTACACATACTTGCCGACACGTGCCTCGACAGTGCTGCCGGGGAAGTTGGCGGTCTTGGCGCGGATGCCGCAAAGGCGATTGAACAACGTCGTCTTGCCTGCGTTAGGATTCCCAAGCAGAGCAAATCGGGCCGGCACCGACGGCGCGACCGCGGTGAGTGGGCGCGGGGTGTCGGCGACGATGCTCATCGGAAGGTTATCGCGTTGGCTGGGGGTGATCACCCAGCGGCGTGACAAGGATTCGCCGGGCCAGCGGCGCCGCCAACGCCAGGCGGGTGGAGTTCACTTCAATGATGCACGGCTCGCCGCCTCGGCAGATGCGCAGCGTGCAATGGTCAGTCAGGCCCATCGCTCGAAGCAGATCGCAGTCTTCGCAGCGCAAGTCAGCTTTGCAAAACCGTGCTTGGTCCCCGGCGTGCATCTTGGTCAGCGGCACGGGGCTGGGATTCTCGGCGACAGGCACCGTATCGATGTTGGTGATCATGACGGGGATCGCGTGAAGCTCTCTTGAGACTGTGTCTCAACTGCAATCATAGCACACCCCTGCCACCGGCTGCAAGCGGGCCTTAGCGGCTCCACCGGCCGATCGTGAGCATTGGCCTGTGATGGACTCGGTGGAGTCGCCCAGCCGGGCTTCCGGGGCCGGGCGACGAGCTGTGACGATCCACGCAACCGTAGGTTCCTCAAGGGATTATCCACGGCTTGACGGTCAGTCCGAGGCGCCTGCTCAACCGTGCCTTGACGCGAAATCGCTCATGAGCGAAGCCAGCGCCTCGCAGCCGGCCTTGGGGAATGCGTTATAGATCGAAGCCCGCAGGCCGCCGACCGAGCGGTGGCCTTTCAGCCCGTCCATGTCGTGCTGCTGCGCCTCTTCGATGAACTTCCGGTCAAGTTCGTCGCTGGGCGTGCGAAAGGTGATGTTCATCATCGAACGGGAATCCGGCCGGGCTACGGGTTGGTAGAAACCGCTGCCCCCGGACGTGTCGATCGCGTGGTAAATGATCCCGGCCTTCTCTCTATTGCGAATGGCCAGCTCCGCAAGACCACCCTGGCGGAGAATCCATTTGAAGACCTGACCCACGACGTAGATTCCGAAGGCCGGCGGGGTGTTGAGGCGCGAGCCCTTGTCGGCGTGCTGGCGGTAGTCGAGCATCGACGGCAGGCCGTCATTGGCCCCGGCCATGAAGTCCTTGCGGATGATGACGAGTGTGCAGCCGGCCGGTCCGAGGTTCTTCTGTGCGCCGGCGAAGATGATCGCATGTTGTGACACTTCCAGCGGGCGACTGAAGATGTCGGAGCTGGCGTCGCAGACCAGCGGAGAATTGGTGGCCGGCGGCCGGCTGAACTCGGTCCCGTAGATGGTGTTGTTGGCGCAGTAGTAGGAGTAGCCCGCGCCGTCCGTGAGGTCTAGCTCGTCGTTGGCGGGGATGTGATCATAGCTCGTCTTGCTGCCATCAAAGGCGACGTTGACATCGCCCAACAGCTGGGCCTCTTTGATCGCCTTGCTCGACCAACTGCCGGTGTCAAGATAGTCCGCAGTCCGGCCGGAGGCGAGGAAACTCATCGGGACCATGGCGAACTGCAACGTGGCCCCGCCTTGGAGAAACAGCACGTGATAGTCGTCGCCGATGCCGGCGATGGCCCGGCAGTCGGCTTCGGCTTCTTCGAGGACACGGGTGAACACTTTCCCGCGGTGGCTGTGCTCCAGGATGCCGATCCCTGAATCGGCGATGTTCCAGACGTCCTGTTGAGCCTGGTGGAGAACCTCTTCGGGAAGCGTTGCCGGGCCGGCGGAGAAGTTCAAGATCCGTTTGGCCATTGATCTCGTTTGGGTCGTGGCCTTGGTTGTGGTCGTCGTCATGGCAGGAGAAAGGACTTAGGAATTAGGAGTTGGGAGAGCGTAGGGATCTCAATGCGTCTGGCTCGGGGCGCGCTTATGAGAGGATCGTCGTAAGGTTCACGCTGAGCACATCGTCGTTGGCGCGGATCGCGTTGAGGTGGTCGGCGGACGGCGCGTCGTCGAGCTGAATCCGCGCACAGGCGGCCTTCGCGCCGAAGTAGATGATGTTCTCCATCTCCTCGACGTTGATCCCGGCTTGGCCGAGCGTGTAGAAGACGTGGGCCAAGACGCCGGGGCGGTTGAGATGGCGGACGATGAGCAGGTTGGTCGCGGTGGTTGACGTCGCGCGGTTCACGCAATGAGGCACCTGCCCGGTGTTCTGGTAGCGCTCGATGATGCGGACCACCTCGGCCGCGACGGCCTGCTGAGCCTGCTCGGTCGAGGCGCCGATGTGATGCGTGCCGTAGACGCCGGGCTCCTGGACGATCGGGTCGGTGAATGTGCCCGTGGTGCTGCTTGGCTCGGTGGCGTAGACATCCAAGCCGACGCGAATCGCCTTGCTGCGAATCGCGTTGGTTAGGGCCTTGTCATCCACGACACTCCCGCGACTCGTATTGATCAGGTAGGCCCCGTCCTTGAGCGCAGCGCAGAACTTCGAGCCGATGAGCCCGGCTGTTTCGTCCGTCGCGGCAATGTTGATGGAGATTACGTCGGCGAGCTTGGCGAGGTTGATCAGGTTCGAGCAATGGCCGACGCCTAGCTCGTCCGCCTGTTCTTGCGTGAGGCTGCGCGACCAGGCGATGACCTTCATGCCGAAAGCCTTGCCGCGCTGGGCGACTTCCCGTCCGATGCGACCGAGCCCGACTACGCCGAGCGTTCGCCCGTACAACCCTGGGGCCTTGGCGTATTCCTTTTTGTTCCACGTGCCGCGCCGCAGGTCGGCGGTCTGATCGGGCAGGCGACGGTCGCAGGTGAGGATCAATGCCCAGACCAGCTCAGCCACGGCGATGGAGTTCTTGCCGGGACAGTTGGCGACAAAGACCCCGCGCGCGGAGGCGGCCGTGACGTCGATCGTGTCGTAGCCGGCGCCGGCTCGTATCACCAGGCTCAGCTTGCTCGGAGCCTGGAATACTGCCTCGCCCACCTTCGTCGAACGCACGATCAGCACGTCGGGGTCGTGATCACCAATCGCCGCGGGTAGGTCGTCGGCGGTGAGGTTCGCCTCGAACGTGACCGTGCAGCCGAGCCGGTTGAGCCCGTCGAGGCCGGCCTGTTCAAACTTGTCGGCGATGAGCACGTTCAGGGCGGTGTCCGATGGCGGCGTCGCGGCGCCGGCAGCGCCCAGGGCGGTTGATGGCGAGCCTGTGGGCATGCCCATAGTGTACCGCGCACCAGACCCATCAGCGAGCTGCCGCGATCGGCGGCTCGCTAATCGAACGTATGGACGAACAGCCCGCTGCGCAGCTTGGGCTCAAACCAGGTGGATTTCGGCGGCATGACCAGGGCGGCGTCGGCTACGCGCAGGAGTTGTTCAATGGAGGTTGGATAGAGTGAGAATGCGATCACAGCCTGACCGGCGTCGACGCGGCGTTGGAGTTCATCGATGCCATGACTGCCACCGACAAAGTCGATTCGAGGATCGAGGCGGGCGTCGCCAATGCCCAAAATCGGCTCCAGCACTCGTTCCTGAAGCAGCGCGATGTCCAGTGACTTGACGGGATCAGCATGGTCGATCGTTGCCGCATCAAGCGCAAGCCGATGCCAGCTCCCGCGCAGGTAGATGCCAAACTCACCCGGCCGCTGCGGTTGCGGTTGATCGGTGCTGGTGAGCGTGCCGAGAGCCCCAAGCCGCTCAAGCACGTGCTCGGCGGTTTGCCCTGCCAGGTCCGCGACGAGTCGGTGGTATGGCAGGATGGTCAGTTCGCTTGCGGGAAACAGAGCCGCAAGGAACCAGTTGTATTCTTCATCGCCGTGGTTCGGGTTTGCCGCGCTGCGCTGAATCGCGGCGCGAGTTGCGCTTGCGGCGCGATGATGCCCGTCGGCAACATAGGCCGCATCGAGGGATGAGAAAAGATCACAATACGGAGACGGATCATTGACCGTCCACACCGTATGCGTCACCTCGGTTCCATTGGCCTCGGCAGCGTTGAAGTGAAACAACGGCCGAGCATTGACATCCTGTTGAAAAAGCGAATCGATGTCGGGCTGGTCGCGATAGGTCAGCGACACTACGCCGGTGTGAGCGCCGACCGCCAGCACGTGGCGGGTTCGATCGTCTTCGGTGTCGGGCCGGGTCTTCTCGTGCTTCTTGATGACATTGCGCGCATAGTCATCGGTATGGCAGCAGCAGACGAGGCCGGTCTGGCGGCGACCGTTCATCACCAGGCGGTACAGGTACATCTTCGGCTCGTCCTCGCGGACCAGAACGCCGTCTGTGATCAGGCGCTGAAGGTTCTCGCCGGCCTTGGTGTACACCGCATCGTCGTGTGGATCGATGCCGGCCGGGAGGTCGATCTCCGATCGAACCACGTGCAGGAAACTACGGGGATTGTCAGCCGCGAGCCGCCTGGCCTGTTCGGTGCTCACTACGTCATAAGGCGACGATGCCACTTGGGCGGCGATGTTCGCCAAGGGGCGGATCGCGGGAAAGGGACGAATACGGACCATCGGGGCAATCGCCTCCAAATCAGAGCCGGCGCTGGGGAACCGGGCCAGTGTACCGCCCCCAGGTACGCCGGGAATCCGCGGTTACGGCCCCAAGCCGGCCAATGCTCGACGTTGGACCTGAAGGCCGGGTGCGATTTGTCCGAAGACAGACGGAGCCGGCGGCATCGGCCGGCGGCCTGGAGGCAGCTCGTGGGCGGCCCTTGCGAGACATCCGACTCGACCTGCGATACCGACCCCGGCGCGCCGGCGCCGCTGCGCTTCGAGCGGCGGGAGCACGATCGCTGGGTCGCCTCAGGCGTGGCCCGCGCCTCGCGCGTGGCCGGGGAGCGCTTCGGCGAGATGTACACCCTGAAGATGCTCGACTATTCGCCCCTTGGCTTGGGCGCCGCTTGTGCCCAGCCGATCGAGCCCGGGGCGATCGTGACCATCGGCTTTCAAGAGCCCGGGTGCATCGCCCAGCGCGGCGTGGTGGTACGGTGTCTGCCGTGCGGCGACGGGTATCGCCTCGCCATCCGTTTCGACGCCATCCTGGCCGCGTAACGGCGAATCCCGGGCGCCGAATCCTCACGTAATTCAGTTGCAACCGGCAACCGCTACGCTATAGTGTTGGTAGCGGCCGAGCGGGCCTCGCGCTTTGGGGCCGGGCTCGTCAACGTTTCGGCAGGTCGTGGCCGTCATTTCTTTGGGCCTGCCTGTTCACCGGTGCGCGGCACGGAGTTCACCCGGTCCTCGCGCAAACAATGTCTGCCCAATAAGCCGGCGGTTCGCAACGAGCGATGCGCGGCTGGAAATGTTTGCTTCGACGCCTGGCGACTCGGCTGCCCCATCGCGGCGTGCACCTCGCCGCAGAAAGGGTTTGTCATGAATAGACATCCACGACTTGAAGCAGTTCTGTTAGCGTCCGTCGCCGCGATGGGCGCACGCGCGGTGTCCGCCCAGCCGTGTGAACCGTACTGGTCGGATGAGTTTCCTTCGGCTGACCTGGACTGGGCCGTGTTCGCCATGACCGTTCTTGACGACGGTTCCGGCGACGGAGCAGCCCTCTACATCGGGGGTTGGTTCACCACCGGCGGCGACGTGACGCTCAATCGCATCGCCAGGTTGGACGGCAACGCGTGGTCGCCGTTGGGCGCCGGGATGGACGGCAACGTATGGGCGCTTGCGGGCTTTGACAACGGTTTCGGTGAGGGACCAGCCTTGTACGCCGGGGGCTTGTTTACCGAAGCCGGCGGCGTCAGCGCGAACAACATCGCCAAGTGGGATGGTGCGTCGTGGTCGCCCCTGGGTGGCGGGATTGACAGCATTGCCGGCGTGCGGGCCCTGGCCGTTTTCGATGACGGTTCAGGGGAAGGACCGGCCCTGTACGCCGGAGGTTACTTCGAGGAAGCCGGAGGGATCAGCGCGAACAACATCGCCAAGTGGGATGGAACATCTTGGTCTCCTCTTGGGGCAGGGATCGATGGGGTGGTGGACGCTCTGGCCGTGTTTGACGACAGTTCTGGGGGCGGACCGGCCCTGTACGCCGCGGGCTTCTTCACCACCGCTGGAGGCCTGACGGTCAATCGCATCGCCAAGTGGGATGGCAAGTCTTGGTCGCCGCTGGGCGAGGGAATGGACGGTGCGGTCCACGCGCTGGCCGTCTTCGATGACGGCTCCGGCGCGGGGCCAGCCCTCTATGCCGCGGGCGGTTTCGAGACCGCGGGCGGTGTGATCGCCAATCGCATCGCCGAATGGGACGGATCAACGTGGTCACCGCTGAGTAGCGGGACGGACGGCATTGTACTTGCCCTGTCCGTGTTCGATGAGGGATCTGGGGATGGTCCGGCCCTGTATGCCAGCGGCGGCTTCGAGAACGCGGGCGGTGTGACCGCGAAACGCATCGCCAAATGGGACGGATTGTCGTGGTCGCCGTTGGGCTATGGGATGTATAGCGGCGTGTGGGCCTTGGCCGCGTTCGATGACCGTTCCGGTCATGGCCCGGCCCTGTACGCCGGCGGCTTCTTCACCCAGGGGGGTGGCGATCCTGATGCGAGGTATGTCGCTAAGTGGAACGGGACGACGTGGTTTGCCGTTGGCAGTAGTGGCCTGACCGGTTCGATCTGCCCTCCCGCTAACTTCTACGTAACCTGCCAGGTACTAAGCGTGTTCGACGACGGTTCCGGGCCCGGCCCGGCACTGTATGCGGGGGGTATCTTCTGCGCCGCTGGGGGAGTCAACGTGAAGCATATCGCCCGATGGGATGGCCAAATATGGTCACCTCTCGGCAGTGGGGTCGACGGCGCCGATGTCGTTGTCTACGCCTTGGATGTATTCGACGACGGCCAGGGTAGCGCGCCGGCCCTCTACGCCGGGGGCTGGTTCTACGAAGCAGGCGAGGTCAGCGCAAACAGCATCGCGAGGTGGGACGGGAAGTCGTGGTCGGCTCTTGCAACCGGCCTCGATGGTTGGGTTTTCGCGCTGGCGGTCTTTGACGACGGGTCCGGTCCAGCGCTGTATGCCGGCGGCTACTTCACCTCTGCTGGCGGTGTGGAGGTCAACCATATCGCGAAGTGGGACGGCAAGACCTGGTCGCCAGTGGGCACCGGAGTCAGCAACGATCCCGGCTCAGCCGTGTGGAATCTAGCAGTGTGGGCCCTCGCCGTCTTCGACGATGGCTCCGGCAATGGGCCGGCGCTCTACGCCGCAGCTCGCTTCCCGATTGCCGGCGGCGTCATCGCCAAGTGGGACGGGTCAAGCTGGTCGGCCCTCGGCCGGGGAATCCCTGGGGAAGGCGACTTGCTCGTGCGTGCGCTCACCGTGTACGACGACGGGACGGGTCCAGCTTTGTATGCAGGTGGGCGTTTTACCTCGGCTGGCGGTGTCCGCGCCAACGGCGTCGCCAAATGGGACGGTGGGTCGTGGTCGGCGCTCGGCAGCGGGATCGACGTGAGCGGCCGTAACGGTGTCTTTGCCCTGGCCGCGTATGACGACGGCAGCGGCCCAGCGTTGTACGCCGCGGGTTTATTCACCACGGCCGGGGAGGCGAGTGTGAACAGCATCGCGCGCTGGGACGGCACGTCTTGGGCAACGCTGGGCGAAGGCGTGGGCGGGTACGAGCCGACAGTATGGGCTCTCACGGTCTTTGATGACAAGTCTGGCAGCGGCCCAGGTCTGTTCGCGGGCGGAGAGTTCACCTCTGCGGGCGGTATGTCGTCGCAGCGGATTGCCAAGTGGGTCGGTTGTGCGGGCGCGGTGGTCGGGGATCTCGACGGCGACGGCACGGTCGGCATCACCGATCTTCTGATCCTGCTCGGCAGTTGGGGCGCATGCGCCGATTGTGAGAATTGCCCTGCCGACCTCGATGGCGATTGCACTGTCGGCATCCTGGACTTGCTTACGTTGCTGGCGAATTGGTCGCCGCGGTAGCAGCGCTTACCGCACCGGCTCGTGTTTCCCGCCGGCGCATGCGACCAGAGTATGGTGGGACGGCCGTCCCGGCCGTTTACGTCGCACGGGCGGGTCGCCCCTGCCACCAAAGTTCCGGGGGGCGGTTTCAAACTGCCCCTGACGGGCACGTCCCATACATGACGTGTGGGCATGAGCTGGGCGACGCTGATCTGTTGCCAGCGTGACCCAGGTTTCCAAGTGGTCAACATGTGCCGCCTGCGCGGCTGCCGCGCCGGAGATCTCGTGGCTCGTGCTGCACGTGTCGTTGACATGAGTCGATACAAATCGTGAACCTGATGATGTCGGTGGATGGTGGTTGGCCCTGAGCGTCCGGCACGCTGCGGGAGGGGACAGCGGGCCCGCTTGGGTTCGGACGCCGACACGGGCATCGCTGGCATGGCCGAAGGGTCACGCCGACGTTTCGCATGGCTGGGCCCATCGTGGGCTCGGCCGAGGATTGAAAGATTGGGGAGCGGCCGGCGATTGACCGCAAGCCGACACCCCCTTTTTCGACTTTTTGGTTCTTCGCTTGTCAATTAAGGAGTTTTATCTCATGCGTTCTCGAATCAAGAACCGGATCCGCCGGGCATTCACGCTGATCGAAATTCTGATCGTCGTGGTGATTCTGGGCATCCTCGCGGCCATCGTGATCCCGCAGTTCACCGATGCGTCGCAGCAAGCCATGGAATCCAGCGTGGTCACCCAGTTGCAGACGCTGCGCAGCCAGATCGAGCTGCACGACATCCAATGGCCGATGCGGCCGTTTGACCCGATCGTCGACGCTCTGGCGCCGTGGGGCCAGTTGACTACCGGCGATTTGGTCTTTGATCCCGACTACGACGGCGAGTACCTCATGAGCCCGCCGATCAACCCGTTGCAGAGCTCCAACACGGTCGCCGCCTTGCCGGGTGCCGGCGTCGGCTGGACTTGGAACGATGCCAACGGCTGGGGCGTCAACCTCTACGCCGTGGACGAGAATGGCCTTCAGTTCGACATCGATGGCGATGGCATCTTCGAATAAGCAGACCGCCCGAGTTTAGACGACTCTCAGACGCCGGCGCGGGAACGCGCCGGCTTTCTTTTTGGGTGGAAGCGGGAAGGTGATAGACCCGTAGTGATGGGCCAAGAGGTGATGGCTCGCAGGTGGGAGGGTCAGGGGTCCGCGTGAGTCGGCGGCGCGCTTGCTGTGGGCTGGGAGGCTGCAATGGGGCTGAGCACCGTTCATCGCAGACGACAAAGGTGGCGGGGCGGTGGAACGCTGGCCGGGCCGCTGATCACGCTTTCGCTCGTCAGTACGCTAAGCGTCACGGCGGTGGTTGTTGCACCTCGGTTCCTCGCGGCCGGGAGTGTGCAGCCGCAAGTGCAAGCGGCTCGAGCTGATGCTCATCAGGAACAGATCGATGCGTTAGCGGCCTTGATCGGGCGCAGCGTGGGGGTGCTGGCCATTCAGCAACGAGGTCCCACGCCCTACCTGGAGATGGTCCTGTGGCTGCAGGACGACGACTCCGAGGGAATCCAGGACCAGGTCGATGAAAGCGAACTGGCGGTGCTGAGCCACAGCCAGGTGCTCCGAACCATCACCATCTACCGGCTGGCCGATGGCGAGGAGGCCGTAGCGGAAGGCCAGTGGGACGCGCGGCAGCCGGCCGGGGCCGCATTCTGCGATCGCTGGCGGGCCGATCCCCGTGTCGGATCGATGGTCCTGATCGCAGGTGTATCGGACATGTGGGTTGAACCGTTGGAACCGCCGCAGGAGGGGTCTCAGCGGCTGCGCATCGAGCTTACCTGGGCATCGGATTCGGCCGATGGTGCTGATGAGGCGTCAGTGCTGGTGGACGCTGTGGTGTCGGCCGCCGGCGATGGGGAGTGAGTCATGAAGCTGGACGCTGCCGGCAACGCAATGGTCAAGGTCACCAACTTCGGCGAGATCGAGTTCGGCCGAGGCACATCGCCCTCAAGCGGATCATCGAGGCCCGCCGGTACGCCGCACGTTGGTGCGCGGCACGGAACGGTCGTGGCGCGCGGCTACACACTCATCGAACTCATCCTCGTGATGGGCATCCTTGCGCTGGCCGCAGCGCTGCTGGTGCCGCACCTCGTGGACCGCGACAGCCTGGCCGTCCAGTCGGCGGTTCGCTTGATCATCGCCGATCTGAGCTTCGCTCAGTCGGACGCATTGGCGAATCAAGAGTACCGTCGCATCCAGTTCTACGCCGACGGCCGGGGCTACTGCCTGTATCGCGTCACCGATGCCGACTTCGCGGACCCATTCGATCCGAACCTGGTCGATTACGATTACCTTCTTGATCCACTACACGCGCAGCGGGACTATATCGTTGACTTCACTGAAGGCAGCCGATTCGAGGGCATCAGCATCAGCGCGGTGAATATTGACGGGGGGACGCGGCAGATCACCTACGACGCGCTGGGCGGGACGGTCGTGGCGGTGGGTACGCCGGGCACCGGTGGCCAGATCACAGTTTCATCTCCGTCCGGCGACTACCGGATCGACATCGCGCCGTTTACCGGCAAGTTGACGGTGACCAAGTTGTAGGCGCAGCGGCCTTCCCATGGTCGCCGCGAGCTGATGAGGATAGATGTGTGTTCGCAGGGCGCTTTTCGTCGGCAATAGGATCGGTGGGGATCGACCTCGGTACCCGCGGGATCAAGCTGCTTCAGGTTCGCGAACACGGCGGCGAACTGAAAGTGGTCGGGGCGGGAAGAGTCGATGCCAAAGCGGGCGATTCCTGGGTTGAAGACCGCAAGGCACTGACTGATCAACTGCGGGCCGCGTTTGCCTCCGGCGGATTCACCGGCCGGCGGTGCGTGCTCAGTCTCCCTCGCGGCGAGGTCCGCATGCAGTTGGTTCGACTGCCGAAGATGCCTGATAATGAGCTGCGCCAAGCAGTCGTCTGGGAAGCCTCGCAGCGCTTCGGATTCGATCGCGAGGCGATGGAGGTGGATGCCATCCGAACCGGGGCGTCGCTGCAAGACGGCGAGCGCCGCGACGAGATTCTTCTGATCGCTGTCTCACATGATGTGATCAACGCCTGGGTCGAGCCGGTGATGGCCGCCGGTCTGCGCCCGATGGCTATCGAGACGCACTTCACGGCATTGGCGCGGGCGTTCAGCCGACAGTCCCGCCGTGAATCCGACCGTTCGGTAACCCGCGTCGTATTGGATGTCGGCGCCTCGGGTTCTACCGTGATGATTCTTCGCGGCGATCAGATCGCTTTCTGCAAATCGATCTCGGTCGGGGGTGAGCAATTCGACCAGGCGGTGGCTGAACATCTTCAGATGGACGTGGCAGCGGCAAGGGAGTTGCGGGCGGCCCGCATCGCCGCCGCCACCGATCAGCCCAATGCTCGGCCGATCACCGAACCCTCCATTGACCGGGCGGTGTATGACGCGGTCCGACCGCTGTTGGGTAGTTTCGCGAAAGAGGTGATGCTCTGTATTGGCTACTACGGGGTCATGTTCCGGGGCTATCCCCCCCAACGGCTGATTCTCACCGGGGGCGATGGGTTGGAGCCGCGACTTGACGAAACGCTCTTGCAGCAGTGCAGGATTCCGGTGGTGCTCGATGAGGACGGCTCGACCGTCAGTTGTTTGATGGAACAGATACAGGCCATCCTGCACCGTGCCCCCGGACCGCCGGCGTGGTGGGCTGTGGCGGCCGGCCTCAGCTTGCGAGGAATCTCGGTGGGCAGATTGAAGAGGCTGCAGGCGGCCGCCTGCGGCACGGAGGCGGCATGAAACAACGCAACATTGATCTCGTGCCCGATTCGATCCGTGTTCGCAGTCAGGCCGGCGTGGTGGCTGGGCGATATGTCGCTGCCCTCCTGATCGCGATCGCCCTGATGGTGGTGACGGTTACCCATTCCCGTTTGGTACTCGATCGGGCTCACAAGCGATTGCGGGTGGCGGAGGAACAGGCAGACCTGGTTCTGTCGGCGGAAGCCAAGGCTGATCAGTTGCGAAGCAGGCTCGACGACACCCACGACCAGATCCGCCGCTACAGGCTTATCGCAATGCCGCTGGAGGTCAGTCGTGTCATCGCCACCGTCACGAATGAGTTGCCGACCAGTGCAACGTTGGATCGAATCGACCTCTTTGCCGGCAGCCGTCGGACGAATCGCTCGGCTCGGAGCAGAGGCATCAGCGCTGAGGATGGGCCGGCTCCGCGCATTCTTAGTGGGGAGCTGAGTGGATTTGCGGCGACGGACCAGGAAGTTGCGGAAATCGTGGCCAGGCTTGAGGCGTTGGGACTTTTCAAGCAGGTCGGCCTCAATTTCAGTCGCACCCGCCCGATGCGAGGGCGCGGCGCGCGAGAGTTTCGAATCAGCTTCCGCATCGATATGGACGTTGAATACGACGTCGTCGATCGTGCCCGCCCCGAGCTCCAGGCCAGTCAAGAGGGAGCGCACGATGTCCAGTAGCAAACATCTTCGGATCGCGATCCTCGCCGTGGTCATTGTCGTGACCGTGGGGGGACTGTTGCTTGTCTGGCCGTCCTACCGCGAGGCGAAGGCGCTCAACCATCAAGCCGCCGTACTTCGCAACAAAGGCGAAGCCTACAACATCCAAGTCGAAGTGATCGATCGGCTTACTGCCGATCTGGATGAAATGACCCGCCGGGTGGCGACGGAACACAAGGTCATTCCCGAGTCCTCAGACATTGCCGGGCTGATGCGAGTGCTGTCGATGCCGGTGGACGGGGTGACTATCCGCGACCAAACGTTCACAACCGGCCAGCCCAAAGAAGCCGTGGTCGGCGGCGATCTTACTGCGATGGCCACGCCTCTGACGATCGACATGGTTGCGCGGTTCGACTCAATTTTCGCGCTGATCCAGGCGGCGGAATCGTTGGACCGCCTACTGCGTGTCGAGTCATTGAACATGGTCTGCGAGCATCCTGAGGGAGAGGATGAATTGTTCATAAGTGCCTCGGTGAGTCTGGATGTGATCTATGACCCGCCGGGGGCGAGGGAGGATGGTTGAGATGGTCTTGGTGCTCAGGCGACTGTGGATTCAGATCACCTCCGACCGCAAGCGGTTCGGCATCTTGTGCGCGATGTTGGCGGTGGGGCTGCTGTTGTGGGCGAGAATAATCGTGACTTCCAATTTGCCGCGCACGGCCGTGGCCAATGATCCCAAGCCGCCGGCCAGGGGAGGTTTACAGCCTCGCGGAGGTGTCTGGGGAACATCCGATAAGCACCAGGGGCCTCCTGTGCGGGTCGAGATGTCGCGCTTGCCGTTACGAGATCCATTCTTGATCAGCGCCCAACACTTTCCCAAACCAACCCCGGTTGACATGTTGGCCCAAGATCAGGCGAAGTTACGACGAGATACGACCGAAAACCCAGAACAAGCGGAAGCCCGGTTGATCGACCAACTCCGGGCTTTGATTGAACGCTTCGAGTTGGAAGCGGTGATGCAGGGTCGCCCGATGGCCGTGATCAACGGAAGAACCTATCGGTTGCTCGATTGGATTCCCGCGATCGAAAACAGCAAGATCCGCTTCCAGCTGGTTGAAGTCGGACATCGATCAGTAGTCCTCGAATTCGAGGGTCGCCGGTTCGAGTTGGAGATGGAGCATCCAGGCAGTGCCCAGCGCTAGCAGCGCCCGGGTCAGGCAGGAGTAAACCCGATTATGAATCCGAAGATCAGATGTACTGGAAGGCGTTTTCTTGGGAGCACAGGGGCCGTTTGTGCGTGTTGGGTGGTGCTGGCAGCGCCGGCGCTGGGGCAAGACTGGGCGGATCAGGCGAACACCGATGTCAACGTGACCGACTACGGCACGGTGGATCTGGCCGTTCAGGAGACCGACCTGTCACAAGTCCTTCAAATGCTCTCCATCCAGAGCAAGAAGAACATCATCACCTCCAAGAGCGTGTCCGCCACCGTCACCGCCAACCTCTACGACGTCACGTTCCACGAGGCGCTCGACGCCATTCTGCGCGTCAACGGCTACGGCTACCTCGAAGAGGGCAACTTCGTCTACATTTACACATTGGCGGAGCTTGCGGAAATGGAGGCTTCGAGCCGTGTCACTGAAAGCCGCATCTTTGAGCTCGACTACCTTTCCGCCGTTGACGCCAACGAGTTCATCACACCGCTGCTCAGCGACGTCGGCCAAAGCTCCCACCGCGGGGAGGTGCAGCCGGGGTTCCAGCCCGACATAAGCGATGGGGGAGCGGACTCGTACGCGTACAGCGCCAAGCTGGTGATCAATGATTTTCCCGAGAACCTTCGGGCCATCGCGGACCTGCTCGACGATCTTGACACCCCGCCGCAACAGGTGCTCATCGAGGCCACCGTCCTTCAGACTGCTTTGGACGAGACCAACGCCTTCGGCGTGGACTTCTCTGTGATCGCCGATCTGGATTTCATCGATCTGCACAGCCCGCTTGGGGTGGTCAACAATCTCCTGTCCGGCGACGACGTGAAGAAAGGATTTCAACCGACCGATAACGAGTCGTTTGGGGGGGCATCGACCGTCGGGAACACGGCAGGTGCGGGCGGCTTGAAGCTCGGCCTTATCACCAACAACGTCAGCGCCTTCTTGCGAGTTCTCGACGAGGTGACCGACACCACGGTACTGGCCAGACCCAAGATCATGGCGCTGAACCGCCAACGGGCCGCAGTGCTCGTGGGTGCTCGGGTCGGATACCTCTCGACCACCGCGACCCAGACCACCACGACGCAGACCGTCAAGTTCCTTGACACGGGTATCTCGCTGATCTTCCGCCCGTTCATTTCCAAGGATGGAACGATCCGTATGGAGCTGTCCCCCAAGGTGTCTGAGGCCAGCCTGCGCGCCGTCACCGACTCCCAGGGACTGCAGGTGACGATTCCCGACGAGCTGACCAACGAGCTGACGACCAACGTTCGCATCCGGGATGGGCAGACGTTGGTGCTGGGCGGCCTGTTCAGAGAATCCACACGGGTCAGCCGCAGGCAGATTCCGTGGCTCGGCGATATTCCGATCATCGGCGCTGCCTTCCGTGGGCAGGACGATACGGTCGATCGCGATGAGATCATTTTCCTCATCACCCCTTCCATCGTGCCTGACGATGTCTTATGGGCGACCGGTCAAGAGACGCTGGCCTACTCCAACGCGATCGCGGTCGGCGCGCGGGCAGGTCTGCTTCCATTCAGCCGCGAAGGCATCACCAACAACCACAATCTTGACGCCATGGACGCGTATGAGCGCGGCGATCTCGATATGGCCCTGTACCACGTCAACATCTCGCTACGGTTGAGGCCTGTGCAGCCGGCGATGCTCAGGCTCCGCCAGGAGATCACGGGTGAGAAGGAGAGGGTTCACGAGCGCAGCATGATGGAGCGAGCGTTCCGCAAGGTACTGGGGCGTGGGCCCTCGCAAGAAGCCGCCTCCGGCCAGACGCCGCCTGGGCCGAGGTCGATGCCGATGCGCTCCTTTACGTTGCAAGAGCTCATGGTGGATGAGCCGGGGCATTGGTCCGACATGCACGAGCCCGGCACGGGCGATTCGAGCACAGGCACCGAATCGGTGTCGCAGGAATCGTCCGGCGAGTGGTTCGAATGGCATGGAGACGGGGATGCCGATGACGCCGAGGAGGCAGGTTCCGGAATCGATTCCGCCGGTGCGACGCCGCAGACGAGCGGGGGGCAGCCGAGTCACGAGGAGCAGGGCGAGGCCGAAGGCCCCCACTCAAACGCCGCGACGATTCCCGACGACGAATGGCTCGTCGCACAGCGGCTGCGGCGCATGTTTTCCAGGTAGGGGTTCTGGCAGGCGGCTGACAACCCCCCTCCCATGCCGATGACCCGGGTTGGGGGCACTCGTTTCCCTTTGTCACGTTCGATGACCTCGTGGAGGTTGCCAGCGTGACCGACGATGCAGACTTCATGAAGTAAAGGCACAGTGATCGGAGCGGGGAGCGATGGGGGGAGCAGGTGTTATGCATGGTCAACCTCTGTTGCGCAGATCGGAGACGCGATACATGTCAACCCGACCGATCATCATCGTCATCGTCCTGTTGCTCGCCATCGGCTCGTCGCTCACCGGCTGCGGTCTGAGCCCAAAGGGGATCGACGCGAGACTGAAGGCACGGGAGCGCGTGAACTTCGTCAACGCCCAGTTCACCTATGACCAGGCGATGCAGGCGTTCGAGGTCGGCCGGTTCGACCGTGCTCTTCGCGGAATCAACGCGGCCATTGAGCTTGTTCCCGAGTCGGCGGACTTTTACATCCTTCAAGGGCGAATCCATCTCGAGACGCACCGCCTCGAGAAAGCGATCGATTCCTTCACATCCGCCCTCGAGCATCAGAGCGACTTCGCTGACGCTTATTACTTCGCCGGGATCGTATACCAACGCTGGTCCGACGATGGCAGGGCATACGAACACTACATGGCTGCCTACGAGCTGGAGCCGAGCTCGATCGGGTATCTTCTCGCCGCGGCTGAGTCGATGATTGCGCTGGAGCAGCTCGATCAGGCGAAGCAGCTGATCCTGTCGAAGCTGGCCTATTTCGAGCACAACGCATCGCTACGACATCTGCTTGGGCAGATCGCCCTGCTCCAGGGTGATGCAGCCACGGCAGCGAAGCTTCTCGCCGAGGCCTGGCGTCGCAATCCCGATGACCAGATGCTGCTGGAGGAGCTGGCGCACGCCCAATCCGCAGCAGGCATGCACGCGAAATGTTACAAGTCGGTGAAGCAGCTACAGCAGATGTCCCGCGAGAAGCGGCCGGATTTGATTCATCTCGAGGCCCGGTGTCTTTTCTCCATGGAGCGGCTGATCGAGGCTCGCAACGTCTACCTGGTGCTGACAAGACTCACCCCAGCTGATCCGGAGGTGTGGATCGAGCTGGGGACGTTGGCGTGGGAGCTGGGCGACTTCCATCGTCTGGCCCAATGCGGGGCCCGTGTCACCGCGCTGGCTCCGCAGCGCTACGAGGGGTATATGCTCAAGGGGATCAATGAACGCCACCGCGGTGATTTCCGCAAGGCGAGCCGGCTGTTGCGTCAGGCGACGGATCGTGCTGGTGAAACCGCGCTTCCGTATCTGGTGCTCGGTCGAACGCTCGAAGAGACCGGTGACCGGGAAGGCGCTCTGGACGCGTATACGGAGGGGATTCGAGTCGAGCCTGACAACGCCGATGCTCGGGTGCTGCTCGCGCGGCTGAGTCGCAATGAACAGATCGTGCCAGTCCAGCCTCAGGAGCAGATCCGCACCGAGTGAGCGTGGCAGGAGGGCACGCGACGCCGATGCGAGGGAGGGACAGTGAGGGCGGGAAAGATTGCAAGCCTATGCCTCGTCTTGATCGTTTCGGCCGTGGGAACGGCGTTGTCATTTAGTGCGTCGACCGTTGGGTGGTTGGCCGCGATGCCTCCGATGCTGCGGCTGTGCTTGTTGTTCGGCGTGCTCGGTCTGGTTTGTGCGGCGCTGCTGTTGCCGGTGGGAGTCGCCCTTGATCGGACGGTGACCAAGCTGCGGAGCTATATCGAGGCGACCGGCGCCGCCGAGGGCCAAACCGCAACGTTCTACGGTCCCAAGTGGGTGGGCCCGATTAGCGGCGCTCTCATCGGCGCGGTTGAGCAATTCAGGCAACGCGAGCAGACGCTGAGAAATGAGCTGCGGGAGGTCGAGATCCGCCGACGGGTCTCGGAGGCTGAGCAGCGGCAGGTTGAAGCTGTCCTGCACGCCCTTCGAGACGGGGTGCTGGTCACGAACGCGTTCAACGATGTTGTCGTTGCCAACGAGGCGGCAGGAAGGATCTTCGGCTTCGACCACACCCAGGCGCTTCACCAGCCCCTCGAGCAGCTCGTGGACGATGACCGCCTCTGCCAGCTGATCAAGGATACCTCCGAGACCGCCAACTTCGCTAATCGCCGGCACGTCGAGCACGATATCAACGTCGGTTCGAGTGAAGCCGGTGCAGGCGACAAAGAGAGGAGGTTCTTCGACGTCACGCTGGCGTGCGTGGAGAATCACAAACACGAGGTGGCCGGGGTTGTGACCATTCTCCACGATGTCACCCGCGAGCGCGAGATCTCGCAAATGAAATCGGATTTCGTCTCCAAGGCCAGTCACGAGCTGCGCACACCGCTTTCTTCGATCCATGCGTATGTGGAGATGCTCGTGGACGGTGAGGCGGCAGATGACGAGGCCCGCAATGAGTTCTACCGAATCATTCAGAATGAGACGGACCGGCTCGGGCGACTGCTGGACAACATGCTGAACATCAGTCGCATTGAGGCGGGCATTGTCCAGATCGAACGTGAGAACGTTGACCTCAGATCGTTGATCGATCGAGCGATCGATACGCTCGAGCCGCAAGCGAAGGAAAAGGAGATATCGCTACACACCAAGGTGGCTGAGGTGGACCTCAGCGTCGAGGGAGACGCTGACATGTTGTTCCAGGTCGTGCTGAACCTCATCTCCAATTCCGTGAAATACACGCCCGCCGGCGGGCGGATCACGGTCTCGGCCGACTCCGACAATCTCACCCGCAGCGTTGTCCTTGCCGTCTCGGATACGGGCCTGGGTATTCCGCCCGACTCCATACCCAAACTGTTCGACAAGTTCTATCGCGTTGAGAACTACAAACGTGTCGCCAAGGGGAGCGGTCTGGGGTTGAGTCTTTGCAAGCACATCGTCGAAACCCTTCATCACGGACAGATCGGCGTCGAGTCGGAACTGGGTATGGGTTCCAAGTTCTGGGTCACGATTCCAATGCGCTATGCCGGATCACAGGCAGCGGCATGATTCAGGAGAGAGTTGATGGCTTCTCGAATCCTTGTGGTTGATGACGAGGCACACATTCTGCATGTGCTCTCGGTCAAGCTTGGTAACGCGGGACTCGAGGTCAGCACCGCGGTCGATGGCGAAGAGGCCTTTGAGATGGCGTGTCAGGATTTGCCCGATCTCATCATCACCGACTTTCAGATGCCGTACATGACCGGGTTGGAATTGTGCCGGGCGTTGGCGGGCAATGCTACCACGGCACACATTCCCGTACTGATCCTCACCGCCCGCGGCTATGCGCTAGATGACGAGGATCTGAAGATCGGCAGCATCAAAGGGGTCCTGAGCAAGCCGTTCAGCCCGCGATCAGTGCTTCAACTCGTTGAGGATTTGCTGGCAACCGAGGCAGGCGGCGATCAGACGAAGCGACTGGGGCCGGAGGCAGCGTGAGCCATAGCGACACCCAACTCGACGCCAAGCTCGCCCACCAGCTGCGACAGAGACTCCGGCAGGTGGGGCTGCTGCTGCTTGACTGCGACAAGGCAGGCGGGCTGATCTCACGGCCTCAGCCGGGCACGGATTGGCTGGCCGATCTGTTCTGCCAGGCCGCCATCTTCACCAGCGCTGTCCGTCAGGCAGCTGCGGCCTGGTCCCAGCAAAGCACGCCGATGCCGGTGGAGCTCTTCCCTGGATGTTGGCTCTCGCCGATCCCCAGGACCAATCGCCGACGCCGAACGGGCTATGCCCTGGCGGTGATCCTCACTGAGCGCTTTCTGGACTGCGAACAGCTCTCGGCGATGTGCCAGGCCGCACGCGCGGACTTCGAGGTCATTCGACGCATGCTGGCCGACCTTCCGCCGGTCGGCCCGTCGGATGTCAGCAGAACAGCGGCGATGGTCAGCCACGCGCTTGAGGATCACTGGAAACGAATCTCCGACAGCCAGGCGATGGAGAGCGTGGGGCAGCAGCTTGCCGAGTCGTACGAAGAAATCAACCTTCTCTATACGATCATCCAGAGCATGTCGGTGGTGGATCAGCCGGAGCGGTTTGTGACCATCGCCTGCGAAGAGTTGCTCGCCACGCTGCCCTATGCATGGATCGGCGCGCAGCTGGCGGACGATCGGGAGACGCTCAAGAAGCTTGCCGGCCGGCTGATCATCGCGGGCGATTCGGGCCAGCCGCAATCCCAGCTTCGGGAGTTGACCCGCAGCATCTTGGCCGAGGCGAAGCCTGATGTGCCAATCGTGCTTGAGCCCGCAACCAACCCCCTGCACGCCAAGTATGTCCAGCTCGGGAAGACCGTTCTGGTCCATCCGGTCAGCCGCGACGGGAAGGTGATTGGCCTGCTCATCGCGGGTGAGAAGCAGGGGCAGGACACGACCGCGTCAAACGTGGATTTGAAACTTCTCGGCGCGACTGCATCCCACATGAGCATCTTCCTCGAGAACGCGGCGCTCTACGACGACCTCAACGCGATGTTCCTCGGCACCCTCGAAGCGCTGACGGCTTCCATCGATGCGAAGGACACATACACTTGCGGTCACTCCCAGCGCGTCGCGCATCTGACGCAACAACTGGCTGAAGCGATGGGCCTCGATGAGCACACGGTCAGCCGGATGCATATCGCCGGCGTTGTGCATGACGTGGGCAAGATTGGCGTGCCCGAATCGGTGCTCACGAAGCCCGGACGACTCACCGAGGAGGAGTTCGCCTGGATGCGGCAGCATCCTCAAATCGGTTACCGCATCCTCAAGGATATCCCCCAACTTCGGGAAATCCTTCCCGGCGTGCTCTACCACCATGAGCGGTGGGACGGCAAGGGCTATCCCGAGGGTCTTTGCGGTGATCGCATCCCAAAGGTCGCCCGCATGATCGCGCTGGCGGACGCATTTGACGCCATGAGTTCGACCCGCACGTATCGGCCGGCGCTCTCGCGCGCGGCGGTGCTTCAAGAGATTATGGAGTGTGCAGGGACGCAGTTCGATCCTGAGTTCGCGCCGGTGTTCGTTCGGATCGATTTCAGCGGGTACGACCGCCTGTTCGCCGAGCATCGAGCCGGCGAGCAGAAGGCCTCGCAGGACGAGGAGCAGGCCGCATGAAGCTCAGCTATGAAGATCATGAGACGATTACTGTGCTGACGATCAGTGGCGAGCTGACCATTGACCAGGCCGATGGATTGCGACGATCCTGTCAGGACCGGTTTACAGCCGGCATCCGCGATGTTGTGCTCAACATGGAGTACCTGACGTTCGTCGATTCGGCGGGGCTGGAGGCGTTGTTGTGGATCATCGACGAGGCCTCGGAGCGTGGCGGACAGCTCCGTCTCGTCAGTCCGGATGAGACGGTCCGCAAGATCCTCGAGATCACCCGGCTGGATAAACGGTTCAACATTCACGACAGCATTGAATCCGCCGCAAAGAGTCTGCGCTGATATGGACCAACGTACGATGAATCAGAAGGAAGGCACTCATTCAACTCTTGACGTCGGTCCATGGCTTCAGGTCGGCGAGGCGCTCATCGACAAGGGGTACATCACCGCCAAACAGCTTGACGAAGCCCTGGAGCACCAGGCCCAAAAGGGCCACAAGAAACTCCTGGGCGAAGTCTTGGTGGATCTGAACTTCGTCACCGACGAGCAAGTGATCGAGGTCCTGGCCGAGGGATATGGCGTGCCGTTTGTCACGCAGGCGGCCAAGATCGCTGATCCGAAGGTTGTTGAACTACTGCCGCGCGAATTTCTGGAAGAGCACAGCCTTCTGCCGCTGTTCCTCGTTCGGGACGTGTTGACCGTCGCGGTCTCCGAACCCGCCAACCTGTTCTTGGTCGAAGAGATTCAACGACTGACCGGGCACGAGGTGCAGATTGTGGCGACGACCACCGCGGAGATCGAGGCGTCGCTGCAAGCGTATCTCCCGGCCGCCAACGTCTTCGTAATCGACGATATTTATGAAGATATTGATGACGCGGACTTCAGCATCATCGAGAAACAGGTCACCGAACTTGCGGACCTGGAGGAGGTCGCCGGCCGGAGTCCCGTGGTCAAGCTGGTGAACTACCTGATTTTTTCGGCGGTGCAGGACGGAGCATCAGACATCCACATCGAACCCGATGATCACCGTCTTCGCGTCCGTTACCGTGTTGACGGGCGTTTGTTTGAAAAGCTCTTGCCGCCCTATCAGATGCACGCGGCGATCACCAGCCGTATCAAGATCATGTCCAACCTCGATATCTCCGAGCGGCGTCTTCCACAGGACGGCGACATCCACACGTTGATGGAGGGCCGGCCGATTGATCTCCGAGTCTCCACCATGCCGGGAAAGTTCGGCGAGAAGGTGGTCATCCGCATCATCGATCATCGAACCTCCATTGTCTCGCTGGACAAGCTCGGCTTCTCGCGCCAGATGTTCGAGGCATGGAAGGAGGTAGTCCGTCAGCCCAACGGTGTCGTGTTGGTGACCGGTCCGACCGGCTCGGGCAAATCGACGACGCTGTATTCCGTGCTCAGTCTGCTGAACTCCGATGAGCTGAACATCTCCACGGTCGAAGATCCTATCGAAGCGAGCATCCCCGGCATCAACCAAACGCAGGTACACGAGAAGGCGGGATTCACCTTCGCGGCGGCGATGCGATCGATGCTGCGGCAAGACCCCGACATCATGATGGTGGGGGAGATTCGCGACGGGGAGACCGCCTCCGTGACCACTCAGGCGGCCCTGACGGGACATCTGGCTTTCTCCACCCTCCACACGAACGACTCCCCCAGCGCGGTCACCCGGTTGATCAACATCGGCATTGAGCCCTATCTGGTTGCGGCGACACTTCGCGGCGTCCTCGCCCAAAGGTTGGTTCGCAAAATCTGCCCCCATTGCAAGGAGTCCTACGAACCTGATCAAGCGATCCGAGAGGCGGTGGAGCATTACTGTGGCACGGTCGAATGTCTCTACCGCGGACAGGGCTGCACCCGCTGCCGGGGAACGGGCTTTGCCGGGCGGATCGGCATCTTCGAGCTGATGATTCCAGATGAGATTCTGCTTGCGGCCATTGCCAGAGGCGCAACCCTCCAGGAGCTGAGGGAAATGCTTGCCAAAAACGGTTTCGTCACCCTGCGAGCGGACGGTATGGAAAAGGTACAGGGTGGGCTTACCACTGCTGGGGAGGTCTTCTACGTCACCAGCATGTGATGGGAGGGGCGATGCCTGCGCAAAGCACATACACCTACAAGGCTCGGGACAGCAGCGGCGCCGTCGTCACCGGGTCGATGGTTGCCTCCAGTGCCGACGATGTCAGTGCTCGCCTCCGAGCCGAGGGCAGCTTCGTCTTCGAAGTCGAAGAAAACCCAATGCGGGCGGTCCCCGAGTTGGATGAACAGCAGATTCGCCGCAGCGAGGCCTCTAAGAGCGTCAAACGAGAGGACGTCATTGGTTTCTGTCAGCAGTTGTCAGTGATGCTCGACACCGGCGTCCCGCTCGCTGAAGCGCTCGATTCATTCTGCCAGCAGACGCCTCGAAAGGAATTCCGCGGAGTTCTTGAGGTGCTCCGCGACGACATCCACAGCGGCGAACCGCTGTCAGCGGCTGCGGCGAAGTGGCCGCGCGTCTTCCCAGGGATGATGATTAGCCTGATGCGAGCCTCCGAAGCATCGGGAACCATGGCCACGATGTTGGGGCGAGTCGGTGATTACCTCGCCAAGGAACGCCGCACGGCCAAGCAGATTAAAGGAGCCCTGAGCTACCCGATCTTCATGATGATCTCGGGTATCGCGATGACGGTGTTCCTGATGTCGTTCGTGTTGCCTCGCTTTGCCAGAATCTACGACCAGCGAGCAGCCACGCTCCCGACGCCGACCAGGATTCTGCTGGGTCTTAGTGAGTTCGTTACCACGCAGTACATGTGGTACGGCCCGGTCTTGACGGCCGTCGTCGTCGCGCTGGTCATTTGGGTCAAAAAGCCGTCCGGCCGACGTGTGTGCGACTGGATCCGCCTCCATTGTCCCGGCGTGCGAGGGATGTTCGGCCACTTGTACATCACCCGGACGACGAGGACCATGGCCACGTTGATGGCGGCCGGCGTCAATCTCCTGGACATCATCGACATCTGCCGGGGAGTCACGGGCAACGTCTATTACGCTGACCTGTGGGATTCCATGGAGGACGGAGTTCGAAAGGGCCAGCAGATCAGCGACGCGACCTTCGCCTGTTCGTTCATTCCGCCCAATGTCTCCTCGATGATCGCCGCCGGCGAGCGGTCCGGCCAACTCAGTAAGGTCATGGAGCGGATCGCGGAGTTCAGCCAGGAAGAGCTTGATTCCACGGTCAGGCAGGTCACCGCCTTCATTGAGCCGGTGATGATCATGTGTATGGGCGTGGTCATCGGTGGCCTCGCCCTGGCGCTACTGCTGCCGATCTTCAGCATGGGCAAGGTCATGGCCGGCGGATAAGCGGGGAAGGCATCAAGGCACCAAGGGACGAACGGACGGAGGGATCGGAGCGCGACGAAGTCCCTAGCCGCGGGTGGAAACCCGCGGGCGTGCCACCTTGTTGCTTTCGCTCTGCGGCGAGCAGGCTAAGCCTTGGAGGACTGGACGCACCGAGACCCCGTGCTGACGTGCGCGGCTCGTCAAATCGCTAGACTTGAGCCGCAACCGCCTGAGAGTTTACCTGAATGCCTGCGCCGAAACGTGATTTTTCAGGGATCGCTACGGGCCTGGTCCCGACCAGCTCCCGCCAACAACGCATGTGCGGGGTGGTTGATGCGCTGTGGGAGACGCTACACGACAAGGGTGTGTCGTGGGTCGGCTTCTATCTCGATCAGCCGGGCGAGCCGGACGATCAGCGGCTCGTGCTGGGACCGTGCCGGGACAAACCCGCCTGTTCACCGATCGGCTTGCATGGCGTGTGCGGTCAGGCCTTGCGGTTCCGCACGACACGTATTGTCCGGGACGTGCGCGAGCTCGGTGATGACTACGTCGCTTGTGATCCCCGCGACCGGTCGGAGATCGCGGTGCCGTTGATCGACGAAACCGGTGCTGCCTGGGCCGTCCTTGACCTCGATTCGCACGAAATTGCGGCATTTGACGACTCCGATGAGCGCGGCCTGCGACGTGTGCTTGAGGCGGCGGAGTTGTTGCCGGGAGCAGGGGAACCCCCCGGCGGAGCCGGGGGCTGAGGGGGAGCCCGTCTCATGTTTGACAGAGCCGTACGTCGCGCAGCTCCGCTTCGACGTTCGTGCGGCCGTTGTAGGTGTTGACCTTGGGCTCGATGATCGCGTCGAGGCACATGCCCGCAGCGAGATCAGCCGCGAGCGCGCCCGCGTTCCACCACACGCAGCGCAGCCACCGGCGACCGGTCGGCTCGTCCTGGCGCAGACTCAAGGCTAGATGCCGACCGTTGGCGCCGATCTGCCTTGGCGGTCCGGCAAGCGTTGCGCTGCGAATGCGAAGCGTCGGTCTGGGGTTGGCTCGCCCGAATGGTGACAGCAACGCGATTCGCCTGACTGTCTCGAGATCAAGCTCGCCAAGCGAGGCATCGCAATCGATGCGGACGGTGGAGGTCAGTTGCTCGACAGTGATATGGCAGTTGGCATGCTCGGTGAGGGCTTCGGTGAAGGCTGCCAGATCAACGGCGCGAAGCGTCAGCCCCGCCGCGACGTCGTGTCCGCCGTAGCTCGTGAGGTGTTTGGAGGTGGCGGCCAGCCCGTCGTGGATGGAGTAGCCGTCGATGCTGCGAGCCGATCCCTTGCACACGTCGCCTCGTCGATGCAGCAGGACCACCGGCCGGCAGAACCGTTCAACCAACCGCGAGCAGACGATGCCCACCACGCCCGCGTGCCACGATTCATCAGCCAACACAATCGCGCGCCGATCATCGGCTGTCATGCCTGCGTCCTCGGCCATCCGCGCCGCCTGCTGGAGGATGTTCCGCTGGGTCTGTTGACGCTGACGATTGTCGCGCGCCAGTTGCTTCGCAATCACCTCCGCCTCCTGGTGTGTGGCAGCGGTGAGCAGGTGAGCGGCTTCGGCGGCATGGCCCATTCGCCCGGCTGCGTTGAGGCGGGGAGCGAGCACGAACCCGACCTTCTCCGAATCGATGTCCTCGTGCATCAGGTCCGACGCTTCGATCAAGGCGCGGAGCCCGACGATCGGAGTGTGCTTGATCCATCGGAGTCCAAACGCCGCGATGGTTCGATTCTCATCGACCAGCGGCGCCACATCAGCGATCGTTCCCAGCGCAGCCAGCGGAAGCATGTCCAGCAGCACCTTCTGCACCGACTCGCCCACGCGCCGTGATCCGCACCAGATCGTCGCAAACCGCCACGCAAGCTTGAACGCGATGCCCGCTCCGCAAAGCTCGCCGAAGGGATACTCGCTTCCCGGCAGCCGGGGGTGAACCACCGCGATCGCGTCCGGCAACGGGCCGCCCGAGTCGGGAAGGCTGTGGTGATCGGTGATGATCAGATCCAGACCGATCTCGCGGGCCACCCTGGCCGGCTCCAACGCCGTGATCCCACAATCGACGGAGATCACCAGGTCGGCGCCGTCGGCTCGAAGCTGCCGCAGCGCCTCGCTGTTCAGACCGTAGCCTTCATCCAATCGATGAGGGATGTAGGTGCGCAGATCGACCTGCGGGGCTATGGCCTTGATAACGTGGTAGAGGATGGCGCAAGCGGTGATCCCATCGACATCGTAGTCGCCGTAGATCACGATCGATTCGTGTCCCCGGACCGCCTCGGCCAGCCGGGTGGCAGCCGTGTCGATGTTCGGCATCAACTCCGGCTCGTGCAGGTCGGTCAGCTTGGGTTCGCAGAATCGGCGAATCGCCGCGGCCTCGGTCAGCCCTCGAGCGTGAAGCACGCGCTGAACCAGCGGGATCGTATCCCCCCGGCGCACCTCGGCTGGATTGCGAAAGACCCACCTTCGGGTCATTCCTCGCATGATGGCAGACCATACTTCTTGCTGGGCCGGGCTGCCAGTCGGGGGTAACTTTGCACCGAGCCCGATCCCGGCCATACTGGCCGCTTCCCGACGGGTCCGTGGAGACCAATGATGCCAGGCCGGTACAAGAGCGTCCTCCTCTTCGGCGCCCCAGGCGTGGGCAAGGGCACGCAGGGCAAACTGCTCGGCCGGATACCCGGCTTCGTGCACGTGGCCAGCGGCGAGATCTTCCGCGCTTTGGACAAAGATTCCGAGTTGGGCCGGCAATCACTGAAGTACTCCTCCCAAGGCCTGCTCGTCCCGGACGACCTGACCATCGCCCTGTGGCGGAAGTACATGCAGTGCAGGATCACTGAGCAGGCCTTCCGCCCCCCCACGGACCTTCTGGTGCTGGACGGTATCCCGCGCAATCTCAATCAGGCGAAGATCCTCGATCAGCACATCGAAGTGATGCGCATCATTCACCTCACAGCGCCGAACATCGATGAGATGGTCGAGCGCATGAAGCGCCGCGCCGTTCAGGAAGGCCGCCGCGACGATGCCGATGAAGCAATCATCCGCCGGCGGTTCGACGTGTACGACCAGGAGACGTCGCCCATGCTCGGCTATTATGAAACAAACCTCATCTGCGACGTGAGCGCGGTTGGCAGCCCCGCCGAGGTGTTGATGCACGTTCTTCAGGCCGTGGTGCCGACGTACCGCGAACACTTCGGCAACCCGCTGGGGTGAATGTTCAGTTGGTGGGGTGCCTCCCCGCTGATTGCACTCTGCGAAGAAAGCCTTCGAGATCGGTGTAGTCCTTGACGACGGCTTGTGCGCCCTCCGCTAGGAGCCGTTGCGCTTGTTCACCCTCTGCGACGCCGATGAAGCCGAGTCCGAGCGCCCGCGCGCTACGGGCGTCCCACACACCGTCGCCGACGTAGATTTGCACGTCAAACGAATCATCCTGATGACGCGCCGCCGCACGCCTACTCGCGATACGAATGATTGCTTCTCGCGAAACGTCGTCGTCCGACGTGGCCAGCGGCAGGTCAAACACGTCTAGGCCGGATCGCCGCAGCTTCAATTCGGCGGATGCCCGCCAGCCTCCGGTTGCCAGCGCCGCGACGACATCGTCTCGGGCAATCAGGCGGTCGAGCATGGCCATTGCTCCCGGCGTCTGCAGGCATAATGATGCATCACGGTTCAGCGCCGCCGTGATCAGCGTGATGAATCGATCATGGAGTTGAGCAAGCAGCGCATCGGCCGCTGCGCCGGAATTGGCACGATCGACAAGCTCTGCGGCAATGCCGGCGTCGGTGACATGCCGGTATCTCGTCCAGTCGGTTTCCACTTCGTCCAGACCGAGCACGTCCTTGACAGCCTGTATGTAACAGCATGCATCGACATGGTTCGTCTGCGTCAGTGTGCCGTCAATGTCGAAGATGACCAGTTGCATGGCGGGAGGTGGTCAGGCAGATCGAGGCAACCTCAGCGTGAACATCCTAGCGATGCCGCGCCACCTCTGGGATTCGGGTTCTTGGAGAGCGTCACTTGTTCTCGCGATTGCGCTGCGCTTCCGATCGACGGCGAGGTCGTGGCAGCGGCGCCAGGTTGGGCTCGACGAACTTCGTCGCGGCGTCCGGATGCATCCGCTGATCAGACGAGGGGAGAAAGGGGGGGATGGCAAACGGCACGAGAATCGTTGATTCCGGTCGGCGTTACACCGTCTCGCCGCCGGACGACTACCCGGCTTGTGGACAAGCCGGCTCGCTGGGGAAGCCCGGTTCAGATTCAATGGGGACTTCGATACGAAAGCTGTCAACTCGGCACCGGGGTTGGACGAGCCTAGTATTGATCAACGGTAGACAACCCCCCGGGCAAGCCCGGGGCTATATGGCTGAAAGCTGACCGCCGACAGCTTCTCGCTCTTTGACATCTTGGGGCCGAAATGGATTCGACCGGACAGGATACGCTTGTCGTTGCGCGTCGTGGAGCATCCTTGCCACGTAAAAAGGATGCACATTAATAATTGCTGACACTCAGTTAGCACTCGCCGCTTAATTGCGGTGACGATCATCGGCCCGACGCCCGATGAGGCTGGTGATCGAAGACATCGGGCTGGTTCCAAAGGGTTGACAGGCCCCGGCGGAACGAGAAAACCGTCTGTCATGGCGAGGTGAAACGCCGTCGTTCGCGGTTCACCGAGCCGAGATCAAATGAACGACTACACGTGTAGACGCGGCCTGCTGACTGTTCCGGCACGGGGGTTCGATTCCCCCCGGCTCCATTCTTCTTCACTTGCGCAACCAGCCGCAGATCGTTGCAAGGCCCCGCACACAGCGGGGTTCCGCGCATTGTGAGCCATCCCACATCGAATTGATCTGCGGATAGGCTGCCCATTCACGAAGTGTACAAGAGGATTCCTTCTCTTTACGCTTTCTCGGATGTGCTCATAGCGTCTGGCAAGGGGAACTGAGATGATGAGGCCTGAGCCTTCGGCGGGGTGGGCGAGGAAACGCCTCGAGCGTCTTCGAGCGACAAGACTTTACAAGCGCTATCGCTGGCCGGTTGTCGAGGTCCTGCCCTGGGAGGGAATCATCCTTCTCGGGGCGCTGGGCTTCGCAATCATCTCAGCGCTCGCCACCCGCTGGTTCATCCTGTTCCTCTTTCTCGCCGCGGCGTTCCTTGGTGTGGCATGGGCTCGGGCCTTCGATGAGAGTGAGAAGGGACGGCGATTTCGCGCCACAGCCGAGCATTGGGGCGTGTGGCTATGGGGATTGTTGCTGCTGACCATTGGAGTCGCCATCTTTTGGCGCTTCTCCACGCTTTGGGGTGCTGTAGCGTTTGGGGTCGCCTACCTTCTCGTCGGCGCGTTGCACGTGAGATGGCTCCATCGGCGCACAACACGGATGGCCTGCCAATTCAAGCGGGTCCTCGCGCTGAGCGTCACGCCCATTCTCGCCGCGTGGATACTCGACTCCATGATCTATGCCGGCTACGCCAGGGTTTCCGGGGCTCTGAGCCGGCGGTCCGAGGAGCGCCTGGTGCGCCAGGAACGGCTCGCCGAGAGAGAGCGTCGGGCGGGCTCCTGGGAGAGCGACGGTTCGGTGCCGGTCGCGGTCGCGTTGTCGGGAGGCGGCTACCGCGCAGCAGTTGCCCACGCGGGGCTGCTGTGGGCTCTGGACCGGGCGGGCGTTCCGATCCATTATCTGTCCACGGTTTCGGGAGGCTCCATCGTCGGGGCGACCTATGCGCTGGGCTGGTCGCCGGCGGACTTTCGTGATCACCTCAAGAGCACAAAGCCCGGCCTGCCCAACGACCTTGCGAACTTCTTCCCCGTATTCAAGCAGTTGCTCATTCCCAACTATGGCAGCGGCGACACCTACGCTGCCCACTTCGATCGCGTCTACTTTCACGGCGACACAATGGATGAGACGGGCCCGCCAGTGCTGATCCTCAACGCGACCCGTTATCAGGATGGAACGCGGGAGGCCTTCTGGCCGGGACATACCCCCACGAAGCCGCTCGGGCGGCTGGTTGCCGCTTCGGGGGCGTTCCCCGTGGCCTTCGATCCTGTGCGGATCGGCGACCAAAGCTACATGGATGGCGGCGTCGTGGACAATCTGGGACTGGCCGGCCTGCAGCACTACTTCCGGGAAGTTGCCGGCGACCCGCAGATCTCCCAGCGCGTCCCGGGCGTTCTGATCATCTCCGATCTCAGCGTCATTCCGGAAGCGCCGCGAAGCTGGCGCAAACCGTCGGTGCCGCAGATGGCGACGCATGCGCAACAGACCTCCTACTTCGCCATGCATCAATGGATCTACAGCTTCTATACCGCAGGGAGGTATGACCGGACGAGCCCCACGAGGCTGCAACAACCCTATCCGGTGAAAGCGGGGCTGCTGTGGCCGGACCTTCCGCCGGCTGAGTCGGACCGGGAGGTCCAAGTGTTCGTGCTGAGCCCCGCATCGCCCGCCGAGGGTGTTCACTTTGCTGGGCACGAGGCGCTGGTGGAAGCCGTATCGTCTTTGGTGACTCTCAAGGAACTGTCGCCCGACGAGGTCGAGGCCGCATTCTGGGTCGGGGCCCGCCTGGCCGAAGTCTATATGCCGCAAATCTGCGCAGCGGCCAAGGCGGTGAAATGCGAGGAGGTCGATCTGCCCCCGCCCCCGCCCGTGCCGTCGAGCCTCAAGCAGCTTCTGAAATCGACGCGAAAAAGGGATTGAGGAGGCATTTGGCACTAGGCATTGGGGAGTTGGCCGGTTGATATGTAGCCGTTGGGATGGTCTTGGCGCCAGTGCCATGCGGTGGCGATGATTTCGTCGAGGTCGGTGATTTGGGCGGACCAGCCGAGTTCGTCGCGGATCTTGGCAGCATCGGCGTAGAGGATGGGTGGGTCACCCGGCCGGCGCGGGCCTTCATGGGCCTCAAAGTCCACTGCGGTAACGCGCCGCGCGGCGTCGATGATCTCTCGCACCGAGTATCCTTTGCCGATGCCGATGTTGTACGCGCGCCCATCGCCGGGCTTGAGCGAGTTCATCACGGTGACATGGGCGTCGATCAGATCGTCCACGTGCACGTAATCACGGATGCAGGTGCCATCCGGCGTGTCATAGTCGGTGCCGAAGATCGTGATCGCGTCGTGCTTCCCCAGCGCAACGTCAAGGCAAATTGGAATCAGATGTGTTTCCGGATGGTGATCCTCACCCAGCCGACCGTTGCGGTCGCTGCCGGCGACGTTGAAGTAGCGCAGGGTGGCAAAGGCGAATTCCTCGTCTCCGGCCGTCTTCGCGTGCAGGTGGTCAAAGAGCATCTGCTCCACGGCGAGCTTCGACCGGCCGTAGGGATTGATCGGCCTCTGCGGGCAGTCTTCGGTGATGGGGATGTGCTGCGGGGCCGGCTCGCCGTAAGTTGCACAGGTGCTGGAGAAGACAAATCGATTGACGCCGGTCTGCTCCATCGCCTCCAGCAGCGAGAGGGCGTTGGCGGCGTTGTTGCGGTAATAGCGCAGCGGCTGGCTGACCGATTCGTCCACGTACGTGAGCGCGGCGAAGTGCATGACCAAGTCGATCGAGCGATCGCGCATCAGGTCGATCATGGCGGGCTTGTCGCCGAAGTCCGCTTCGAGGAATTGCAGCTCGGCTAGGTCTTGAAGTGCGTTGATTGCGCCGCGCCGGCCGCGCGAGAGATCATCGACGATCATGACGCGATGACGGTCTTGTAGCAATCGCAGCGCCGCGTGCGAGCCGATGTATCCTGCCCCGCCGGTGACAAGCACGTTCATGGTTCTATGTCAGTGCGACATCCATTTGAGTGCGACGAAACCGCCCACAAGCAGCACGGTGAACACGCAACAAAGTAAGTTGAAGTATCGGTCGATCAAAGGTAGCGCCTTGGGCCCGATCAGCCAAAAGATGCCCGCAACGGTGTAGAACCGGGACGCCCGCCCCACCAGGCATGCCAGGGCGAAAACGAACAGGTTCATGTGGGCGAATCCAGTGGTGATCGTCACCAGTTTGAAGGGGATCGGCGTCACAGCAGCGATGAACACGTACCACTGCCCGCGCTGGGTGAATTCAGCGGCCAGCCAGTCGATCCGCTCTTGGGTGATGCCGGGGATCATCAAGGCCAGGCTCTGCAGGGCAGGGATCGCGCCGATCGCGTAGCCCACGAACGCGCCGAGGATGCTGGCGATGGTCGTGACCGTTGCGAACCAGACGGCCTTGCGGCGATGACCGAGGCAGAGTGGGCCGAGCAGTACATCGGGTGGAACCGGAAAAAAGCTGGACTCCGCAAAGCTCAGGGCGAACAGCGCCCAAGTCGAGTGCCGATGGTGAGCAAACGACAGCACCCAGTCGTACAGCCGACGATGGACGGCCCAGCGACTAACCACCAAGGTGGCCCGTGCGGCGAGCCCGTCCTGCTCGGTGACGGGTGGCGGGGGCGTGGGGGCTGCATCGCCGGTCGGGAGAGGGCCGGGCATGGCCGTATCATCGGCGACCGCGGGGCTCCAGTGCAATCGCCGAGCCGGACCTCAACCGGCAAGCGGGGCGCGGCGAGCAGTCAACCGGCGCGTGAGAACTGATTGATTGTCTGTCGATTGGCCGATAGGACGACTCAATCCGGAACTCCAGCCGCACCGCACGGAGGCGTTGTGTGAGCCAAACGGCGATCATTATCGGTCTGCCCGAGACCTGCCGACGACTTGAGCGGCAGCTTGACCTGCTGCCCCAACGGCCGGTCACGCTCGGCTGGGTGCTGGCTGAGGGCGATTCACCGAATGCAGCGGGAGAGTCACGTCACGGCGACCCTGAGGTCCTGGGCGTGGTCAGCGAGCTTGAGGCCATTGTCGCCCGCCGAAGGCCGGATGTGGCCCTGGTGGCCTTGCCGAGCGTGATGAGCCGGCTGATTGCAACCATCCGCACCCGTCTTCGGCGCTTGGGGGTGCCTGATCGATTCATGCCCACGTTGGAAGATCAGATTGCGGGCATTGGGCCGCGGAGCCAACTGGAAGTCGATTTGGCTTCGCTGCTTGATCGCAAGCCCAGGAGTATCGACGAGCAGGCGGTCCGCCGAGTGATCCAGTCCAAGCGGGTGCTGATCACGGGTGCCGGAGGCTCGATCGGAAGCGAGCTGGCCCGGATCGTCTGCCGGTTCAACGCCCGGGAGTTGATTCTGGTCGATCGAGCAGAGAACGCGCTGTTCGAGATTGATCGGCAGATCGCGCGCCTTGCGCAGGACCTGCCCCGCCGGGCCGTGCTGCATGATGTCGTTGACGCCGAGGCGACGCTGAAGCATTTCCGGCGCCTCAGGCCCGCCGTCGTCTTCCACGCTGCCGCCCACAAGCACGTGCCGATGATGGAGGGCCATCCCGCCGCGGCGGTCGACAACAATCTCTTTGGCACGAAATCCGTCGCCGATGCCGCAGACGCCGCCGGTACTGAACGGTTCGTCCTGATCAGCACGGATAAAGCGGTCAATCCTCGCTCCATCATGGGAGCCACCAAGCGCCTCGCCGAGCTATACGTCCAGCACATCAATCAGCGGTCGCCGGTGAGTTTCTCGATGGTCCGTTTCGGCAACGTGCTGGGGTCTACGGGCAGCGTGCTGGACATCTGGTCGAAGGAGATCGCCGAGGGCGGGCCGTTGACCGTGACCGACCCGGGCATGACGCGATATTTCATGACCGTGGCCGAAGCGGCGGCGCTGGTGATTCAGTCAGCGGCGCTGGTGGATCCGCAGTCAGCGTGCCCGGAGGTGTTCCTTCTGGATATGGGTGAGCCGATCCGGGTGGTCGATCTCGCCCACCGGTTCATTGCGCTGCATGGCCTGGAGCCCCAGCGTCCGGATTCCTATGACCAGCAGGGCGGGCCGGGCCGCGTCCGCATCGTCTTCACCGGGGCCAGGCCGGGGGAGAAGCTGCATGAGGAACTGCTCGTCGGCGGAGAGGCGATCCGACCCAGCGCCCATCCCGATATTCACATCTGGCAGCTACCCGCGCCCGATCCTGACTTCGTTGAGCATATGATCAGCGTTTTGTCGCCACAGCGCCGCAGCCCGCAGGCCGCTGACGTTGCCGAGATGGTGCGCCATCTGGTGCTCCATGAACAGCCCCAACCAGCGGCGGCGTAGGAAGCCCAAGCGGCTAGGCCATCGGCGTGCGTCGAAACAGAATCACAATGCGTGTGGCTTGCATCAATTCATCGCCGACAGGAAGATGGCGGCGACCTGGGAGATGATCAGACCTTTGGATGGGTTGCCGGCCGGATTGGGTCGGCACGAGGCACGGGCTGGACGATGAGTAATCCGCATGCCAAGGGCGGTCCGAAAGGTGGCTCCGCGCGGGGTCGATCAGGCGCCCGCACCCCCGACGGGGCGATCTACATCGGCCTGCTGATGATCGGCGGGTTCGCGATCTGGCTCTGGTCGATCGTCGCGCCCCAAGGCGGCACCTGGAAGCAGGGTCTGCTTGGGTACATCATTGCCATCGCGTTTCTTGTGAACCTCTACACTTGGCGAGCGTGTCGGGGCAGGCGTCTGGCCGGCTGGCAGCAGAGCCTGGCGCGCCTGCCCTTGCGCTGGGCCGGCTACGGAACCAAGGAGGGTCGTCCCCTCGAGGCCGCCAAGGGATCACCGCGTGCAAAGATAATGCTTCTTCTCAGCATCGCCAGCAGCATCGTGATCATTGTACTGCTGACCTGGCTGTTGATTCCGCTGTAGCGAGCCGGCTTGTCCTCAAGCCGGTAGACGCGGATTGCGTTTGGATTACCCACCGCAGCGATCACTCGGGAACACTTCATCCACGGGCCGCGCTCGCTCTGGCGGAGATTGTTGTTGTTCAGCAAGCACCACCTCCCAATAGGCGACATCATGCCACCTCCCGAACTTCCAGCCAACGCGCTCGAAGCAGGCGACGCGGCGGAAGCCGAATGATTCGTGCAGGCGCACACTGGCGGGGTTCGGCGCGGTGATCCCCCCAAGCAGCGTGTGATAGCCCTGCGCTTCGAGTGTGGGGATCAACGCTTTGTACAATGAGGTGGCGATGCCTTGGCCGTGGTGGTCAGGATCCACATACACCGTCACCTCAGCGGTCCAGTGATAAGCGCACCGACCCTTCCACGGCGCCGCCTTGGCGAAACCAACAATGCTCCCCTCTCCCCCTGGGAGAGAGGCTGGGGGTGAGGGCTTATCCACCGCCACAAACCACGGGTACATCTCGTGCGTGTCGCGCCAATCCTGCTGCCACGATTGCAGTGTCTCCGGCTCTACCGCAAAGTTCGCTGTGGTGTGCTTCGCCGCCCAGTTGCTGATGGCAAGAATCGCCGGCAGGTCGTCGAATCTGGCCAGGTAGATGTCGGGCACGGCGCCCCGTCTCCGGGTGAGGGTTGGCGGAGGTTCCAGCGACCGAAGCGGCTAGGACGAAGCCGGTGCAATCTTCGGCGTCTCGGAATCCGTGCGCTCTAAGATCGCATTGAGTGCTTTGCGCGTCGCCACGGGCTCAATCCAGATCTGCTTGGAGACGATCTTCCCTTCACGATCGACAACGTAGCCTCGGTTCGGATGACCGCCGTATGCCTTGGTCACTTTGTCATCGAAGCCGTCGACAAGCACGTGCAGTTTGAGATTGAGCTTCTCTTTGCACAGTTTCGCGCATTCCAGTCGCTTCTCAAAAGAGGTGTGTTGCGGAATCTCGATGCCGGCGCGGCTGTTGATTGGCGCAACTCGACCGTCTGTGGGGTGCGCTTCGGCGGTATAGATCATGAGCCATTGCACCTCGTCGCCGTATTCGGCCCGCAGGGCTGCCAGGTCGTCAACTTGCCGCCGGAACACCGGGCAGGTATAGCTGCCGAACTCAACCACGACGGGCTTACCGCGCAGCGATTTGAGGTTGAGCCGCTTGCCGTCGAGGTCGGCCAACTCGAAATCGGGGGCTGGCTCACCAACATTGGGTCCCTTGGCCGGATCGGGGCCGCCGCGGCCGCCTCGCCCCCGCTGGGGCATGAGATCCAATCCAGCGGCGCAGGCGTCCCACGCTTCCTGTCGCGCGGCGTCCAGGATGGCGCGCGCATCGGCGAGAAACTGGGCGTTGATCGGCTGCAGCGTCTCGCGCAGGTTTTCCATCATCTCTCGACGATCCCGGCGGTCGCCACGTTGCCGATCCCTGCGCTCGCGAGGTCGCTGACCGTCGCCTCGTGACCCACGCATGACCTGGCGCATTGCGTCGCGCTGGTCCTGGCGTAGCTGCCGATAGCGGTCAACGATCTGTTGCATCTGCTCATCAGACGGCGCGACGGCGTCGCGGATTGTCTGTAAGACCTCGTCCTTGCTGGGATCGAATCGGTCGCGCGGCGGGCGTCGGCCCCGTTCACCCTGTGGCTGCTCGTTCTTGGCGCCGTCCGGTGTCTGGTCCTGCCCGTAGGCCCAACTGCCCGATGAGAGCGCAAGTGCTGCAATTGCAACAAGTAAGGGGCCGCTTCGCATGGTGGTGGTTCTCCTGGGGGGTGTGCAGGGTCGGTCAAACTCAGACATCAAACGGTGGCCGGCCCCCGGGTATTGCGAGCGTTTGAGAGGTTTCAATGCCTCAGCGTGCTGCCGCCGGCGTCAACACATTCAATCCCGTAAGTCCAAGCGGTTCCTTGGTGAAGAACGGTTCCGCGGCGGCGACCCCGATGCGGCTGCCGAAATAGGTTCCGGCGGCGTCGAGCCACTCGACGATCCGTCGGTTCTTCGCTGGTTGCACGAACTGACTGTCGTAAGCAAGAATCGCCTGGCGCTTGCGGTCCTCGTATCCGGTGATGTCCAAGAGAAAGCTCGGCTGAGGGATCGTCCGCAGGTGCGTGCAGTAGTAGTAGAACAACCAGCGCGGATAGATCGGCTCCCCCGGAAGGTCAGTCTTGGTCAACTTTGCATCAAATCTGGCATCCTCAACGATGCGCGTCGTGGCGGTGTGGTCGGGATGGGCGTCCGGCAGGCAGGGTGTGAAGACGATCTCGGCTTGATGTTCACGAATCACCCCGGCGACCAAATGGCGGGCGTCAATGCTGTACTGGAGCACGCGGTTGGGAAGATCGAGCCCCCGGCGTTGGACGCCGAGGATCTCTGCGGCCACGGCGGCCTCCTTTGCGCGCGTTTGCGGATCGCCGTACGGGGTCGGCTCGCCGTTGGTCATGTCCAGCAGCAGAACGTCATGACCCTGTTCGGCAAGTTTGGCGATGGTGCCACCCATCCCCAGCTCTTGATCATCCGGATGTGGGCCGACGACGAGGATGTTTGTCATAGCGCTGGATCATAAAGCCCCAGGCATGCCTGGGGCTATGTGCTTTGTTTCAGCACGGAAATATAGATGGATTCCAGTTGTTGAATCATTGCGGAGGAATCAAAGCGAGTTCGGCACACCTCTTGGCCGCGGCGGGCCATCTCTGCTCGCTCGGCTGGATGATCCATCATCCACTGCACGGCGTCGCGCAATGCCGCAGAATCGCCCGGCGGCACCAGTCGCCCGGTCTCGCCCTCGGCGCACGCTTCCTGGGCGCCATCGACATCATAGACGATGACCACCACGCTGCTGAGCAGCGCCTGGGGCACGGATCGCGGAAGCCCCTCGCGATAGCTGGGGTGAGCCAGCGCATCCATCGCTTGTAGATACTTGGGGATGTGCTCAGGCGGGACCAGGCCGGTGTGGACCAGGCGCCGGCTGAGTCCCATGTCAGCAACGCGCTTCAGCAGCCGATCGCGCCACCACCCGTCGCCGACCCACAACAGTTTCAGGTTCGCCCGTTCGCGCATGAGCGGCGATACCGCATCGAGCAGATCGTCGTGGCCCTTCAGCTCGGCGAGCCGCGAGATCGTGCCGAGAACGAAGTCGTCATCGCCAAAGCCGAGTTCACCCCGGACCTCGTCGCGCGACCAGCAAGGATTGATGAACCGATCCACCTCCATGCCGGAGTAGACGGTAACGAACTGGTCGGCTCGGCCGATGCCCGCGGCGAACGCCTGATCGCACATGGCGTCAGCGACACAAATCAGGCGATGGCATCGCTTTGCCGCGATGCGCTCGGCGAGGATGTATAGGGCGTTGCGCCACTTTGCTTGATAGGGATGAAAGGCCAGCCCGTGAATGGTATGGACGACGCAGGGCACATCTTGGTTCCATGCCGCCAGCCGGCCGAGGATTCCCGCCTTGGATGAATGTGTGTGCACCACATCCGGGTTCCAATCGCGGATCAGCCTGCGCAGATCGTAGTAACACCGTAGGTCTCGGACCGGATTCAGCTGGCGCGTGAGGTGCGGCGTTTCCATCGTCTCGATTCCGTCATGTTTGCGCACGCGCGCAAGCAGTGATCCTTCCGGACCGTAGATGGGGCCGTACACGAGGCGTACGTGATGCCCGCGCTCGGCTTGGCCTTCGCACGAAAGAACCGTGTTTTCCTGCGATCCGCCGAGGATCAGCCGTGTTGAAATGTGCATGATGCGGAGGGGAGAAGCCATGAGCCATACGCCATTAGCCATCAGTGGGAGGCGGAACAGAGGATTTTCTGATTGACCGGATAAGTGCGTGCAGAATTCGTCCGACCTCTTCGGCCGAAGATGTAACCTCTTGCCAATCGCCGTCATATCCGAGGCGCTCGCAGATTTTGGCCTGCGTTAGGAGTTCGAAGTCCGACCCGCGCGCAATGGTGAGGAAGCGGAGATAGTCCTGGGTCGATTGGCGTCCCCATCCTTCCGCGATGTTCGATGGAACGCTGACCGTACACCGCCGAATCTGCACGCTGAGGCCGAATCTCTCGTCGCTTGGCAGCTTTGAAGATTCTCGATATGCCAGAACCACAAGGTCCATGCCCTTCTGCCAGGCAATGAGGTCTCGATATGAGGTGATCTTTGTCATTGGGGAATCGGTTTCCCATTGGCTAATGGCTGATGGCTAATGGCTTCTCGTACCGAACCCACATCAGGCATAACCCCTCGGGCGGCAGGGTCGGTCCAGCCGTACTGCGATCCTTGGCGGCGAGGATGTCGCCTAGAGCGTCCGGGTCGATCCTGCGACGGCCGACCTCCACCAGTGTGCCGGCGATGATGCGCACCATGTTGTGCAGAAAGCCGTCGCCGCAGACCTCCAACCGGCAGCGATGGCGGCCGGTGGCGGTGACCGTGCAGTCGAAGATGGTGCGAACCGGACTTTCCCGGCCGTGGTTCTTGCGCGTGAAGCTGGTGAAATCGTGCTCGCCGACCAGATGACGGGCGGCTTCGCTCATTCGAACTGGATCGAGACGGTAGGGTGTCCAAAAGGTCGTATGCCGGCTAAATAACGGCGGCAGGCCAGCTGGCGGCGGACCCTTGCGACCGTGGGCGATGCGGTAACGGTAACCTTTCGCAATCGCGTCGCTGATGGGGCTGAAGCCTTCGCAAATGATGCTGGCACGTCGTACCTGCGCGTCGTCTGGCAGGCGCGAGTTGATGGCCGGGGCAAGGCGATCGGGCGCCATTTCCATCTGACAGCTGAATGCGGCGACCTGTCCTACGGCGTGGACACCCGCATCGGTGCGTGACGCTCCCTGCACGCTGACCCGCTCGCGCACCACGTCTACGATGGCCTGTTCAAGCACGCCTTGCACGGTGCGCAACGATTCCTGCGCCAGCCCATCTGAGGCGCATTGCTTCTGCCAGCCGTGGAAGTTGGTCCCGTCGTAGGCGACGGTGAGCCTGTAGCGCGGCATGACCGTGATGGTACGGTGAACCTATGCGGAGCGTTCGGTCAGCGCTGTTTCGCCGCTCACTCGAAGACGATCGCCGCTCTTGGTGCGACGGCTAAACAGTCAACGCCCGAACAGATCGCACTGGGGAAGCATCCCTTTTGACTCGAAATAGCCCAGCGCGTCATCCACGCTGGCGAAGATTTTCGTTGCCGTTTCGGTGATGAACGGCGAAGGGGTCTTGGTGGGCTTCCAGACGACGTAGACCTCCTTGGTGTGCTCGAAGGCGTGCTGAAGCTCACGCTCCACGCCGCTGGAGACCCCCGGAATCCCGCCGGGCAGTTCGGGGATGTACGAACAAATCATGTCTGATTGGTCGATGAGCTTGAAGTCGCGCGCATAGATCTGCCCGTCAATGTCGCCGGCGATGTCGAGCACTTCGCGCACCGAGACCCGGATCGAGTGGTCGGTCGTTGCCCGGCCGCCGAAGCTGTTGGGTTTCACCTCGACCCAATCCCGGCCGTCCTTTGCCGCGTCGATGGCCCGCTCCAGCAACAACTTCTCATCCACATCACCGGGATCGAACGTGATGAAGTGTTCGGCGAGGCGGGCGCGGAACTGGTCGATCTCCGCCAGCACCGTCGGCATATCGACGACGTGGCTCATGGGAAAGCTAGGGTAGACCTTGCGCAGGCCGGGTTGGGTGATCAGGCGCCGGCAGGTCTCAGTCGTCGCGCGGTGCCGGCCCCGGCTGAGAACATAAAACTGGTTCTGACAGCCGACGGCCTGGGAGAGCAGTTCCGTGGCCAGAATCTCTTCCTCCCGCCAAACCATGCAATCCTTTAGCGTGGCGTCGATGTCGTGCTCGGCGTGGAGCCGGTGATGCACCATCTCGACATTGTCCACCAGGCAAATGAGCATATTGGGAGCCAACGTGCGCACCTGGTCGAAGTCGAGTCCGCCAAACAGTCCGTGGCGCCAGCGGAAAGTCGCGTGGGTGTTGATGATGATGTCTGGGTGGTCTTGGGGCGGTGTGGTCTTGGCGATGATGTCCTTGAACGCGGCCCGGCGCAGCGCTGTGAGCCGGCTGAGCGGCAGGTCGAGAATGCGCCCCGGGCGGATGTCCGGGGCCTCGGCGTACATCAGGTCGCCGAGATGAAACACCTCGATCCGGCCGCCGCGCCGCCCGGCCAGATCGGCCACGGCGTCGAGGTACGGCTTCTTGTTCATCCCGATTTGCCCGGTCACCAGGGCTCGCATGAAGCTCCTCCGCATCGTTGGGTGGTCGCGGCCGAACCATTGCGGAGTATACGGCCGACGGCGGTGCTACCTGTCGGCTACAATCCCGACCGTTGGATTATTTCAACCAGGAAGGAACCTGTTATGCCGGCAGCGAATCCCAAGAACGACCGCATCATTGAGTTGTTGATCGAAGCGTACAACGCCGAGCTGGAGACGGTGATGAACTTCCTCGCCAACGCGGCCAACCTTGATGGCGTGCGGGCCCAGGAGATCAGGGAATCGCTGGAGGGCGACGTCACCGAAGAGATCGGTCACGCCCAGAAGCTGGCCGCACGGATCCGCACGCTGGAGGGGACCGTGCCCGGCTCACAGAGTCTCAAGTGGACGCAGGATGCGCAGCAGCCGGGGCCTGATTCGACCGACGTGGTGACGGTCATCAAGGGAGTCATCGCGGCTGAGGAAGCGGTCATTGCCATCTACGACAAGATCATCAAGGCGTGTGACGGCGTTGACTACGTCACGCAAGACTTGGCGACCGGACTGATGGGCGAGGAGCAGGAGCACCGCCGAGAGTTCATCGGCTTCCTGCGAGAGTACGAATAGCGCCCAGAAGCCAATGAGCGGGGGGCTTGGCAGCTCACCCGTCTTTCGTTGTGCGATGTTGCGGACGCCGGAGGCGGAATCGGCGAAGCCAGGCGACCTTGGCCCTCGGCGACCGTCGGCGCCTCGCGCGGCGCTGTCGCCACCACGCCAATCCCAGAAGCAGGGCGAGGATCAGCACGACCACGCCGATCAGTGCTGCCGTGAGGTCTGCGGTCTTCTCGGTTCCCACCCCCCGCGCGATGCCGAAACCGAGCCCGAGCTGCAAAGGGACGGTCAACAGGCAGCAACTGCACTCGGCTAGCGCGAACTTCCAGAACGGAAGGTGGAGGATTCCGGCGGCGGTGATGGCGGGGGTTCGGCTGCCGGGAATGAACCTGGCCATCACCACCACCCACGCCCCGCGCTGCTCGATCTCGTGTTTGGCCTCGAGCAAGCGGCGGGGATGGACCGCGCGTTTGAACCACCGCTTGTGCAGAAGCGGTGTGCCATAGGTTCTGCAGATGGCAAACCACAGGAAATCCGCGCCCACCACCCCCAGGTAAGCGGATGCCGCCGTCAGCGGAAGGTCGAGCGTGCCGTGGCCGATGAGCATCCCTGCTGGGATGACGATGAGGTCTTCGCCCAGCGGAACTCCAACGCCTGTGAGCATCAGCAGCAGGAAAACGGCGAAGGGGCCATAGGCCGCCAAAAGATTGCTGTAGATCTCTTCCATGTGACCGCCGGGGCGCTGCTTGGGTAAGTGTATTCTGTCGCCACTCGCCGTGTTGGCCCAAGCCGGGGGTGGGCCGGTTAGCCAAGAGCCGTCGTGGTCAACGGATCAGGTAGAAGATTGATCGGGAGCCGCCCGCGCAGAGTGCTCTGTGCGCCGGACAGCTTCAAAGAATCGCTCACGGCTCAGGAAGTGGCCGCGGCGATGGCCATCGGCGTGGCCAAGGCGGACCCCGCCATCGTTTGCGACCAGTGCCCCCTTGCCGATGGCGGCGAAGGCAGCCTCGACGTCCTGATCGGTGCGATGAAGGGGACGATTCACCTTGCCACCGTCACCGGGCCGCTTGGCGAACCGGTCCAGGCCCGCTTCGGCATTGCCGGTGGGGGCAAGACGGCTGTCGTCGAGCTCGCGGAGGCCTCCGGGTTGGCCCTCATACCCGTGCACCGTCGTGATCCGACTCGTACCACAACCTACGGCACCGGCGAACTCATTGCCGCCGCCGCGAGCTGTGGATGTGAGACCGTCATGGTCTGTATCGGCGGAAGCGGGACGGTGGACGGCGGAGCGGGCATCGCTGGGGCCCTCGGCGGCCGGTTCTTCGATCGATCGGGCAGGCTCCTCGATCAGCCGCTGACCGGGGGCACGCTTCAAGAGGTCAGCCGATACGAGCCGCCTTCGGGCTTGCCTCGGATCCGTGTCGCCTGCGATGTGAACAACCCGCTATGCGGGCCCAAAGGCGCAGCGGCGGTCTACGGACCGCAGAAAGGCGCGACGCCTCAGCAGGTCAGCCAGCTCGACTCGGCCCTGAGCCACCTGGCCTCGTTGTGCCGCGGCGATCCGAACATGCCCGGGGCCGGCGCCGCGGGCGGTGTCGGTTTCGGACTGGTCGAATTATGTGGGGCGCAGCTTGAGCCCGGCATCGAGCTGGTGCTCAACGCAGTGGAGTTTGCCCGTCGATGTAAGCGGGCGGACCTGGTGCTCACCGGCGAAGGCTGCCTGGACAGCCAGTCGCTTCACGGCAAGGCGACCATCGGTGTGGCCAAGGCGGCTTGGGATCTGTCGGTGCCCACAATCGCTATCGTCGGCCAGACCGGCCCGGGGGCTGACGCGTGCGTTGATGCGGCGAAGGGGGGATGGCTGGCCGGCATCGTCAGCCTGAGTGATCGGTACGGGCGGCAGCGTTCGTTGGCCGAGCCGGCGACGCTGCTGGCGGAAACGACTGCGGAAGTTGTGCGCGGATGGCACGGGGGTCGCCGGGGGCCGCGATCCCCCATATAGCCCGCGGCTTGCCGCGGGTGCCCAACCCTGGCTGCAGCGCCTGCCGGTTCGGGCACTCACCCCGGGCAAGCCCGGGGCCATTTGGAATTACAACACGATCGACGCACCCGGTTGAATCACCGCAGGCAGGTCGATCCCTGCCAGGTCATCGCATGCGAGGGCGGTGAGCAGGCCAAGCTCGATCTTCGCCGCCACATGTCCCTCGGCGTCGCGGGGAACCTTCACACCGTGGGCTTCCAGCCAAGCCCCGCCGCGGTCGGACTGGAGCTGATGCGATGTCATCGGCGAGTCCTCGCCCCGGGCGTTCTTGATCGGCGCAAACTCCTCGACTCGGCTGGTCTCATAGAGGATCGATGACTTGGCGAGCGGAATCGCGTCGAAGACGAACATCTCCAGCTTGACCGCATTCGGCTGGGCCGGCTCGACCCGCCGGCCGGTCTTCGGATCGATGAACGGCACCGTCTTCTCCGCCCGGTGATACGGAAGGGCTTGGCGCAGCGGGTCGGCGGTCAGCTTCTGGATGAACTTGACGCTAATCATGTGGATTGCAATCGAGCCGGCGAGGAATCGAAGATGCCCGGCCTCGTCGCGCTGCTGGGCAAGTTGCTCGGGCAGATCGGAGTACTCGATGACAATGGTCTTGCCATCGGATCGGCAAAACACACCGACCTTCTCCTGAGGATGAGCTTTGGGAACCATCTTGCTGGACATCTCAGCTGAGCTGTCCGAAGCAGCGGCGTGCAGGCCGACAAACAGCGGGTCGATGACTTTCACCAGCGGGTTGTCCACCTGGAAGTAGCTGGTGTGTTCGATGCCGCGGGCGACCATGTCGTGGATGGCCCCGCTGGCGGCCAATGCCTTGATGCAACCGCCGTGGCCGTCGGGGTTCATCGCCACCGCCCCCTTCTCCGAAAGCAGCAACTTTCCGCTGGAAGCGTCGATCGACGGCAGGAGCCCCTGCGGGAACATGAAGATGTTGCGCCGATTGAGCCCGAAACAGTTGTTGTCCCGGAAGAAGGCTCGGGTGGCCGCGTCGTTTTGCGGGCTGGTCATGATGTACCAGGGAATCGTGACCCGATAGCGGTTCTGATTGGCGACGATCTGCTCGGCGAGGACACGGAAGAGCGGTTTCCCGGTGACGACGGTGGCTGGATAGGTGCCTTTGGGGCTGTTGCGGCCCAGGCGGGTGGCCTGGCCGCCGGCGACGGCCAATGCCGCCACCTTGCCTGCTCGGATCAAGTCCGTCCCCGCCGCGCGATACTGTGCAGCGTCGTCCGTTGAGCCCGGCCGCAGGGGGTAATACGGGGCAGGTTGGAGATTTGCGGGCACCTCAGACTGCGCCCCCGCACGGACGTATGTGTCGATCAAGGCCTCGAGCCCAGCGAAGTCGATGTGCTCGAGCTGCTCAAGCAGCCGCGCCTGCTCTGACTCGGACAGATCATCATAAAACGCAAGCAGATGCGATTGGCCGTGGGTTTCGAGTGTCGCGCGAATGGACGAAAGATGGTCGGACATCAATCCCGGATCATAGCCCCGCATGAATATGCGGGGGATGCGCGTGGGTAAATTTGGTGCAGGCTTACAGATTCGGCGGTGCGGGCTTCGACCAGCCTTGCGGCAGATGTCGTACGACGAGCCCCCGTTCGACGTAGATCACTTGCTCGCAGATGTTGGTGCAGTGATCGGCGATGCGCTCCAGCGCCGTAGTGACGGTCAGCAACTTGAACGCAAAAGCTGCGCTGAACTCACCCGAGGCCACCTTCTCCTGAGCATCGAGTGAGATTTCCCGTTTGAACCGATCGACGGTGTCGTCGAACTCCAGGACCTGCTGGGCAAGGTCGGTGTCCAGCTGTGCGAGGGACTTGTCTGAGTCGCGCAGCATGCCCACAACGCTGTTAGCCATGACCCGGAATGTCGGGGGAATTTTCTCGGTCAATTGGCCATAGTCCTTGACGGTCTGGGCAATGTTGACGGCACAGTCCGCGATTCGCTCGAGCTCATTGTTGATCTTGACGATCGTGAGCACCGAGCGGATCTCGTGCTCCTGGGTTTCGCCCATGGCTAGTAGGGGAATGGAGGCCCGTTCAATCTCGACGTCAACCTTGTCAATGACGCTGTCGTCTTCGATGACGGCATCCGCCTTGGCCTGGTCCAATTCAAAGAAACTCTCGACGGCTCGCAGCGTCATCTCCATCACCCGCTCGCCCTGGGTGACCAAATCGTTCTTGAGCTGAGCCAGCTTCTTGGCGAAGGCCGTCACTTGCGACGCCTCCTTCTGGGGCCGCGGCGAGGTGGAGTATAGACGCCTTGCGGCAGCCCCACCATGCACCAGCCGAAGCCAGTCGGAAAGCTTGTGAACCCCCGCCGGGTCGCCTACGCTTGCGAGCGTGATCGAGCTGGGTGTGAACATCGACCATGTCGCCACCATCCGCCAGGCGAGGCGGACCTATGAGCCGGACCCTGTGTGGGCGGCGACCGAGGCGCAGCTCGGCGGAGCCGACGGGATCACCGTCCACCTGCGCGAGGATCGTCGCCACATTCAAGATCGCGATGTTCATCGGCTGGCCGAGATGGTGCATGTCAAGCTCAATCTCGAGATGGCGGCCACGCCGGAGATGATCGAGATCGCCTGTGACGTCAAGCCTCAGCTGGCGATGCTGGTGCCGGAGGGTCGGGCCGAGATCACCACCGAGGGAGGGCTCGATGTGGCCGGCCAGCGCGATCATCTCGCGGAGGTGGTCGCTCGCCTTGGAGAAGCGGGACTCGCGGTCAGCGCGTTCATCGATGCCGAGCCACCGCAAATCGAAGCCGCCGCCGCCTGCGGCTTCACGGTCTGCGAGGTGCACACCGGCCCGTATGCCCATGCGTTTTTCAGCAAGGGCCGTGATGCGGATCATCCAGCGATACGCGATGAACTGGATAGGGTCCGCCACGCCGGGGAGCTGATTCGCCAGGCCGGTATGCGGTTCAACGCTGGGCACGCATTGACCTATGCCAACGTCCAGCCGATCGCCGCCCTGGCGGGGGTGCAAGAGCTGCACATCGGGCATTCGATCGTCAGCCGGGCGGTGTTGACCGGCCTGCGAGAGGCCGTCGCCGAGATGAAACGGTTGATGCGGGAGGCCGCGGCCCGGCCACTGCCTCAAGGTTGCGGGTAATAGCAGGAGGACTGCAATGACTGCATTGAAGGGGGCTTACACAGCTCTGGTAACGCCGTTCGTCGCCGACGGCTCGACCGTGGAAATCGAACGCCTGGAGCAGAACATTCGTCAACAGGCCGCCGGGGGCGTCACCGGCGTGGTCCCCTGCGGCACCACCGGCGAATCACCCACCCTGACCGACCAAGAGCATCGTGTCGTCGTAGAGAAGACGGTGGAGCTGGCCAAGTCGCACGGGCTGCAGGTCATTGCCGGAGCCGGCTCGAACAACACAGAGCACGCCATCCATCTGCACCGCTTCGCTCACGCAGCGGGCGCGGATGCCGCCCTGCATGTGACGCCGTACTACAACAAGCCCTCGCAGGAAGGCATGTATCGCCATTTCATGGCCGTGGCCGATTCGTGCGGCCTGCCGGTTGTCATGTACAACATCCCGGGCCGAACATGCGTCGCTCTTTCGGCCGACACCATCGAGCGGCTGGCGGCCCATCCCAACATCCAGGCGATCAAGGAAGCGACCGGGTCGCTGGATCTGGCAAGCGAGATCGCGCTGCGGACGGACCTGGTGCTGTTGAGCGGCGACGATACGCTGACCCTGCCGATCGCGTCGGTCGGCGGCGTCGGCGTGGTCTCGGTGGTCTCCAATCTGGTTCCCCAGAAGGTCGCGGACCTGTGTCGCGCGTTCTTGGAAGGTGATTGGGGGGCCGCGAGGAATCTTCACCGAGAGCTGTTTGGGCTGTCCCGCGGGCTGCTGAGCCTGGCCACCAACCCAATTGCGGTCAAGGCAGCCTTGCAGATCCTCGGCCGAGATACCGGCGCGGTGCGGCTGCCCTTGTGCCCGCCTGATCAAGAGACGCGCCAAGCTATTGAAGACATGGTCGCCGTGAGCGGTCTGCGTGCCGCTGAGCTGCCGGTCTGATTGCTGAGTTTGCCCGACGTGGACCACCCGTTGCCATACAAGATCGCCGTGCTGTGCTACCTCTACGATGACGGCGGGAATGTGCTGCTGCTGCATCGCAAGCATTCACCCAACGCCGGCATGTACTCGCCCGTCGGCGGCAAGCTCGACATCGACCGCGGCGAGGGGCCGCATGAATGCGCGCTCCGCGAGATTCGAGAGGAAACCGGCTTGAGTCTGAATCAAGAAGACCTGCGGCTCACCGGCATCGTGTCTGAGCGGGCCTACGAAGGGGAAGGCCACTGGCTCATCTTTCTGTTTGAAGTCATCCGGCCGATTGCCCCGCACACTCTGAAATGGACCGATTTCGAGGAAGGCACCCTGGAGTGGAAGTCCATGGCTGAAGTGCCCGGGTTACCCATTCCTCGCACCGACCGTGAGGTAATGTGGCCACTGGTCCAGTCCCACCGCGGCGGCTTCTTTACCGTGCACATCGATTGGACCACGGACGGCATCACCTGGACGGTTCACGAGTCGGTCAAGCACCAAGGCCCCAAGGCGCCAAGGCACGGAGGCACGAGGGGCCGCGTGTAGCGAGCCGTCCCGCCGCGCCGGGACCCCCGCCAGCGGCTCCCGCCGATTGTCACAAATCGCGTGTGGCGGCTCGTCGGCGTCTATCGCAGGCGTGCGGCGGCGGCGACTTCGTCAAGCAGTTCCCCCGCTCTTTGACCGGTCTTGGCCTCGGCGATCAGGCGTATGATCGGCTCGGTGTTGCTGGGTCGCAGATGGATCCAGCCGTCGGCAAAGTCCACGCGAACGCCGTCGGCGGTGTTGAGATCCGCCTCGGCAAAGCGATCGGTCACGCGTTGCACCGCTTCATTCGCTGCGGCGTTGCCGCTGAGCTGTTTGAGATCGAAGCGATGCTTGATCATTTCATAGCGGGGAAGCTCCGCGACGATTTCGCTGAGCGGACGGCCTTGGGCGGCCAGGAGACTGAGCACGAGGATCATGGCGGAGAGGCTGTCGCGGACGAAGCAGACTTTCGGGAAGATCACGCCGCCATTGCCCTCTCCGCCGATCATCGCCCCCGCCTGCTGCATTGCGCCTGCAACGTTGGCCTCGCCGACCGGCGTGCGAATGACGGCCGCCCCGGGGTATCGCGCCGCGAGGTCGTCGATCATGCGGCTGGTGGAGAGATTGACGACGATCGGTCCACCGCCGTGCAGATCAAACATCCGTTTCGCCGCCAGCACCACGGTGTATTCTTCTCCGATGAATCTGCCGGTCTCGTCGATGATCGCCAGCCGATCGGCGTCGGGATCCTGCGCGAAGCCGCAATCGGCGCCTTGCGCAGCGGTCCGCTGCGCGAGTTCGGTGACGTTCTCCTGCACCGGCTCGGGGCCGTGGGCGAAGCGACCGGTCGGCTCGGCATTGAGGTGCACCAGCGTGCAGCCCAGCCGCTCCAGCAGCATCCGGCCGGCGACGCCACCGGCGCCGTTAACCGAATCCAGCACAACTTTGAGTTTCGCTCGCTGAATCGGCTTCCCATCGAGGTTCGCCAGCACCTTTTTGACATGCATCTCGTGGCCGCGCTGATCGCGTGTGACAGCAGGAGTCGTCTGGGGTTCGGCGCGGCGAAAGTCACGCTGTTTGAAGCGTCGTGTGATTTCGTCAACGTCGTGTCTTGCCGAGGCGATACCGCAGGCGTTGAGGCATTTGAGCCCGTTCCACTCGATCGGGTTGTGGGAGCCGGTGACGACCAATCCGCCGGCTGCCCGATGCTCGGTGATCATCACGGCGACCGTCGGGGTGGCGACCACACCAAGGTCGATCACCGTGCACCCGGCAGCGGTGAGGCCGGCGACGGCTGCCCCACAGAGCATCTCGCTCGATGGCCGGGTGTCGCGCCCCACACACAGCGTGACGTGCGATCCGCCGGTTGTCTGCGTGACGAATGAGCCGAACGCGCCGGCATAATCGGTGGCCACAGCCGGGGTCATCGATTCGCCCACGATCCCCCGGGCACCGGAGACCGAAAGCATCAATGGTGCGTCTGGCGAGTCCGTCATGGGCGCTAAGGATATCCGCTTTGCGCCAAGAGCCCCCGCATATGCATACGGGGCTATGAGGGTCATCGCCACGGATGCATTACCGCGGGGTCTTGGCGGCTTATACTCTCGGGGCAATGTATGAGGTGACCGTTGAGCGAGTTTTCCGTGCGGCCCATGCCATCACCCTGACCGGGCAGCGCGAGCAAACGCATGAGCACGAGTGGCGCGTGCGGGTCGTGGTCGGGGGCCAAGAGGTCAACCACGACGGCGTGCTTTGCGATTTTCATTGGCTCCAGCGCCAGCTCGACGTCATCTTGGCGCCGCTCGAAAATCAGGATCTGAATGCCGTCGCGCCATTTGATCGGGTCAATCCGACCGCTGAACATGTGGCGCGCCACATCGCCGAGGCGATCGGCGCAGTACTCCCGGCGGGACTTGCGTTACACAGCGCGACCGTGACCGAGGCGCCGGGGTGCACCGCGACCTACAGGCCGCAGCGCCCACGCTCGGCCGGCGGCGCGTAGCGAAGGCCCAGGACACCTCGTGTGATGGATTCGCCGCTGGGCCGTGGGCTGGTGACTCAATCAGACAAATAGACTTCGGTTCGCGGCATGGCGGAGGCCACCAAACGAATGACCCGCTGATTGTCACCGTCGAGTGTCACGCTCATGTTGTCATCGGGCACAACAGTGAGATCGATGGTAGCCCGGTACAGCCTGCGACCGAGCTTGTACTCGAGGGTGAACGGCCGGATGTAGTCGCCGGGATTGTTAGGATCGTCTTGCCTGATGACGCCTTCGAGCAGCAGGTTCCACTCGTCGAGGCCGCCGGGGTCGCGAATCACATAAAGGGCTTCCTCCACCTCGACCCATCGCAGTTCCAGCACCTCCCCGTTGGGGGTGAGGAACTGAATGAAGTCATCCTGGACGAGTGAATCCTGCGGGTTGACGGGGAACGGCCCGAACTCCCGCCCGGTGCGGATCAGCGTCAACATGCGATTCATGATCAGGCGGCTGATGGTGTGGGTGGAGGCCTCCTCGGTTGTCGCCTGGTAGGCCATGAACGATGCGTCCAGGGCGACCATGGTGGCGGTGAGCAGGGCCGCGGTGATGACCAGGGCGATGAGCATCTCGACGAGGTTGAATCCCCGCCGGGCGGTCCGCCACGGTCGAATCCGGCGTGGGGTTGGCGTGCGTGTCGGGCTCACATCGACCCTCCTTCCGTGTAGGTGAGTGGATCGGCGTTGATGCTGATCGGCCAGGGGATTCCGTCGGGGAGCTTGGCGTCGGGATCGTAGCGCAGCGTGATCTCGCCGAAGCCCACAAAGTTGGCGTCGTCGGTATCGACGCCTTCGCCGTCGCCGTCAGACGGGCCGAAATAGCCGATCGTGGTGTTGAATGCGTCGGTGAGCCCGCCGTAGAACAATGGCCCCACACCCGCCTCGGGGCGGAAGGTCATCAGCAGGGTGCCGAACACATCGGCCGTGCCCCGGACGTCCAGGATGCCGGCCACAATGGTGCCCTTGAGCTTGACCTTGGGTGTAAGGGTGGGGTCGACATCCTGCTCGTTGGTGAAGTTGCCGACGTCCGCCGACCAGCCCGGCATGAGGATCGAGCTCTTTTCCAGCTCCTCGATATCCTCGGGGACCATGCCGAGAATCGCATCCTGCCAGTCTTGGGCGTCCGGATTGCCGCCGGCAATCTCCTGCAACAGGTCCGGATCATTCGGATCGATGTAGAACCGAGTGGTGCCGGTGAACTGAATCTTGTTGCGCCAGTGGGCGTATCCGTCGGGCTTGTCCCCGGTGACCGAACCGATGAACGTGCATCCATCGAAGCGGACGTTGTTCGACCGCAGGCGCGTGTCCTCCCAGGTGCCGTCCCCGTTGGTGGGTGGGAGCATGGTGTCGTAGCCCGGTTTCAGCGACATTTCGTCCGTGGTTATGACCTGATCATCGTCAGCGTCATTCCACTCAAGCGCGCCTTTATAGTTCCAGTTCTCGGAGTTCACGCAGGTGTCGCCGCAGTCCACGTCGGTTATGATGTAGGTGACGCCGATGAACGTGCAATCGCGGAATAGTCCGTTGTTGCCCATCGGGATTCGCACGTTGGTGAACGTCATGGTGTCGTAGATCGGCCGCTGGTAGTAGTCATACGGCGCGCCGCCGGCCGCTTGGGCGCCGAAGGGCACGTCCTCCCAGGTGTTGTTACCGGGTGGGGTGTATGTGCCGCCGGCGGCCTCACCGTTGGCCACCTGGGCGGCGAAGTCGAGGCCGGTAAATGCTTGGGTCTCGAACCAGGTCTGGGCGTTGGTGAACATGTCCGTGCTGAGTTCGCGGAGCTCCTCTTCGTCGGCTTCGAAGATGGCCGGGGCCTGATCGAGGCCGGGACGCACGGGGCCGTGCACGATCGTCTGGTAGCTGTCCCCGTGGGCGGCTTCCCAGGTTGCGCGGGCGACGGCAAAGACCAGCCGGCCGTGCACCTTGGCGTACAGGTCGTTGGCGTCGATCACGCCGTCGTTGTAGCCCAGCGCGATGTCGGTGGCGGTCCCGGTTACACCATCGCCGTCGCGATCGGGATAGGCCTCGTCGATCAGCCTGGCCAACTGGTCGTCGATGCCCATGAATTCGTCGGCGAGCACGAGCCTGCGGTCGGTGTTGGCGTCGAAATGGGCCAGGAAGAGGTCGAAGTCATCGACGTACTCATCGAGGTCGTAATCTACAAGCACCCCGGGAGCGGCATTGATACCTTGTACTTCGATCGGGTGGTCGGGGCGAAGCCGCCCGTCGCCGTCAACGTCGAACGCTGCCACTTGGGTGAAGAAGGTATCGAGATTGACGTCGAGAACCGCTTGGCCTGGGAGGTCGTAAAAGTCGCTGCGCATCACCAGCGGGTCGCCGTTGGCCGAGTCCAGTTCACCAGCCACCAGGCCGTACCGCGAGCCCAGCGGGCCCTCGATGCGGACGTTCTTGCCGATCATGATGCGATTGGGACTGATGATCGCGAACTCGATCTTCTTATCAATGCGGAAATCCATCTGCAAGGTGCGGGTGATATTGCGGTCCACGCCCTGGCTGGTGATGCGAAGGTACGGGGCGTTCACGATCAGCTCGTACTTGACCCGGAAGTACGGGCCGTTCTCACTCGGCGTACCGTCGGCATTGGTCGTCAGCGCGATCGGCCGGACGCGCAGCGTGCCAAGCAGATCGATCTCGGGCAGGGCCGTGTCGCCGGGTTCAGGCGTGATGTCGTGGGAGTCCGCAAGATGGGCGTTGTACACGGCGTCCATCACGCCCAGCGGATCTATCGCTTCGGTGTATCCCACCGGCGGCAGCACCACCACGGCGCCGTCGGCCCCGAGGTCATACGTTCCCAGCCAAAGGTCGTGGCCGAAGTCGCTGTCGATAACGCCCTTCTCCACGACGAATCGGCTTGATTCGGCCTCGAGGCGCCGTGCTGCGAAGATGAGTCCCGTCTCGGCTGCGCTCATCGCCCGCGAGACCTTCATGGCCGAGTCGGCGGTGCGAAGGTTGCCCTGAGCGACCACGGCCATGGCCGCCGTCAGCGATCCGAAGATGACCAGGAACATCATCGCCAATATGGATGACACGCCGCGACGAGGCGAGGACCGCTGCGCGCGGGCTTGTGATTGCCGCTGGAGACCATTGCTCAACGTTCTGGGAAGCTGCGGCATTGATCTTTCTCCACGCCTCCGTGTGCTGCTGCGGGTGAAAAGCCCGCTCCAATCGATCATGGCGTCGTTCACTTGCGAGCGATCCATCTGACTCTGGTGATCTCGACGGGGTTCTGATCGCTGGGGCTTTGGTAGGTCACAGTCACCTCCATCAGCATCATGTTGGTTGATGCATCCAGCTCGATGCTGGTGATGTCGAACGGATCGACGTTGAAGGCGCGTACGATTTGAGTCCAGCCGTCCATGTTGGCGATGATCTCTCGGCGGGCGTTGATCGGCCCGTTGCCGAGCTCGGCTGAGAAGATCAACCCTTCGCCATCGCCGTCGAAGTCGTCGAGGTCGTCGAAGTCGCCGACCCAGAGTTCGTTGTTGCCCTCCGGCCCCCAGAAGGCGTCGCCGGTGACCGGATCATGCCGGGGCAGATTCCAGGTCATCTCGCGGATCTCGTTGGCTAGCGCGGTTGCGGTGCTGACATGCGTTGACCAGGAGTTTTTCTTATGAAACCCCTGCTGGGCGGTGACCATGGCGAGCACCCCGACCCCGACAATGATCGTGGCTAGTGCGGTCTCGATGAGCGTGAAGCCACGCGGGCGGCGCCGGGAGATCGGCCGCGATCGCCCGGTCGTGTTCCGGCTCCGGTGACTTGCCACTGTGGCTCGTGTCAGTGCAGCGACGATCATCATGCTGCTTTCTCCACGCCTCCCTCGGTTGTCAAATCACCCCCCAACGAGCGAACTCATCTTGAAGATTGGCAGAATGATCGCCATGGCGATGAACCCGACGACCGATCCCATGAGGATGATCATGATCGGCTCGATCATGCCGGTGACGGCCTTGATCGCATCCCGCAAGGTTTTCGCATAGAAAGTCGAAATCTCGTCAAGGACCTCACCGAGCCGCCCGGACTCTTCACCAGCAGCGACCATCTGAACCACCGAAGTGGGCAACAGCTTGGATTTGATCAGCTCGACCTGCATCTTTTTGCCCTGTTTGACGGCCGCGTAGACGCGCCGCCACATTCGCTTGTACAGCAGGTTGCCCGTGATATCTCCGGTAATGGCGAGCGCATCGAGCATGGGAACGCCGGCATTGAGCAGCTCTCCCATCGTGTGCAGCGAACGGCTCACGTATAGCGCCCTGAACATTCGGCTGAACAGTGGTATGGTGAGCTTGGCCTTGTCGAACGAGTAGCGGCCCAGGTCGGTCTTGAGGAAGAGGAAGAACGCTGTGAAGCCGACGGCCCCGCCGACCAACAGCGTCCACCAGTAATGAACCATCCAATCCGATAAGCCCATGAGGAACTTCGTCGGCCAGGGCAGTATGGATTCCTTGCCCTCGAACACACTGGCGAACCTGGGAAGAACAAAAGTAAGCAGAAACGTAGTCACCCCGATGGCCATGCTGGCGATGATCCCCGGATAAATGCTGGCGCCGATGACCATCTTGCGGGTTTCGAGCTGCTGGGAAATGTACACAGCGATTCGGTCCAGCATCTTCGCGAACGAACCGGACATCTCTGATGCTCGCACCATGTTCACGTACAGTTGGCCGAACAGCCTTGGGAACTTCCCGATGGCCTCGGAGAACTGCTTACCCGACTCCACGTCCATCTTGATGCTCAGGAGGATCTTCTTGAACTTCGGATTGGTCACCTGATCGGCGATACCATCCAGCGCAAGGCGCAGGGCGATGCCCGCTCGAATCATCACCGCCAACTGGGTGGTGAAGTCGAGAATGTCCTTCTGGCTGGGTCCACTGGAGTAGTTCAGTGCCTTGAGCCGACTGCTCAATTGGGCTGCGCTGGATTGAACAGGCACCAACTGCAGCAGGTGATGACCGTTCTTGCGCAGGATCGCTGCGGCCGTGGCTGCGCTGCTGGCGGCCAGGACCCCAGCCTGAATCTGACCAGACGGATGTCGCGCTTGGTATCGGTATTGCGGCATCGAATTTGGTACTCAGGTCATTAGGCCGCGAGTTGTCGTTCCAACTTGTCGGGGTAGGCGGCCTGGGCGATGGCATCCTCGCGGGTGATGAGACTGTTGAAATAAAGCTGGGCGATCGAGTTGTCCAAACTGATCATTCCCATCTGACGATTGGTGTCGATGACGTTGGGAATCTCAAAGGTTCGCGATTCGCGAATGATGTTGCGAACCGCAGGCGTGCACAGCATCACCTCGACGGCGGGCACCATCCCCGGCTGATCCATACGGCTGAACAGCGTTTGGGAAACCACGGCCTGCAGGGTGTTGCCCAGCATGGACCGGATCTGGTTCTGCTGGCCGGCGGGATACATGTCGATGATTCGCTCCACCGTCTGCGAGGCATTGACCGTGTGCAGCGTCGAGAGAACCAGGTGGCCGGTCTCCGCAGCGGAGATGGCCAGCGCCGTCGTATCCAGATCTCGCATCTCGCCGACAAGAATGATGTCTGGGTCCTGACGCAACGCGTGCTTGAGCCCCGAGGCGAAGCTGGGCATGTCATCACCAAGCTCGCGCTGCTCGATGAGGCACTTGTTTGATTCGAAGGTATATTCAACAGGGTCCTCAAGCGTAATGATGTGCTTGCGATACCGATCATTCATTGCCTGAATCATCGACGCAAGGGTCGTTGATTTGCCCGAGCCGGTGTCGCCGGTGACCAGCACCAATCCTCGAGGCAGGAATGTCAGGCGACTGATGATCTCCGGGAGATTCAACTCCTCCAACGGTGGTGCATCGGCCTTGATCGCCCGCATGGCCAGCCCGATACCGCCTCGCTGCTGGTGAGCATTCACGCGATATCGGCCGAGGCCCTCGACTTCGTAGGAAAAGTCGAGGTCCTTCGACTCCTCGAAGCGGGCCATCTGAACCTTTGTGATCATCTGCGAGAGTGCCTCGTGCACACTCTCGGGCGTGAGAATCGGGTAATCCATCGGGGTTATCACCGTGTGGACGCGTATCATTGGCGCATGACCGCTGACCAGGTGGATGTCCGAAGCATCTTGTTTGTTGGCCGTAGAAAGAATGCCTTGAAGTTGCATGTGAGCTCCCTCTGGGTTGATCCGGCAGCCTTCAATGCAGGCGGTCAAGGGCATATCGACACGCCGATAGCGGTGCATAACTGCTCAAGCGCCAGGGAGTTGCCCCAGGTTGGCGGTTGTGCGGTCGACTCAGTTTGTGAGGGTCACGCAGCGTGGGAAAGGCACGTCGGCGGGGTCGGGGCTACACAGCTCCAAGTCGATCAGGGCCCTGCGTGCAGGCGAACCTGACCGCGATGGGCGAAGCTGATCTTCGGCCGCCGCACGCCGGTTTCGAACAGGAGGCGGGCGAGGTCGCCTGGTGTGTTATAAAGCACAGTTCCGGTAAGTGCGTATGTCACCTGCCCATCGCGCGCTGAAGGAGTCCATCCGAGCCGGGCGAAAGGGACAACGGCGGGAATGGTAAGTTGTCGAGTCCCGGCAACGCTCAGCGTGGCCTCGGCTGCGCGTCTGCCTTGGTAAACCGGTCTGCCGTCGATCGCAAGGCTGTAGGTGAAATCATAGAGGTCCAGTGCTTCATTGCGTGGGTTCTTCAGTTCAAGCACGAATGCCAGGCTCAGAGCCTCGTCACTCGATTCAGTCACCGCGACTTGGGCCAGGGAGATCGTTGGCGAGCGGTGTCCCGCGCAGCCGAGAAGCGAGCAGAGCATCAAACCCGCCACAGCCGTGCGAATGATGCCTTGCGGCGGACAACACATGCGTCCACTGTATCGTGGGTTGGTCGCTCAGTCGAGAGTGAGCCAATCGTCGCCGTATCTATTGTTCCGGGTGACCGCGGTATTGTCGAGGCTCTCGAACTGGCGAGTGTGGTCGTGCCACTGGAGCGACATCAGGGCAAGGAGCGCCATGGCATACCAGGCAGCCATCTCACCCTCAGCGTGACGGCGAAGGCGATACAGCAAGCCGAGCCAACGCCCATTCCGACCGTCAGCATCTTGTACGCGGCCAGAGCCGACACAGACTGGGCGAGCCTGATGAAGTATCCGGCGATCGGGTTCGCCTCCATCATTCCCCTCGATCGCAGGTCAATGAGCGTGATGCCCAGGTCGCCGAGGCTGAGAAGGATGACCCGCACAATCAAGACCACGACGCGCGTTGACCGATCACGCCGTTGACGCCCCTGTTTCGCCATGCCGTCCGGAGCGCTTATGACGCCGAGGCTCCTACTCTGCCGCTTGCCTCCGCACCGATGACTGGATGCGCCTTCATGGGTTGTCAGGGCGGTTCGGCTGAATCGCAGCCCCCTACCATACGACGGAGAACATCACGCGTGACTCATGACCGCGACCGGAACATGACAAGGGGTGTAGTCCGCCGGGGGTCGAGCGGCGGAGCCTTGTGGCGCCTGGTCGTCAGCTTGGCGGTCTTGTGCCCGCTGATCGGAGCGGCCGCGCCGCAGGAGAACCCAGTCTATGTGGATGCTTCACCCCGGGCGTGGGAGCTGTTTCGCCTTGCCAGGGATCAGGTCAGGGATAACGTCGGCGAAGCCGTTCGGATCTACCAGGAGCTGCTTGACGATTATGCGATGAAGCTGCTTCCGGCCAACGAGACCTCAGCGGATCATTTTGTTGCCGTCAGGGCTCGAGTGCTCGCGGAGGTACTGGGTGATGATCGGCTGCTCAATAGGTATCGGCTGACTGAAACGGCCCAGGCCCGGCGCCTGCTGGAGGTAGGGCAGTTACGCCGCCTGGCGATTACGCGGTCGACCACAGAACCGGGGCTGGAGGCACTTCTTCGACTTGCTCAGGACGATCTGGAATCGGCCCGGTTCCACTCGGCCATGACCTGGCTGTGGCAAGCGGTGAAGCATCCCGATCTACACGAACAGCGGGCTGCACATTGTTGGTTCATGCTCGGCTTGGCAGCACACTACGTCTCAGATGCATCCAGTTTGGAGCGTGCGGTCCGCTCGCTGACGGATCTCGGAACCGACGGCCAGGTGTTGAAGAGCCGGCTCGATGCCCTCATCATCACCAGCCCCGATGGAATCGGGGCAACGCCGGGTCAGCAGGGAATCTCGCCGCTGGATCGAGCCCGATCGGCCGACCTTGACCAACTGGTTGGGCAGCCGATCTGGTCAATTCGCCTCTCAGACATGCCGCTGGGTCGACGTCTGATCGACCCCATCAGCGGTGAGCCACCGGCGAGCCGGCTGATCGAACAGCTCCAGCGGTCGGGCGCGATGTTGACCGCCGCCGCGACGGTCTCCGGTTCGGCGGCGTATGTCAACGAAGGCCGAACCATCCGTGCCGTGGACCGATTCACCGGTCGGCCGCTTTGGCCGCCGTATGTCGATCGGCCGATGATGCCGGCCATCGACCAGCTCAGCCGGCAGATCGCCGATCTCAATATCGTCGCCCTGAGCGACGGGGCGCTGGTCACGCTCACCGGCCATGCCTACGCCGATGCGGCGACCAGTGACCGCAAGGTAGTTTGCTTGGATGCCCAAGACGGTGTCTTGCGGTGGTCCGCGCGGATTGATCATCTGGCGGGAGGCGGTGAGCTTGCCGGCCTGTTCCCCCACGGGGCGCCCGTCATCACCGAGGGAGGCGTGTACGTGCTGGCTCGAAAGATCAGCCGGCAGTTGTTGACCAGTTGCTACATGATCGCGCTGGACCTTGAGGATGGTCGGCTTCGATGGGTTCGACATGTGGCCACCAGCGGGGGGATTCGCAGTCACCGCGTTCGGCCATTCTCGACGCCCGTCTTTCACCGGGGTGATCTGGTCGTCGCCACCGCGATCGGCGCCGTGGCGCGGATCAATGCCGCAACCGGCCAAACCCGATGGCTGCGTCGCTACCACCCGCCGTTGAGCGCTTCTTTGTCAGATCGCCGGCCGTGGGAGATGGTCGGGCCCGTGGTTACGCCTCGTGGGGTGCTCGCCCTTCGGCCGGACCATCGGCGTGTGGTGCTACTGGATTGGGACACCGGCGAGGAGATCGAAAGCGTCGGGACCGGACCCGAGGCATGGGACTCGCCACGCTATTTCCTTGCAGACGAGCAGTCGGTGTACGCGGTCGGAAGCGAGATACGCGCCTTCTCACTCGATAGCCTCGACCGTCCGATGTGGCGGTTTCCTGACGCTGCGCAACCGGCGGACCACCCATCTGGATTCGGCGCGGACGGCGATGAGATTCGTGGTCGCGTTCAGTTGGTTGACGGCGCGCTGATTGTGCCGACGCATGATGGCCTGGTGGTGGTTGACGTCGAGACCGGCCGGGTCCTGCACCGCGTTGATGTGGAGCTGGGCGGTAATCCGCTCGTGGCTGGGTCACAGTTGATCCTGGCCGGAAGCGACCGCTTGCAGTCCTACATGCCGTTGAGGCGAGCCGAGCAGATGCTGCGCCAGCAGCTAGCTGCAGCGCCGAGTGATCCCGCCCCGGCCATCGCTCTGGTTCGTCTGGGTATGCGGGTGCGCGATCTGGATCTGGCGCTGGAGGCGGCTGATCTCGTGCTCCGAACCGTCAACAACGCGCCAACTGATCGCCATCTGAGCCGCGCCCGGCGTGAGCTGCTCGACATACTCCTGGAGCTCGATCAGAAAGGAATCGCTCAGACAATCGAGCAGGGCGAAGACCTTCATGCCATGATTGGATTTGTTGCCTTGGAATCGGATCAGCGGGTGGAGCATTTGCTGGCCTACGGCCAGTGGTTGTCATCCCATGCCTTGGGCGGAGCAGTGGAGGCCTATCAGGCGATTCTGTCAACGCCGACATTGGCCGCCGCCGGCCGCACGTGGGATGGGGTGGTACGGTCGGCGGCAGCCTGGGCCGCGCAGCGGATTCGCTCGCTCATAGAGGCTCACGGGCAGGAGGTCTATCAACCTCAGGCCGATCTCGCGCGTCTCCGGTTGCAGAAGCTTCGGCGCGATCCTCGCGCCAAGCCTGAGCAGTTCATCGCGCTCGCCCATGAGTTTCCATTTTCGGATTCGGCAATTGAGGCGGGGATTCGCGCCGGGGCCGGTGGTGACGACCGCATCGCTGCTGGCGCTCTAACCGCGGTCTATCGCCTGGCACCCGGGCAGCAACGGGCAAGCCGGCTGCTCGGATTGCTCGTATCAAACAGTGAACAGGCGGGATGGCTGGGTCACGCTCGGGCAGTGTTGCAGCACGTGGTGGATACCTACGGGGATACGTCGCTGATGAGCACCGTTGGCCGGCGTGACGCGGTAACGTGGCTGGCGTCACTGAAGTCGGCGACCACGGCACACCGGAGACCGTGGATCGGCGAAGCCGTGGGTCTTGCTGACCGCCTTCCCGAAGCACTGGTGCCGTACTACTGGCCGGTGACCGCGGCACCGCCTCCCGATCGCGCGTTGCTCTATGACTCGCCTTCACTGCGTCTGATCACCGGCCCGAGGCGTGATCCGTTGTGGTCCACCGACCTGCAGGATCACGATACACCCTACATCCTTCGGTTCGATTCGCGTGGATTGCTTCTCTGGGTGATCTCGGATGTGGGCGACACGCGTGCGGTGCTCATCGACCCAGCCGACGGGACGCAACGATGGACCACGCCGAGCTTGACGGATCATTTGGGTGACCCCGACCCAGATCGCCCCGGTGCCCGCGGCGGTGGTCAACGGATGCCCAACGGTCAGCCGTTGAACCCTTCGGAAGTACTCCCGTTGGTCAGTTCCAACGCACTGGTCCTCGTGCGGCGATCGGGTGAGGTGATTGCCTTCGATCCCGGCGACGGCACAACTCCTCGCTGGCCGCGGGCGCTGAAGCGCGGGCTCGACGAGGTCCACGAGGCACAACTGCGCGATTTCGCTCTCGTGCTCGCCGGCGTGCAAGGGTCCGATGAATCAGGCGATCGAGTACCGAAAATCCTGGTGGTCAATCCCAATTCGGGCGAGACGATCTACGAAATCACACCGCTTGGCGGCTTGGAGGTGAAGTGGATGACCATCGGGCCGCTTGGTTCGATGGTGTACGGCACTGCGGCCGGCATCGAGATGGTGGATCTACTGTCGGGTGAGACACTGTGGGCGAACGTGTCCCGGGCGGCGAAAGGGGCGCACCGCGCCTGGCCGGCGGGCGGATATGAAGTCATCCAGAGCCAATCGGCGCAACATTCCGATGGCGTGAACCCGTTGCGATCAATCCGATTGCAAGACGGCGCCATGTCACCGCCGTTTGATACGCCCTTTCAAGGTGTGGGCGATCGCCTTGACTTGAGGGACATCCTTATTGACGACGGACGGATCTTCGCTCGATACGGGCATCGAATCGTTCGCTTCGACCACCAGGGACGAATATTGGGAGCCGAGATGGTCGGCGCACCGCGCGATTACAAGTGGTTGTTGCCGACTGGCGATCGGCTGGTGGTGATCAGCCGATACAAGAGCGAGCAGGTGAAGATTCCCGGCCAATCGGGCCGGCAGACGCAGCACACCTATCGGCTCTACGCATTGTCGGAGAATTGCAAGCTCATGGGCGAGGTGTTCCAACTTCCATCGCTCCCCCAACGGCTCCAGCAAGCGGTGGTGATCGATGGCTGGGTTTTCCTGTCCACGGTCTCCTCGACGGTGGCCGTTGCCGTACCACTCAACCCATGACTTGAGGGCGCCCAACCTCATCGATGCTTCGCCGGAGCTTGGAGGTTACCCGGCCGGGAGGTTGCGATGGCACGGCTGGGCGGGCGTCGGCCTGCCGGCCGGCCTGCGGAGCACGCGGGCTATGGGCAGGGGCCGGGGGGGGGAAAATAGGCCGGCCCCATGGGGTTGACTTCTCTGGCGGAGTCGATCCAATACGGCGCGCTACCAGGCACAGACACCGTATCGAATCGCGGAGTTCAGTTGATGTCAGAGGTCACCGGAGTTTCGTCCTCCTCTGGAATGATTCCTTTTGAAGGCGGCGGCCGGGTCGAGGCTGTCGATGAAGCCCCCAACTTGATCTTGGACGGGAGTCTTTCGCTGAAGCCCAATTGCAGCGTCTTGTCGGTCCCTTTGCCGGGTGAGAACGCTCCGGAGCACGACGACGACGACGACGATGAAGATCTCGAGCTGGATGAGGAAGATGAGGACTTGGACGAGGACGACCTTCTCGACGAAGACGATGACGAGGACGACAACGAAGATGAGGTTCTTCTCGAAGATGAGGAGTTCGAAGATGACGAGCCGGAGTAAGTGCCTGCTGCGATCAGCGCGGCTGCCGGAAACAAAAGTCACCGGCTGCTTGGCGGCGGGGCAGCGCACAGCAAGGCAGGAGACCTGACGAGCGATCGGAAGTAAGCGGTGTTTGCGATAGCGACCTGCCCGCAAAGCCGCGGTGTGATCCGGCGTCTGGGCTGTGTCAGACCTTGGCCGACCGCTTGTGGTTGCCCCGCGTGAGTTCTAAAGCACGGCCATGGACCCCGTCTCCCATCGCGGCCAAAGCGTCACACAGCCTGGTAACCGCACGAACGTGCGGGTACAGTTGCCGAAGCTCGGTAAGCTTCTCGGCCATGGCAACATCGTTGTCGCGGTAGAGTCGCTTGTAGGCGTCTTTGACGGCTTCGATGTGCTCGGGGCAGTAGCCTCGTCGGGTCATGGCAATGGAGTTGACTGCCCGCACTTCAGCGGGGTTGCCTTCGACGATCATGTAAGGCGGGACATCCTTGGCAATGCGGGCCAGCCCGCCGACGAAGGCACACGTGCCGACCGTCGCAAAGTGATGCACCCCCGCGCCGCCGCCGATACTTACGCCGTCCTCGATCCGAACGTGGCCGGCAAGCATCACCTGATTGGCGATTGTTACGTGATCCGCGACCTGACAGTCATGGGCGATATGCGATGCGACCATGATGAGATTGTCGCTGCCAATCCGCGTCACACTGTCTCCGTCGCTGGTGCCTCGGTGGATGGTGACATGCTCCCGGATTAGGTTGCGGTCGCCTATGACACAGTGGACCGGCTCGCCTCGGAATTTCCGATCCTGGGGGTCTGCGCCCAGCACGGCAAACGGGTAGATCTGGTTGTCCTCGCCGAGCGTTGTGAGTGATTGGATGATGACGTGATTGTGTAGCACGGTTCCTCGGCCGATCGTCACCTTCGCCTCAATGACGCAGTATGGACCGATCCGCACCGAGTCAGCGATTCGGGCAGATGGGTGAACGATTGCGGTGGGGTGGATTGTTGGCATCATTACTGCTCGGGGTCGGTACCGGGGCTGTGGGTACCGCCCAGGTCAATCGTGCTCCGCGTCAACCATCATGAACTTGATCATTGCTTGAGCCGCAACTTTGGTGCCGACGAACGCTTGACACTTGACGGTGGCAGATCGAGGCTTGGCTCTCACCGCCTCAGCTTCGAGAATGAGTTGATCGCCGGGGGTCACCGGGTGGCGGAGCTTGACCTTATCGAGGCTTAGCAACACAGCGATCTTGCCGGTGTGCTCCAGCTTCTGGCTCATCAGGAGACCCCCGAGTTGAGCCATGGCCTCGACGATGAGCACTCCCGGCATAATCGGCGTTCCGGGGTAATGGCCACTAAAGAACGGCTCGTTGATCGTCACATTCTTGACGCCGATTGCCTTGCGATCGCCGTCCATCTCCACGACCCGATCCACCAGCAGCATCGGGTAGCGGTGGGGCATCAGCCGCTGGATCGCGCGGACATCCAGCTTGCGGCCGTGGAGCAGGATCTCCTGGCGATGGGCCGCTTCCATCTGTTCGACAATCTTGATGCACAGCTGTCGATTGAGCTCGTGGCCGGACTTGTACGCCACGACCTGCCCGTGCACTTCGCAGCCGACGAGGTATAGATCGCCCAGCAGATCCACAATCTTGTGCCGCACGGGCTCGTCGTCGTACCGGTACTGGTTGTCAATGGGGCCATCGTCGTCGATGACCAAGACGTCTCTTGGGGAAAGGTGCCGGCACATCCCCCGATCCCATAGTGCCTGCGCCTCCTCCTTGAGGCTGTAGGTGCGGGCTCGTGCAAGCTCATTCCGATAGTCGCCGTTACTGGAGGCGTATGTTTGAATCTGGCGCTTGATTCGATGGGAGTTGTGCCCGTAGTCGAGGTCGAAGATCACTCGCAGCTCGGCCTCCCGGGTGGGAAGTGCGGTAAGCATGGCGCCGCCCGCCTCGACGACGATGGGCTCGGTGATGCGGAAGACGCGACGCGGCGAGTCCTGTTCGATTAGACCGACCTCGATGATTGGATCAACAAACGGGGCCGGTGACCCGTCGCCGCAAGGCAGCTCCGGCCCGTCGAGCCGAATCAGAGCGTTGTCGACGCCCAGCCCAGCGAACGCCGACATGCAGTGCTCAACGGTTTCGATCGACGTGTTCTCCAATGCCAGCGTAGTTCGACGGGCTCGCCGGGCAATGTACTGGACCAGCGCGGGGATCTGAACCGGCGGGGCGACGTCTATTCGCTCGAAGACGATGCCGTGGTTCGGTGCGGCGGGTAGGATCGTCGCGGTTGCTTCTTCACCTAGAAGAAGACCCCTTCCCGAGACCGTCACCTCACCGGCGAGGGTGTGTTGCATCGGCTGCTTAGTGGTCGCACCGATGCCTGGTTCATCCTTTTCAGCCTTATCGAGCATGGTCTGATGTGGTTGTCGCATCGTTACACGATCCGGCAAAGCAGCGGGCGATCCTACAACTGGTCCACCTTGAGCAGCTGGGATACACGGTGCATCCAGTCGGGTAGCTTACGGATGGAGGCGAATTGACGCAATTTCTGGTGAACCTCGTCGGCGGGGCTCCCGAGGTAGGTGTCTCCGGCGGGGATGTCCCGCATCACGCCGGATTGGGCGGCGATCGTTGCGCGGTCGCCGATCCGGACATGCTCGGTAATGCCCGCGGCTCCGCCAATGCGGACACGGTCACCCACGATCACCGATCCGCTGAGCCCGGCCAAGCCGGCGATGACGCAGTCGCGGCCGATGCGGCAGTTGTGTCCGATCTGAACCAGGTTGTCGATCTTCGTGCCCGCGCCGATGACGGTTGTGCCGAACTTGCCTCGATCGACGCAGGAATTGGCGCCGATCTCCACGTCGTCCTCGATGACCGCCGTGCCGATTTGCGGCACCTTCAGCAAGCCCGACCCGTCGGGCGACGGCCGGTATCCGAATCCATCGGCACCGATCGAAACATTCTGGTGGAGGATCACGCGGCGCCCAATGCGGCAACGCTCTCGAACGACCGTGTTGGCGTGGAGCACTGTGTCGTCGCCGATTTGCACGGTCCCGTAGACGCGGACGCCGGCGTGCAACACTGCTCGGTCGCCGATGTTCGCTTGCTCATCAATGCTCACGTGGGGCCCGATCCGCGCGCCGCGGCCGATCGTCGCCGTTGAGTGAACTACGGCCGACGCATGCACTCCAATCTGCGGCAGCGGTTCCGATGGTTCAAACAGGTGCAGCAGTTCGATCATCGCGAGTTCGGCGTCCGGCACGAAGATCAAGGCCTGGGCATGGCGGTTGCCATCAGATGGTTCGAGCCCTTCGCTGACCACGGCTGCGCCGGCCGCCACCTCTCGCCAGCGCCCGGCGTGGCTGGTGTCAGCGATGAAGGTGATTTCTTCTGCGGTTGCCTCGTCCATCGAGTTGACGCCAACGATCTGAATATCGCCTCGTCCGCGCAGCTCGCCGGCCACGCGCTGGGCCAGATCGGAGGTCGTGTATATCGTCGTCGTGCTATTCATGGCTTTGAGGCCTGTCGTGCCGGCGGCGGGGAGAATTACCTCTGGTTGATCCACCCGATCAGCTCGTCCGTGATGTCGAACGCCGGGTCGGCGTACACCACCCGCCGTAGCGATATTTGTTGAACGATCTGGAGCTCGCTGCCCTTCTGGAGATTGACCCGCGAGTCATCGGCAAGGATGTAATCAATGCCGTGGGCTCCTGCAAAGCTCCCTGCGGCCCTGACGATCTGATCGAAGATTTCCTTGCGGGCTTCCGCCCGCCTGGCGCCAAGCTTTGCCTTGTTGAATTCAACCAAAGCACGGAAATCCAGTGCAACCTGTTTGTATTCCTTCTCCGCCTTCTGGTATTGAGGTGTGCCACGAACAAGCAGGTCCAGGTCCTGCTCGAGCCGCGTGGCTTCCTTCCGCAGCGCGTCTGCCTCCTCTTGGAATCGCTGCTTCAGTTGGTCCAGCTCGATTTCTGCCTCGGCCCGCAGGCCAATCTCGTTGAAGACCTTCTCCAGATCAACGTTGGCGATGATGGCCGGGCGAGACGGGGCAATGGACCGCACTGCGTAGGAGGGGGCGACAACCACGGCCGCCAGCAGCAGGAGGCAAAGAGTGATCGGCCGGTTCACGATCGTGCGAAGTTGAGTCATGAGGTCGGGTCCTCTCGGTGTGGTGTTCAACGTCCCCATAGTCTAGCTGCCGCCGGGTAGGCGGCGATGGCGCCTGGGGGGCGAGCACGTCTGTGTTCAGACGGCAACGTCCGGGCTAGGGTCCGCTCTATCTCGCTCGGAACTTGTTGTTCATTCGCGTAATCAGGTCGTTGGTGATGTCGATGGCGGGGTTTCGGTAAAGGACCTTGCGGCTTGCGATCTGCTGGAGAATCTGCACCTGTCCCGGGATTCGAGAGTCCCTGTCAAACTCCGGCTCCTGGGCGGAGTCATCGAGGATGACCAGGTCATATCCCTGGGCTGAGGCAAGTTCTCCGATAGCCTCACTGATCTTCATATAGATGTGCTGAAGCCGCAAGGCCTTCTCCACTTCAAGTTCGGCCTCGGCCTCCTGATACCAGAACTGCAGCTTCAGCTTCTCCAGCGTGATTGTATCGACGAGCTCCTCCTGCCTGTCCGGATCGGCCGCGCCTCTGAACTCCTCTTCCATCTTCGCGATCGCGGCTTGCCGGGCGTCCCTTTCAGCGGTGATCTCGTCTTTAAGATCATCAATCTCAGCCTTGGCCTCGGCGCGTTGGACCAACCCGTCGAAGAGCGATTCAATCTGGACTGCGGCGAGGACGGGCTCCTTGGGAGCAATCGTTTGAGCAGCCGGAGTTTGATTGCCCATGATTACGCCGAAAAGCAGCATGATGGTGACGAGGGGAACAATGATCCAGAGTTTGTTCGAGGTCATGGCGGTCATCCTGTAAGAACCGGCGGTATGAGGCGGGATTCCTCCCTGAAGATGATACCCCGCGGGCAGAGATTCCGCATTCAGCAGCTGGCGGGCCTGGCCACGGCCGCCGATCCACGGGCTCGATCCTAGAACGGCAGCTCCACACTGAAGCTCAAGACTTGTGTCCGGTCGCCGGCCTGCTTCTCGATTGGTATGGCGAGATCGAAGGCAATGGGCACCGGACCGAACTGCGGGATGTAGATGCGGATTCCCGCCCCGATCGAGCTTCGATACTCGTCGAACCCGGGGTCATCGGTGACCGTGCCGGTATCGAGGAAGACCACGCCGGTGAGCGCTTCCTGGATCAGCGGGACCTCGTACTGCGCGCCGAGGAACACCAGCCATCGTCCGCCCACCGGGTCGATGCCTCGCGTGCCGGTGTCAGCTCGGATCCCCTTGGGGCTGACTTCGCGGAAATCAAAGCCGCGAAACGAGCGGCCTCCCATGAGGAACCGCTCATAAATCGGCGCGTCGCCGCCGAAGATGTATCCCACACGGGAATTGAGCTTGAGGATCGACTTTCGTCCCAGAAAGTCCTCGTGGACGGAAATGAAGACCGTATAGTCGGCCGAGGCCGTCGTAAAGTCGAACGATCCGCCCAGGGCACCGAGTTGGTCAACACTTAATTCCAATCGGCTGCCTCTGGCCGGGCGGGTGATCGTGCGCAGTGTGGAGCGGGTGAGGCTCAGCCCCAGCGAGGTGAGGTTGTCGGGGCCGGCAGCGTCGAACACATCCGTCGCGGCCGTAGGATCGATGTTGTTCAGCTCGACGCGCTCGAATCGGCTATTGGCGGCGATGTCCCAGACGTCGCCGAGTCGCCGCCCGAGACTGGCTGCCAACCTCACCCGCTGTTCGTCGTACCGCCTGAACCGACGATCCCGAAACGATCCGCTCACGCGAAGCGAGTTATTGGTGTCGAAGAGGTATGGCTCGGTCAGGCTGACTACATATTGGAACAGTTCAGCGCCCGGCCGGAACGTCATCGAGAAGCGCTGTCCGGCGCCGCGGAAGGCCCGGCCGCTGAGAAGCTCGCGCAGCGATTCGGGTAGGTCGGTGATATCGAAGTTCCTCTGAACCACGGAGAACTCGCCGAACACCCCTGTATCTGAGCCCGCCGCAACGCCAAAGTTTATCGAACCGGTGTTGGCCTCTTTGACTTCAACCAGCACATCGCGGAATTGGGGATCGTCCGGGTCCGGGTCCTGCACCGTAATGTGCACGTCGTTGAACAGCCGGGTTTGGCGGATCCGCTCGGCCGAGCGTCCGATTTCTCTGGCGTCGAATGGGCGCCCCGGGTGAAGGCGGACATGGCGGCGAACGACCTTGTCTCGCGTCAGGAAGTTGCCCTTGACGTGTACCAGCCCGACCCTGTACTGCTTGCCCTCGTCGATCTGAAGCAGCAGATCAACCTGCGGTTCGTCACCCCTGCGCAGCTCCGACGCGTCTATTCTCACGTCCAGGTAACTCATGAGTCCGTAGGTATCCTGGAGCACTTGCAGCGACTTGCGGATCTTGTCACGACGGTAGACATCCCCGGGTTTGATGACCATTAATGCGGCGATCTGGTCGCGAGCAAACACCCGTAGCGGATCGGGATCGGTCTGAATTGATCGCAGCGTGAATTGCCGGCCTTCGACGATCAGGAAGGTGACCTTTACCTCAGTGTTATCCGGGCTGAGCCCGACGGTGCGATCCACTCGAACGTCCAAGTAGCCGCGATCCTTATAGAACTTGTCCAGGGCCGCCACGTCGTCAATGAGTTTGTCCTCATCGAGTTCGCCTCGCCGAAAGAGCGGCAAGGCGGTTCGGGTCTTGATCTCGGCGTGCAACTGTTCGTAAGTGAATGCCTGGTTGCCGTCGAATTCGATCGCCCTGATCTTTACGCGAGGTCCCTCAATGACCCGGAAGAAGAGAATCCCCGTTTCCTCCAGCTCCGATTCGTTTACGGAGACGGTCGTGAGGTAGTGCCCGCGCTGGCGATAGAGCGCTGCGATCGCTCGCTTTGCGTTCTCGATAAGGAACTCGTCTCGCGGAACGCCTCTGACAAGCCGGGTCGCCGCCAGCAGGTCCTGATCCGGGATGACCTTATTGCCCACGACTTGGACCTCGGCGATGATTGCCGCCTCGATCACACGATAGATCAGCACCACGGCGCCGTCGGGCTGCAGCTCGGCCTCCGCGGTGACGGACTTGAACTCTCCCAGCCGATACAGCAGGGCCACATCGTCCTTGACGGTTTGTGGGTCGTAGGGGTCGCCGACCGCGGAGCGGAGTTGGTTCCACACCAACTGCTCCTGGACTCGCTTGAGCCCATCAATTTGGATCGCCAGGATCGGCCGATCTGCGAAGTCCGCTTCGAGCTCCTCCCGCGCTTGCCCGCAAATCGCCTGCGCAACCAGTAACACCCATGCGAAAGGAATGAGATAACGCGCTGGGGGGACGGTTGGTGGACGCATAGGAGTTGAGGGAGCATACCGGCCTGCCAACGCCCCAACAAGGCAAGCCCAACCGGCTGGTGGATTGACCGCGAGGCGCCGGCCGCCTACCTTCGTAGCTCGGTGGACGATGTCTATGCAGTTGGTCCAACTCGCGGATCGAATTGGCGCTACTCTTGCCGGTGGTGATGGCTCAGTGGTCATCACCGGCTGTGCGCCTATCGATGATGCACGGCCGGACCAGTTGACGTTTCTGGCCAACACGAAGTACGCCCGTTTTCTGCCTACGACACAAGCCGCCGCCGTGATCATGGCCCCCGACACACCGTGCCCGCCAAAGGTGATCCATGTGATTGCGGATGATCCATACTTTGCGTTTCGCAATGCCATGGTGGCGCTGCATGGATCACGCCGGCATCCGCAGCCCGTCGGCGAGGCCGTCAACGGCGTGAGCAACCTTGCTTCTGTTCATCCACAAGCAATCATCGGCCGAGGATCAATCATCCATCCCCATGCGGTCGTCGAGACCGGCGCGTCGATCGGCCGCGATTGTGTGCTGTATCCCGGCGCCTACGTAGGCGCCAATGGCCGACTAGGCGATGAGTGCATTCTCTACCCCAACGTCGTGGTTTACGACGGATGCGTGCTCGGCAATCGCGTGATACTTCACGCAAACACTGTCATCGGGAACGACGGCTTCGGCTACGCCACGCACGACGGCGCTCATCACAAGATCCCTCAGACCGGCATTGTGGTGGTCGAGGACGATGTGGAGCTCGGCTCAGGCTGCGTTGTCGAGCGAGCTGCGATGGGAGAGACTCGTATCGGCACGGGCACGAAGTTCGCAGATCTGATTTCCATCGGCCACGGCACGCACATCGGCCCCCATTGCCTGATCGTCTCGCTGGTGGGTGTGGCAGGTTCGGTTAAGGTCGGCAATCAGGTGGTGCTGGGCGGCCAGGTCGGCGTCACCGGGCATCTGAAAATCGGCGACGGCGTGCAGGTCGCGGCCAGAGCCGGGGTTGTGCAGGACGTCCCGAGCGGACGGAAGGTCGGCGGGGCGCCTGCCGTAGACCTTGATCTGGCCAAACGCAACCTCCTCGTCGGGATGGATCTGTACGGCCTGGCCCAGCGGGTCAAGCAGCTGCAGCGCGAGCTGGGGCGGCTCAAGCAGGACGAGCCCCCGGTGGTGCAGTTCCCGGCCAAGACCCGCAGCTGACGGTTCACGGCGCCACGCGTTTCACGGAACGATCTCGCGGCGCTTGCCCGGCCGGTCGTGGCCAAAGGCGTCCGATGGCGATACCTTGAGGCGATGTCTTGCACCACCAAGCCATCCACGCTCATCCGCAGTCCGTTCCACCAGTTCCACATCGAGCACAGCGCCAAGATGGTCGAGTTTGCCGGCTGGGAAATGCCCATGCTGTATGGCTCGATCATCCAGGAGCATCGTCAGGTTCGCCGAAGTGGCGGGATCTTCGACGTCTCCCACATGGGGCGGCTGCGGTTCACCGGCCCCGACGCCCGGCGGTTTCTCGACCTCGTCTGCACCCGCCGGATCGACGGGATGGCTGACGGCCAGTGCCGGTACTCGATTTTGTGCAACGAACGAGGGGGATGCCGCGACGATACCCTCGTCTATCGGCTCGGCGAAGACGAGTACCTGATGGTCTGCAACGCGGCCAACCGCCTCAAGCTGCTCGACCACTTCCAGCAGATGCGCGGTGACCTCAGCTTTGACCTGAGCGACGAGACAATTGACACGGCCATGCTCGCGATCCAGGGGCCGAAGGTCATCGAGCTGATTGGGGCGTTCGCGCCCCAGGTGCGTAGTTTGAAGCGTTATCGATTCCTACGTATGGCGGTGCTTGGAGTGCAGATCACGATCTCGCGCACCGGCTATTCGGGTGAGGATGGCGTTGAGGTGATCCTGCCGGCGCCGCTGGCTTCCGCGGTGGTCAGCCTGCTCGTGAGTAACGTCGATAGCGACGATGCCGTGGTCAAGCCGGCCGGGCTGGGGGCTCGCGACACCTTGCGCATGGAAGCCGCCATGCCGCTGTACGGCCACGAGATCACTGAGGAGATCGACCCGCTCTCTGCCGGGCTCAACTTTGCGGTCACCCTTGAGAAGGGCGACGACCGTGGCGAGGTCGGGCATTTCATCGGTCAGAAGGCGCTGAACATGATTGCCGGCAAGGGGCCGCCGCAGAGGTTGGTCGGGCTGATTCTCAACGGGAAGCGCACCGCACGGCAGGGGATGGCCGTGCTCAGAGGCGACATCCCGATCGGCCGGGTTACCAGCGCGTGCCTGAGCCCCACCCTTGGCTGGCCGATCGCCATGGCCTATCTGGATGCAAAGTTTGCCGAACCCGGCGGCACGGTGCAGATCGAGCTCGCACGGACCACCGAAGCCGCCGAGGTGGTCAAGCTGCCGTTCTACAAGGCTCGCTGAATCGCTGGTGCGCAATGCGACCTGAGCATCGCGATTGATTTGCGCTTGTTTAGGCGGGCGCTGCAGGCAATGCGCAAGACGTCAGCCGGCCCCAGACTGATCGGGCCGATGGTTGGAGCGGTGGGCGCCTGAGGCGGGCACGTCGTTGGGATGAAGATTATCGCGGCAGAATCGGCTGGGATGTTCATCCTCCAATCGAGCCTGGAGCTTCCGGAGCGCATCGACTTCGATCTGGCGGACGCGCTCTCGGGTGAGCCCCACTTCCCTGCCGATTTGCTTCAGCGTCAGCGGCTCTTTGCCTTCGAGCCCGAACCGAAGCCGGAGCACCCTGGCGTCGCGCTCGTCGATGGCATCGAGCAGCTTGACGATCATCTGAAACTCCTCTGACTGAGCGATGACTTCATCGGGCTGCTCGCAGCGGAGATCCTCGAACATATCAGCGAAATCAATGATCTCACCGTCCGCGCCGACCGGCGCCTGCGGCGGGCTATGAAACGCCTTGATCGCTCTCCGGATGATCTGGAGTTTCTTGTCCGGGACCTCCATACCCTGGGCGAGTTCCTGCGAGGTGGGCTGCCGGCCGAGCTCTTCTTGCAGCCTCCGTGTCGTCTCCTTCCACCTGGCGATGAGCTCCACCATGTAGGCCGGGATGTGGATCGGCTGGACGGCGTTGATCAGCGTTCGTTTGATGGCCTGCTTGATCCACCAGGAGGCATAGGTGGAGAACCGCGCCCCCTGTGCCGGATCGAAGCCTTCTACGGCGCGGATGAGGCCGATATTGCCCTCCTCGATCAAGTCGGCCAGCGACAGGCCCCGATGCGCGTAGCTCTTGCTAATGGAAACGACCAAGCGCAAATTGGCCTTGATCATCTTCTCCTTGGCCAGGTGGTCGTTGTCGTTGATGACACGCCAGCCAAGATCCCGCTCCTCTTGCGCGGTAAGCAGACCCACCTCGTTGATCTGCTTCAGATAAAGCTGCAGATCTCCTTGCAGGGCGGAACGAGCCATGCATCCTCCCTATCCGAGGTTCCCCAGGCGGATTACGCGACGTGGTGAGTCATTGGACCCACCGGCAGATGTGTCGCCACCCACCGTACTTTCCCATCCAAGCTGCACAGCGGTTGCTGTGCTATTTGTATAAGGGACAGACACTTGATGCTACGTCTCCCAACCACGCCAAGCAACAACGCCCTGATCGGTTCGAGTGGATCCGTTATAGCTTGGTAGCGTCGGCTCGATTCGGGCAGCCCTTGAGCCGCCCCCACGCCTTGGCCTGGGCTGATCCCCCCGCGATAGGATGATCTTGACTAATTCATACAACTTGTGAAGTTCGTCACGTGGACGCGTTTGACCTGACAGATCTGCTTCGATCGTGGCCGTATGAGCCAGGACGAGTCAATGCCCGACGAATCACCGGGCGCGATGGCCGGCCCAAGCTGCAGGTCCGCATCGACCTCGGCGTGTTGCAGATGGAGATGGAAGGTCGGCCGGACGCCCATCGCCCCGAAGGGTTCGAGTCGCTGCTGATCTACCAGCAGGACCGGCTTGGGCGATATGTCCAGCAAAGCGGGGGACGGGAGGGCTTCGTCCTCAGCCCCGAGGAATGCCGGGCCCTTCGCGAGGAAGCTGTGCAGTATTACCACCGCTACGTGGGCATGTTCGCCCTGGGCGACTTCGCGGCAGTGGTCCGCGACACCTCCCGCAATCTTGAGCTGTTCGACTTGTGTCGAGATTTCGCTGCGACCCAAGACGATCGTACCGTGCTCGAACAGTTCCGCCCCTATGTGATCATGATGCGAGTGAGGGGTGAAGCCGAAGAGGTCATCGCCCAAGGCCAACCCAAACAGGCGCTGCCGGTGATCGATCGCGGGCTGAATGAGATCAAGGCCGTCTTCGAGCAGACCGGGCACGCCGATGCCTTTGATCAGGCCAACGAGGTGCAGCTGTTGCGCGGGATGCGCGACGCGCTGGTCCCGAAATTGCCGGTCAGTCAGCGAATGGAGCTTCATGAGCGGTTGCGAGCCGCGATCGACGCCGAGAACTACGAGCTCGCCGCCATTCTCCGCGACGAGTTACGCGTGCTGCGCGAGTGAGCGGTCCGCGGCTAGGCCGGTCGCAGCCTTGTCGTGTCAACCCCGCATGAATATGCCGGGGCTCCGTCCGGCGGAATCACGAGTGTTCATTCTGTAGGATCTCCAAACCCCGGCGGAAGCGCTCGCCGCCGAGCTGCGGATCCTTTTGTCGCAACCGTCGGATGTGCGGCACGATTCGGTGTGTATTGCGGTTCGTGTGGTCAAGAATCTGCAGCATGCGAAGCTGTGATTGCCAGTAGTAATCGCCGCCTTCGGCCGCAGCGCTGCTGATCCGCTTGTAGAGAGCCATTGCCTGTGGATACTGGTCCCCGCCCAGGCCGAACAGGCATTCGGCCCGCCCCAACAGCGCCTCGACGGCGTTGGGATGCTTCAGCAGCAATGCATCGTACAGGCGCAGCGCATCGTCGTAGCGCTCGGCCATTCGGTATGCGTCGGCGGCGCGCAAGCGCAATCCGTCCGCATCTGGTGCGTCGGTCGTATCCACTGCCAGCCAGCGACCAACGGCGTCGGCCAACGGCGCCAGCTCGCGCCGGGCTAACTGGGTCGCCTCGTCGTCCCGGCTCATCTCGATGAGGGTGGTCACGCCACGCTGTCGCGATTTCAGCATGGTGGCGAGAATGCCGCCCGCCCGGTCCGGCGCAACTTCCAGCAATCGCTCGATCTGGTGCTTGACCTCGCTGCCACGCCCCAGCGCGTAGTACGCGTCGATCCTGATCAGCATCGCCTTGGCGATCATTGCGCTCTCGAATGACGGGTCGGTGTCGGCGCCTTGCAGTAACTCGACCGCCTGCTGCGGTTCGCCGAGCTCCAGGAGCGCTGTTGCTTGAAAGACCCTCAAGGAAGCAAGGGATTGCAAGTTGGAGTCTGTTTGCTCGCCAGCCTCCGCCCGGTTGATCACATCTCGGGCATGCTGCACGGCCTTGAGCAGTTGCGTGGCCAACCGTCGGCGCTCGGCGGCGTCGCTGGGGGTTTCAGTCCAGGCTTGCAGCACGGCCGCTTGCATGAACTGTGCGTCAAGCCACTGCTCGGCATCGGGAGGAATCTGCTCAAAGATGGCCAATGCCTGTGCGTACTCTTGCTCGGCGAGGGCCAGGCGGCCCGCCGTGGATCGCCACCGGTCGATCGTAGGCAGATTTGGGAACCGGTTGAGCAGTACGTCCAGCGTCCTGCTCATGAAACTGCGGACCGTTGGGTCGCGTGGAGTTTTGCGGTAAAGCTCGGCGGCGATGGTCGCGGCAAGCTCGATCGCGCGGTCCGCACCGCGTTGGGCGGGATGCTCGCGAGCTACCTGGGCGAAGCGCTGCGCAGCCTCAAGCCGCTGGCCGTTGGCAAGCAGTGCCTTGGCCATGCCGAATAGCGCCACTGAACGCTCTCGTTGATCCAGATCGGGCCGCGCAAGGAGTCGCCCGAACAAGGTGATGGCCTGGGCTCGGGTATCATCCGCACCGGCCAGCTTTTCGGCTTGTGCCACCGCGACGATTGCGGGAAGCTGCGCCAGCGGCGCATCCGCATCCGCGGCCAAGGTGAGCCGGGCGAAGACGATTTGGCGAACGGTGGCGGCCGGGACCCCCAGCTCAGCATCAAGCAGATCAAGGTAGGCGTCGAAGGCACGGCGCAAGAGCTCCTCGCGCTGCCGGCCGGTCGTTTGGGAGGCGAGCTGCTGGCGCAGCAGGAACCGCTGGTCGGCGATGAGCACGCGGAAGAACAGAGCCTCCGCGTTGGTGTAGCGGGGCTCGATCGAGTCAAGCGCTTCCAGTCCCGCCTGCGATCCATGCTGGGCGGCCTGGCTCATCACTGCCCCCATGAGAGCCGCGAACACATCAACGGGATCGCTTGCGGGATCGCTGGCCACGAGCCCGAACAACCGCTCGGCCGCCTCGAAGTCACGCAGGCGGACCAGAGCCAACCCTGCGTACACCCGGGCCCGGCCGGCGAGCATCCCCGGCAGTGTGCCGCCAAGCGGCTCAAGCATCCGGGCCGCGAGCTCGTAGAGCCTCCGGCGATCGGCTGACGATTGCACGTTCAGTTGGGCGTGCAGGAATGCCCCGATGCCGCGAAGGAATGGAATCCGCCGATGGCGCTGGTCATCAGCGAGCCTTCGCCGCTTCATCTGTAAGGCGATGTCATCGACATAGCCGGGGGTAGACTCGATTTCAAGAATCGCCCGCTCGATTTCGATCTCAGCCTCGGCGGCGAGGTCGTTGATTTGGCCGGCCACGTGTTGGGCTCGGGCTCGCTGCGCCGGCGACGGCAGGCCGAACAGACTGGTCAGCCCTGAACCTTCGATCGGCAGCAGCACAAAGAACAGATCCTCCGCCTGGTCCGCCAGCCATACTCCCCGGCGAGGATCGTCGGCCTGCCCGGCGATGAGCTGGGCACGGACCTTCAGCAAGCGCTGCACGCTGGCCAGGCGTTGGTCCGGCCCAATGGCGGGATCACTCAGGAGAGTCCTCTGGGCCGCAATTTGATTCTGCGCCGCGTCGATCGGATCGGTCTGCGAGTGCGTGACTATGGAGTGGCCGTGCGCCTCAGGCAGTCGCCGCTCGTTGAGGAGCCACGGCTGTTGGGGCCCGTGCGGACGATCCTGGAGTGATTGTGCAAGTGTTGGCGACGCGAGGGCGATGGCGCAGAGGAGAATGCAGCGATTGAACATCACGTTCATCTCGGTGGGGCGAAGGTGATGTTGGTGTAGCGGGCTCGGGCGGCGGCGTTGAAGGCGTCGATCGCGTGCTCCCATCGGGTGGCGATCGCTGGCTCGATGATGATGGGATGGTCCTGCTCGAACAGCCCGCCGACGGCCGTCTCCGCACCCCGGTTGCGGCGCAGAAACTCGTAGAGCTCCTGGAAGCTGCCGGGCTGTGCGTATGGGCCCCGAATCCGGATCGTGTATCCTCCTTCACCCGGTCCGGTGGTGGCGATGACGACCCGTAGCGGGTCGCGCGGCAGTTCAAACGGATCCGCTGCTAAGCCGCGCTGCGGCAGATCGAGCCGGTAGAGTTCTTCGCCGAGCTTGAACTCCGTCGCCGCGAGGAAGTAGATCAGCAGCAGGAACACGATGTCGATCATGGCGGTGACGTTCAGCCCGATCCGGGCGCGAGACCGCCTGTGCCGACGGCGAACGCGGGTCGGCTCAATGACCTCCAGCGGCGGGGTTGAGCTCGCCCGGAGGTGCTGGGGATCGCTCATGGGGCTTGTCACTTTTCAATCCTCCCTCACCACGACGAGGTTGATCCGCGCGATGACATCCGGGCGCCCCGAGAGCCGGGCGGCATTGGAGACGGCCTGCAACGCAGGTTCCACCCATTCGTAATGCGTGGATCGATCCGCCCGCAGGTTGATGTCCAGCGTCGGATTGCGGCGGTACAGCGCTGCCAACTCGGCGGTCATCGCCTCGATGCCCTGCGTGTCAGCGGTGAAGACTCGGCTGCCCAGGCGATAGCCCGACGTCTTTCCGCCGGCGGCCGGAATGACGTTGATCACCGCTCGTTGCTCCTCGCCTGGACGCTCGCTCGCCGGGTCTTGGGGCGTCGGCAGGTCCAACTGCACGCTCTCGATCTCCACGATCTGCGACACGACCACGAAGAACACGATCAGCAGAAATGCAACGTCGATCATCGGCGTGAGATTCGCCTCAACCTCGGCGCGGCCTCGTCGAAACACGGCGCTCATGGAGAATTGGGAGTTTCTGCTCGATGGTTGACGGCCGTTGGACGAATCCACCGGCGGAGCCAGGGATGAATGGACCGAACGCTCATCGCCGTGCCTCCGGCTTGGCTTCGGGGGGGCCGGGCTTCGCCGCTGGTTTGGGCCGGAACTGGTTGAGCAACCCCTCGGCAGCGAGGGTCGCTTCGGTGGTGAGTTCGTCAATCTTGTTGCGGATGATGGCGTATCCGGCCAAGGCAGGGATGGCCACGACCAGCCCCCAGAACGTCGTGGTCAAGGCGGTGCTTATGCCGCCGGCCAACAGGATCGGGTCCGCGTTGCCGCCCGCCGTCACGATCGCCTGGAACGCAAGAATCATCCCATAGACCGTTCCGAACAGGCCGATCATCGGGCTGACCTGCCCCAGCACGTTGAGGTACTCGATCTGTCGAAGCCGCGTGGAGGTCAGCTCATCCGATGTCTGCTGCAGGCTGCGAATGACCGCGCCGAATCCGTGGTTGGCCTCACGCAGCCCCCCATGCATCACCTGGCTGAAAAAGCTGTGATCCTTGGCGGTGAAGTCGAGCACGCCTCGATAGTTGCCCCCCGCCATCAGTCTCCGCACCTGTTCGACCACCGCTGGGGGCACGATCGATTTTCGCTGATTGGCCAGCGCCATGTGTCCGATCAGGCCGATGCTCACGACGGACAGCCCCAACAGGAACCAAATGATGAGGCTGCCGATCATCTCGACGGACTGCTCACCGTTCGGGTCGGTCTTGCGTGCGATGAAGAAATGATCGGCGAAGCTGCCGGTGGCCGGCGTTCGGGCTGACCGTGGTTCGACGCTGGGCTCGTCGCTCTGCCCGGCTGCGGCAGCCCCAAAACCGATCGCTGACAGCAGCAGGCATAGGACAACAATCTGACGGACGACGTTTCGCATCTGGCTGTCTCGTGCAAGAAACGGGAACTATCTCACTTCGAGCCGGTGTGCGTCAATTTGCCGCGGGGCTATTCAGGGTACCACCAGGCGCCCCTGCCAGCGGCGGCGGACGATGACGGCGGTTGCCATCATGGCGCCGAGATTCCCAGGGCCGCCGCATCGAGGAACGTATACCCTTGGGGCCCGCCATGACGCTCGGCGATCTTGCGCAGAGTGTCCAGCGGATCGTGATAGAGGAACTGCGCGCAGTTGATCCGCGTCGCTCGCCGTCCGGTCTCGGCGTCGATGGGGTTGAGCTGTTCCAGCAGATCGAGCAACTCTTTTTGATCGATTCCGAACTGGCCCGAGCCGGTGATGTTGTCGCTGAGCAGGAAGATCACGTCCGGCTTGAAGCGCAAAGCTTTCTCGATGGCCGCCAGGGGGTTGGATCGACCCGCCGGAATGATTTGCTCGTCAATCCACCGCAGCGCTTGGATTTTCGCTTGCGTCGTCGCCGCCACCAGGTGGTCGCGTGGCGGAACCATGACTGCCTGGTTGCGCTGAAAGAAGATGATCCCCATCTCTTGGGGCGGGGTCAGGGGATCCAACGACCGGGCGAGCTCTTCCAGCACGATCTGAAGCGAGCGGATCATTGATCCGGAGGCGTCGATGACGTAGACGATCCGTCGGGCGTTCGTGCTGGTGAGCCCGACGAAGGTGGCCGAGTTATGGGTCGGCGGCGGGGCAAACTGGACCGAATGCCACGCGCTGACCGTCTCGGCGACCAGGCTCAGCGGCGCCGGTTCGAGATCGGCCAGTTGGTCCGCGATCGCCTGCTCCAACGATTCGATCGTGGCGCTTTGCGGTGCGAATGGTTCGTCGATTGTTGTCGGATCGCTGGCCAGCGTCACCAGGGGGTCGTAGTTCAAGGCGTAGAACTCGGCCGTGACCCGCGTGGGCGCTTGCTCGTCGTCGCCGCTCATGACCGTCCAGGTGAGGAAGAAGCCCAGCACAATGATGCCCGTGTGGAGCCCCACGGACACCACCCACGGCACGATCCGCCTGACGGCTCGCTCGGAGTCACTCTCAGCAGGCATTCCCGCTGGAATCTCGCCGGGATGTCGGCGCGGCGGATTGGGGCCTGAGATAGGCTGCTGCGTCACGTCGAAGCTTCCCAGGATCGCGGCCAGCCATGGATGACGGGCGGCGCGGCCTTTGTCTTAGCGTATGCGCGTGCACGGGTTGCCGCATGGCCGCAGCGTGTCAGGTCAGATCGACGAAATGATGCTCGTCTTCGGTTTCGGGTTTGGCCCGGCGGAAGAGCGCGCGATCGACGCTCACCGCTCCAGGCCCGGTCAGGAGCACGCCAAAGGCCAGCACGAACAGGCCCAGCTGGGTAAACATGGCGTTGAACTGTGAAACCGGTAGCGAGAACCAGCCGTGCTCGCTGATCGCGACCCACGTCGTGAGATAGAACGCACATCCCATCACGACGGCCAGGCCGAGACCCCAGAGCCGGCTGAGCAGACCGATCAAGATCAACCCGCCGCCGAACAGCTCAGTCAGCGCGCCCGCCCAGGCCATCAGCCCCGGCTTCCAGTCCAGACCACTGTCCACGAGCATCACCGTGATATGGTGGAGGCGCTTGGCTGTGACTTGTGGCCCGGGAGCCTGTTCGACCTCAGGGGGGCTGGGCGGTTGCGGCTGGGCGTCCGGCTCTTCAACCGGCTGCAGGTCTTCGACCGGGACCTCCTCTTCGAGCGCTGGTTCGCCGGTCGCATCCTCCTCCGGGTCGGCCGGCTCGTCTGCTGTCGCTTCCTCATCTTGCGTTGTGGCCGGCTGAGTTTGGCTACCAAGGCGTCCGGTCTCCGCGTCTTGATATGAGGCAAGGACGATTCGACCGGCCGAGCTCACCTGCTCGCCGGCTGCAACGAGGTCACCGATTCCAAGGTCGAGGAGTGTTTGCGCCGCTTCGCCGGTGAACGTATCATCTTCCCAAACCTTGTGGAACCCGGCCGGGATGAATGCTGCGGCCAGAACCAAGCGGCCCAGCAGTGGAACGATGTTGGTGGCTGCGTTTTGACTGAAACTCATCGATATTGCTCCCATCGGCAGGCCCGCGGCAGATCTGTTGTCCGCAGGCCACGGCTCGGGGATAATCTTACTGGTTTTCGCCGCGGGCGTGGCGGAACTGGCAGACGCGCGGGATTTAGGTTCCCGTGGGGCAACCCGTGCAGGTTCGAATCCTGTCGCCCGCATGGCCACACGACACTGCGAGGCCGCTGGCAGCGCTTATGCCGGCTCGCCCATCGCTGGGCGGAACCATCTGTCCCACATCTGCGAACAGCATCGCAAACCGCAGCATGTGCGGGCTGCGCTGGGAAACGTCCCCGTCGCACGGGCAGGGTTGGCTGGGCGTGCCAGACTCTGGCGGCGGGGTTTTTTACACGAGTGGCATCGTGGCATCACGGGCTGCATCTCGCCGCCGGCTCGTCGGCAGTCGCCCCCACCCCCATATCGCCGAGCCGCCCCCAAGTTCGGCGGATAGCATGCCGATGAATCTGCCCATAGGCGCCGCCCAACGCGACGCCTCGAGCCTTCAAGCCTCAAGCCTGACCTCTCATGCCCTGGTCTCCGGCATCCTGGCAGTGCAAGCCGGCTACACAGCAGCCCAGCTATCCCTGCCAGGCTGAGGTGCAGCGGGTCGTCGGGCAGCTCTCGATGCTGCCGCCGCTGGTGACCTCATGGGAGATTGAGTCGCTCAAATCGCAGTTGGCCGAGGCAGCGGCCGGCCGGCGGTTCCTCTTGCAAGGCGGGGACTGCGCCGAGCGCTTCGAAGAATGTGAATCGAGCGTCATCGCCGACAAGCTCAAAATCCTGTTGCAGATGAGCCTGGTGCTGGTGCATGGGACGCATAAGCGCGTCATTCGCGTGGGGCGATTCGCCGGCCAGTACGCCAAACCCCGCTCCGCCGACACTGAGACCCGAGACGGCCAAACCCTGCCCAGCTATCGCGGGGATCTCATCAACAGCATCAGCTTCACCGAGGCCGATCGTACGCCCGACCCCCAGCTCATGCTTCGTGGATATGAACGGGCGGCACTGACGCTGAACTTCATTCGCGGGCTGATCGACGGTGGCTTCGCCGATCTGCACCATCCCGAGTATTGGGACCTGGGCTTTGTCAAGCATTCGCCCCGGGCCGCGGAGTATCAGCGGATCGTGGAATCGATCGGCGAGTCGCTTCGGTTCATGGAGACCCTGGCCGGCACGCACGTCGGCGAGATCAATCGCGTGGACTTCTATACCAGCCACGATGCACTGCACCTGCCTTATGAGCAGGCCCAGACGCGGCAGGTCCCTCGCCGGGAGGGTTGGTACAACCTCGCCGCCCATTTCCCGTGGATCGGCATGCGCACCGCCGACTTGGATGGCGCTCATGTGGAGTATTTCCGTGGCATCGCCAACCCGATCGCCCTCAAGATCGGCCCGAGTATGACGCCCAAGTGGCTTGGGGGGCTGCTGGATGTTCTGGATCCCAACGATGAGCCGGGCCGGCTGACGCTGACGCATCGGTTTGGGGCCGACAAAATCGCCCGCTGCCTGCCGCCGTTGATCGAAACCGTGCAATCCAGCAGCAAGACCGTCCTGTGGTGCTGCGATCCGATGCACGGCAATACGCAGCGCACCAGCAACGGTCTGAAGACCCGCAGCTTTGATGACATCCTCAGCGAGCTCGAGCAGGCCTTCGAGATTCACCAACAGGCCGGGACCTACCTCGGCGGTGTGCACTTCGAGCTCACCGGGGAGAACGTCACCGAATGCGTGGGCGGGGCTCGCGGGCTGGCCGAAGCTGATCTCTCCCGCGCCTACAAGTCCCAGGTCGATCCGCGACTGAACTACGAACAGGCCCTGGAGATGGCCCTGCTCATCACGCGCCGCGTCGCGCAAATGAACCGCGGCGGTTAGTCGAAATCAAAGGTCCATTGCCCACCGGGCTTCTTGGTCGCGACACGGCGCCAGATTGTCGCGCCCGCTTCATGTTTGCTACAGAAGATTAGGCGATACAGCGGCTGACCACGCTTGAGCGTTATGCGCTCGTAGTCGAAATGCGTGTAGCCGAGGCTCTTGATCTGCTCCACGTATACCTGTGTCAAGACGTGAGCCCATTGGTCGCGGGGCTTGGCGATCATCCTTTGATTCCAAGTAGGTGTGCCCACCACCTTGTTGAGGTTCGAATCAGGCTGCCCGCGGTAGACGTTCTCCCAGTTCCGGAGTGCGTCAAGGTGATCGGGGAAGAAGATTATGAGGTCCGCGCGGATTGCGCACAGTCTTCGCAGTGTCTCGAAGTCAAGGTGCAGGCCATAGGGATCTAGGAAAGCCACTGATAGAGCGCTCTGCTCAATCTCTTCCACGACCTCATCCACTCGCTTGTTCGCATCCCCTCGGAGGGTTTGGGGCGAGTTGGGCTGTGGGTACCGCTCCAATCGTTCCACGAGCGCTTCGTATTTTTTCTTCCCAATCTCGCAAAGGTGCAGTCGCGTGAACTGGTGTGTTTGGCGGGCAGCGATAAGGGGAGACCCCCAATCAAGACCATAGCCATCTACGTCCTCGATCCCGGCTCCGGCGAACAGGTCGATGTAGTGCAGCCCTGACCACCCCTTGTCTTTCATGGCCGTTGTGAAGGCATCAAGGTAGCGATGCAAGAAGTGGTGCTTGTCGCGCGACCAGGGGTGTACCTTCGGCGTGATCAGCCGGTCGGGCTGAGGTTGTTCAGGTTTGTGCAACTTGTACATGTCCCCCACAGTGAGTCCTCGGCAGTTCGTCCCAAATCTCGCCGTCCAACACGCGCCCCGTCGCCTTCTTGTTTACGCCACCCCACTGTTTGAAGAAGAACGGCACACCTTGGGCGACACAGCGATCGCGAAGTTGGCGCACCCAGTTGGCTTCCATCGGGCGGGCACGTGGGCCGGACTCGCCGCCGACGATCACCCAGTGAATCCCGCTGAGCGCAAGCCGTGGCAAGGGCCCCAAGAGTGGCTCAAGTGAAAGGAAGCGTATCTTCGCTCTGATGCGAACGAGGTCTTTGATGCGATGCGTTACAAGCATGTTCTCGACGCTTGTGCCCATCCAGATGTTGTCCGTCCATTTCAAGGACAGCGCATGGGTCGCTGCAATGTCCGGCCGTTTCGTGAGAATTTGAAACGTATGCCGTTCGCAGTCGTTCATTACGCGGAAGACATCCTTGATGAAGTCCAGCGGCACCTTTGGGTGGAACAGGTCGCTCATAGAGTTGACGAACACCAGCCGCGGCTGGCGCCAGCGGTGGGGGATTGACAGCCGATCGTGGTGAGTCTTGATCACGCCGTTGAAGTGGCGCTCGCCCCGGCGATTCACGGCAGTAAGGCCCGCGTATTCCTTACTTCCCATCAACTCAAGGCGGTGAGTCATCCTCGCTGCGTAGCAGTGATCGCACCCGGTGGAGACGCGTGTGCAGCCGGTCACCGGATTCCAGGTCGCCTCCGTCCACTCGATGGTTGATCCGACGGCCATGCCAGAATGCCTCCCTATGAAACCCTAACAAACAGCGTACATGAGTTCCCTGGAATTGTCATCGGCCAATCGCCTGATTTTTTGCGATTTTCCGCGGTCACTGTTGCCTCGTTTGGTGGTCAGTGGCCGGCCGGAAGCCGCTGGCGTTGAAGAGATCGTGCCAGAGGTCGCCGAGCGTGCTGTTGCGGTTGGCGCCAAGGTAGATCCATCGCACGGTTGGATTGGGTTCGGCCGACTCGATCTCGATTCCCCATAGGGGCTCGAATCCCGCGGGGCTGATCGAATAGCGCATGTCGGCGATCACACGCGGATCGGCCGGCAGATGGGCCACGTAGCCGTCGGCAAACTTCGCGAAGCCGCTAAACACTCGCTGGATGCGTTGGGAGTCTCTCGCCTCTTGCGGGAGATCCTCGAAGCGGGTCAGGGGCAGGGACGATCCCTGACGCACCATCGTCGATTGGAACAGCGGCGCGCGCACGGCGTCGGCATAAAGCATCCCCTCGGCTTCGTACACCGACCGCCACAGGAGCAGATTCCCCAGGGTGGGCATGACTCTCCCGCGAGTGATTTCGTGCCCGCGCTGCGAGGCGAGTTGCTCCTGCACGGCTGCCGCCCGGGCGTGTTGCACAAGTCCCACGCCGAGGTAGAGAAGACACATCAGCAGCGCAACGCGACCCGGCCGGGCAGACTTTGCGATAAGCGACCACACCAGGCCGATCACCAAGACCACCGTGAACAACGGATCAATGATGCTGATGAGGTCCCAGGCCAGGCGCTCGTTGACGAACGGCCAGAGCAGATAGGTGCCGTAGCTGGTGCAGGTATCCAGCAGGCCGTGGGTGGCGCATCCGATCGTGGCCGCGGCGATGAGCAGCTTCCAATTCTGCCGCCATCTGCCGACGAGAAGAAACGGCAGCGCCGCAATCACGCCTACAACGAGCACAAACGCCAGGCTGTGGGTGAAGTGGCGGTGATACTCAATCGGCAACGCTGCATCAGCCCACGGGAAGAACACGTCGATATCAGGCAGTTCCCCGCCGACCGCTCCGACCAGCGCCGCAGTTCGGCCGAGCTTGCGGCCCAGCACCGCCTGGGCGGCTACAGCGCCGAGAAGGGTTTGAGTCAGCGGGTCCATATGAGAAGCCTGTGCGGGCCGGGTAACTCTATCGAGGTCAGGATGGCTCATATCGCCTCGCGTGCGTTCACGCCGAGACAAATGCCTCCAAGCCCGAAGCATCAAACTTCGAGCGTCAAGCCTTCAGCGGGCCTCTACTTTGGCTACACTATCGGCCGATGTCACGGCGTGTCGTCATCACCGGCTTGGGGCCGATCACAGCGTTCGGCGTCGGCATCGAACCGTTGTGGCGGGCGATGGTTGAGGGCCGCTCGGCGATTGCGCGCATCGATCGCTTCGACCCCTGCGGATTCGTGTGCAAGATCGCTGCCCAGCTCAGCGCCGAGTCGTTCGACGTTCGCAAGGTCGTTCCCAAGAGCTACCGCAAGGCGACGAAGGTGATGTGCCGCGATACCGAGCTGGCGGTCGGCGGGGCTGCAGCAGCGGTCGAAGATGCCGGCTTGGTGACCAAAGCGGTTGATCCCGACGCCGAGCCGACCATCGCTTCGCCGCGCTTGGGTTGTCACATCGGGGCGGGGCTCGTTGCGGCCGATGTGAATGAGCTCGCCGCGGCGCTGTGGACCAGCCGGACCGACTCAGGCGAATTCGATTTACGCCACTGGGGCCGTAGCGGCATGGAGAACCTCACGCCGCTGTGGCTGCTGAAATATCTGCCGAACATGCTGGCCTGTCACGTGACGATCATTCATGATTGCCAGGGCCCCAGCAACACGATCACCTGTTGTGAGGCGAGCAGCGGGCTGTCGATCGGCGAGTCGATGCGAGTGATCCAGCGCGGCGCAGCCGACGCCTGCCTCTCGGGTGGTGTCGAATCCAAGGTGAATCCGATGGCGTTCCTTCGCCAGCAGTTTGCCCGACGGTTGGCCACCACCGGCAACGGTGAGAGCCCCCAAGAAGTGGTGCGGCCGTTCGATGTCGCCGCCCGCGGAACGATCATCGGCGAAGGCGGCGGGATTGTCATCGTCGAAGCGTTGGAGGTCGCCGAGAATCGCCGCGCAACACCCTATGCCGAGCTGCTGAGCTTCGCTTCGACGCAATCGCATTGCCCCGACACGATCGGCTTGGAGATCGAAGCAGATGGTCGTGGCCTTGCCGATGCGATCGAGATCGCGCTTCAGCAGGCCGAGACGAACGCAAGCGACATCGATGCGATCGTTCCGCTCGGTTCGAGCATTCCACACGTTGACCAGGCGGAGTCGGCGGCGATCAAGCGCATCTTCGGTCCCCGCGCCGCGTCCATCCCGCTGATCACCACCGTGCCCAACGCCGGCAACTGTAACGCCGGAGCGGGAACGGTCGCGGTTGCGGTTGCCGCGATGGCTCTGAAAGCTCAGATGCTCCCGGCCAGGCTCAATTGTGAGGTCGCTGACGGCCTCGATGCCGGCGCGTGCTCCTCGCGCAATGCCGCCCTGAGCCACATCCTTGTGTTCAGCACAAGTCAGGGCGGACAGAACGTGGCATTCGTGCTGGGGCGAGTGATGAGCGATGAGTGATCGGAGACGAATGATCTGTTTCGCGGCCGGGCTTGCCCCGGCGCTTCTCCAGCTGAATCAATCTTCGCGATGAGTACACAAACGAGCCCACCGCGCGTCGTCATCACCGGCATGGGCTGGATCACGCCGCTGGGGCATGATCTGCAAAGTGTGTGGTCGAATCTGATCAACGGTCAATCGGGCGTAACCCAGATCGAGCGCTTCGATGCTGCTACGTTCCCGACATCCTTTGCCGCTCAGGTGCGCGACTACGACTTTCGAGAATACCTGCGCGATCCGGCTTTGCACGAACATGCAGCGATGAACACGCAGTTTGCGCTTGGTGCGGCCCGCCAAGCGTGGGACCAGGCTTGTTTGGGAGCGGCGCCCGGGCTCGACGGTCGTCGGGTGGGCATCTATCTGGGGGCGGGCGAGGGGGTGTTGGATTTCGACGCCTACGCGCGTGTTGACATAGCGGCCTGGGACCCCGACGAAGACGCCATCGACACGCCCCGATGGGCTCAGGCGGCCGGCGAGCTTATGGACCCCTGGCGGGAGATCGGCCAGGAGCCGAACATGCCGGTGAGTCATCTCGCGCGGGAGTTCGGCATCCGGGGCCCGGCATACAACTGCCTCACGGCCTGTGCCGCCAGCACCCAGGCCATCGGCGAGGCGTGCGATATTCTGCGGCGCGGCGACGCCGATGTCATGGTCTCGGGCGGCACCCACACCATGATCCACGTGCTGGGGGTGACCGGCTTCATTCGCCTTACCGCGCTGTCACGGGGCACTGATGACATCACGCGGGTCTCGCGGCCCTTCGATCGCAGGCGCAGCGGCTTCGTCATGGGTGAGGGGTCGGGGATCGTTATCCTGGAAACGCTTGACCATGCGCTGGCCCGCGACGCCACGCCGATTGCTGAGATCATCGGGTACGGCTCCACCGCTGATGCCTTTCGCATCACCGATATGCATCCCGACGGCCGTGGACCAGCCGCGGCCGTCATCGAGGCTCTTCACCAGGCGGGCATTGACCCGCGGGCCACCGACGAGGATGGCCGGCCCCCGATTCACTACATCTCCGCTCACGGCACCGGCACGCAGGAGAACGATTCCATCGAGACATTGGCGATCAAGAGCGTCTTCGGCGACAACGCGCCGAAGATTCCCATCAGCTCGACCAAGTCGATGATGGGGCACCTGATCGCCGCCGCCGGGGCCGTCGAGCTGATCGCCTGCGTCCTGGCGATTCAGCATCAGATACTTCCCCCGACGATCAATCTCCACGAACCCGACCCCGAACTTGACCTTGATTACGTGCCCAACGAGGCCCGCCGGGCGAAGGTGGACGTGTGCCTTTCCGACTCGTTCGGCTTTGGCGGGCAAAACGACACGCTGATTGTGCGAAGGTATGAGGCTTGAAGCTTGAGACCTGGGACTTGCAAGCAATAGCCTCGCCCGCAACGGCGAGGGGTGTGCGCTTCGATCACGCTTCCCCGCGGCCTCCCGGCACGCGGCTGTTGCGATCACTCATCACTCATCACTCATCACTCATCGCTGCCTGCTCCAGCAGCGCGATGACCTCAGCGTCACTGGTCTGGAAGAAGTCGGCGTAGAATGCGCCGACGGCGCCGAACGCGGAGGGCGTGTGGAGGCAGACCAGCTGGTCGACTTCAGTCCGAAGTGACTCAGCGACCTCGGGCGGAGCGACGGGGACCGTTAAGACGATTCGACCCAGGGCACTTCGACGAAGCGCTTGAACGCCCGCTCGGACGGTCGCCCCGGTGGCGATGCCGTCGTCGGCCACGATCACCGTTCGTCCCTCGAGCCGCACAGCCGGCCGGCCCCCTCGATAAAGCTCCTGTCGCCGGCGTACCTCGACCAGTTGTCGGCCGATCTCCTCCTGGAGGTAGGCTTCGCTCACGCCCAGCATATGAATCACCTGCTGGTTGAGGACCTGCTGCGGCTGCTCGCCGTTGGTCACCGCCCCGATAGCCAGCTCCGGTTGACCGGGCGCTCCGAGCTTGCGAACGACCAACACGTCAAGAGGTGCATCGAGGACCCTGGCGATCTCTGCGGCCACGACCACCCCGCCGCGCGGCAGCCCGAGCACCACCACGCCGTCGGCGTGTTCGTCCTTCACATGCAGCAGCCTCTGGGCAAGCTGCCGCCCGGCTTCTTCGCGGTTGGTGAACATGCTCCGGAACCAGGGTACAAACCGACCCCGGACGCCCATGATACAGACTCGGGCAACGAAGAAGCCCACGGCGTGCACGCCATGGGCTTTGACCTCGTTTCGTGTGCTGCTCTGTCGGTGGGGCTCACACCGCGATTTCCGGGACCTGGCCTCATGGACTACCGGCCGGCGTGGCATGCTCCTGTAAGATCGGCCGCAGCGCCTCCGGCACCCCGGCCAGGCGGTGTTCAAGCTCGTCAAGCTTTCCCCGGACCGCCGCGGCGATTTCATCCTCGTCTGGGCCTTCTTCTTCGTCCCACTCGACGACGGTGGCACGACCCAACGCTCCATAGCTCCCCTTCCCTTTCGACCCGTAGAAGCCAAACTCCTGCTTATCACGAGTTAGCCGCTCGATCACCTTATGGCACAGTTTTTTGTTGATCGTCATCCACGCCCCCGCCCAGAAGCACAAATGATCAGTCTCGGCTGTGAAGCCGAGCGTGAGCCAAACTGGTTTGCGATCTTTTGGTGACCAGGTTCCGATATCAGGAAGCAGTTTCAGCCATTGGCTTGGCACAAAGTCAACAGAACGCTCCTTCGCTGAGTAGCGGTTCGCGATGTAGCAGTAATCGTGGCGCTCTTGCAGGACACCACGCACCACCGACATGATTCGCACATGCGGAGTCTTTGCTCGGTCGAAGACAAGATCGATTGCAGCGCGGTGATTACGATAAATGCGTTGACACAGATCGTCGATCTTCGGATCATCCATAAACCGGCTCCCAATCAGGCGGAGGTAATGGTCGAGGAACGCGAGCACGTCCTCCCCAATTGCGGTTGCGCTTGTATTGCGTACCGGCGACAATACGCGGTGGATGTCTGCGTAGCTGTAGGGCACCCATTTTTCTTCAGAGGGCTCATCGCCGTCGATGGTCAGATAGACGAATTGCTTCGGCAGGCTTCCAAAACCTTGCTTGACGGCCTCTTCGTAACGCGAAAGTTGCTTGCCATGCTCGGCCGCGTCGATCTTGTTCTCGATCGCGACCACGAACGGCGGGTCCTCACAGGTGATGAGGATGTCGATGTTTCGCCATTCGCGGCGGATATCCACGCCACGCAGCTCAACGCCGTCCAGCTCAACGGGACTGAGGGGGCGCAGCTCCGGCGGCGTCTGAGCGAGCAGGTCCATCAGGATCGCCTTGAGGAACAATGCTCCCTGGCCGTGCGATTCAGCCGGGTCCAGCAGCCAGGCCAGGAAGTTGGAGTGCCGTATCTCGGCGCGGGCCACGCCCAGCGCGTCGAAGATGTTGAACCGCCCGATCCGCTCCTCCAGCGCCAGCAGGTCGTTGTTCTCCACGACGAACCGCTCCAACGCTTTGAGCGCCTCGTCGGGTGAAAGTTCTTCCTCCGCCATGCGGCACAGTGTAGCTCATGGCGCTGGCAGCGCGAAGCGCAAACAGAAAGCCCACGGCGTGCACGCCGTGGGCTTTGGGGTGTGTTTGGTGGGTGCTGCGGCCGCCGTCACACCGCGAAGCTGGAGCCGCAGCCGCAGGAGCTGCTGGCGTTAGGGTTACTGAAGACAAACCCCCGGCCCATGATCTCGTCCTTGAAGTCGATCACCGTGCCGTTGAGGTACAGGTAGCTCTTGGGGTCGCAGATGACGCGGACGGTGAAGGTCTCGCCGTTGCCGCCCGCCGTAGCGGTGGCCACGCCGCCCTCGGCTGCCTCGGCATCCGCCTTGGCGGCTTGCCCGGCTGGCTGCAGCGCGTAGGTGTGCTCCCAGACCTCATCCGTGTCTCGCTGATTCTCCGTCAGGTCCAGCAGATAGCTGAAGCCGGAGCAGCCGCCGCCTTTGACGCCGACGCGCAGCCGGATCTTCTGCGGGTCAAGGTCCTGCTGCTTGATGATCGTGGAAACCTCCCGAGCTGCATTTTCGGTAACGGTGACAGCCACGTGGTAGAACTCCTATACGGGTGAGCCATTCATTATAGTCGGTCAGAAAGGCAAGGGCGATGAGCATCAGCCGACCTCGGCGGGCGCCCTGCCGGCCCCTGCGGAGCAGTTGACCGCCCACGATCACTGCGAGACTCTACACACATGCGAGTCGTGAGCGATCCGGCTGAGCTGTCCTCGTTTGCCGGCGGGGCGTTCGTGCCCTTGTTGGGGGCCTTGCACCATGGTCATCTCGCCCTGATACGCCGGGCGCGGGAGCTGGCCGGCCACGTGGTCATCAGCATCTTCGTCAACCCCACTCAGTTCGGCCCGGGCGAGGATTACGAGCACTACCCGCGAGCGCTTGAGCCCGACCTCGACGCCGCGGCCGCCATCGGAGTTGATGTGGCCTTCGTGCCCGATGTCGAGACGATCTATCCGCCCAATCAGAATGTACCCGTACCGCCGCTGCCGGAGGTGGCGACAACGCCCGGCCTGGAGGATGCGCATCGCCCCGGCCACCTCTCCGGCGTCTGCCAGGTCGTCGCTCGCCTGTTTGATCTGGTCAGACCCACGGTCGCCATCTTCGGCGAGAAGGACTATCAGCAACTGCTGGTCGTAGAGTCGATGGTCGAGCAGCAAGGCGACCGCTGGCCGGGACTGCGGATCGAACCGCATCCGACGGTGCGCGATCCCGATGGGCTGGCGCTGAGCAGCCGCAACGCCTATCTGAAGAGTGATGAGCGTGGCCGGGCGCTCGGTCTGTTTCGTGCATTGCAAGCCGCAGGCGCCGCTGGCCACGTCGGGGCCGCCCAGCGGATCATGCGTGCCACCCTCCAACAACATGATCTTGCAATCGACTACGCCGTGGTCCGTGATGCAAGGACGCTTGAGCCTGTGCGATCATTCGATCGGCCGACTCGCGGGCTGATCGCCGCCCGCCTGGGCCCGCCGCGGCGGGTGCGACTGATCGACAATGCCGCAATAGGGGTGCGCCCTGTTTAGCCGCGGCCGCCAGGCCGCGCATCACCCACCGCGAGCGCCCCGCCCTACAATGTACCGAAACCTGCGAAAGGACGATCTGCAATGACCACGCTCACCGCGCCCCCAACCGGAACGCTGAAATCCCTGAATCCCGCCACCGGCGAGGTCGTCGGGGAAGTGCCGATCACGCCGATCGGTGAGATTCCAAACATCGTCGCCCGCGCCCGGGCCGCCCAACCGGCCTGGCGGAACCTTGGTCTGGAAAAGCGAATGCAGACGTTGCTGCCGGTCGGGACACAGCTCGTTGATCGGGCGGACCACCTCGGCCGGCTGCTGATGCGCGAGATGGGTAAACCGCTGCGCGAAGCGGTCGGGGAGATCAACCACTGCGGCGAGTCTTTGGAGGCCACGCTGCGGGAGATCGTCGATGCCCTGCAGCCGGACGTCCTGGAAGACGACAGCGCGAAGTCGTTCGTCTATCACGATCCGCTGGGCGTCTGCGTGGCCATCACGCCGTGGAACTTTCCGCTGTCGATGCCCCATTGGATGGTGATCCCGGCCCTGATGGCAGGCAACACCGTCGTGCTCAAGCCGTCCGAAGAGACGCCGCTGATCGCCCAGGCGTATGTCGATGCGCTCAATAGGGCTCTGCCGAAGCACGTGCTGCAGATCGTCCACGGGGCCGATGAGCAGGGCAAAGCGTTGGTGCAAGCCGATGTTGACCTTATCGCGTTCACCGGCTCGCGGGAAGCGGGCAAACACATCCTGGCTGCTGCGAGCACCGGGCTGAAGCGCGTCATTCTCGAGCTCGGCGGCAAGGATCCGATGATTGTGTTGGAAGATGCCGACATCGGGGCCGCGGCCGAGTTCGCGGTGCGCAATAGCTTTCGCAATGCCGGGCAGGTCTGTGTCAGCACCGAGCGCATCTATGTCGCCGATGAGATTGCAGACAAGTTTCAGGCGGAAGTGGTCAAGCTCACCAACGAGCAGAAGGTGGGGCCAGGCACCGAAGAGGGCGTGACCGTCGGTCCAATGATCAACCGCAGGCAGCGCGACCACGTCCTGGCCCAGATCGAGGACGCGGTGAAGGACGGTGCGCGTGTGATCGCCGGGGGCGAGGGTCATCACGGCGGCTTCATCATGCCCACCGTGCTGGGCGACGTGACGCACGAGATGGACATCATGCGCAGCGAAACGTTTGGGCCGGTGGCCTGCATCGCCCGCTTCGATGATGTCAATGAAGCGGTCAGGCTCGCCAACGACACGCCGTTTGGGCTGGGCGCCGTTGTTTTCGGCGGCGATGAGCGACGGACCGCCGATGTCGCCCGCCGGCTCGACGCCGGGATGATCGGCATCAACAAGGGTTGTGGCGGAGCGACCGGCTCGCCGTGGGTCGGGGCCAAGCAATCCGGCTTCGGCTACCACTCCGGCAAAGAAGGCCACCGCCAGTTCACCCAACCCCGCGTGGTCACCGTCGCGAAGTGACCCGCACGGGTGATGACGACTGGACACCGGCGATCGGCCTTCGCCGGGTATTTATCGCGCTGCTGTGGCGGTCGTTGATTTGTGTGCCGATTTGGGCGGCGATCGTCTGGCTGATCACACCCGTACTGAATTTTTTTCCAGTGAGTTGGCGCCTCTTTGGGGAGTGGCACTTGTGCTGGCTATACCGGGGGTAGCGCTAGGCTATGCACTTGGACGGAATCTGACCGAGCGTGCTGGCTTTGTCAGTCCGATCGTGACGGTGATCGCCGCTGTGTTCGGCTGGGGGGTTATTGTCGCCGGAGTTGAGATCGCGGATCAGCTTCGGCCGTTGCACGATTGGCGCAGCGGCTTTACCGAGATGGCAACCGGCATCTTCGCGACGATGTGGATCATCAAGACGACGCTTCTGGAAGATTAGGTAGGCACTACTACCAACAACAGCCGCGGGTGGAAACCCGCGGGGCTCGACCCGAGCCGGGCCCAGCGGCCCGGCGGGCCAAGGCCGGCGGCTAAACGCTTGACACAGCAGCGCGCCGGTCTGCGACCGGCGGCTAAACGGCGGCGCTGCGGGGCTCGCTAAGACCGCTCGCGTGCGGCGTGTGGCAAAGCACCGCGACCAATGGTCGCGGCTTTACAACTTCTTCGCTCGACGCCTGATGCGCGGCCTGGCGGCCGCGGCTAAACATTTACAGCTCGACCACCGCCATGTCGGATTCGATCATCTCGATCCCGGCCGGGAGATGCACGTCGGTGAGGAACTCCTTCAGGCCGTGCGTGTCGGCCATGGCCTGGCGGGTCGCGGCAGGGTTGAACACGGCCGGGGGCTCGCCGAGGCAATCGGCGGTCAGGTCCAGGGCGATCTGCGCTTCGTTCTTGCAGTAGTCCATCGGTTCGATGGCTCGCTCGAACGCCTGTAGCCGGCCGTTGACGTTCTCGAACGTGCCCGCTTTCTCGACCCAGGTCGCGCCGGGGATCAGCACATCGGCCCGCTCGACGAGGGCGTTGGGCAGCGTGTCGATGAGCCCAACGAAACGATCATCGGTGCTGTCGATTGCCTCCAGAAACTCATCATTGACCCAGTTGCTGGGGTAGTTGCCGGTCAGGAGCATGGCTTGGATACTGGAATCGCTGCGCAATCGGCCGAGGAGGGCGTTGAAGTCGAGCACGTTGGCGGTGACCCGCTCAAGCACGCGCCGCACGCCCCGGGCATTGGGGGCCTTCTCGGCATACAGGGTGAACCCGCCGGGAAACGTCTTGGGCTCGCCGTGGCGCGGGATCGGGCCGACGGCGAAGGTGGCCTCGGCGTCATGTTGCAGCACATACGTTGCGAACAAATACGCCTCTTCACAGCTCAGCATCGGGCTGATCATCACGCCGATGTGGTTCGCCCGCTGCAAGGCGTCGTTGACTTTCGCATACGCCGCTTCATAGGCCAGCGGCGCTTCGGTGGCCTGGTATTGATCCTCGCCGCGCACGGCCGGCAGGGTCAGGCGGCTCTCATGGTGCACGAACTTCCAGCCGTAGCGGACCTCGTCCGTAATCCACCATTTGTTGATTTCCAGGTTGGTGCGAGGCTTGATGCGATAGACCCGACCCTTGTTGTGCTCGATGAAGATGTTGTCGCCGGAGCAGGTGATGCCATCGATCGAAGGGGTCTTGGTGAGATACCACACCCGTTGCTGAAAGAGGAAGTCCTTGTCGAGAAGTGCTCCGACCGGGCACAGGTCAATGACGTTGGCGCTGAGCTCGTTGTCCAGGGCGAGGCCGGGAAACACGTCGATCTGCGAATGCGCGCCGCGATCCTGCACGACGATCTCGCTGGTGCCGGTGACCTCCCGGCAGAACCGGACGCAGCGAGTGCACATGATGCAGCGGTCCATGTACAGCAGGACGTTGGGGCCGAGCTCCTTCTTGGGCTGTTTGATCTTCTGCTCATGGAAGCGCGATACGCCCCGGCCGTACTGATAGGAGTAGTCCTGAAGGTAGCACTCCCCGGCCTGGTCGCAGACCGGGCAGTCCACCGGGTGGTTGATCAGCAGGTATTCCATGACGGCCCGCTGATTGGCGATTGCCTTGGGGCTGTCGGTGTAGACGACCTGGCCTTCGCCGGCGGTGGCCTGGCAGGTCGGCAGCAGCTTGGGAATGGGCTCGAGCTTGTGGTCGTGGCGAGGGTTGGGGGCCCACACCTCGGCCAGACAGATCCGGCAGTTCGCCACGATCGACAGCCCGGGGTGGTAGCAGTAGTGCGGGATCTCGATCTCGTTGTCCAGGGCAACCTGAAGAATCATCTGCCCCGGCTGGAAGTCGCAGACCTTGCTGTTGATGGTGATGCTGGGCATGCGCGGCCTCGAATGATGGCGAATCGCAGTCAGTACGCGAGCCTGTGAATTGTATCACGAACTGCGGAAGCTGCCGCGACGCCCAGATTGGCGCGCGTCGCCGCGTCCGCCGGCGAGATATACGGGGAGGCCCGGTCATTGCGACAGCAGCCGCCCGGGGATCGATGCCGAGCTGCATTTGATCGCCCGCAGCTGGAACCACTGAATGGAAACCAGACCTGACCCGGCCTTGCCGGCTTGGGCGTTATAGCAGGACAACTGCTTCGCCCGGGGTGACGAATAGCACGATCATTTTCACCCCTGCGGGGTCCGTCCGAAGCATCTCGGCCGCGGCGTCTCTATACGCCTCAAGCTGCGGTCGATACCGCTCGGCTCTGGCTGGCGCCTCGCTCGGAGCGATGTCGTCGATCTTGAAGTCGATGACCGTAGCCGCCCGCAGCTTCCCCTTGTCGATCCGGGCTTCCAAGCGGTCGATCGCTCCGCGCTGTACCGCGCCGTCAACAAGCCGGGCGTACGGATGCTCGCGCCACAGTCGAAGGGTCGAGGGTTCACGATCGCCGTACGAGAGGGCCGCGCGTACTGCCGGGCGTTCGACCATCCTCAGGAACGACTTGACCTGCCGTTGTGCCCAGTCCTCGCCGCGCCGCGGGGCCACTCGCCTGGCGATCATTTGCAGCGTGTCCGGATTTGACTGCCAATCCTCAAGCCACTCGACCTGATGGAACATGTCGTGAACAGCCACACCCCGCTGAAGTGCTTCGTCGTCCGGGAAGCTCAGTGCCGAAGCCAGGTCCCGCTGGGCAAGCTTCGAAGGGCTGACCGCTGCATGCACAACCGGACCCGTTGACGGTGCGAGGCGAATGGTGATCTTGTCGGTCGGTTCTGGTTCAATGGGCGCTTCAGGACGTTGGGCAACGCCGAGCCAGTTCGGGTCACCGTGGACGTAGGCACATTGCCCCGGCTCAAGCGGACCATCGGCCAAGGCGCTGCGCAGGACACCGGCGAGCGTCCTTGGGATCGACCTCTCATTGGCGCGCGGGGGATCGATCACGATGTGCAAGGCGTGTCGGGCGCGGGTCATCGCCACGTACAGAAGACTCAAGCTCTCGCGCACCGTCCGCTGAATGTGGGAGGTGAACATCGGTTGCAGTTGCGGGGCTAGGGCCAGCGTCTCGTGCTTCATATAGCGGCAGATCCGCGTGATGCGCCCCGTCGGACTCTCCCGCTCGAACACCACGGGGGGCGGCTTGTTGCCGGTAAGTTGACCTTGTCGGCCGTCCAGCTGAGGCAGGACTACGATGTCGAACTCCAGACCCTTGGCCTGGTGGATCGTCATCACCTCGATCGTGGATGGCGCGGCATCGGGCATCTGCCGCATTTCAACGCAGGCGACAAAGTCGTCGGCGCGCTGTGTGCTGTCGGCGTCATACAGGCCGGCCAACTCCACCAGCTCCAGGAGGCGCCGCAGTTGGCGTTGGTCGCACGCAGGCGCGAGGCGGCCGACCCATCGTGCGATGGTCAACGCGTACCCGTCCCGCAGCAGGTCCCGGCGCACCTCGCGGGCCACCGTGTGGCAGCGCCGCGGCTCCAAGGTCGTCAACCCGATCAGCGTGCCAAGGGGCGAGTGCCGCACGTTGTACGCCGAGATCGTGTCGTCCGGGTGGTCGGTGAGACGCAGCAGATCGAGCACCGTGTTCACCGCGGCCGAATCGGTCAGGGGTAGGCCTCCGCGGCCGGTGGCGGGCGTCTTCCGGCACGTCGGGCCCAACTCGTACATCAGGCGGGCCACGCCTGGGTTGGTCCGCGTCAGCACGCCGATGGATCGCTGCGGCGCTGCGCGGTGAAGCTTCGCCACCAGATCAGCAGCACATTGAAGACGCACGAGATCCTGCTTCTCGCCTTCGCCAGCTCTCGGAGCTACAAGGAGTTGAGCATAGCCCGGCAGCTCCTTGGCCGTCTCGTGCTTGCGGAACTGTTTGGCCCAAACGTTCGCCGCGTCCGGGTAGTCGTTCAGCGCCGGGTTGTCGCTCAGCCTGGTGAAGAGGCGGTTGACGACGTCGATGATGATCTGCGAGGAGCGGTAGCTCTTGGCGAGGTGCCGATCCACAACGGCGCTACGACCATCGGGTCCCCGCAGCAGGCGGGGAATCTCGTCGAGGACCTCAGGCGATGCGTCGCGCCAGCCATAGATTGACTGTTTGACATCGCCGACGCAGAAGAACGTACGCTTCGTTGTCTGGTGAGAGATGATTTCGTCGACAATTGGTTGCAGCGCCCGCCATTGCTGAATGCTCGTGTCCTGAAACTCATCCAGCAGCAGGTGGTGCAGTTTGGCGTCGATACGGAAGCAGATTTCATCCAGGCTGCCTCGGTCGCAGGCCCCGGTCATGGCTTGGGTTACGTCATCAAAGGTCATCGCCCTGCCGCGGCGCATGACCTGCTCGTAGTGACGGTGGTAGAGCTCAAGCAGCTTGCGTGTGGCGATGGTCTGGTCGCGCACGCGACCCAGCAGCACAGCCTCGGCGTGCCGAAGCAGCGGCTGATAGGCCTCAACAAGCTGCGGGTTGATGTCCAAGCCGTAATAGTTGGGCTGTCCCTGGATGATCTTCGAGCCCAACCCTTTGGCTACAAACTCTTCCCACTCGCGTGCCCACGCTCTACGCACGTCGTTGGCGTGCCCTTTGGCGAAATTCTTGTGGGTGGGTACGGCGCATTCGGAAAGATGGTGGATGGCGTTGTTGACTTGATCCTCGCGCAGCCGCGGCGGGGCCTCGATCTGCTCCCATGCCGATTGATCGGCCTCCCGGTACAGGGCATACAAGCCCTCGACGGTTCGATCGATGGCGTGCAGGACGCTGCGGTCGGACGTACCCTGGGTGAGCTTGCGCAGCAGATCGACGAGGCGCTGCGGATCCCGCTCGTCGAGCATCAGCCGAACGGCTTCGCGGCGGTAGCGGCGGCCCAGTTCTTGCTCGACGATGCCGGCGTCGGCGCCAATTCCCAACTCCAGCGCAAAGCTTCGCACCACCGTCGCAAAGAAGCTGTCCAGGGTGCGGATTTGCAACCGGTGCAGTTGCGCGGCCAGCGACGCCAGGATCTCCAGCACGTCATCCTCGCTCAAGGCCGTCTGGTCGAGTCGTTTAGCCAGAGCTCGTCGCTGGTTGGGGTCGATCGCCGCCTCCGCCAGATCGCGCAACAGGCGATCGCGAATCTCCCCGGCGGCCGCCCGGGTGAAGGTAGTGGCGAGAATGGAGTTCGGATCCGCCCCGGCCGCCAGTAGTTGCAGATACCGCGTGGTCAGTTGGTACGTCTTGCCGGAGCCCGCCGAGGCGAGGATCCGCAGGTGCTGGAACCGGTGGGTGCTCATGGTCCGCCCTCTTGGCGGTCCTCGTCTTCGGCGAAGACGAACGTCTGGCAGATGCGGGCGAAGTCGTCGAACCGCTGCGAGTACTCCGAGTTCATCTCGTATCGGCCGGCTCGAACGTCGCGAACGATCTCGCGGGCAATCTCGATCGCGCCGGCCAGATGATCCTGCCCCCACTGAGCTGTCAACAACGTGACCCCGTCGGTCTGTTTGGGAAGCACGATGTAGGCGAGCTCGACATCGCCGGTCATGCCATGCTGTGCCGCGAGGTAGTGGTACAGGGGCAGTTGCAGGTCCTGCCACTTCAGGTCACCCTCTTTCGGGAGCGTCTTTCGGCCGTGATGTATCTCGTAGGGCGATTCGCCCGACTCGCCCGTCTTGTAGTCGATGATGCGCCACGCGCCGGTGCCTTCATGCTGGTCAATTCGGTCGATCCGTCCGCGGATCGGCATGGGGGCCTGCCCCGGAACATCGAGGCAGTTTGCCTCCGTGAACTTCAGTTCGCTGTGCTGGATGATCCAACCGGCTTCGCGCTGCTTCGCCTGGAACCTTGCAAACGATCCAAGGCGATGCGCAAGCCGGGCGATTTGGACGTGCACCGCCGGCATCGGATGCTCGCCGAATCGCCTGCGAGCTTCCTTCTCGAGCGCATCCAGAAGGAACGCTTCGATCTCCTGAGCATCGGCGGAGCGTACAATCGCTTCTTCTTCGCCGAATACCCGCAACACTTCATGGGCCAGATTGCCGAACTGCGGCGGGTCCAGCTCCATCGCGGTGTCGGTCTTGCTTTGCAGCCTCACCAGACGCCGCAGAGCAAACCGATACCGACATCGCAGGTATTCGCCGAACCATGTCACGCGCATCACCTGCGGTGGCTGGAGGTCCGGTGGCAGTGGCGGCACCTCGAACTGCGAGCTTCGGGCCGGAGACGCTATGCCGACCGGCTGCCGCCAGGTTCTTGCCCGCTGCTCATCGCAAACCAATTTGATGCGGGCGGGAAGTTGCGATCTCTCGCAGGCCAGCAGTAGCCGGCTGGGCACCAGCGGCTCGCCCTGGGCCGTATGCCGACCCATGACGATCGTCAAATCTTTCCGGCTGTGGCGAAGCGCTTCAAGGATGTAAGCGTCGCGGGCATACCGCCGAGTGTTGTCGGTCAGGCCCAATCGCCGCCGAAGAGTGTCGGGCAGGAACGCATCGCCGGTCACCGCGGCGGGAATGCGTCCATCGTTGAATCCCGCCACGATGACCGCCGGGGCAACATCCAGGTGAAGCTCCAGCCATCCGAGCATCTCGATTTCGCCTCGGCGAGGCTCCACCGGAAGCCGCTCGGTTGCCGCGCGGGACAACAGCAGCCGAACGGCGGTCCATCCTTCGGTCGTCGCCTGCAACGACGATTGCGCCGCTGCGACCTCGGCGCAGACATCCCGAAGCGCGGCGCACGCTTCCACGAGCCCAGCGTCACTTTGAGCGTGGGCGTCCTGGGGAAGTGAACCGTACACCTCGCGCAGTACCCCCAGCACGCGTTGGGCCCATTCGCCAAGGGTTCGGCGGCCCGGGCCCCGCAGCGGCTCATAGAGCGCATTGATCGCGTCATAGACCGCTTTGAGGCGCCGCTGCCGAGTCGGATCGCCCAGCCACTGCCCGTCGCACCGCTCATGCAGGTATTGCGAGAAGTATTCATCAAGCAGGGTTTGCCAGCTTTCAATCGCGGTGGCTGTGTCCGGCTGATGGTTCAACAGCCAGGCCTCGAGATCAGGATGGCGAACCAATGCGGCGAGGTTGGCGAACCGCTGGTCAGCGAGCCAGTCGGCGCCTGCGGCCAGCAGACGAAACTGGCCGGTGCGGCGCAGTGGCCGCCCCGCTGCGGCGTGCAAGGTAAGGCCGGCCCATCGACCCGCGCGGGCGAGCGCTTCAGCCAGCGATTCGTCGCCAAGACCAATGGTGATCTGCTCTGGGGCGTGTCGGCCGTCAAGATCGGCGATGGCCTGGAGCACCGCCTGGGCCTGGTCGTCAGGCCGATCGGCGACGACGATCTGTTCATCGGGAACGTCGAGGATGGCCTTCTCCCAGCGGGTCGGATCGACGCATCCCAGCTCGTCGAAACGGTCGCCCAGCGAGGCGGGGGCATGGATCAGGGCGGTCGTCTTCTCAGTCCGCTCGGAGACCGCCGCCCGCTGCATCGCGTTCAGCTCAAGCACGCCGATGAGCACCAGATGCCGATGCTCGGGCGCATCGCTGCCGCGGATAGCCTGCCACCGGGCCTGGTGGGTATCGACCAGGCCGGCTTCAGCGAGCACGGCCCGGTAAGTTTCGTCCAATGCTTCCAACGCCCGCCAGCGATCACCCTCGCCGAATAGCTCCATGCGCTCCGCCTGCTCGGTGACGTCGGCGAAGGCGACTCCTTCTCCGGCCAGTTCGTCAGCCAGGCGGGCGATGGTCGCGGCGAGGTCGTACCATTCGATCAGGTCGTCGGCAGCCGGGGGGTGCGGAAGCAGCGGCTTGATCGAAGCCTGATCGCTGCTTCGCAGCGCGGCCATCCACGCCAACACTTGTTCATACGCGGTGGCCGTCGGCACATCACCGTGGGGGGCCAACGTATCGACCATCTGCCCCGGGGTGCGGATCAGAGGTGGAATCAGGTGCAGGTGTTCGGCGAGACATTGCCCGGCGAGCTGGGCCAGAAGCAGTCGTCCCGCTCGCAGCCCGGGGACAACGCACACCACCCGTTGCAAGTCACATTGGGTGCCATCCCCGCTGGCAGCGTGCCGTATCAGCCACGAGGCAGCGCCGGGCAGAGCCGGCTCGGCCCAATCCAGCCACTGTCGCCCAGCTGAAGCCGGGTCCGCAACCGGCAGTAGTTTGCCTGAGCGGCCGATCCCACCCATAGCGGCACTTTATCCGGCTGGGACCAGCCGCGGCGGCCCAATGTCTGCCGACACCGCGCAATTTGCAGGGCGATCCGAGCTATTTGCGTTTGCTCAAGGCCGCAGGTGTGGTATGGTGAACGAGGCAAGGAAGCGGGGGGTTCGAGATTCCTCCCCCGCTATGAATAACAGGATTGGGCTGGTTGTGGGGGCCGGCCTAGTCCTGTTCTTCTTTCGGTGACGGGAGCGGTCCGGACCGTCTGGACAGCCTGCGGGCGATGGTCTCGCATCGCACGGTCACCGTGCCTTTGCCGCATTCAACGTCGAGCAAACGCACGCGGCGGCCGTCAGTGAGCGTCAGCGATGGATCGATGCGCAGCTCGCCCGAGACCAGGTGGATTGTCGCCTGGACCTTCGGATCGTCGAGAAATCCAGCCGGCGCCGCGGCGTCGAGGCGGTCCAACAGCGATTGCACCGGCCCGCCTGGAATCCAAAGTCGCCCCAGCGACACGCGGTCAACGGACAGGGCAAGTTCACCGTTGACGATCGAAGGGATAATGCGGGCGACGATGAAGCGGGACCGGCTCGCCTCGCGGAGTTCCAAGCCGAGGCTGATGCCGCCGGTCTCAAATCGCAGCTGCCCGGCGCCGAGTTGCGGGGGCCAGTGCAGATCATGGGCATGAGCGATCCACGCCTCCAGCCGTCCCGACAACCACGCATTGACCTGGCGGTCGGTGACCTCGATATGCCAGGGTTCGCCGCTGGGGCGAATCTTGTGGGCTTGCTCGATCAACCCATACTCGAAACCATCGGCTAGCGCCGCGGCCCGCTCATCAGTCGGATCCGGCGGCGCCCACCACCCTGGAGCCATCCAGGTCATCCGCCAAAGGGTGAGCGCGACGACAAGGGTGACCAGCAGCAGCGTGACCAGGATTCGGCGAGTCGCTCTCATTCGGCGCTGGGGAGTGTACCCACGGCCGATCCCGGCATCTTGCCGGGGAGTGCGCCTGCATTCTCGCGTCGGCTCAAACCTCCGCGGCGATGCGGTCGGCCTTTTCGCGGGCGTCGTCGAGGGAGCCGACGTACATGAAGGCGGCTTCCGGCAGGTCGTCGCCTTCGCCTTCACAGAGCTGATCGAAGGATTTGATCGTCTCGGGCAGCGGGGTGGTGACGCCGGCGTATCCGGTGAAGACCTCCGCGACATAAAACGGCTGACTGAGGAAGCGCTCGATCTTGCGGGCCCGGGCCACGGTCAGCTTGTCGTCTTCGGAAAGCTCGTCCACGCCGAGGATGGCGATGATGTCTTGCAGATCGCGGTAGCGCTGAAGGATCACCTGCACCTTGCGGGCCACGCGGTAGTGGTCTTCGCCGAGGTACTGTGGCTCGAGGATACGCGAGGCGGAGGCCAGCGGATCGACGGCGGGGTAGATGCCCTTCTCCACGATCGACCGCTCCAGGACCACGAACGCGTCCAGGTGGCTGAAGGTTATGGCCGGGGCGGGGTCGGTCAGGTCGTCTGCGGGCACGTAGATCGCCTGCACCGACGTGATCGCCCCTTTGGTCGTGGAAGTGATTCGCTCCTGAAGCTGCCCCATTTCCGTTGCCAGCGTTGGTTGATAACCCACCGCTGAGGGCATGCGCCCCAGCAACGCCGACACTTCGGAGCCGGCCTGAACGAATCGGAAGATATTGTCCACAAAGAGCAGTGTCTCCTTGCCGGAGGCGTCGCGGAACTCCTCGGCAATGGTCAGGGCCGACAGCCCCACCCGCAGCCGGGCCCCCGGCGGCTCGTTCATCTGCCCGAAGACCATCGCCACTTTGTCCATGACCTTGGCGGTCTGGCCGTTCTCATCGGTGTACTCAGCTTCCTGCATCTCCAGCCACAGGTCATTGCCTTCGCGGGTGCGCTCACCCACGCCGGCAAAGACGGAATAGCCGCCGAACTCCCTGGCCACGCGTGCGATCATCTCCTGGATGATGACGGTCTTGCCCACACCCGCCCCGCCGAAAAGCCCGATCTTGCCGCCGCGGACGAAGGGGCACAGCAGGTCGATGACCTTGATGCCGGTCTCAAGCATCTCGGTCTTGGGGTTCAGATCGACGAACTCGGGCGGTTCGCGATGGATCGGCCGAAGGGTCGCGCCGGTGACCGGGCCCTTCTCGTCGATAGGCTCGCCTAGCAGGTTGAAGACGCGTCCCAGCGTGGGTTCGCCGACGGGCACCCTCACCGGACCACCGGTGTCGGCGCACGGATGGCCGCGGCGCAGGCCGTCGGTTGACGCCAGGGCCACGCAGCGGACCTGTCCGCCGCCGAGATGCTTGGCCACCTCGCCCACCAGAACGGTCGGCTGGCCTTGGACTTCGATCTCGCATCTGACTGCGTTATAGATCTCCGGCAGATCGTTCTCGGGAAACTGGGCGTCGAAGGTCGAACCGATGACCTGAATGATCGTCCCGGTGCTGGCCATTGGGGGAAATCCTTGCGAGCAAGGTCGGCAACGCCCCTTTGCACGGCGTGCGGTCGACTCGCCGACCAAGCGTGATGAATCCGGGTACAATAGCTGGTTTGGTCGGCGGGTCCAAGCCGCGGTGGGCGGACGCTTGGCCGTTGGCCAACGAGCAGCTTTATGAGTGTCACTTCTCGAAAGAAACGCCCCGCCTTGCGGCGGATCGCGTTCATCGGCAACTCCCTGCCGCGACAGTGCGGCATCGCCACCTTCACCGGCGACCTGTCCGACGCTCTAGCGCGTACTTTCCGCCAAGCCGAGGTCTTCGTCGTCCCCGTCAATGACATCAAGGAGGGATACGACTATCCCGACCGCGTGTGGTTTGAGATTACCGAGAAGGACGTTGCGTCCTATAGACGAGCCGCGGACTTCCTGAACATCAACAATGTGGACGTGGTCAACCTCCAGCATGAGTTCGGGATCTTCGGCGGCCCGGCGGGCAGCCACATTCTGATCCTGCTCCGTGAGCTGCGCATGCCCACGGTGATCACGCTTCACACGATCCTCGACGAACCCGAACCCACTCAGCGGGCGGTCATGGAAGAGCTGGCCGAACTCTCAGACGGCTTGGTGGTGATGACCAATCGAAGTGCCCAGCTGCTGCGCGAGGTGTACGGGATAGAGGAGCAAAAGATCGAGATCATCCCCCACGGTATCCCCGATGTGCCGTTCGTCGATCCCAGTTTCTACAAGGACAAGTTCGGCGTGGAGGGCAAGAACGTCCTGCTGACGTTCGGACTACTCGGGCCGAGCAAAGGCATCGAGTGCGTCATTGAGGCCCTGCCGGCCATCATCGACCGCCATCCCGACACGGTGTACATCATTCTGGGCGCGACGCATCCGACGTTGAAGCGACACCAGGGCGAGATCTACCGGCTGAGCCTGCAACAGCTCGCCCGGGAGTGCGGCGTGGAGAGCCGGGTGATCTTCCACAACCGCTTTGTGAGTGCCGAGGAGCTGACGGAGTTCCTGGGCGCGGCGGACCTGTATGTTACGCCGTACCTCAACACCGCTCAGGCTGTCTCCGGTACGCTCGCCTTCGCGGTCGGGGCCGGCAAGGCCATCGTCTCCACACCGTATTGGCATGCCGAGGAACTGCTGGCCGAGGAGCGGGGCGTCCTGGCGCCGATCGGCGATTCCGACGCGATCGCCGAAGCCGTGATCGGCTTGCTGGATGATCCCGTTCGCCGAGACGCCATGCGCAAGCGGGCCTATTTGTTCGGCCGGGACATGATCTGGCCCAAAGTTGCCCGCCGCTACATGGAAGCGTTCGACCATGCTCGCGACATGCGGCTGCATCGTCCGCGACCCGCGTTCGAGGCCACCACGCTCGACAAGCGCCCCGGCGAGCTGCCGCTACTGAAGCTGGAGCATCTTCGGCGGATGACTGACGGCACGGGGCTGCTGCAGCACGCGACCTTCGGTGTACCCAATTATTCTCAAGGCTACTGCACGGATGACAACGCTCGCGCGCTGATCTTCAGCGTCCTGGTTGACGAGGCCGCTGACGTATCATCCGAAGAGTTGTCCGGATTCGCGTCGCGGTATATGGCGTTTATCCAGCACGCGTTTCATCCCCGGACGAAACGTTTCCGCAACTTCCTCTCACACGATCGACGGTGGCTGGAGGAGGAGGGTTCCGAGGACAGCCATGGCCGGGCGATGTGGGCTCTGGGGACGGTCGTCGCCCGCCGGCAGCAGCAGGGAATCCGCGAGTGGGCGGGGCAGCTGTTCGAAGCGGCGTTGCCGCCGACTCTGCAATTCAAGAATCCTCGGGCCTGGGCGTTCACGCTGCTTGGGATCCACGAGTACCTCACGCGGTATTCAGGCGATCGGATTGCCCAGGACGCCCAGCGCGTCCTGGCCGAACGCCTCCTGGATATGTACCAGCCCGGCAGTGATTCCGATTGGCTGTGGTTTGAGAACGTCCTGACCTATTGCAACGCCAAGCTGCCTCATGCCTTGCTGGTGTGTGGGCGATCAATGTCGCGGGACGACATGGTCGAAACCGCCCTCGAGTCGCTGGAGTGGTTGGCCCAGATCCAACGGGCCGACGGGGGGCACTTCGTCCCGATCGGGTGCAACGGGTTCTACCCCCGAGGCGGCGAGCGGGCACGGTTCGATCAACAGCCTATTGAAGCCCATGCCACGGTCTCAGCGTGCCTGGAGGCGCATCGAGCCACCGGCGATGATCAATGGAAGGTCGAAGCTCAACGGGCCTTCGATTGGTTTGTGGGCCGAAACGATCTACGCACCCCGATCTATGATCCGAGCACGGGCGGCTGCCATGATGGACTTCAGCCGGACCACGTGAACCCCAACCTCGGGGCGGAGTCGATGCTGGCTTTCCTGCTCTCGCTGGTGGAGATGCGCCTCGCCGAAGCCGCCATCGAAATCCCTGCGGCCCAGGTCCTGGCGACCGCCGGGACTTAAGGTCCGCCCTTCCCTATGCCGAAAAGACCTCCGGAGCAGCCATGGGGCATGCTCGCTGGGGTGATGCCACGGACCAAGCAACCGTCTGCACAGGGATGTCGCCTTGATGCCAACACACAATACCCATCATGAGGTCCTGTTCCACCGTTACGACGGCAATCCGATTCTGACCGCGGCCCATTGGCCGTACCCGGCGAACAGCGTCTTCAACCCCGGCGCGATTCGGTTGGCGGACGGCACGACGCTTCTGCTTTGCCGAGTCGAAGATCGGCGCGGACACTCGCATTTCTGTGCGGCCCGATCCGCCGACGGCGTGAACAACTGGCAGATCGATCCCCAGCCGACCATGGCGCCGGATCCTCGACTGCACCCCGAGGAGCTCTGGGGGATCGAGGACCCGCGGATTACCTACGCCGCCGAGCTGGGCAAATACGTCGTGGTGTACACGGCGTTCTCGTGGGGCGGGCCGGGTGTCGCCCTGGCGATGACCGAGGACTTCCGCCACTTTGAGCGCTGCGGGGTGGTGATGTCGCCCGAGGACAAGGACGCCGCGCTGCTGCCGCGGCAGATCAACGGCCGGTGGGTCATGATTCACCGCCCCTCCACGCCGATGGGCGCGCACGTCTGGGTGTCATACTCGCCCGATCTGCGCCATTGGGGAGACCACAAGCTTGTTCTGCGGGCCCGGCGCGGCGGCTGGTGGGACGCGAACAAGATCGGCCTCTCACCTCCGCTCATCGAGACCGACCAGGGCTGGACCGCGAGTACGGCCAACAATCCCAGTAGCGGGTTTTGGCAGCGGGGCGTCCCGGTGAACGACCCCGGTTGGGATTACGACCCCGCCTCTGACTCCGACGGCAGCGGACAGTGCTACCTGACTCAGAACCAGGCCGGCAACACCGACGTGGACGCTGGCAATGTGCTCCTCACCTCGCCGTCGATGGACATGTCCGGAGGCAACATCACCATCAGCTACGACTACTACCTGCGGTTGACGAACACCGACGGTGGCGTAGACCGGATGTTGGTCGAAATCAACAACCTGAGAGAGGTCGCCCGGCGCTGCATTGCCGGCGAGCCGATGGACGACGAGTTGTCGCGCTGGATCGGGACCTCGCTCCAGAACTTCCTGGATCGGCGTTGCGACACCATCGAGGACGCGCTCGGCCTGCGCGCGCCCCAGGGCGGCGTGCCCTGGTGGATGGAGATAGCCATCCGCACGCGCGACGCCGCCCAAAAAGCCGCCAGCATGGCCGACACCAGATCCTCCGCGTGCACGAAGTTGCGCAGCACCGGCTCACCATCGGGGTCGAGCATG
>JADFIR010000019.1 GCA_022566535.1 Planctomycetota bacterium
TGGCCACGCGGCGAACCACCTCGATCTGTTTCTCAGAAGGCAGGCCCACGAGAATCTCCGAAGCCTTGTGATGAGACAGATAGCTGATGATCAGCGCGATGGTCTGCGGGTGCTCGTCCTGAATGAATGTCAGCATGTTCTCGCTTTCGGCCTTTTGGAGGAAGGAGAACGGCGTTCGTTGCACCTGACTCTGGATCTGCTGGATGACCCTGTCCGCGAGCTTGGGATCCAGCGAATCCTTCAGGAGCGCGTTGGCGTAATCCAGGCCGCCCTCCTTCGCGTACAGCGTGGCCGTGCGGAGCGTGTAGAACTCCTCGACCACCCGCTCAGAGAGATCGGCAGGCACTTCGCCCAGCGAGGCCAGCGTCCGGGTGACTTCCTCGACCTGTTCGGTCGAAAGCTGCTTGAGCAACGCCCCGGCAACCTCGTGGGGGAGGCTCAGCAGAATGATCGCCGCCTTGACGACTCCATCCAGCTCCTCCACGTTAGTGGGTAGTTTTTGTCCGGGATAGAAAGGCATATCTGCGGCAGGTCTTAGGCCTCAACTTTGATCCATCGGCGCAGGAGGCCGGCCGCTTCATCAGGATTCTTGTTCACCATGTCGCTGATCTGATCGAGCATTTGTTGGCGGCGCAGCGCATCGTCGTCCAGCTCCACCCCCTCCAGCGCCAGGGCCGACTCTTCCGCCTCGCCGACGATGTCACCGTGGTCTGACTGCAGGGTGGGCGGGATGCCCGCAACTTCGGCCGGCGAAGGCAGCCCCGCTCGGGCGCCGGCTTTGCGCACCATCATGAACATCATGGCCAGGCTGATCAGCGCCAGCCCGCCGAGCCCGACGTACTTCACCAGGTTGCCGCCAACCGGGCCGCCGCTCCAGCCGGCGGCCGGCAATTCAGTTCCCGCGGGCACCAGCAGGGGAGCCTGACCGAGGTCGGTAATCATGCTCACCACCACTGTGCCCGGCGTGGCATCGTCGAACGCGGCGGTGTCGATGAGCGGCTCGATGTCCGTTTTGATCCGTGCTGTCTCGGCCTTGACGATCATCTGGAGGGCCGCGTTGTCCGGGACCGCCTCCGGATCGCCCTGGTCCAGTTGATACTTGCTAAGGAAGTAGGACCGCGGCACGCCAATGACCGCGTTGATCTTCAGCGCGTACCCCTTGGGGTCGGTAATGTGCCGAGCGTCGCGAGGGAAGACCGACTGCATGGTTTCATCACTGCGCTCATCAGACATCTGCGAGCCTCGCCCGCCACCCGGAGCGATAGCGACGCCGGCGTTGGTTTGAACTCCCGGCACTCCACCTGCAACCGGCTCCGATGAGGCGATGGTGCGCGAGCCCGAACTCAATGGCCCGACCTTGGGATCCTCGAAGGTGTCGGTCCGCTGCTCAACTTGCGTGGTGTTCACCATCGCGTTGACGGCGATTCGCACACCCGCGATGTAGTCCAACGCATTCTCGATCGTCGCCCGGACGTCCCGCTCCACCGCCCGCTTGATTTCAAGGTTCTTCGTCGACGTGAGGATATCTTCGTGGCGCGCCTGGTGCGGCCGGCCGGTCTTGCCGTTAATCACCCTGACGTCTTGGGTCTTGAGCCCGGCGTGCGATCCAGCCACCAGCTCGGCGATCGCCTCAACCTGGGTCTGGGTCAACTCGCCGCTTCGCGGCTCAACAAACACCGAGGCTGACGGGGAAAGGTGACTTCGGCCGAAGCCGGGCCGGTCCGGCTGGTCGATCACGACCGTCGCGCGCTCGATGCCTCGGAACCTGCTGATCATCGCCGACAGCACGTTCATCTTGGCGACCAGCCAACGCTTGCGATGTTGGTCTCTAGTGAGAAACGGACTGTCCTGCTCGATCAACGAATCAAAGTTGATCTGTTCACCGCTGATCACGGCATGATCGGTAAGCTGAGCCAGGATGGTGTACTTCTGCTCAGCCGGGACCATCAACCGGTTGTCGCGCTGCTCGTATGGAATGCCGGCTGCTTCCATATAGCTCAGCGCCGCGGCACGGGTATCCGCGTTGAGGTTGATCGGCAGAGGCAGCATCGACGGCCGGCCGGCATACTGCGCGACGAGGAACAATGACAACACGAGAATGACCATCAGCGAGCCGATCAACAGCTTCGCTGTCGTGGGAAGCCCGCCCAGTTGCTTCCCGATCGCCTCGAAGGTTCTCTGCAATGCCTGCATTCGTCGGCCTCCATGCCATACCGTCGGCGGCGCCGCTCTCCGAGCGGCGGATACACTCCTTCGCCCACCCGCTCACCCGGCCATCCTGGCCCAGGCGGCGACCGGCTCAGGTGTCGCCAGATCACACGCGCAACTGTTTCACCTCTTCATAGGCATCCATCACCTTGTTGCGCACCTGCAGCAGGAGCCGAAAGGCGGTGTCCGCCTTTTGCGTGGCGATCATCACGCTCTCTAGATCATCGCGGCGGCCTGCCGCAAGGTCCTCGATCGCTTCCGTGGCGTCACGCTGCAACTGGTTCACCTTCTCAATCTGCTCCTGCAACTGCTCCTTGAAGCCGGGGCCCTGCTGAGAATCACGGCCAAGGCTGGGCACCGCCGGCAGCGGCCGGTTGAGTGCTCCGCTCGTTGAAATCAGTCCAAGGGGGTCGGTCATGGCGTAGGAAGGGGTCAGGAGTCAGGGGTCAGGGGTTAGGGTGTCAGAAACTCTAGCCTCAATTCTCACGCCGCTTCACGCAAGAATCTGAAGGGCAACGCTGATCATCGACTTCGTGGCCTCAATGGCGGTAATGTTCGCTTCGTACGCTCGCAACGCCTCCAGCGCGTTCATCTGCTCCAGCACCGAGTCAACATTCGGATACTCGACGTATCCATCGGTATCCGCAAACGGCGAGCCCGGCTGGTACTTGGGCGTGAGCGGACCCTGGTCAATCTGAATCGACGCGACGTGCACGCCTTGCGCTGATCCGCGAGCGGGATCGCCCGTGGCAAACACAACGAAGCGCCGCCGATACGGCTCATACTCGTCCTGGGCATTGAGGATTGCGTCCTTACTTGCAACGTTTGCGGCGATCACGGTCAGTCGCGTTCGCTGGGCGACCAGGGCTGAGGTTGAGATGTCCAGAGCACCGTACATGGAGGAAGGAGTCAGGGGTCAGGGGTGTTAGGAGTTCGGAGTTCGATATCGGGCCGGTTTGGCTGCCGCTCGAAAGGCGGAGCGAGGAGTCTAAATGCGCTCTCGGATTGCGGTGTTGATGAGATCGAAGCGGCTGCGAAGTAGGTCAGCCGCCAGACGGAAGGTCATGAAGTTCTCGGCGAGGGCCTGCATGGTTCGTTCGAGGTCGCGGTCGTTGCCGTCATGGAACAGGATGTTTTCGCCGATCGGCTCCGGATGAAGGGTTACGCCGATTCGATCGAACTCGACTTGCGGCGAATCCTCAAGGATCAACCTGCCGCCGGCCAGGCCATGCCTCGCGCGACGGGCGTCAACGGCCTCGCCCAATTGTTCCTGAAAGGCACGGACCGAAACGTCTACGGGTCGGAACCCCGGCGTATCGAGGTTGGCGATGTTGTTGACGATCACCCGATGCCGCTGGCCGGCGAACTCGAGCAGCCGCTGCAAGACGGGAATGGCGCCTCCGTTGGTTAAGCCGTCGATCATCGACCGGACCTCCGACAACGAGCTCCGCTGCAACAACATCTGCAAACCGCGGACCGTTGATCAACTGCCGCCCTCCCTACGCCCCAGCGACATTCGACAGCGCAGGAGCTGCGCGGCTGGCAGGATCTGCGCATCGGATCAGAGTGATTCGGAGACAATGTGCTGCTCCTTCCATTTCTTGAGCTTCAGGCCAAGCGTCCGAACTCCAATGCCCAGGGCCGCAGCGCTGCGCTGTCGATGCCCACGGTTATGCGTCAGGGTGGCGATGATCGTCTCCCGTTCCACATCGTCCAGGGTGAGTTTGCCGTCGCAGACGACCCCGTCACATGGTGGCGACTCGCCCAAGAGAGGCCCCACCTCGATCATCGCGCTCGGCCGCCGGAACGCAGTTGCCGGCGGGCTCAACCAAGACTCGATGAGCGTCGCCTTGACCACCTCATCTGAGGTGAGCACGGCGGCCCGCTCGCAGATGTTCTGCACTTCGCGGATGTTGCCCGGCCAGGGGTAGCGCCGCATCAGCTCAAGGGCCTGGGGCTCGAACGACTTGGCGGGCTTGCCTTCACGCTCGGCCACCTGCTTCAAGAAGTGCCCGGCCAACTGTTGCAGTTCCTCGGTAATCTGCCGCAGCGGCGGCATAGTTACGGGCAGGACGTTGAGTCGGAAAAACAGGTCTTGACGGAACGTCCCGCGGATAATCTCGGCCGGCAGGTCGCGATTGGTGGTGGCGATGACGCGCACATCCACCGTACGGCTGGTGCTGGACCCGACCCGCTCGAAGGTGCGCTCCTGCAAGACGCGCAGGAGCTTGGCCTGGATGGCGGGTGAGATCTCGCTGATTTCATCGAGCAATAGCGTCCCGCCGTCGGCGAGCTCGAATCGGCCTTTGCGAAGTTTGTCCGCCCCGGTGAAGGCCCCCTTTTCGTGGCCGAAGAGCTCAGACTCCAGCAGGCTGGTGGACAGGGCCGCACAGTTGATGGGCAGAAACGGCATGCCGGCACGCGGACTAGCCTGATGAATCCACCGGGCGGCCACTTCCTTGCCCGTGCCCGATTCACCGCTGATGAGCACCGTCCCGTGGCTGTCGGCGATGCGTCCGAGGCGCTCTTTCAGTTGGCGCATCGTTGGTCCGTCGCCGATCATGGCGTGGGTCTGCTGGGCGAGGCGGGCCCCGGCCGGGGCGGCGGCAGCGCGCAGAAGCTGGTTCTCCTTCAACAGCCGCCCGTGCTCCAGCGCCCGTTTGACCGTCACCAGCAGCTCATCGCCGGTGAACGGCTTGGTGAGATAGTCAAACGCGCCGTTCTTCATGGCCGCCACCGCCGTCTCCACCGTCCCGTAGGCGGTCATGAAGATCACGGGCAGTTGATCGTCGTGACTGCGAACCTCCTTGAGAAGCTCCAGCCCATTCATCTGAGGCATCTGGAGATCGGTGATCAGCGCATCGAAGCCGCGTTGGGCGATCTTCTCCAAAGCGGCGGAAGCCCCGGCGGCGGCGACAACACTGTGACCCTGCCGGACCAACATCGTGGCCACGCTGTCCCGCATCATTTCCTTATCATCGACGACGAGAATTCTGCTCATGCCTCGGTCTCCGTGGTAGGACCATCCACAACAACTCCAACGCCGTGCGACGAGGAGCCGACGGACTCAAGCCGGCCGCCCGCGTGTTTCGGTGGGCCGTTGGGCTCGACTGGCCTGGGCGGAAGGCACAATTCCACCGACGCCCCGCCTTCGGGGCGGTTGGAAACTGTTACGTGCCCGCCATGCGCATCCACCGTACGGTGCACGATCGCCAGCCCCAATCCCGTGCCGGTCTTGCGAGTGGTAAAGAACGGATTGAACATGCGGTCGAGAACCTGCCGCGTGATGCCCGGCCCGGTGTCGGTGACGGCAAACACGATGCGCAGGGCCCGGCGTCCATCGGGACATCGCCGACGCTCGCGGAATGCGCCCAGCCGAAGCTCGCGGCGATCAGCGGTGGATTCGACCATGGCCTCCACGGCGTTTCGAATCACGTTACCCAGCGATTGAACGAGCAGGCACGGGTCGGCTTCGAGTCGGCATGAAGCGCCGGCGGGCGGGCGGCTAACAACCTCGACTCCGCCGTCGGCCAACAGTGATTGGCAGTTCGTCAGCGCCCGCTCGATGAGGGCTTCGGCCGTGCAGGGTTGGGCGTCGAGTGTGCTGTCCTTGGCAAACAACAGGACATCCCGGACAATCGCGTCGAGGTCCTCGACCGCTCGAGCGATTTTCTCACACAGTTCGACCTGCGGCTGGCGGCCGGCAACGTCCTCAGCCAGCATCTGGATGTACAGCCCGATCGACCCCAGGGGATTGCGCACCTCATGGGCAATTCCCGCAGCCATTTCACCCAGCGCCGCCAGCGAACGTGACCGGCGAAGCTGAGCATTGGCCTCGGCCAGCTCGTTCTGCAGGCAAGCGACCTGCTTTTGCAGCGCTGAGTGCGTGTGCTGAAGGCGCTGCGTCGTCTCGTTGACTGAGCGCATGAGCAGCTTGAGATCTTCGATTTCAAGCTCGGGCGGCGCAAGTTGGGGTGTCACGACAGCGCTCACGTCCTATCCCTCCTGGTCAGCAAATCTCGGGCTTGGGGCTCTGGGTTTGACATACGCTCGGTGAGCCCGCTTAGCGGTCCCCAGGCCGGCTAACTCCTCACGGGTCTGATCGCGATTGACTCGCAAGGCATCACGGTCCTTCTCATCGCCGCGCATGATTTGAGACAACCGGCGGCTGATGGAATCAACCAGCATGTTGATCCGCTCGCGCTTCTCGTGGGCGATGTCGCCGCCGAACACCCCTTCTGTGAATTGAGCGAACTTATCCTGGCTCCTGATGAACTGATCCATGATCTCTTGGCGCTGCGAGAGCAGTCCGAGAAGCGCATCGGCCCGCCCGGTCCCGATCAGCGCGCCTTGGCGGCTCGCCAGACGCCCAAGCTGGCCAACCAGGTCCTGTTGCTGCTGGAGCAGGTGGATGAGGCTGTCAGCGGAAGCGGTCGTGTCGGTGTCAGTCATTGGTGACCATTGATCTCTCGGCGAAGCGGCGGCTTGCCTGACTCCGCCGGCGCAGGGATTCAACTCCCGGCGGCGGACAATTCAGGTTTCCTCAACGGGATGTTCTCAAGCCAGCGCTCCCACGCTTCACGATCCAGCAGAGCGTCGGGGGCGCTGAAGGCGTCGTCGGGAAGTTGCTTGAGCCTCACAAGCGCGCGGCGGTGAGCGCTACGAGCACGGTTGGTTTCTCCTAGCTTGGAATAGCAGTTCACGATCTGGATGAGCGCAGTCATTGAGGAATGATGCTGCGGGTAGCGGCCGGCAACCTCGTCGTATAGCTTGACAGCCTGCTCGTACAGCCCCAACTCAAACGCGCAGTCGGCGCGATACAGATAGGAATACCGAAGCAACTGCTGCGTTCGGCTCGCCGAGGGCGCGTCCGATGCGTCGCCGGCCTCGCCGACCAGAGTGAACAACTCCATGGCGGTGCGCAAATGGTCCGCTCGAAGCGCTTCGAGGCGCTGTCGCTCGGCAGGCGACTTGGCCGGCTCGTTGAGCTGCTGGATGATCGAGGCGGCGTGGAGGCGATAGGTGTCCGCCAACCGAAACCGGGTCTCATCGATCCGGGGATCATCCGGATAGCGCCGGACCGCCTCGTCCAGCCGCTCGATCGCCCGCACGTATTGAGCGTTGTCGGCATACAGAGTGCCAAGCTCGATCAGCGCATCGCGGTAATCCCGAGCGTCCGGCTTGAGGTGGCGCAGCCCGCTGAGCAGTTGGGTCAACTGCTGCTCGGCTTGCGGTCTGCGGTCCAGGGCGAGATAGCATCGGGCAAGCGGGGCGTGGCTCTTGGACGCAAGCGGGCTTCGGGGGTGCTCAGCGATGACCTGCTGGTAGTATTTCACCGCCGACTCATAGTCCAGCTCGGCCTGGTAAGCCTGGGCGAGCCGAAAGGCAGCGTCGGGTCGGCGGGGATCCAGATCGGACCGACCGGCGATGTACTCGGTGAAATGGATGATGGCTAGGTTGTGCCGGCCGGCCAAGTCGTAGCTGTCGGCAGCCAACCACAGCGAGTCGGCCCAATTCTGATCCTCGCTGGGGCGGCCGGCGAGGCGGCGCGCGTGATGAACGTAATAATCCGCGGCTCGTCGGTAGTGCTCGTTGGCTTCATAGCGCACCGCGGGATCGATTTCATCGAGATGTCGCCGGCTCGGTACACCATCAGCCGGCGCGCTTCCGGCCTCGGCCATCAGATCGTCGGCGCGCTGCCGGCTGGTCGAGGCGACTCGAATGAGCACTTCAGCCGGCACCTGACCGGACTCAAAGAGCGTCTCGGCGAGCATGATGTATTCCAGGGCCGCTTCGAGCTTGCCCATGGTCAGCGCCGCGTCATGCCGATCAGCCAGGCTGCCGGCGACGCGGTGAGGCGTGACATCGCGGCGAGGTCCCGAGTTGGGAAGAAGATCGCGGATTTTCCGGTAGTCGGCCAGACTGCGCTGCGGTTCGCCAAGCACACTGAGCACTTCTGCGCGACCCAGCAGGCCGGGCAGGGTGTTTCGGGTACCGGCGTACTCTCGGACGACCTCGTCGAACTGCTCGAACGCGACGTGCCATTGGCCCTTGGCCACGGCGAGTCGCCCGACCATCGCCAGGGCATCGCCGCGGATGGGATCGGTTCGCGCAAGCTGCTGTAGCGCCTGTTGGACGTGATACTGGGCGTAGCGATGCTTGCCCAGGTCGTAGTAGGCGCGTGCAAGAAGCGTGTAGGGTTCACCGAAGCCCACCCGGTCGACCGGCGGCGGTCGATTCGGTTCAAGGCGCCGCATATCCACCAGCAGATGATCGATAGCCTCCTGTGCAAGGGCGGCTTCTAGTCGCAGCTCCGCCTGGCGGGCGATCGCCCAGAGATGGTCAGCCTGGGCGAGGAGGTGGTGGGCGCGGTAGTCCTCGAGCAGCTGCATCATCGATTCGTAGGGGATATCCTGCTGGCGGAGACTGAACTCCACGAGCCGGCGCAGCACGCGGTTTCGTCGCCGGCGAACGTCCAGACCCGCATCGGTGCCGCCGGCCAGGGCTTCCAGCTCCCCGAGCAGGCCCCGGGCCGCGTCGAGGTCGCCCAGCGCAATCTGCGCATAGGCCCAGCGCTCAAGCCGAGCAGGATCCAGCATCACCCCCAGCTCGATCACTTTCTCGTACTGTTCAGCGATGCGCCGGTTGTTCGCAGGCAGGTCTAACTGCCGGGAAGCTTGAGACAGCGCAATCCAATCGGCTACGGTCGCGTGATATCGAGCCTCCTGGAGCTTAGTTGCCAGATGAAGGTTGGGCTCGATCACCGCCTTGAGTTGGTCCGCGGCCAGCTCAAACTCGTTGGTGGCGAGAAGTTGGTCAATCTGATCAAACGCGCCGTCGAAATCATTTCTCGGCGCGCGATGAATTGCGACGTAGAGTCCAAGGAGAATCAGCCCAACACTCAGGACGATCGCCGGCACCTGCCAGAGATTGGACCAGGACGATGAATCGACCTCGTCGGCTTCGAGTGGTTCGGTAGAATCGGCCCGCGCACCACGCTGCTTGGGGGCGGCATCGTCACGGTCCTTGGGTTGATCGTCGGCCACCTGAGATCCTCTCACTGGCCTGACCACGATGAGGCGCGAGGTCAGCCCGGACGATCACCCTCGCTGGCGAATCCATTCGCCATTGCCGAGGCATTATCGGCCTGGGCCTCGGCTGGGCATCAGCATTCGATGGGCAGTTGAATGACCGCGATTGTGGGGATTATCGGTCGTTGGGCGACGAAGTGGGTTGGTCATCGATGCCACCAACGACCACAGTTTCTGCCACCATATCGCCCAACCCCTGCAAGTGGGGGTTGAACAACGCAAAGACCGCAAGCAATGGTATCAGCAGCACGATCGTCTTGAATATGTTGCGCGCAATGATCGCTGCGGCCGAGGGGCGCGAGCCGTCGCAGGCGACAACCCTTGCCCCGACGAGCGCCTTGCCGAGCGTCCGGCAGCCGATGAGTTCGCTGAGCGTGCAATGCCCCACGGTGATCGCGATCATCAGCAAGGCGGGTGTCGCCTGGGCGAGGTCAGCCGTCCAGATTGGAAACTTCAGAAGTTCCGCCGGCGTGTATCCAAAGACCAGGGCGACCACCAGCCCGCTGGCGGCGATGTCGGCGGCGACGGCGATCAGTCGAGGCAACGCAGCCAACGCAGCCGCCCCCGATGGCAGCGCGATCGTCGCGGCCTTGGCGCTGGGCTTGAGAACGAACGAGAACAGGACTGCTGTCATCGCCGCCCCAAAGAGAAGCGGCATGTGCCAGACCCGGCCGAACATGAGCCGCTGACTGGACATCAGTTGCGGCGGGCTGACGAGACCGCCCAACGGATCGATGCGGCGCAACGTGAGCTTGTCCCGGGCTGAGTGTTCGATCAGGTGCAGCCCATCGCGCATGCCCAGCATCGTCCATTGCCCCACGGGCCTGGTCAGCCCCGATAGCGCCAGTAGCACGTTGGGCCGCAGATAGGAGATCTCGAGACGGTCGGCGGCACCTCCCTCAGTGACCATTGCGATGCTGGCCCCGACGCGGGTCAGCGTTCGCAGCCTTCGAGCCTCAAGCGGCACATCACGGCGGGTCCAGGTTCCGTAGGCATCGCGCCAGTAGACGGCGCTGCGGCGGCGGTCGCCCGGCGTTTCGGTCACCAGCACCATCGCCTGCCCATCCCGGCCCCCAACGCCCAGCTGACAGTTCCACCCGGGCATGAAACCTTCCGGAAGCGGAAGCTCGGTCCACTCCTGATCGGTCAATTGGAGTAGTTTCGCGCCCGCAAGCACGGGCTCGGCCGCAAGGGAATCCTTGCCGGCCCGTACACCGGCGCCAGCTCGCTGGGTGGGCAGCAGCAGAGCGACCGGCCCATGGGCCGTTGCCACGAACCCGGCCAGATTCCCAAGACCCTCAAGGGACTCAACAACGCCGAGGCGATTGGACGGCGTGTAGACGTACGTCCCGAGCGCCGGGACACGATCAACTTGAACCGTAAACGTCTCGCGACGCACTCGTTCCCCGCCAGGCTTCGGCGCAAAGACGAGCCACAAACGGTTGTCCCAGGCGGCCATCGCCGCCGGCGCTCCAGACAACGGCCAGCCCTTGGAGTAATACGGACCGTCCATCTCCAGAGCGTGGTGGCGCAGAATCGTCCGACGCTCCGGCTGCGTGTGCTCCACGACAAACCACAGATGATCATCGCTAGAGGCCCCGAGCAACACAGCATCACCGGCTGCGGCCTCCGGGCCCACGGGCACCGCCACCAGAAAACTGACCGCCGCGGCGATCGTGATTCGGCTGTGGCGTGGCGATCGCATTCCCCGATGATAGCCGCCTCAACCTACGGCACTGCGGGCTGGCTCTCATCTATGCCAGGGACTTCAACTCGAACGGGGGCAAAGACGCTCATCAACCAGTCGAGGTCAAAGAACCGGTCCTTGACCTGGTCGGTCGGCGAGCGCGTCGCGACCTTGACCGCGGCCGTGTCGTCGGCGTTGAAGATATCAATGAGGGTGGGGAACTTGGGCCGCTGCCCCGGACCAACACCCGCCATCGCCACCGACTCATATCGATCCAGTCTCAGCCGGCTGTAGAGTCGAACCCGGCCGTCCGGCGACAGCGCGTCGACTCGCACCGGCAAGAGCGTGGCTCGATCCAGGTGCAGGCGGAGCACTTCGCCGGGCAGCGGTATCATCACCACCCATGCATCGAGCTGAGCGTTGTATCCGACCGGGGCCGGGCCCTGGGCCTCCTCAGACGGCAGTCGAATCAGGCCGCTGAGCCGAAGCAACGCCGCAGGATCAATGGGCAGTTGTGCATCGGCTCGATCATCTGAACGTTGGTCGCCCGTAGCGCGGTAGAGAACCGTCTCGTCGCCTCGGAAGTCAAATAGCCAGGATTGACGATCATCCGATCCCAACCACATGAGCCGCTCGCCGAATTTTGAGATGTTCAGGGCTGTCTGATGCGGCAGGGCGATCCAAAGATCGAGATCCCCCTGCTCGATATGCTTGCCGTCATCATCACTCCAGCGAAGCTCGATGACGCCGCGGGCATAGATGGTCCCAAGACGGTCGATGCGCGCATTGTGGGCTTCGGCAAGCGTCACATAGGGCGGCGGATCGAGACCCGGCGCGCCCGTCTCACCGATGGGAGGTTTCTGGCAAGAGGCGAGGAGCATCAGCACGATGAGGCTGCCCAAACGCCCCCCGGGATGTCGCGGCGGATCAAGCCCGCCGGCCCAACGGCCCGTGAGCTGCCATGTTTGAGCTGCCACCACGACACGTCGCTCCATCTTGACGGTTGCCGCCGCTACAACTCACCGCGCAGCACTTCGCGGAGTTGCTCACTGAGTTCGCGGACGTCCTCGTCGCCGAGCCGGGGGTTGACCACCTCGATGGGCTGTTGATTGGGCTCGGCTCCTTTGGGCAGCATCAACCATCGCTCATTCTCGCCTTGGCCGGTCCGGCCGATGTATCTCAGCCGCTTCTTTCGCATCAGGATGAGCGCAATGATGAAGCGGTACGCCATCCTTCGTCGTCGAGGATCGTCGGCCAACCGTTCGAACAAGTCCCACAGCACATCATCGTCCACAAAGACCCTTCGCCCGGCGTCGGGGTGGGGCACGGCGGCCTTCCAATAGCTGAACAGACCCTGGGGGCGGGCTTGGGCATCCCAAGCCTGGAGTGAATAGTCCTGCCGGTCGAAGCCGTCATCCTCGGCCCGTTCGCACAGGGTGGCCATACAGATCGACCCGGGCTCAAGCGGCCGGCCCGTGGCGGCACAGACGCGAGTCGGCGGCGCTACGCGATACCCCAGACCGTAGGTGGACACAACCAGATACTACGACATCGGCACGGCCCGGTCACGCCGTCGGGCAGCCTCTCTCAGGGCGCCACTGTTCGCAGCCGATATACTTGCTGACGAGCCGGCCGTCCACCGGAGGTAACCGTAGTTTCATGCTCCCCTCGATCAAGCAGATCTTCCGAAGCTACGAAGCACCCGAAATCATCCTCGAGCTGGCCGTCATCTGGATCTGCGTGTACCTGGTATTCCGCTTTCTCAAGGGCACACGAGGAGCGGGAATTATCAAGGGCTTTGCGGTCCTGCTAGTTCTGGTCACGCTGACGATCAAGCTTCTCGGCCAAGGCACCGACGCGCTAGGCCGGTTGAACTTTATCTACGACCGCTTTCTCGGATTGGCGGCGTTATTGCTGATTGTGGTGTTCCAGCCGGAGCTTCGCCAGGCGATGATTCGACTCGGCCACGCCGGGTTCTTCCGGCGCTCGAACCGCCAGGTGAACCAAGTGGTGGATGCCGTGAGCGAGGCGGCCCAGTTCCTGAGCAAGAGCCAATTCGGAGCCTTGATCGCCATCGAGCGCAGCGTCGGGCTGCGCAGTTTGATAGAAGGCGGCGAACGGCTGGACGCCCAGGTCAGCGCCCGCCTACTGGAATCGATATTCTGGCCGAACAGTCCGCTGCACGACCTAGGCGTGGTGATTCGCGGCGACCGCATAGTGGCGGCCAATGTGCAATTCCCGCTCGCCGAGGAAGGATCATTGCCGCGGGAACACGGCTCTCGGCACCGCGCCGCGGTGGGGATCACCCTCGACAGCGACTGCCTCGTCATCGTGGTGAGCGAAGAGACGAGGAGCATCAGCCTCGTCGAGCGCGGGGTCGTGGACGCGAACATCCCACGGGATCGCCTTCGCGAGACCCTGTTGCAGCGGTTGGGCACGCCGCCCGGCAGAGGACCATCCGAACAACCGGACGCGGCCCCGGACGTGCCGGCTGAAGAATCGCCCCCGGGAGCCGGCCTCGCCGCCCAAGGTCCCGATAAACGGTCAACGGCAGTTCCAAAGGAGGCATAGGGGTGCAGTTGGAGAATCGATGGTGGACCTATGCAGTAGTAACCGTTGTGACGGTGTTGATCTGGTCGTGGGCGGCGGAGGAAACCCGCGAACAAGCCAGCATATCGTTTCGGATCCGATTCGCCCCGTCGGACCCCGCTAGGCAGGTGATCACGCCCGACGAGGTTCGCCTCAAGGTTGAGCTGGAGGGGTCTCGGCACGCGCTGGAACAAGCGCGAACGCTCACGATGCCGCTGAAACTCACCGTCGGCAGCGAACTGCCCGCCGACGCTGACGAGAATCCCGCCAACATGGTGGACGCGTTGCAGAAGCACGAAGCACTGGGCGACACCGGAGTGCGGATCATCTCGGTGGACCCAGCGCTCATGGACATCCAAGTCGATGACCTCGTCTCGGTCAACGCTACGGTTCAGCCCGAGCTGCCGTGGCTGCAAATTGAAGGCGAGATCCTCGTCGATCCGCCTCAGGTCCTCCTGACCTTGCCGAGCCGGCTTCACCGACGGGCCGGCGAAGACCTGGTGCTCAGAGCCTACATCGACCAGTCCCGCCTCGATCAGCTCGAGCCGGGCCGGCCGTACTCCCTGGACGCGAAGCTGCGCCCGCCGGAGATTCTCATCGGGAAAAACGCGGTGACCATCGAGCCGCCCTCCGTGGTCATCACGTTCACCGTTCGGTCACGCATCGAGGAGACGACGCTGCCTATGGTTCGGGTTCAAATCGCGGGTCCGCCGGAGGACCACCGTGATTACGTCGTCGAGATTGATGAGACGGATAAACAGCTCGCCAACGTCACTATAAGGGCTGACGGCGCGTTGATCCGCCAGATCGAGCAGGGCGAGGCCACGGTTGTGGCGTTGGTGCATCTGAGCTCCAGCGAAAAGGAGCGACGAATCGAGAGCAAAGCCGTCACATGCTTCATGGCACTGCCGCCTGAAGGAGGTGGGACAATCGTCGACGCTGAGGTTAACGGTTCGAAACTCATGCCTGTGGTTCATCTGCAGATCACCGAACGGTCGGCCTCGTAACCTCGCCAAGACCAACCTTCTCAATGGCGTCTACTTCCGGAGGCGCTGATGGAACCTGCACAGCCCCGCGCCCGGCAGGTACAGAAATCTCCGAATCCACCGTCTATCGTCGCCGGGCGGGTGAGCCGGCACATTCGTATGGTCAACCTGTTGCAGAGCACCGAGCGGTGCACGGCCGAGCGGCTCGCCCGGCACCTTGGGGTGGGCCGACGCACCGTCTTCCGCGATCTCAAGGTGCTCCAGGGGGCAGGTGTGCCGTTCGTCAGCACACCCGGTCGGGGCTATGACCTGAGCCCGGACTACGCGATGAGCCGGTTGAACCTGGGCGTGCCCGCGGCCCTGGGGCTGAACTTGCTGGGCAAGGTGGCCGCAGCCATGCCCGACCAGCCGCTGTTTGGCCCGGCAATCGAGGCCATCGGCAGGGTCGTCGCGCAACTGCCTCCAGCCGTTCGAATGGTCTACGACGATTTGCTCGCCGCAGTCAGCATCTCGCCCGGCGCGCTCAACATCTGTCCGGACGACGAGCAACCCTATCGCACACTTCAGTACTGCATCGAGGAGCGCATGGTCTGCCGGTTTGTCTACCGCGCCGTTGAGCCGTGGGGCCCGTGCCGAACCAAGATTCATCCCGTGCATCTGCACTTCTATAAGCGTGCCTGGTATGTGCTCGCGTTCAGCGAACAGCACGACGAGGTCAGGATGTTCAAGCTCTCGCGGATCGAAGAGCTCGAGCCGAGTGATGAGGTCTTTGCCCCGTTTCACTTCTCCATCGACGCGTATCTGGACGACGCCTGGGGCATCATTCCCGAAGGCCGCAAATACAACGTTGTCTTGCAGTTCTCCGACCGGGTCGCCCGCAACGCCGCCGAGGTTCGCTGGCACAAGACGCAACAAAGCCAGCTTCAGCCGGATGGCTCATGTGTGCTGCGATTCCGCGTCAACGGCCTCAACGAGATCAAGTGGTGGATCATCGGCTACGGCGACCAAGTCGTCGTCCATGAGCCGCCCGAGCTTCGCAACGCCATCCGCGCGATCACCCAGCGCATCCTCACGCACTACGTCAGGGCGTAACTCCGGTCCCACAAGCATCTTGTGAGTTAGCGCCCGCCGGCGCAGCCAGCCTAAACGCCTCCGCAGCACCAAGGGCCCGGCCCCATAGGGGGAACAGACCGCCACGGCGATGCCCAGGGTTCAGGCTGGATACAGTTGCAATTGCGTTGCAATCGCAGTAGGCTCCCCCTTCCATCGCACATTGATCCAGGAAACCCAAGCACCTACCAAACGGAGCCCCGCCGATGGTCTTCCCGACGCCGGGTCGCACAGGCCGAATCGACGCACAATTCACTGCGTTCGCCCGGAGACCCACCGCCTACGCCCGGCTGGCCCTGGCCCTCGCCAGCCTGATCCTGGCGGGAAGAACCGATGCCGGCGAACGGAAGTTCACCTACGTCTACGAGGCCACCACCATGGCAGCTGGGGAGTTTGAGTATGAGCAATGGGTGACGTGGAAGACCGACAAGGGTACCGACAGCTCTTTTGATCGCATCGACTTTCGTCATGAAATCGAGTTTGGTCTCACCGACCACCTGCAGGTCGCACTCTACTTCGCTGATTGGCGGTATCAGGACGGCCGGTCCGTGAGCGACGATGGCGCCGAGTACCGAGGCACCGCCGTGGAGCTGATCTACAACCTCTCCGACCCCTGGGAGGACTTCCTGGGCAGCGCCCTCTACGGCGAGGTCAAACTCGGTGACGAGCTGTTCGAACTGGAAGGCAAGCTCATCCTTCAGAAGAACGTCAACCTGTGGACCGCCGCCTACAACGCGACCATCGAGGCTGAATGGGAGGGTGCCGACTACACCGACGACAACGGCAAGTTCCAGCAGACCCTCGGCATCAGCTACCAACTACGGCCGCAGTTGCTCGTCGGCGCCGAACTGCTGCATGAGATCAAGTTCCCCGACTGGTCCACGCGCGACGAAGACGTTTTGTACTTGGGGCCGAACCTGTCCTATCGCCATCAGGACTGGTGGGTCACCGTGACACCGCTGTTGCAGGTGACCGACGTTGCCAGCGAGCCGGACTTCCAACTTCGCTTGATCTTCGGGTTTGACTTTTGAGTTTGACCCGATTGGGGGCCTGCGCCGTAAGCGCCCCAGTGCTTCGGCTGCGGCAACCGTTTCCGCAAATCGACTGACACCATGAAACCGCGAAACACCGACCAGGCGAAGCCCGTTGGGACCGGCTATAGGAGACTGCTTGCGGGCTCGCTTGGTCTCATGGCCATGCTCGTGAGCTGCGCGACGCTCGAACAACTCGCCCCGCCCGTCGACCCGATGCTAGTGGCGCTTGGAGCGATAGGGCCGGCGGACATCGCAGCGCTCACCCACGGTCGAGAGGTTTACCTGACGAACTGCCTCCGCTGTCACGGCCCCGAGCCCGTCGCGCGGTATCCCTTGCATCGCTGGGCGTCCATCATCGATCGGATGGCCAAGCGAGCGAAGCTCAACGTCGATGAGGAAGCCGACGTGCTGGCCTATGTACTCGCGGCGCGGCGGGCATCTGACTCCAGGATGATGCCGCAGCCGCCACCGGCCGGGCCGAGATGATTCGCAACGCGGATCGACTTGACGACTGGTCGCTGCTGAATCACATCCAACAGCTCCTTGCTCCTCGGATTGATCCGCGGTTGAACGCGATCAAACCCATTCCGTCGCGTGCCAGTGCTTCTTGCCGCGGCGCAGGAGAATCGTCCGGCCGTGAAGAAGGTCCGCGGCGGTCAAGGCTCGATCGATGCCGGCCTTCTCGCCGTTGACAGATACCGCGCCGTTGTTGAGAAACTCGCGCGCTTCGCGCTTGGACTCGGCCAGGGTCGTCTCTGGAAGAATCTCGGCGATCGGCGTGCCTTGGTCCTCCAACAGCGACCTCGTGTGGGTTGAGTGCGGCACGTCGGCGAAGACGTCAGCCAACGTAGCCTCATCGAGTCGGCGCACGTCGCCGGCGCCGAACAGCGCCGCCGTCGCGTCTTCGATGCGTCGCAGCTCGTCGGAGCCATGCAACAACTCCGTCAGATCACTTGCCAGTGCTCGTTGCCCCAGCCGCAGTTGCGGCGACTTCTCGTGTCGCTGAGCCAGCTCGTCGATCTCCTCGCGGCTGCGCATTGTGAACCACTTCAGGGACCCGACGACGTCCGCATCGGGAAGATTGATCCAGTATTGATGGAAGGCGTAGGGGCTGGTACGGTCGGCGGTCAGCCACACGGGACCCTGTTCGGTCTTGCCCATTTTCTTGCCCTGCGATGTCAGCACCAGTGGCGCCGTAATACCGAACGCCTGTCCCTGTTCTTGACCGAACTCGCGTCGGATGAGATCGACACCTGCGACGATGTTGCCGTACTGGTCGGAGCCGGCCAGCTGCACCGTGCATCTCATCGACCGCCGCAGATGCAGAAAGTCGTACGCCTGCAGGATCATGTAGCTGAACTCGGTATAACTGATTCCGTGTTCGCGCGTTTGCAGCCGCTGGCGAACGGAGTCCCTTTGTATCATGGCGTTGACGGAGAAGTGTTTGCCCACGTCGCGCATCACCTCAATGAATCCGAGCCGTCCAAGCCATTCGATATTGTTGACGATCACCGCACCGTTGGGAGCAGCGGGGTCGAAATCGAGCAGCCGTTGAAAGATCCGCTTCTGCGAGGCAATGTTGGCCTCGATCTGCTCGCGGGCAAGCAGCGGCCGTTCGTCGTCCTTGCCTGAGGGGTCGCCGATGAGCCCGGTTCCGCCGCCCATGACCACGATGGGCTTATGCCCTGCCAGTTGCCAATGGCGAAGGAGCTGGATCGGTATGAGACTGCCGATGTGCAGGCTGGCCGAAGTCGGATCGAAGCCGCAGTAGCCGACGCGTAGCGTGGCGGCCAAGTGCGTATCCAGCTCGTCGCCGGCCGTTCTTTGGTGCAACAAGCCACGCCAGGCGAGTTCGTCGAGAAAACTCATGACGATCGGGGAATCCGCAGGAGCCAGAATATGCGACAATCACGGCCAGCGCAATAGGGTAGCAGGAACCACACATTGTCCAACGGATTCCGATGAGGAGGAACTGACCATGTCAAGCAGCACGACGACGACGACGACAAGAACCGACCCATCCCGACGAGAAATGCTCGCCGCGCTGGGCATCGGCGCCGCAGCCCTGGCCGGTGTCCGCGGTGCGGCAGGGCAGACCACAATGCCCCCGCCGGCCTCCGCCAGCCCCCTGACGCCCCAGGACCTCGGTTGGGATCCCGAGACCGACCGCTACATCCTCCCGCCGCTTCCATACCCCTACGACGCCCTGGAGCCGTACATCGATACCCAGACGATGAAGCTCCACCACGACAAACATCATGCCGGATATGTCCGCGGGCTCAACGCGTCCCTGGATGCGCTCGATGAGATGCGCACCGCCCGGCGAGGCGTCGGCGAAACCAAACACTGGTCCCGCCAGCTTGCCTTCAACGGCTCGGGGCATTTCCTGCACGTGATCTTCTGGAGCTGTATGGGTCCCAATGGCGGCGGCGTGCCCCGCGGCCTGATTGCCGAGCGAATCGACCGCGACTTCGGTTCGTTCAAGCAATTCAGGCAGCACTTCGAAACCGCAGCCGGCTCTGTCGAAGGCAGCGGCTGGGCCATCCTCGTCTTGGAGCCCACTTCCCAGCGACTAATGGTCATGCAAGCTGAGAAACATCAGAACCTCACCGCCTGGGGCGTCGTGCCGCTGCTGGCAATCGACGTCTGGGAGCACGCGTACTACATCAAGTACCAGAATCGACGCGCCGAATACGTCAGCGCGTTCATGAACATCATCAACTGGGACTTCGTCCAGCGAAAGCTCAGCGGCCTGATCGAGGCGTTTTCGCCCAAACGCTGAACAACGACGCACAGCCGGAAGCCCACGGACTCGAGTCCGTGGGCTTCATTGTCCAACACAATTGAACCGCATCACCCCCGCGCCCACCCGGCCACCTCAGCCTTGATCTTGCCGCGCGAGAACCAGATGAGCAGGAAGACCGGCAGCGCCCAACCCCAGAGGATTCCCAGCACGATCGTGAACACGCCGAAGACCTGCATGAAGCTGCCCATCATCGCAGGCATCGCCGCGGGCATATTCGGATCCTGCTGCATCATCTCCTGCATCGCCTCGAACTGGGCTTGCTGGGCCATGTCAGCAAGGATGGTGTTGCCGACGACGAACATCATCTTGATTCCAGCCCACACCATGCACGCCGTTGGGCTCCAGGCTCGCCGGCGCACAAGGCCAATGCCCGCCACCAGCAGCAGAATACCTAATGCAAGCGTCAACACTGCCCCAATGATCATCCACGGCTTCAAGCCCTCCATCGCGTCGAGCATCGTCGCCTGCTCCGCCGGCATGAACCCGGAAAGACTGCTCATGAAGAGTGACGAGACCGCACCGAAGCAGCCCTGGAGGATGGCCAGGGAGCCGAAGATGATGGCGATGACGCCGATGACCATCGGCCAGGCGGACGGCCGGTGCGGTATCTCGCCGGGCTCAACCGGCGGCGTCATGAGACCGGGCGGCGGCAAGTCAGTTGCGCTCATGCAAGTGCCTCCTTTGCCCTGTGCACTTGAATCGGGTACCCGTCCGGCGAACGGTCAAAACTGACGCAGAAACCTCGCGTCGTTCTCGAACAGCCAGCGAATGTCCGCGATGCCATACCTGCGCATGGCGATCCGCTCGATACCCCAGCCGAAGGCGAATCCGGTCCACTCTTCCGGATCGTAACCGACGGCTTCGAACACGTTGGGATCAACCATCCCGCACCCACCCATCTCGGTCCATTGCCACCGGCCCTTGACCTTCATCTTCATGTCCACTTCAGCAGAGGGCTCGGTGAAAGGGAAGAAGCTTGGGCGCATGCGCACCTCGGCTTGGGGCCCGAAGTACGCCCGGGCAAACTGAAAGAGGGTCGTCTTGAGATCGACCATCGTCACGTTTCGATCGACGTAAAGCCCTTCGACCTGATGGAACATGCTGTAGTGGGTGGCGTCGTGCGTGTCCGGGCGATACACCCGGCCGATGGAGATGATCTTCAGCGGCGGCTTGGTCCTGGCCATGGTTCGGATCTGCACCGTCGAGGTCTGGCTGCGGAGCATGAGCCCGCCGGCCAGATAGAAGTTGTCACGCGGATCGCGGGCGGGGTGGTCCGGAGGGATATTCAGCGCCTCGAAATTGTGCCACTCGTCCTCGATCTCCGGTCCGTAGGCGACGCAAAACCCCATGCGGGCAAACACTTCGGTGATCTCGTCGATCGTCTTGCTGATCACGTGCCGGCGGCCGAGACCCATGGGGATGCCCGGCTCGGTGACATCGATGATCGGCCCCTTTCCGCCTGCGGCTTCGCGGGATAACAACGCCTTCCTCTCGCCGAAGGCCGACTCCAGAGCGGTCTTCACCTCGTTGAGCCGCTTCCCCACCGCCGGCCGATCCTGCGACGGCACCATCTTCATCGCCGGCCCAATCGCTTTGAGCCGGCCCTTCGTGCCCAAGTAGGTGATCCGCCAGCGCTCCAGCGCATCGGCGTCGGCTACGTTTTGGAGCTGGGCCAGGCCGGTGGACTCAAGCTCGTGAAGTTCGTCGAGCATGGGCCGGAGTGTACCGGCAGCGGAAGGATTGCGAAGGACGGCATACGCTGGGACTTCCAAGAGCCAGGTGCCGCAAGACCGCGGGATTGGCTTTGCGACAAGCCAACCCCAAACCCCTCGCCCTTCCGGGCGAGGCTATGTCGCGCTGGTGTCCCTGGTCTCTTGAGACTCTTGGGGCGCAGCAGCCTCATCCGGCTTGGCGTCGGCTTCGTCCTGGGCGGCAGCACCTTTGCGGAGCCGGGCGGCGAAGGCGGTACGGTTGTCGGCTTGTTCCCGACGCCTGGATTCGCCTCCGCCGATCTGCGGTCCTTCTTCCTTGCCGACCAGTTGCAGTTGCACCAGATCAGCCCCGTCGCCGAGGCGATGCTTGCCGAGCTTGACGATGCGAGTGTAACCGCCGTCCCGGCGCGCGAACAAGGGCGCAATCGTCGTCATGATGTGCTGCACCAACCGGGGGCTCTTGCGCAGCTCGCCGTAGCGGTTGAACTCGATCTCGCTTTGATCGGGCAAATCGAAGTAGGGGTTGCTCTTTCGGGCGTCGGGTACGTTCGGGTGCGCCACCCAGGCATGGATTCGCCGATCGTTGATCCTGGCCTCGATCTGCCGGCGGGCGCGGAGGGTGCCCCTCTTGGCGATGGTGATGATCTTCTCGATGAAAGGTTGAACCGCCTTCGCCTTGGGAAGCGTCGTTTCGACCCGGCCATGCTCGAACAGCCCCGCCGCCAGATTGCGAATCATCGCCCGGCGGTGCTCTTCGTCACGGCTCAGATGTCTTCCGAAGACACGGTGACGCATATGAGAGGACTCCTGGAAGATTGCCGGAGGTGAGGCCTTGCAGAGCTACGCTTGCACTGGACTTTCGGGAAGTCGCATACCGAGGCTGAGCCCAAGCTCTTCGAGCTTTCGCTTCACCTCACGAAGAGACGTTTTGCCGAAGCTGCGTACCGCCAAGAGATCGCCCTCATCTTTTTGCACCAGCTCGCGGATGGTTCGGATGTCGGCTGTTTCCAGACAGTTGCCGGCTCGAACCGAAAGATTCAGGTCGCCGATGGGCATGATGAGCTTGCGGACGAGCTCTTCATCCACGCTGGCGGCGGCGCTGGCCTCGGCGGACACCTGCTCGACACCCAACTCGAAGTACTGCACAAAGGGGTTGAGGTGCTTGCGAAGGATCTTCGCAGCCTCGACCAGGGTCGTTTCAGGTGACATCGTGCCATCGGTCCAGATGTCCATGATCATTCGGTCGAAGTTGGTCCTCTGGCCGACGCGGGTATCCTCGACGCGGTAGCGGACGCGCTGCACGGGGCTGAACACCGCATCGATGGCGATCTCGCCGATGACCTGCTCCTCGCCCTGGGCATACTGCTCCGACGCCGGCTGATAGCCTCGGCCCTTGGCGACGCGCATTTCAGCCTCGAAATCAACCTCCTCGGCCAGCGTAGCGATAACGTGATTCGGATTGTGAATGGTCACTGCGGTATCGGCTTCGATGAGATCCGCCGTGACCTCCCCGGGCCCGGTCGCGGCAAGGCGCATCGTCTTGGGCTCATCGCTGTCGAGGCTCACCACCAATCCTTTGAGGTTGAGGATGATGTCCACAACGTCCTCCAGCACCCCAGGCAGGGTGGAGAACTCGTGCTCAACGCGCTCGATTTTCGCGCTGACAACGGCGGCCCCCTGGATACTGGAAAGGAGGATTCGGCGGAGGCTGTTGCCGACCGTCGTGCCGAAGCCTCGCTCGAACGGCTCCACGATAAACCGTCCAAAAGTGTTCGTGCGTGAACGATCATCCACGCGCACCTGGGCCGGCAGCTCCAGCCCTCGCCATCGAACGTGCATCGTCTCTGCTCCAATCGCTCAGCAGTGTCTCTATCGAATGTCCCGCGGGGTATCGGAGATCAGGCAGGTCCTGCTGATCGACCTGCAGGCTCCTTCTTTCCCGGGGGGAACGGTCATCGTCATCAATCAGGGATCGATTGTAGAGGCCCGGGGCTGGGCGACCAACGCCTCAGCAAAGCCTGTATTTTTTCTCGTCGTGCCTCCATCAGATCGCGGTTACACCCGCCGCCTCTTGCGAGGCCGGCATCCATTATGGGGGGTCGGCGTGTGATCCTCGACGGCGCTGACTCTCAGTCCATTGGCCTGCAAGGCGGTGATGGCCGACTCTCGCCCGCTGCCGGGGCCTTTCACGTGAACCTCAATCTCCCGCATGCCCATTCGTCTGGCCTTGACCGCTACCTTCTCCGCGGCACGGGAGGCGGCAAACGGCGTGGCCTTGCGGGCACCCTTGAACCCGACGGTCCCGGCTGAGTCCCAAGCCAGCGTCTCACCGTCAATGTCGGTGATGGTAATCATCGTGTTGTTGAACGTCGCCTTGATATGGGCGATGCCCTTGATGACGTTCTTTCGGATCTTCCTTTTCTTCGCCATGGATGAACGACCCCTTCGCGACCGTTAGTTCTTACCCGCCAATCCTTCAACTGTTCAGACCGCGATCGGCCTGCCAACTTGTCGCCCCGCAATTGAGCACGCCCACCCGCAAGGCGCAGAGATTGTTGCTCTAGTGGCCCCTCACACCCTTCTTGCCGGCGACCGTTTTCCTCTTTCCCTTTCGGGTGCGAGCGTTGCACCGTGTGCGCTGGCCACGCACCGGGAGTCCCCGGCGATGGCGCTCGCCGCGATAGCTACGGATGTCCTTGAGACGCTGAATCTGCTGTTGCACCTGGCGGCGAAGCGCACCTTCAATTATGTATCCCGAATCAATAATGGATGCGATCTGGCTGACTTCCTGGTCCGTCAGTTCTGACGCTCGTTTGTCGGGAGAGATTCCCGCTTCGGCCAGGATATCGTCAGCGGCCTTCGGGCCGATGCCGTGAATATACCGCAAGCAATAGCGGATCTTCTTCTTGTCAGGAATGTCTACGCCGGCAATACGTGGCACGCTACTGCTCCAATCTTAGGCTCGCCCACGGCCTTAGGCCGTATTGGCGGACTCCCGTGCCAATTGGTGGTCCCGCATGGTCATTTCTGTCGTTGCTTGAGTCGCGGGTTCTTCTTGTTGATGACGTACCGTCTCCCCTTGCGAATGACGATCTGGCAATCCTTGGTGCGCCTCTTGATGCTGCTTCGAACTTTCATCGTTAGATCAGGGGCAGGTGACAGGTGATAGGATTCAGACCAATAGCCGATCGCAAGCGCCTAGTGCCGATACGTGATTCGTCCCTTGGTCGTGTCATACTGGCCCATTTCAACGGTCACCCGATCGCCGGGCAGGATGCGAATGAAGAACTTGCGCATCTTGCCGCTCACGTAGGCGAGGATGACGTGGTCGTTCTCAAGCTTCACCTTGAACCTGGCGTCTGGCAACGCTTCAGTGACTTCGCCCTCAAGGGTGATCTTTTCCTCTTTGACCATAGGCGTGCTGATTGCCTGTCCTACAGTTCGGTGACGGCATCGGCCCGCCTGGATAACCCCAAGCGCCCGCACGCCACGGCCCCATCGCCAATCCGGCGAGCCGGGGAGTATACCGCTTGGCGGGCAGTTCTCAAGCCTGTGGCCGCAGCCGATGGAACCCGGTCGGTCATGCGTCAGCGTCTCGGCCCGCGAATCCGCTGCGGGCGTCCGTGGTCACCGGCACTGAGGAAGCCAGAGTAATTGCGCATCAGCAGGTTCGCCTCGATGCGTTGAATCAGGTCCAACCCAACGCTGACCACGATCAGCAGGCCGGTTCCGCCGAGGAAGCTGGCCACGAGAAAGGGAATCTCCATCTGCCTGGCGACGATCGCGGGGATCACCGCGATGATTGCTAGGAACCCCGCCCCGACGTAGGTCACCCGCTCCATGACGGTTTCGAGGTATTCCGCGGTCCGCGGCCCCGGGCGAAGCCCCGGAATGAAGCTGCCGTGATCGCGTAGCTGCTTGGCCATCTCCTCCGGGCTGAACACTACGGTCGTCCAGAAATAGCTGAAAAAATAGATCAGGATGATCTCGCAGAGCACATAGGGATAGGCGCCGATCTGGACATTGTTGGCCAGAAAGCCGGTGACGCCGGGCCACCAACTCCACCAGCTATCCGTAGGCGTAAGCGAGGCTTGCTGGCTCATCCACCCGAAGATCGCCGAAGGGAAGATCATCAGCGAGCTGGCGAAGATGATCGGCATCACGCCGGCATGGTTGACTCGAAGCGGCAGGTAATGGCGTTGGCCTCCGTAGACCTTCCGGCCACGGGTGTGCTTGGCCTGTTGAATGGGGATACGGCGTTGGGCGACGGTGATGAGGATGGCGCCGGCGACCACGAACACGAAGGCAGCGGAAAGAAAGAGCAGGCCCATCACGCCCAGACCGCGAGAGTCCGCCTGCTGGCTGGGATCGAAGTTCGTCGCGATCCAGGTGATGGCGTTGGGCATGCGCGAAATGATCCCCGCGGTCAGGATCAGCGACACGCCGTTGCCGATGCCATATTTGTCGATCTGTTCACCCAGCCACATCAGGAACATGCTGCCGGCGGTCAGTGCGGTCATCCCGGAGATGAGAAACAGCGGGTTGAACTGGCCACTGAAAATCGGCTGAACAAGTCCCTGGGTCTGCATGTACTTGAGCCACATGAACGACTGGATGATGCACAGACCCACCGTCGCATAGCGGGTCCACTCCGTGATCTTTTGCTGGCCGGTGGCCCCCTCCTTCTTCAGTTCCTGAAGGCGCGGCACCGCCGTCTGAAGGAGCTGGAAGATGATCGCGGCCGTGATGTACGGCATAATCCCCAGGCCGAAGATCGTGGACCGGCCGAAGTCACCGCCGGTGAAAATGGAGGCGTATTCGATGAACCGCCCAAACCCGCCGGAATCCTGGCTGGCCTGCTCTGCAAACTCCGCCAATCGTGTCTGATCCACGCCGGGCAAGGGAATCCAGAACCCGATGCGATAAATCAGTAGCATCGACAACGTGAACAGCACTCGGTTGCGGAGATCCGGAATTCGAAAGATGTTGATGAGCGCCTGAAGCATGGGGTTGGTCGTGGCGGCTAAAGAATCGATCTAGACGAGGCGAGGGTTATCAGGCTCCAGTTGGGCCGGCGCTGCTGACTTTTCTCTCGTTCGTTCTGCGGGGCCGAGTCCATTTGATCCGCGGCACTGCGGTGACGGCGCCGCCGACTGCTTCGATCTTCGCTTTGGCGGAAGCGGAGAACTTCGCAGCGGTCACGGTGAGTTTCTTGGTCAAATCTCCTTCACCAAGAATCTTCAGGGGAAGCTTGGCATCACGGATAACGCCGGCGTCGGCGAGCGTCGCGGCGGTCACCTCGGCTCCTTCGACACAGCGAGCCTGCAGCGTCTTGACATTCACCACATGGTAGAGTCGGCGGAACGGGGCGTTGGTGAATCCGCGCTTCGGCATGCGTCGAATGATCGGCATCTGTCCGCCTTCGTAGCCTGCACGCCGCTTCCAACCGGAGCGTGATGCGGCCCCTTTGTGCCCGCGCCCGCAGGTCTTCCCACGCCCGCTACCGTGGCCGCGGCCGACCCGCCGACGAACCTTGTATTTGCCGACTTTGATGGTGATTTCGTGAATCATCATGATGAGGCGATCTCCAACATGATCATCTGCGGCCTCGACCGCTGGAGCATTAGAGTTCAATCCTTCGGCGTCTGTCGCCTCTTCAACAGCGACCACATCCGCTTCTTCGGGGCCGACTCGTCCTTCTTTTGGGGGGTCGCTGCTTCGGCCGGCGGTGGTTTTGTGTCAGCGACCGCCGCCGAACGATCCACGGGCTGGTCAGCGGCCGCCGCAGGGGTCGCGGCCTCCTGTTTGGGCCGGCTGCGGGCGCCACGAGGCTTCGGCGGCTCGGATCGCTTGGACTCGGCGGCGACGTCAGCCGCAGCGGCAGCTTGTTCGCCGGTCTCGGCCCGGTCGGCGACCATGATCGCCTGACCACGTTGGATCGCTTCCTCCACTTCGCTGAGTCCCACGTCCACGCCACGCAGCGCACAGATGACTCGCTTGGACCGAAGTTGACCCAGGCCGTTTATCACCGCCTTGACCAGATTCTTGGAGTTGTTGGACCCGAAGGACTTGGTCAGACAATCCTGCACACCGAGCATTTCCAGCGGGGCGCGAACGGCGGCGCCCGCAATGACGCCGGTCCCCGGCGCCGCAGGAAGAAGCCGTACCATGCACGCGCCGAATCGGCCGGTGACGGCATGAGGAATCGTGCGCCCCTGCATCGGATACGCCCGCATCTTGCGCCGAGCCTCCTTCTGCGCCTTCTCGATTGCCGGAGGAACCTGGTTGGCCTTGCCGTAACCGATGCCGATCTGACCGCGGCGATCGCCGACGACCACCAGCGCCGCGAAGCTGAACCTCCGGCCGCCCTTCACCGTTGCGGCCGTGCGAAATACACCAACGGTTGTTGATTCAAGTGCCGATGTTGCGTCAAGAATTTCCGCCATAAGTCATGCCCGATGATTGAGGAGCGTGGGTTTGAGGGAGGGCAGCCAGGCCCACGAGCAAACCTTGTGATCCTAATGCCTAGTACCTAATGCCAAATTCCGCATTCCTAAAACTCCAACCCGCCCTTACGAGCAGCCTCGGCGAGCGCTTTGATCCGGCCGTGATACCGGTAGCCGCTGCGATCGAAAACGACGCTGCGAATCCCTGCATCCTGGGCGCGCTTGGCTAGCGATCGACCGACGGTCGCCGCCGCTTCACAGTTGCCGCCGGGATCGAGCTTGCCATGCTTGTCGAGCGTGGAGGCGGCAACCAGGGTTCTCCCGGCCAGATCGTCAATGATCTGAGCGTAAAGGTGCTTGACGCTGCGGAAGACCGAAAGACGAGGTCGCCCGGCCACACCCATGACGCGCTTGCGAATGCCCGCCTTTCGGCGTGATCGTCGCCGTCGCTTCAGTTTGATGCGTTGCATGTCAGCCGCTTCCTCAATCGTCGAACCGTTGGACGAGTCTCGTCGTAGCGATCCACCTGCGCCGGATGTCTCGGCCTAGGCCCCGAATACTTTGCCCTGTTTGCGAATGATCACTTCGTCGGCGTACTTGATCCCTTTGCCGTTGTAGGGTTCGGGCGGCCGAGCGGCGCGAATCTCGGCCGCGAATTGGCCGACGACCTGCTTGTCAGGCCCGGCGACGGTGATGCTGTTCCTCTCTACCTCAACTTTGACACCGTCCGGAACCGGCAGATCCAAGGGATGGCAATAACCCACGTTGAGCTGCAGCGTCTCGCCCATGGGCTTGGCGTTCCACCCCACGCCGTTGATCAGGAGTCTCTTGCTGTAGCCATCGGTGACACCGACTATCAGGTTGGCAATCAAGGCCCGGGTGAGACCCCAATAGGCTTTCATCTGACCAACCTTCATCTGATCCTGGCCGATGGAGCAGATGATGCGATTCTCACCTTCGTCCCAAGTCACGGCGACCTCCGGGCGATGGGTCATCGCCAGCTCGCCGCGCGGCCCTTGCACCGTCACGACACGGCTCTGGGGATCGATCGTGATCTGTACACCGGCCGGTACGTCGATTGGTTTCTTCCCGATACGAGACATGGTGAATCGAGCCTTGCTTCATTTACTCCGAACAGCTGTGTGGTTCGTTGGGCTTGGGGCCAATCATCAGGAGACGATGGCCACAACCTCCCCGCCGACGTTTTCCTTCCGGCATCGCCGGTCGCTCATTACCCCCCGACTAGTAGAAACAATGGCGATTCCCAGGCCTTGGAGCGGCCGAGGCAAATCGCTCATACGACAATACACCCGCCGACCCACCTTGGACACCCGATCAATGACATGAATGATCCGCTCGCCGCGGGGGCCGTACTTGAGATTGATCCGAAGGACGCCCTGACGTCCATCATCGATCACATCGTGCGCCTTGGTGTAACCCTCTTCACAAAGCACCTCAGCCACTCCCCGATTGAGCTTGTTGTTGAGGCAGTTGACGTACGGTGCGTCATTGCGCACCGCGTTTCGGATTCGAGTGAGCATGTCGGCGGTGAGGTCTTGTTGGGACATTGGATGCTCCGCAAGGGTCAGGAGTCAGGAGTCAGAGGCCGGCTTCCCCATCGTGGCTCCTGCCTCATGCCTAGGCCCTCATCTCTACCAGCTAGCCTTGCGCATACCGGGGATCATGCCGCGCAGCGCCAGTTCGCGCAGAACGACCCGGCTGACCCCGAACTTGCGATACACCCCGCGGGCACGCCCGGTGATCTGGCAGCGGTTGCGCTTCCGCGTGGAGAACTTCGGTTCCTTGGCCATCTTGACGAATACACGTTTGCTTGCCATACAAGTGTCCCTATCAAGCGAAGAGTGCGTGCCTTTGGGCTGCACCTTCTAAGACTGCGTCTGTTCCTCTCGCCTCACGAACGGCATCCCGATCTCCTGCAAAATGAACTCGCTCATCTGGGGGGTTGAGTTCTCAAAGACGATATTGATGTGCATTCCGTGAGTGAAGTTGACCTTGGCCATATTGATTTCCGGCCAGACCGCCTGCTCGACCAGCCCGAGGGAATAGTTGCCGCAAGAATCGAAAGAGGTGACCTTGAGTCCGCGGAAGTCGCGGATCCGCGGGATCGTCAGGTTGATCAGCCGGTCGAGAAAATGCCACATGCGGTCACGGCGGAGGCTCACCATGATCGCCGAAGGTGATCCTTCGCGAACCTTGAAGTTCGACACCGATTTCTTGGCCTTGATGATGATCGGTTTCTGGCCGGTGATGGTGGCCAGGGTGTCGGTGACGGTGTCGCGAACTTCAGGGCGCAACTTCTGGTTCTCCAGGAAGCGGCCGATGCCGCAGTTCACGACGATCCTGCAGGGCCTGGGAACCTGATGAACATTGCGCAGGCCGAACCGCTTCATCAGCTGTGGCGCGACGGTCTGCTGATATAGCTTTCGGAGGCGGGGAAGTTGTTGCGAAGCGGCCATGGAGAGATTCCTATTCCTTGACCTTGGTCTTTCGGCCGGCCTGCTTCGCCCTGGGACCGTGCAGCTTGTGCAGCTCCTTGCCGCCCCGGACAGCAATGCGGACCTTGGAGCCATCGGGCTTGGTCATGAAACGAACCCGCGTGGGCTTGCCTCCAACAACGGGACTCACGTTGCTGATCCGAATCGGCATCTCCCGTCGTACGATTCCACCCTGCGGATTGGCCTGGGTCGGTTTGAGGTGCTTGGCGCGGACGTTGATGCCCTGTACCACCACGCGATCCTGCTTGGGAAGCACCCGCAGCACCTCCCCGGTCGCACCTCGATCGTTGCCGGCGGTGACGATGACCGTGTCGCCTTTGGTGATATGCCGTGGCATGTCAGACGACCTCCGAAGCCAGGGAAACGATTTTCATGTAGTTCTTCTCGCGCAGCTCTCTGGCTACCGCGCCAAAGATGCGGGTGCCGCGAGGGTTGCCGTCCTTCTCTATCAGCACGCAGGCGTTGGAGTCGAATCGGACGTAGGAGCCGTCGGCGCGGCGAGTGGGGAACTTCGTGCGGACGATCACCGCCTGAACTTTGTCGCCGGATTTGATCTCGGCGTTCGGCAATGCCTTCTTCACCGCGCAGACCACTCGGTCGCCCACGCCAGCGGTCCGGCGAGTGGACCTGCCGCGAGCCGTCGAGCCGCCCAGTACGCCGATCACCAGCACCACCTTGGCGCCGCTGTTATCAGCGACAGTCATCCGCGATTCCTTCTGGATCATCGCGGGCACCTTCGATCAATAGCAGGGGTAACCCGTCTCATTAATCCTTCGACTCCGACGTGACAACAGTTGGTAGCGCCTCCGCAGCAGCCGGCAGCGCCGCCGTGGGGGAGTCTGAGGCCGACTTCACCACCCGCACTAGCACCCAGGATTTTTCCTTGGAAATCGGACGGCACTCAGCAATCTCAACGCGGTCACCCTTCTTCGAGACGTTCTCCTCGTCGTGCACGTGCAGCACCGTGCGCCGGCGAATGTACTTGCCGTACTTCGGATGTCGCACGGTGTAATGGATAGCCACCTTGCGGGACTTCTCCCGGGCATCGGATTCCACGACGCCGACGCGTCGGGGCGAGCGTTGCGGAATCTTGATTTCTTTCAAGTGACCCACGGCATCTCCTAGCTTTCCTTCGCCTGGGGCTGGGTGGACGAACGTCTCCGACGCATGTGACTCTCAGTCAACAGCCGGGCGATATCTCGGCGAGCCTTGAGAAACTGGGAGGTATCCTCGATCTTCTCCGTCACCGCTTGTGTGCGAAGATCAAATCGCTTGCGGCGCAACCGCAGCGTCTCGACTTCGATCTCTTCATCGCTGAGCTTGTGAACTTCTTTGGCGTTCATGTGGATGATGTGGCAAGTGTACGGGGTTGGGATCTGGAGCTTAGACGGCCAGGCGTCTACCGACAAAGCGGCAGCGGATGGGCATTTTGTGGGCGATACGGGCCAGGGCCTCCTTGGCCGTGTTCTGCGGCACTCCGGCGATCTCGTAAAGCATGGTGCCGGGTTTCACGCGGGCAGCCCAGTACGCGGTGTCCGCCTTCCCTTTTCCCATGCGGGTTTCCAGGGGCTTCTTCGAAACGGGCTTGTCGGGGAAAATCCTGATGAAGACCTTGCCCTCGCGGCGCAAGAAGTGCTGAGCAGCGATGCGGCCGGCCTCAATCTGTCGAGCCGTGACCCAATGTCTCTCCAGCGCCTGGAGGCCATAGTCGCCGAACGCAACATAGTTGCCGCGGGTCGCCCGGCCCTTGAGCGTGCCGCGCTGCTGCTTGCGGAACTTGATTCGCTTGGGCATTCGCATCGGATGAGTTCCTCACATGCCGGCCGGTGCCGGTCTCACCGCCGTCCGCGGGCGCGACCTCGAGCGCCGGCCGCCTTGGAATCGAGCTGCTCCTCTTCACGATCGGTATACATTCCTTTGAAGACCCACACCTTCACGCCGATCGTGCCGTAGGTCGTCAGGCTATGCACGCAGGCGTAATCCACGTTGGCCTGAAGCGTCGAAAGTGGGATCGAGCCCAGCCGCGTCTGGAACTTGCGCGACATCTCCGCCCCGCCGAGGCGTCCGGAGAGCAGGATGCGCACGCCTTTGGCGCCCGCGTGCATCGCCGCTTCACATCGCTGCTTGACCATCCGCCGGAAGTTCGTCCGCTTCTTCATTTGCTCGGCAACCGCCTCAGCGATGAGCCTCGCGTCGGTATCGGGGCTTTTGATCTCGACGATCTTCGCCAAGACCTTGCGCCCGGTGAGGGCCTGCAGATCCTGCGTGAGCTGATCGATCTCTTGGCCTTTGGGGCCGATGACCAGACCCGGGCGGGCGGTCTTGAGGATCACGGTGAGTTCCTCGCGCGTCCGTTCGATGTGAATATCCGATACCGCCGCGAATGGAGGCGTGCGGTTGAGGCGCCGGTCCACAAACTCGCGGATTCGATAGTCCTCCACTAGCAGCTCGGCGAACAGCGCCTTGGGTGCGTACCAGCGGGACTTATGTCCTTCGGTGATGCCGACACGAAATCCGAATGGGTGCGTCTTCTGCCCCATGGGTCAGCTCCTCTCGTCCAGGGCGATATAAAGGTGGCTGCTGGCCTTACAGAATGGATGGGACCGGCCACGATCCTTGGGGCGCCAGCGCTTCAGCCTCGGCCCTTCATCGACCCGCGATTCACAAACATAGAGATTGCGGACGTCCGCATCGCCCTCCTCGGCATTGGCAATCGCGCTACGCAGGACAGCCTTGAAATACCAGGCCGCCCGCTTGCGGGCGAATTGCAGCGCGGTGAGCGCCTCGTCGATCTTCTTGCCGCGGATCATCTGGGCCACCAGGCGAGCCTTGCGAGGCGTGATGCGTGCGTATCGATGGGTTGCTCGGTAGGTCATGGGATTCGCCAAACGTAGCGGCTGTGATCAGTGGCGCAGCTTGACCCTATCCTTCTTTTGGGTGTGCCCCCGGAACATCCGGGTGGGGCTGAACTCGCCGAGCTTATGGCCGACCATGTCCTCCGTGCAGAAAACGTCGGTGAAGTGCCGACCGTTATGCACCTGGAAGATGTGGCCGACGAATTCGGGAACGATGGTGCAGGCTCTCGCCCAGGTCTTGATGGGGAGGCGCTTGTTCTGGGCATTGAGCCGCTGAACCTTCCCGTAAAGCTTCTCGTCAACATACGGGCCTTTTTTGAGCGATCGTGACATGGCGGGAGGGCAGGAATTAGGAGCTAGGAGTTAGCGGTTAGGTGCCTCGGTTTCATTAGACTTTCAACTGTCCGTATCGCCTTGATTTTCGGCGACGAAGGATTCGAGCGTCGGTCCATCTGCCGCGGGGCCGGGTGCGTCCACCCTTGGACTTAGTGCCGGAGGCACTGGCCGGCTCGCGCCGGCCCTTGGATCGACCTTCGCCGCCCCCCAGTGGATGGCAGGCGTGATCCTTAGCCACTCCGCGGACCTTCGGCTTGCGCCCCCGCCATCGGTTCCGGCCGGCCTTGCCCAGCTTGATGTTCTGATGATCGGCGTTGTCGAGCTGCCCGATGGTCGCCCGACACTTCACCGATACCTGGCGGATTTCGCCGGAGGGCAGGACCAGCGTCGCCCATCGCCCCTCACGGTTGGTCAGGCGAGCCCCCGCCCCGGCCGAGCGGCACAGCCCACCGCCCTTGCCCGGCTCGAACTCGATGTTATGCAAGGTCAGACCGGTCGGAATGTACCTCAGCGGCATGCAATTGCCCGGGGTGGGCTCAATGGCTTCGGCCGAACTCATGACCGCCTCGCCGACGGTCAGGCCCTTTGGCGCGAGAATGTACCGCTTGGCACCATCCGCATATTGCAGCAGCGCGATATGGCAGGTGCGATTGGGGTCGTACTCGATGCCGATCACCGTTGCGGGCATGTCGTCCTTGGTCCGTCGGAAGTCGATGAGGCGGTATCGCCGCTTGTGTCCCTGGCCGCGGCCGCGCACCGTGATCTTGCCCTGGTTATTCCGCCCGCCGGTCTTGGGAAGCGGGCGCAGCAGGGACTTTTCAGGCCGACCCTTGGTGACCTCCGTGTGGAGGTTGACCGAGGCGTTGCGCCGGGCGTTGGTCGTCGGTTTGTAGAGGCGAAGGCCCATGGGCGTTTGTTTCATTGGCCCCGGGAAAGCCGGGGACTCTACGATTCACGAACTAGAACAACTCGATCCTGTCTTCGGGATGGATCTTCACGATTGCGCGCTTGGTGGCCGGGGTAAGGACATGGCCGTAGCGGTATCGGCGCAGCTTGCCGGGGCGTTTCTGCGTCGCCACGCTGGTCACCCGCACGCCGTATAACTGCTCGATCGCCCGCTTGATCTGCGGCTTGGTCGCACGGCGCTCGACGTGGAACGCGTAGCGGTTGAACTCACTGGAGGCGAAGGTGGCCTTCTCGGTGATCATCGGCTTCTTGATGATGGTTGTCGGTTCCATCAGGAGTCCCCCCGCTCGTCGGACTTCGGCCACGCCGAACCGTCCAGAAACGCTTGCAGCGAAGCCTTGTCCACAACGAGATACCGATGGTTGAGCAGTTCGAAGGCGTTGAGCTGCTCAATGCGCAGGGTGTCCACGTGGGGCAGGTTCCGAGCGGACAAGGCGGCGTTGCGGTTCGCCCCCGCCAGGGCAAGCAGACACGTGCGATCGATCCCCACGGCATCGAGGACCGCCCGGAGGTCGCGCGTCTTCGGAGCGTCGAAGGTCAGGTTGACGAAGCACTTGACTTCGTCGTCCAAGATCTTCGCCAGCAGCGCATTGCGGTTGGCCAGGCGCCGCATCTTCTTGGGCATACGAAGGCGGAACTCTTGATGGGTCTTGCGCTTGGCGAACGCAACACCCCCGCCTCGGCGGATATTGGTTCGACTCGGACCCATGCGAGCGTTGCCGGTGCCTTTTTGGCGAAACAGCTTTCGCGTTGAGCCCTCCACCAGCGACCGATTTCGGGTGCGGGCGGAGCCCTGACGGCGGTTGGCGTGGAACATGACATAGGCCTGCTTGAGCAACTGTGGGCGAACCTCGCGCCCAAGCATTGCCTCGTCGATCGGTAGGGTCTCTACCTGCTTGCCCTTCTTGTCGTAGATAGGCAGTTGAATCATCGTTGGTACCTGACGGGTAGCCCCGTCTCTTTCGCCTCACCCTCCACGGCATGCGTCGGCGCCGATCTGCCGGGCAGGGTTCTTGACTCGGCTGTCTGGGTCAAACTGTCGCGATAGTGCGGTTCCGCGCCCCGATCCCGAGGCAACGGCCTGCACGATCACCGGCGGTCATGTGCCGGTTTCCGCGAGCTTGGCTTTACTCCTGTAGAGTCGCTTGGCCTCTCGAATAAACAGTAATCCACGATTCGGCCCGGGCACCGGTCCCTTCACTAGAAGCAGATTTCGCGGTTGGTCGATCTTGACCACATCCAGGCTTCGAGCAGTCTGCCTGCGACCGCCCATCCGCCCAGCCATGCGCTTGCCCTTCTTAGGCTTGGGGCCGGTCCCAAGGTCAGTGGCGTGCCCGCCGATCGACCCCCCTGCACGGTGCGCTCGCTGGGTGCCGTGGCTGGCCGGAAACCCCTTGAATCCGTGTCGCTTCATCACCCCCGCAAAGCCTTTGCCTTTGCTGATCCCGGTCACATCCACGAACTTGACGTCCTCAAAGACGCGCACATCGATGGTTTGACCGACCTGATACTCGCTGCAAGCATTGTCATCACCCAGCCGCTGCTCTCGATGAAACCGCTTCGGCGACGTGCCGGCCTTGAAATCGTGGGCGATCAGAGGCATCGTGCTGCGACGGGGCTTGACATCCTCGAACGCCAACTGCACGGCGCTGTATCCGTCGATTGGGGTCGTCTTCACCTGGGTGACCGCGCATGGACCGGCCTCGATCACGGTGACGGGGATGTTTCGCCCGTCGCTCATGAAGTAGCGGGTCATTCCGATTTTGCGCCCCAGCAAAGCAGCGGGCATGGCAGGTTCGCTCCTGGCTGTCCCACGCCTGATCGACTGGATCAGTTCAACGGGCAGCACAATGGTCTCTACGAAATGAGCGGCCGCAGGGGGCGGACCGCTCATTGGTTCAACTATGCTTTGATCTTGATAAAAACGCCGGCCGGGACCACCAGACGATTGAGGGCCTCGACCGTGCGAGCATTGGGCTCCGTGATATCAATGATGCGCTTGTGGGTCCTGATTTCGAACTGTTCACGTGACTTCTTATGGATGAACGGACCGCGGTTCACCGTGTAGATTTCCCTGCGGGTCGGCAGGGGAATGGGACCGGCCACCTTCGCCCCGGTCCGCTGGGCGTGATCGACGATCTCGCGAGCCGAGACGTCAAGCGCATGGTGGTCGTATGCCTCCATACGGATTCGAATCCGACCGTTGCTCATCTCGAAGGTGGCACCTACAAAAGTCGCCCGACCAACGCCAGGGTTTCTCGGGCAACCCGGCGACGGCCGCGCTCAAGCTCAATCCACGAAGCCGTGAAACAGCCTGATAATACGCCTGCCTGCGGCCCTGTCAACAGCAACCCGAGGGTGGAGAGTCGTGCGCGGATCGGCGAAGGCCCAATACCGCTCGATCGACCTTGCGATGGCAACTATGCTCACAAGCCGCCCAGACCCCAGAACCGCTCGACCGATCGCCGATCCGGATGATGCCAGCAATGCTCAGGCTCGCCACCACCTTGCTTGCGACCTCGCTCGCCGGGGGACCAACCACGACCCAGCCGGCAGACGAATCGCGCGCGAACGCCGCCGCGGTGGGGCTGGACCCGGCGCCTTGGGTGGCCGAGCCGCTGGGATTGCAGATGCACGTGCCCGCCGGCGCCGTCATCACCGCCCAGGTCGTCCAGGGCCGCGTGAGCTACCTGATCAGTGGAACCCGCGGTGGGTCCACCTGGAGCATGCGGATTGGGTCGGTCACCTCAACGCTGGCCCAGGCGTCGGCCTCGGCCCTCGTCGATGAGCAGTTCAGAGCGGTCGAGGCAACCGGCCGCCCGTACCGCGTCCTTGCCAATGAGCCGAGGCGGTACGGCGATGTCGATGGTCAGCTCCTGTACCTGGAGCAGACACTGGAGACTGAGGCGAAGGTCAGCAACGGCTGGCTCATCCTGCCCACGTCCCCGCGAACCTTCCTCGTTTTCTTCATCGTGACCGGCGCGGATCATTTTGCGAGGCTGCGCCCGGTGTTTGACGCCAGCTTCGCGACGATCAAGCTTCGCAGCCCCAACGAAATGATTGAGCGCCGCCGGGCTCGGCTGGCCCAAGGCCAGGCGATCATCAAAACGTTTTCGCCCGATCGGCTCCGGTCTGTGCTGGGCCGGCGGCTGTGGTACCGCATCTACCAGCCGGCCGGGTCCGGGAAGGGCGACGATGACATCGAACTGGGGTATCTCAGCATGCAATGTTCCGAGGCGATGCGAGGCGCTGTTGACCCGCTCAAGTCGCCGGACACCTACAGCACGATGGAGAGCCGGCCGGGTCTGATGGTGCTCATCGAGGCTAGGGGCGTCCTCGACGCTCAAGCCAACCGCTACCTCGACGTTCAAGGCCGCTATTGGATGGCCTGGGACCGCAGCGAAGAAACCTGGTCGAACCTCCAGACTCATCGGGACGGCGAGGCGTCTCGGACCGTGGCCGAAACCGGCGTACGAACCGCACCGGAGCCGAGATTCCCCCATGGCACGCTCACCGTCATTCACAGCTCCAAGGAGCGGTTCACGCGAGACCCCAAGGAGTGGAGCATCCCCAACGAAGCGTACCTCTCCCAGCCGGAGGTGTTCATGCTGGGAAGCCTGCTGCCCCGAGACGGCACGTTGACCGGCGAGATGGCCTTCTACTACTACGATTCCAGGCTGCAACGCCTTCCGCAACGGATCGATCGATGGGAACCGGCAAAGGACGGCTCCGGCAACTGGTTGCTGACCACCCAACCGGCCCTCGACGCCGGCTCCATCACTCAAACATTCGACTCAGCAGGGCATCGAATCAAACGCGTTGACGCCAACGCAACGGTGACCCAGCGAATTGATCCGGCCGAGCTGCGGCGACTCTGGCTCGCGAAGGGTCTGCTGGCTCCATGAGCCGGTTCCCCTCGATCATGGCCGCTGTCCTATGCACAATCGCAGCGGCGGGTGGCTGCTCGGTCCCGGCGCGCTGCGCCGGGTTCCAAAGGCTGGCGACTCTCCCGGCCGGCGATCCAATCACTGCCGAGGACCTCTATCCCTCGCGCACCGCCGAGTGGTCCTACGTAGTCACTGCCGGCACCGATGCGGGCGACTCCATCACCCACCGCAGGGCCGACACCAAGCGATTCGACGCAATGTGGGTTGACCACGAAGACGACCGTATCAGCGAGTTCCAGCGCCGCGACAACCACGGCAATATCGTCATGCCCGCGGTCATTTCACATCGCGACCACACGATCAGCCTTTTCGAGCCGCCATTGATCATCGCCTATCAGGCGTTGCCCGCGGGCCAGCCGCGGCGCCAGGAAGTTGCCATGCGGGTGGTGGATCTTTCCGACCCGGCCCAGCTGCGGGAGTCCGGCCGCGCGGTGCAAACCATCGAGTACGTGGACGATCAGCGGCTTCGCACGCCGTTGGGTGAGTTCACGGCCAAGCGGGTGATCGTGACCTTCAATGCGGACCTTCAGTTCGCCCACGCCCAAACGAGTAGCACCCTGTACGTGGTCCCGGGGCTGGGCGCGATTGTTCAACAGCGCCGCGAGGAGGTGCGGATTCTGGGGATCCCGACCCGCAGCCGGAATCAGACGCTGGTGCTGCGGTCACCGTTGCCGGCGATCGCCTCGGGGGACCAGCGGTAGCCGCCGGCCGTGTGTCATTGGCCGGGCCGGGCATGGCCGCGTTCGCCACCGCATCGGCCAGCGCCTCGATCATCTCGTCTGGATACAAGGGAAACGCCCAGGTTCGTCGATTGATGATCGGCGCATCGGCCGCCAGCCGGGCGGCTCTTTGAGTCCGCTGCCGGGCGGCCTGGATCGCGTCGCCCCGGCCACGGCGCAGCTCAGCCAGCTGTGCGTGCATCTTCCCAAAGAGGGCTCGACGCTGCCGCGAGCGGCGCGGCGCGGCGTTGATCTGCTCCAGCCACCGCTGCTTGGTCGGCCCCGGCCCGGCAGCGCCGGCCGAATGATCCGGATCATGCCACAGCGACCTCTGTGCATGCACTTCCGCGGAGAGGTCCAGGCGATCATCCTCGTGAGCCGCCAGCGGCAGGCGGAGGGTGGCGGTGGCAATCGCGATCGGGCAAGGCTCAACGCCAAGCCAGTCACGCACCCACAACTCCATCGCCCGGTCGTACGTCGCCCCACCGGTGCCATGAACGAACAGGTCGCACATGCCCACGCGGACAATCGCGGTCAGGAGCAGCGCCCTCGGCAATAACACAACATCAGCGGCGCCGTGGGAAAGCCACCGTCGCACATCGCCGTCGTATGCCCGCCGCCGCCGGTCATCCGGGCCGATGCGCCAAAGCGGCAGCTCCACTGTGTCGCGCGTGATCGCCAGGGGGCCGACACCGCCCTCGGGGACGGCTCGGACCGCGTCGTTGTAGCGCTGGGCACACGCGCGCGGATCGTCGGCCATTTGTTCCAACATGCCCCGTGCCAACGAAGTGTTCATCAGCCCGGTTGAGGTGACGTTGATCGTCGGCGAGACCCACTGCGACATCAGGTCCGCCAGCGCCGCGGCCATCTGAAGCGCCGCATTGCCGGCATGACAATGGGCCGCCACCGCCGCAAAGATTCGCTCAATGCCGCTTTGGACCAAGGGCAGAGCAAGCGGCAGGTCCATCGGAACCGTTGGCGGCGCAAAGGCCGGATGCCGCCCCATCGGCACCTCTTCTCGCTGGCCCGTCAACGTGATCGTGTGCACCGCAAGGGACCCGTCGGATCGGCGCAGGGGCACGTCGAACCGGCCAAAGGCCTGCGTGTGCTGATCAACGATGAGGTTCGCGGTCCCGAGGCGATCCCCCCCGGCGGCCAACGCCTCGACCATCAGGTACTTGGCGAGGATGCCCGGGTGCCAAAGCATCGTCTGGTGTCCGGTGGCGACGATCGGCCGATCGGCCGCCAACCCCAACTCGCCGCGCGTGGTCCGGCGCCACTCCTGCAACGATCGGCCGTGCCAGTGGCCCGATGGCTCCGCTGCAAGCAGATCCCTGCAGCGCGCACAGTTCGGCTCGATGCTCAACTCGACGTTCGCGTTCACCCGTCACACCGATTGGGGGCACACGGCGGCTGTCGCCTCATCGAAGTCCGCCAGGGCTGCGGGCCGCAGGGTCGCCGCGCAGCGCTCGATCTCCCGGTACATCGTACGGCGATAGTGGTCCAGGCGCGTGGTGGGGTCATCCAACGGTCCGCCGAAGCTGCGGCTAGGGTCGTGGTAGATCAGACGCACGGGGATTTCCTCAATCCGCAGCCGCTCGGCCGCCGCCTGGACCCAGAACTGCATCGGGAAATCATAGCCGTCGATGTCGAGCGACAATCGATCACAGGCGCACACGCGATACGCCTTGAACCCGCAGAACGCATCGGTCAACGAGAGCCCCAGCCGGGCGTTGAGCTCGGCTGTGATCGTGGCGTTGATGGCGCGGCGATCACGCGGCGGCGACCCGTCGGCCCCCGGGCCCCACGCGTCTGTCCGCAGATAACGGCTGCCTGAGATCACATCGCAGCGGTCACGGACAATGGCCGCAATGAACCGTGGAATGGCCGCCGGCTCGTGCTGCTCGTCACAGTCCATGGTGATCAGCCATTCGTAGCCGTCGAACTTCGCCCAACGGAGCATGTCCTGCATCGAGCGGCCGTATCCGCGATTCTCAGCGTGGCGGATCACCTCCACCGGCTGTCTGGCCAACAGCAACGGCGTGTCGTCGGTAGAACCGTCGTCGATGACCAGGACTTCGCCGGCATATCGCCGCACCTCGGCCAGCACCTTGGTGACGTGGGCCTGCTCGTTGTAAACCGGGATGCCCAGGAGAATGTGTGGCCGATGGGGCGTCATCGCTGACCTCTGAGTCGAAACGCGAAGCAGCCGAGTCTAGGTTCAACCCTCGGGCGAATTCTACGGCCCGCTCGCCGCTTTGACCCGGACATCATTTCAACATGAGCCGTTGTGGCTGTATTCCGAGTGCAATTGGTCGGCGGACTCGCCTGAGTTAGAATCGCCGCATGATCCTGGGCCAGGCAGCGGCGGGAGATCCCGGCGGCAGCATTATCTTCGACCTCTTTGCGGTCCTCGCCACCGCTGCCCTCGTGGCGGTCTTTATGCAGCGGATGCGTCTGGCCGTGATCCCCGCCTACCTACTTGCAGGGGCGGTCGTCGGCCCCCATGCCCTGGGGTTCGTCGGATCATCCGAGAGTCTGGAAGCGATCTCCAAGCTCGCCATCATCCTGCTGCTATTCGGGATCGGCTTGCAACTGCACTTGACGGTGCTCAAGCACGGCCTGCTCCGCATGGTCGGGGTTGGCCTGGGTTCCTGTTTCCTGTCAGTCGGCCTGGGCTGGCCGGTGGCCGGGCTCTTCGGGCTCCCTGCGCCGGCGGCGCTGGTGGTGGCCATGGCCTTGAGCCTCTCCTCCACCGCGGTGGTGCTGCGCATCATCGCCCAACGTCGCGAGCTGCACCAAACCAGCGGTCGCCTGGCCCTTTCCATCCTCGTCGTCCAGGACATGGTGGTCATGGCGATGCTGGCCGCACTTCCGGCCCTGGCGCGGTGGTCGGGCACCGGCGGCGAAATGATCATCCTCAAAGACCTTGCGGCAGAATCAATCAGCGGCTGGCCGCGATTCCTCCTTGACGCGGCGATCCGACTCATCGGCCTCGGCGGGGTGATCGTGCTCGGCCGGCTCCTGCTTCCGCGCCTGTTATTCGAAGCGGCCCGGCGCGGCTCGACCGAGGTGTTGATGATCGTGTCGGTGGCGATCGCGATCGCCGCCGCTGTGACAACCCAAGCGATCGGCTTCAGCCTGGAGCTCGGCGCGTTCCTGGCCGGGTTCGTGCTCTCCGGCACGCCCTTTCGGCACCACATCACCGGGCAGATCGGCCCGCTGCGCGATCTGTTCGCGGCAGTATTCTTCACGACGCTGGGCATGAAGATCGACCCCGCCGGCCTCGCTCAATGGTGGTGGGTGGTGTTGTTGGGCGGTGCGGTGATGATCGCGCTGAAGGCCGGCGTGATCGCGACAACCGTGTGGTCATTCGGCGCATTGGGGGCCGTCGCCGTGACCGTCGGCCTCACGCTGGCCCAGGCGGGCGAGTTCAGTCTCATTCTGCTGGACAGCGCTTCGGCCGAGCGAATCCTCAGCGAGTCCGCTGCGGCAAACGCCATCGCCATCGTGGTCTTGTCACTCATCGTCACGCCGGCGCTGCTCGCACTCGGCCGGCGGCTTGGCCCGTTGGCCGCTGGCATCAAACCGGCGCCCTGGCTCTCCACATCAACGTTGGGAGCGCCTACGCGCCCTGGTCGGGGGCCCGACACCCCGGCGAGGCACGTCGTCATCGGCGGCTACGGCCCGATCGGCCGGCTCGTCGCCGAGGGACTTCACGCCGCCGGCATCCACTACACGATCGTGGAGGTCAACCCGGGGACCGTGCAACGACAATCTCGGCGCGGCGAGTCAATCGTCTACGGCGACGTGTCGAACACGGAGGTGCTCAAGTCCGCCGGCCTCGAACACGCCGATGCGTTGGTCATCACCATCCCGGATGAGGAGGCGGTGCTTCGCACGTGCGCGGTGGCTCGCCGCATTGCACCCAACCTCATCATCACCGCCCGGACTCGCACGGCCGGGCGGGCCTCCGCCGCCGCCGCGCACGGCGCTGATCATGTCATCTCCGACGAGACCGCCGCCGCCGACGCCATGCAGAAGACCGTGCTGCAACACTTCGCCCAGGATCAACCGCCGCAACCCGCCGCCGACGCCGGCCCAGCTTCATAGCGCCGTCCGCAGGACTGGCCGCTTCAGTGGCCAGTTTCCGTGGCCGGTCCTAGCGGCCCCGACCCTTCTCCTCACTTTCCATCCGCCAGCGGATCGGGGCGATAGAGACGTGTGCCCAGCGCCCAGAGCTTGTCGGTGAACTCGCCTCGTGATGCCACTGCGGGGCCCTCGTCCGGGCGCGCATTGGTCAGGGCCATGTGCGTCTTGGCATCGAGGTTATCAAGGATGGCGATGAAGATCGCCTCAGGCGTGCTGGGCAGCTTCGCGGCTCCGTACTCCGGCTCGCCGTGATGGCTGAGGATGATGTGCTGCAAGACACGCAGCGCATCGGACGGCAGCCGATGGCCGGACTGCTTGGCGGCGATCGCCGCCTTGACTTGCAACCAGATTGCCCCCCGCACAACGTGGCCGATCAGATTGCCGTCGGCGGTGTAATCGAAGCCCTTCTCCCACTTCAGCTCAGCGGTCTTGCCCAGGTCGTGCAGGAACAATCCCATCAGCACGATGTCGCGGTTGAGCGCCGGATACAGCGGCAGCATGACGTCGGCGAGCTTGAGCAGTTGCAGCGTGTGCTCAAGCAGCCCACCGATGAAAGCGTGATGCAAGCTGATCGCGGCGGGAGCTCGGCGGAAGCCGGCCATCAGCTCCTCATCCGCAAGATACCCATCCGCCAGCGATTTCATCGCCGGGTGTTTGAGCGTGCCGAGGATTCCGCGGACCTCCTGGAACATCTCGTCGATGTTGCGCCGTGTCGTAGGCAGCAGCGCCGCCAACTCATCCTCGCCGACCTCGACCGGTTTGACCTGCTCGATGATGAACTGGACTTGGCCGTTGTACAGCTGCGTGTGCCCGGCCGCCCAGACGAAGCCGGCGGAGCTCAGGTCGCCGATCGTCTTCTCATCGAAGCTCCACTGCCGGCCCACAACCTCGCCGGTGGCGTCCCGCAACAGGCACTTGAGGTACGGCTTGCCCGCTCGGGTGGTACCCACCTGCGGGTTGACGATGCTGTACACACCCTCGACGTAGCCGGCCGGCGGCAACGTGCGGATGTCGGTATGTGGCCGAGCGGACGTAGGCATATGAATCAGCATCAGTGTAGCGAACGTAGCGACCCGCGGTGTGCCGCCGTGGCTCCCGGGCTGCGGACAGCGGGGGGGGCTCGCTGGAAACAGAAGATGGGCCGCACAGCGGACCCTACGGCGCGGTGCGCGACGATCGCATCAACACCGTGCGTGAGAGAAGACCGCGACCACTGGTCGCGGCTTTATGGAAGAAGTTCGGCATTTCGGCGTTTCGATCACCGGGCGGGGCGCATTTGGGCGAGCGCATCGGGAATCTCATCGGCCAAGTCCATGGCGAGCATTCCAGCGGCGCCGTGACGGGCCGCCCAGCGGTCGGCCGCGAGCCCGTGCAGATACACGCCCAGCCGGGCGCAGTCATACAAGCTCAGCGCATCCGGCTGCTCGGCAGCCCTTAGCGCGGAGCCGCCTGTCTGATGTGGGGTGAAATGTTGGGCGATCAATGCTGCGATGGCGCCGCAGAGCACATCGCCGGTGCCGGCAGTGGCCAGGGCGACGTTGCCGGTGGTGTTGGTCCACGTGTTGATGCCGTCGCTGACCACTGTGCCGGGGCCTTTGAGCACGACGACGCACCCGAGGCGGCGAGCAAGCTCTTGTGCAGCCGCCGGCCGTGCGGCGCGATCGACTGGATCGGCCTCGATTCTCATCGCCGCCGCCAGCCGCTTGTATTCGCCGGGATGAGGCGTCAGGACGGCCTGGGCTCGAAAGTCGCGTTGAACCTCCGCGATGTGTGACAAGGCGTTCAAGGCGTCCGCGTCGATGACCATCGGCAGATCGGCCCGAGCAATGAGGCGGACCATAATGCGACGCTGCGGCTCGTCAGCGCCGAACCCCGGGCCCGCGGCCAGACACCCATACTGAGGCAGGTACTGATCCAAAAGTTCAGCGACCTCACTGGGTTGGAGCCGGCCGTGTCGATCCACGGGCAGTGCCAGGCCGGTTGCGGAGGGCGCGACCGAGAGCGCGGCGTGCAGCAACGGTTGGGGCACGGCCAGGACCGCCAGGCCCGCACCGGCCCGAAGCGCTGCGATGGCAGCCAGGGCCGGCCCGCCCAGCATCACTTGAGGCGCGGCGGCCTGGCCACCCAGAACGCACACCGTCCCAAACGTGCCCTTATGCCCATCACCCGGCCGCGGCGGAAGTGGGGGAAGAACGCCGGTCATATCCTCGCGCTCAATTGAGCCAGAGCTGAGATTCTTTTTCTTGCAGTGCCAACACCGTGTCACCCCATCGGTTTACATCGTCTGCATTTGTCCGATGCTGTATGTCGTCCGCCGGGCCCTTCCCGGGGCTCGCCTTGGGCTGCATTGACGCCGCCAGGAGTTCTGGGCTGTGGGAGACGCTCGCTGCCGCAATCAGGACTCTGGGTGTTGGAAGCGTACCAGTTCAGCTCGTTTGAAGTAACACCCCAGCAGATCTGCCAGCGCAGCTCGAGGATAGTGCCGGCCGGACGCCTGTCGGACGGTCCGGCAACCGCGGTGTCACGGCCGGGGACCCACCCGCACGGAAGTGCCTTGCCCGTCGGGGCACCATGACTGTGTTGGGGCACGGTGTCCCCGGACCCGTGGCGCCAATTGCTCACCCGGTCTGATCCGACGGGGCCGGGGGGTCTTTCGCCTGTTCATAGCCGACGTCGAGCACGTCGATTTCGAGATTGCCCATCAACAGCAGGGTCGAGGCGAGCTCGGAACCGAGCCCGCCGTCGCCCAAGCGAGCGGTCGCGATAAGGACGTGCGCGGCGTGGTAGCGGCGGGCAAGCGTCGCATCGAAATCAACCCATGCCCCGTCGATCAGGGCCTGGGTCCACATGTGCCAGCCAAAGATGTCGCGCTCGCCGAGGAACGAATCCACGTAGATCAGTCCGATGGCGACGCGGGCCGGAACCTTCTGCGCCCGCAGCATCGCGCACAGAAGCACCGCGTGCTCCGAGCAGTCGCCGGTTTTCATTCGGGCCGTTTCCGAGGCCGTAGCGAACGCGGTATCCAGGGATTTGACATTCACGTGGCGGTGAACCAAGGCCCGCATCGCTTCCGCCCTAGCCATTGGATCGTCGCCGGCGTCACGGACCGCACCGGCCGCCAGCTTCTGAATCAAGTCGTCTGTCGAATCGACCATCGCGGACCACTCCAGATACGAGGCGTCGCTCGCCTCGGCGGCCCCGGCCGGCTGGTTGTGGTTGATGTCGATGGTGACCGTGGCCGTCGATGGGTCGTCACCCCTCGCGAACCGCTGGGCGCCGGCGGTCGGAAGCTCGGGCATCGTCCCTTCCTGCACGTGCAGCCGAAGCGTGGCGGTCGTGCAGGCCGGCGCATTGTCGATGGGCCGTTTGGGCTTGACGAAGGTCTTGACCAAAAGTTCAACTCCCCCGCCCTCGGTCAGCGCGTCAGCCTTCGTCGCGATCCGTGTGATCATCTTTCCGAATGCGGGGGCCCGCAGCTCCTCATAGACCAGATATCCGTCGGTGGAGTACTTCTCCAGGGCTGGGATCGGCAGGAGACTGTTGGTTGTCGTCCAGACGATGACGGGGATGGTCCGTCCATCGAACTCGAACTCCTCCACGCCAACGTACTCGTGGCGAACCTCAAAGGGATCGAGGCCGTTCTGGGCGTCGATGGTGCGATAGGTGATCTGCTTCGCCCCGGCTTCGTGTCGTTGGAGCCAATAGCGGTGCGCCGCCATCGGCGGCAGCCACGTTCCTTCGGGAAGCGGTTGCTCTTTGCGCGTTTCCCGCTCACCCTGGCGTGTGATCTGAACAACGTGGTCCTCCTCGAACCGCCACTCGGAATCGACCGGTTGCAGCCCGGTGGTTCCAACGGACCGCATGGTGAGGGGTTGGCCCGCGTGCGTTTCGAGGAAGGTTGACCGAAGCTCGATATTCGTCTGGGTGCTCCCGCGACCGATGCGCAGATGGACTTCGGTCGCTGTGCGATAGCGTTCGCCATCGGAGTGAACGGAGTCGAACATCCACCCGGCCTTGGCGCCGGCCATCTCAACCGTGTACCAATGCTCTTGGACAAGCTGCCACTCGGCAACAGTGTTGTCGTCCTGGGCGTATGCCGGCGCCACTGAAGCCGCCAGCAGAAGCAACCACAAGCAAATGGCTGTCCAATGTCGATCACGGGTCATGGCTCGCCTTCCGAAGATTAGGAGGTCCCAACGGGAAGAGGACTCAACACCCAGGACGCACAGGGCACGGAGAAGAAGTCATGGCCTACGCTCATCGATCCCCCTGTGGGGAGCAGATCATCGAATCCGCCTACTTTCTTCCCCTCAAACCCTCCCTCCGTGTTCTGGGTGCTCTGGGTGGTTCATTCTCTTTTGGGTTTTCCAGAGAGATCGTAGGGCATCAGGCTTTCATTGAGGACGCAGCAGCGGAAAGAGAATCACATCGCGGATGCTGGTGGAGTTGGTCAGGAGCATCACAACGCGGTCGATACCCAGGCCCAAGCCGCCGGCCGGGGGCATCCCCACGCGCAGCGCGTGCAGGAAGTCCTCGTCACGGGATCGAAACGTCTGCACCTCCTCATCCGCCCCCCGCAGCTGCTGGAGAAACTTCGCCCGCTGCAGCTGGGGGTCGTTGAGCTCGGTGTAGGCGGTTCCGATTTCCATGCCGCCGATGAGCAGCTCCCACCGTTCGCAAAGCTCCGGTTGATCGCGCTGAGGACGCGTCAGCGGCGAGACGGCGCTGGGGTAGTCGGTCACGAACGTGGGCCGGCTCGGCTCAATCGCCGGCTCGGCACACCGCTCGTAGACCGCGTTGACCACAAGCCAATCGTCGAGCCTGGCTTCGTTCTCAAGCTCCATCTCGCGGGCCTTGGCGCGGACCTTGTTGAAGTCGCCCATCGCGAAGCCCAGCGTCCGTTCGAAAAGATCCCCATAGCTGATGCGTTCAAAGGGTCGGCGATAGTCGATCATGACCTCGCCAAACGGCAGGGCTACCGCTGCGTCCCTTGATGCGTTCGTGGCTTTGTGGCTATGACCCGGGGCTTCCTCGCCCGTCTGGGCGACCTGGACCTTCCTCGTCCCGACACGTCGGGACTCGTCAGGTCCGGCTTGCTGGGCGTCAATCGCAAGGTCGTGCACCAGCGACTCGGTCAGTTCGAGCATCGACCAACAGTCGCCGAAAGCCTCGTATGCCTCCATCAGGGTGAACTCGGGATTGTGCTTGCGGTCGATGCCTTCGTTACGAAAGATGCGGCCGATCTCATACACTCTGGGCATTCCGCCGACCAGGAGGCGCTTGAGATACAGCTCCGGAGCGATCCGGAGGTACAGATCGAGGCCCAGCGCGTTGTGGTGCGTTCGAAACGGCCGGGCCGCGGCTCCGCCGGCGATCGGCTGCATCATCGGCGTCTCCACCTCCATGAACCCGCGCTCGTGCATGAACCGCCGAATTCGACTGACCAGCTGCGATCGCAGCCCAAACACGCGCATCGTCTGCGGGTTCGCATACATATCCACGTAACGATGGCGGTAGCGCAGCTCGGCATCGGCCAGGCCGTGGTACTTCTCAGGCGGCGGGGCGAGCGACTTGCAATGCACGTCAAAGCGGTCGGCCCAGATGCAGATTTCACCCTTCTGCGTCATGCCCACCGGCCCCTCGGCGACCACGATGTCGCCATAGTCCAGGGTCTTGGCGATCTCGAACATCGGCGGGTCCAGGTCGGCTTTGGAGACACTGATTTGCAAGTCGCCGCTGTGGTCGCGAAGGACGAGGAAGACCAGCTTGCCCATCGCGCGGTGCTGGATGCATCGCCCGGCCACGCGGGCCCGGGCACGCTGATCCACCGCCGCCGCGCTGGGGTCAGTCTTTAGAGCTTCCCGGGACCGGCCATATTCCTCATGAGCCTCCTGATCGAAGATCGCCCGAGCCTCGGCCAGCGAGATAAGCCCATCGACTCGGCGGCCGTAGGGCTCGATGCCGTATTGGTCGCGCCACCGACGAAGCTTGTCGAGCCGGGCGCGTTGCAGCTGGTCCGGCTCAGCCTCATCGCAAGCCCCGGGCGAGATTTCAGCAGCGTCGGCCATGGGACTACGATGGTAGCCTGCGGTGCGCGAACCTGTCTTGCAAGAAGCCCCGCGCGGTATTGACCGCAGCCCTTGGCGATGCGACCGGGAAAGCATGTCCGCTGCTCGAAATTGACCTCAACGTCTCGCCGGAGCCGAAAAGCCCACCATGCCCACGACGATCCAGCGCGTCGGCGTGCTCACCGGCGGGGGTGATTGCCCCGGCATCAACGCCGTCATTCGCGCCGTCACCAAGACCGCCATCTACCGCTACAAGGCCCGCGTCTTCGGAATCGAGGACGGCTTCCTCGGCCTCGTCGAGAACCGCATCGGCGAGCTGACCAGCATGCACGTGTCCGGCATCCTCACCCGCGGGGGAACCATCCTCGGAACCAATAACCGCTGCAACCCAACCCGGTACTACACCGGGGACGACAAAGACGGCAAGCCGATCTTCACCAACGTCACCGACCGCTGCCTGGAAACAATCGAGGCGAACCGGCTCGATGCGCTGATCGTGATCGGGGGTGACGGCACGATGAGCTGCGCCGCCCCGATTGCCGAGGCCGGCGTGGACTGCATTGCCGTGCCCAAGACCATCGACAACGACGTCGTGGGCACCGACATCACCTTCGGGTTCCTCACCGCGGTGTCCACGGCGACCGATGCCTTGGACCGGCTGCACTCCACCGCGATGAGCCACCACCGGGTGATGGTGTGCGAGGTGATGGGGCGCAACGCCGGGTGGATCGCCCTGCATGCCGGGCTTGCCTCAGGCTCCGATGTCATCCTGATCCCGGAGATCCCCTACCGCATCGAGACGATTTGCGAGTTCGTCGAACGCCGAATGCATCGTGGCTGGGGCTTCTCCATCATCGCCTGCGCCGAAGGGGCCAGGGCGGTGGACGGCCAACAGGTCGTGGCCGATGTCGATCCCACCAAGCCCGAACCGGTGCGGCTCGGCGGCGTCGGCCAATGCCTGGCCCAGCAGATCGCTCAGCGCACCCAGATCGAGGCCCGCACAACCGTGCTTGGTTACATCCAGCGCAGCGGCACCCCCACCGCGGCCGATCGCGTCCTGGCCACCCAGTTCGGCCACCACGCCGTGGAGCTGATGATGAGCGGAGCGCGCAATCGAATGGTCGTCATGCGCGACGGGCGGTTGGGCGATATCGACCTCCGCTGCGCCGCGGACAAACAACGCCTGGTGTCGTTGGACGATCCGCTGCTCGCCGCCGCCCGGGCGGTGCGCACCTGCTTCGGCGACAACGCCTGATCGGCGCGCTCAGAGCCGACCGCCCGGCAGAGTCTGCGCACGCGGGCGCGACCTCGACCCACCAATGTGGCCGCTGCGTCAGCGCACATCCACCGGCTCGGCACGGGCCTGCTCGCGGGGTAACGAGACGGCTCAAAGTGAGCCGGGGCGTCCCGCCCCAGTGGCTGCCCGAATACCGCGTGGCTTCGTAACCCCCGCCTCTTCTCACGGACACGGGCCCCAGTTGGCCAGCAGGTAGAGCAGGTCGAGGATGCCGACCATGCCGTCGCCGTCGAAGTCGGGTGGGTCGGGTGTCGGGGCAGGGCCCCAGGCCGAGAGCAGCGCAAGCAGGTCGAGGATGCCGACGCTGCCGTTGTGGTCGAGATCCCAAACGCACTCCGAAACTTGAAACTCATATGCACCCATGTCCACAATGGGCGGACCACCGTTGCCGGTGTTGGGCGCGTCCGGGTCTTCGATGAAGCGTGGGTTGCCGTCGAGGTCGGTGCTAATGCCTTTGGGCACCGCTGTGTTGTCGGCGGCGTCGATGCCCGGCGAGACGGACGAGAGGCGGTAGTTGTCGTTGGTCGGATCAACGAACGAAGGATCGGCGTCGATGTTGGCGGTGCCGAGCCAGCCGCCCTGAACATTGCTGTAACTCACCACTAGGGTGCTGGATTCATCGACGTAGATCTCCTCGAGCCCGTTGCTCCAAATGATGGAGTTGGTGATCGTCGGGCTGGTCTCTCCGCCGAAGTAGACGCCCCCGGCGACGATCCCCGCCGTGTTCCCCACAATGGTGGAGTTGGTGATTGTCGGGCTGCCCCAATAGGCGGACACGCCACCGCCACCGGAGTCTGCGGTATTCCCCGAGATCAAGGAGTTGGTGATCGTGGGGTCGCCGCCGTCGGAGTAAACACCACCGCCGTCGCCGATTGCCGTATTGCCCGTGATGATGGTGTTCGTGATCGTCGCAAAGCACATGGCGCAGTAGATTCCGCCGCCGCCGCCAGCGTCTCCGGTGTTGCCTGTGATGATGCAGTTAGTGATTGTCGGGCTGCTGAAGTAGTACGCGTAAATGGCACCGCCGGGGTGTCCCAACCCGTTGGTGATCGTAAAGCCGTCCACGACGGTTGCGGGCGTATCAAGTTCGTAAAAGATGAATCCACGCCCCAGGCTCTCGCAGTCGAT
>JADFIR010000061.1 GCA_022566535.1 Planctomycetota bacterium
GCCATCTGGCCAACACGCGCTGCACATTGCCGTCGACCACCGGCTCGCGACGACCATAAACGATTGAGGCGATCGCCGCCGCGGTATACCGCCCCACCCCCGGAAGTTGGCGAAGGGTGCGCGCCAGGCGCGGCACTCGTCCGCCATAGTCGCTGACAATCACCTTCGCCGCTGCATGAAGGTGGCGGGCCCGGCGGTAGTAGCCCAACCCCTGCCACATCGCCAGCACTTCCTGCTCATCAGCGTCGGCAAGATGGCGGATCGTCGGGAAGCGCTTGATGAACGCCGTGTATCGCTCGATCACCCGCGACACTTGTGTCTGCTGGAGCATGGTCTCGGCCACGAGTGCCCGATAGCCGCTGCGCCGACGACGCCAGGGAAGATCGCGCGCTTCGCGCGCAAACCATACGCACAACTCCGCAATGAGCACCGACTGTTGTTCCTTCACGCCTGATTCCCTATCCTCGACCATCAGGGTACCGCAAGGGTACCACATTCGTCGCGCGAATCCCCGATGCTTTGGTGCCTCGATGCCTTGGTGCGTTGGTGCCTTGGTGCCTCGATCTCCTGATGCCTCGATACCTGGTTCCCTCTGCTGAGCCGCTTGCCTCTCACCGTCGGCCCGCTATTCTCAACGCATCAGGCGGGTGTAGCTCAGTGGTAGAGCGTCACGTTGCCAACGTGAATGTCGTCGGTTCAAATCCGATCACCCGCTTTCGGCCCCGCCGCCGACCAACGCCTTCGATGTAAAGCCGCGACCATCGGTCGCGGTCCGGCGGGTTGACGCAATGGAGCGAGGATGATCATGAGCAAGTCAATGCTGATTACCGTGGCGGGAATGATTGGGTTGGGCGTGTCACCGCTCACCGCGCGGGCCGAGGGGCTCGCGGGCGGCGGTCCTTTCGGCCAACAAACCAGCCCATGCCTGACGCCGGCCGACTGGAGCCTCGCCGCCGATGGCATCGCGGCGTACGAGAAGGGGTTTGGACCGATCTCCGGCGGACCGCCGTTGCTCGGGCCTCCGCTGTATCCAGCTTACCCCATGGCCGGGACGCTTTACCGCGATCTGTGGATCGGGAACTTCGTGGACCTTGATCCCACCGGGGGAATGCTGGATTGGGATTGCACCGACCGCACCTACAACGGCCACGATGGCAGCGATACGATTATTCGCAGCTTCGGCGAGCAAGTAATCGGGGTGCCGATCTTCGCTGCACTGGAGGGGATCGTCGTCTCAACGCACGACGGCGAGGACGACATGCACACGACCTGCGAGGGCATCGGCAACCACGTGATCATCGATCACGGTCTTGGGCGACTCGTCTATTACTGGCACTTCAAGAAAGACAGCATCGTCGTTTCGGTCGCCCAGCAGGTTCGTGCCGGCGAACAGCTCGGTCTGACCGGCTCCAGCGGATGCAGCACGTATCCGCATCTGCATTTCGCCAGTTACGACGACGGCTTCGTGTTCGAGCCGTGGGCGGGCGACTGCCGACCGGGCCCGAGCGGTTGGGAGAACCAGATCCGCATCGAGAAGGATCTTTACCTCTACGATTTCGGCGTCACGTATGAGGACATGAACGAGTATCCGGGGCCTCCCTATGAGTTCCCCCGCAGTGGCCAGATCGGTCTGGGCGATCAATTCGTCTACTTCTGGACGATGGCCCTGGAACTTCCCGCGTTCAGCACCTGGCGAGTGCGCTTTCAGCGCCCCAATGCATCCTTCGCATTCGATTCCGGCACGCACGGGTTTGGCAATCCCAGCCCCTACCACTACTCATGGTGGTGGTGGCAATACAACATCACGGACATGCACTCGATCACGGGGACGTGGCACATCTGGCTCTATCTCAACGGTGATCTGATGATCACTGCACCGGTCGAGGTGCGCGGGAAGGTGACGCCTGACTTCAACCGCCCGCCGGAGCCGATCACTGTGTCGCTGGAGCCGGCCGATCCGACGGTCGATGACGTGATCTTCTGCCGGGTGGATACCTCGCTTGTGCTCGATGATGTTGATTACGACATCGTGCGATACGAGTATGTGTGGACCGTCAACGGTCTGGAAGTGCGCCACGTGACGACCGCCGGCCACGCCGATGCGCTGCCTCATCACACTGGCTGCGAGGGTGCGGTGATTCAGTGCACGGTCACCCCCAGCGACGGCATCGATGCCGGCCCGCCCGCCTCCGCGTCGCTCGTGGTGTTGGGCGATTCGGTCGGCGACCTCAACTGCGACGGCGCCGTCGGCATCATCGACCTGCTGACGCTGCTGGCGAATTGGGGACCGTGTGTTGATTGCAACTCCTGCCCCGCCGATCTCGATGCCGATTGCGCCGTGGGTGTCCTCGACCTGCTCACGCTGCTGGCCAACTGGGGCTGAGTACGAAGCCATACGCCATCAGCGCGCCATTCGCAGCGCGAGCTGATCGCCATCGACCTCTTCACCACCTATTGGCCGAATCGATCTTCGAACTCACGGCCGGACCAGCGCACCGGCGTCGCCAGCGCGGCTGAGCTCACCGCGTACTCGTGCAGCAGCGGCACGTGATCTGACAGCCACAACCGCGACCGCCTGGATCCTGTTCGAATCCCATCGAGCCAGAGAAGCTCCTCAGCCAGCATCCGAACATCACGGTGCGGGGCCGCGGCGACGAAGATGTAGTCGATGCGGGCGTCGGGACGTCCGTGCGGCCCCCTGGTGGGCGCCGACGTGTTGAAGTCATCAAAGTACAGCTCTTGCGACGCATTGGGCCCCGTGATCAACGACATCTCGTCCCAATGGGGTCTGATGTTGAAGTCTCCGCCGAGAATGGTGATGTCGGCGGGCACATCACGCTCTCGGGCGGCGATCCAGTCCAGCGTCTCCTGGAGTTGTCTGCGTCGAATGTGGTGTTCAACCGGCCAATGCGCGAAGTGCACATTGACGACGCGAACTCTCCCAATTCCGGGCAGGAAGAACTCGCCCATGACGCTCACCCGCCGAAAGCCCAGTAGAAAGGAAGCGGTCCGAGCGTTCAGATGCTTCTGAGCGTAATAGTCAAACGGGTAACGGCTGATGATGGCCACGCCTTCGCGGTCGCTCGTTCGCTTCGTTCCTCTGCAATAGTAACCCAGAGAGTCGGCGAGGACGGCTGCGGTATTGTCGGGCCCTTTGCGCTTGGAACGCCCAAAGAGAACCTCCTGGCAAAGGATGAAGTCGGGCACTTGTGCGAGGTCGGCTTCAAGGCGCTCAGCCATGATCGCAAGTTGGGCCGGCTTGTCTCTATGTTGCATATTGAAGCTGAGCACACTGAGGTAGCCAGCTCCCTGGACGGACATACGTTTCGGCGCCTGGGCAGGTATTGAGGAGCCCGCAAAGGCGGCCAGCCTGACGGAGGAAGTGGTCGCCAAGGCGGAGGTGACGATGGGTACCGCTGCAAGCCGGCCGGCGGGCCACAGCACCGACGATCGTGCGCTGTCCACATGCGGCGTGTGCGAGAACCTCTGGCAGCCGATGCCTCCAATCACGACAAGGCCGGCTGCGAGGGCACAGATTGCTTGCTTCGTGTTCATTTGTCTCTCTTCTGGGCTCCTGCAAGCGGCAGTTTTCGACGTGCGGGAGACCTTTCGGCGTTGGTGTATTCGTTGCTCTCACAGACAGGGACGACTTCTTCTTGCCCTGCCCGCTCCGATCGCGCGCGATCGCCACGCGGCAGGGGCAGCCAAGGACCCGGCCGGCTCACGCCAACATCGCGCTGGCGATCGATAACATGACGAACGCGATGAGCACCCACTCGATCATTTTGAGAATGACGGCGAAGACGAACGCCTGAAACAGGCTCATGCCCAACAGCCAAACCGATAGCACCAGCAAGATGGGCACACTCGCCAAAATCGCCAGGATCGGTCCGATCACGGCGGTCAGACCCAGGAAGAGGAGAGCCTGAGCCGCTACCACGGCCGAGACCCGCAGAAACATCCCGCCGAGTGATCCGAAGTCCTCGGCGAACAGCTTGGAGACGACCCACGCCGCGAAGGTGGACAGGACGACGGACAGTGCAAGCACGACGCCCATGAGCACGAACATGCCGATCGCTCCAACCGGGCCGGCTTGCACCAGCCCCTGCGCGGCATAGATAACGAGCGTCAGGCCGCCGCAGAGAACCGCCACCGCCGCGGGCAGTGTGTGATTCTCCTTCATCACCTCGTCGAGAATCTGCTCCTCGGAAATGAACACTCCCGTCTCACCGGTCGGGGTGGTCACGACGCCAGCTAATGGCAGCGGCGGCGCCACGTTGGCGACCGGAGCCGCTGGCTGCGCCACCTCTGCTGCCGGGGCTGGCGGCCTACCGCCGGGCGCGCTCGGTATGGAGCCGATCGTGTGCAGGCCGGTCTGGGCGACCTTCGGTTCGCTTCCCAACTCATCAGCTGAGGGCTGCACCGGCAGAGGGGGGAGCCTGGACATGACGATTGCCTCCGAAGCAGGGCTCGCGCGCGGCGGACGTGGAGACGACCGCTGGGTATCGGCTGGACTATCGGCCGCCTTAACCAGGCGTGGTCCTCAGCCCCGGGAGGCTGCTAACGAAGCCGACCCGACCAGGATGAGACTGTCATCGCGGTCCGGATAACCACATGTGCTCGGTGCGGACCCGACGGGGATGGGCGTACAAAGCGGGCTCAGCCAATAGCTGCGAGCTGGCAGCCCGCGGGTCGAGCCGGACCATGTGTTTTGATTCTTGTTTTGCTGCGGCCCGTCCAACCCGGTACCATGCATACGATCGATTCAGATGCGGTCGCAGGGCAGCTCGCCGCGGCCAGGGACTCGGCCAACCGGATCGTGAGCACCACCCTCCGGCCTCCCAGCACAAAGGAGGCTCAGCGATGCGGTTCAACCACCAGGTCCTGAATCAAGTGCTTGCGGGCGTCGCCGTCTTTGTGGTCTCCTCTTCCGCTGTCGCCGACGTCCTCCACGTCCCCGGCGACTACCGGACCATTCAGCAGGCCATTGATGCTGCCATGGATGGTGACGAGGTGGAGGTCCATCCAGGCACCTACTTCGAGACCATCAACTTCCTCGGCAAGGCGATCAGGGTGCGCAGTTCGGACGGGCCGGAGGTCACGATCATTGACGGGGGGGGCACGACGGTGACCTGCGACAGTGGCGAGGGGCCGGACACAGTCCTTGACGGTTTCACGGTCACCGGCGGCTCTGGTATCTTCGGCGGCGGGATGCTCAACCTCAACAGCAGTCCGACGGTGACCAACTGCACGTTCAGCGGGAACTGGGCCTTCCTCTTCGGCGGCGGGATGTACAACGAGATCAGCAGCAACCCCACTGTGACCAACTGCACGTTCAGCGGCAACGGGGCCGGCTTCCGCGGCGGCGGGATGTACAACCTCGACAGCAGCCCCACTGTGACCAACTCCACGTTCAGCGGGAACATGACCTCGGACGCCGGCGGCGGGATGTACAACTCCGGCGGCAGCCCAACGGTGACCAACTGCATCTTCAGCGCGAACTCAGCCACGCCGGACAAGTTCGGCGGCGGCTTCGGCGGCGGGATGTTCAACGAGATCAGCAGCAGCCCCACTGTGACCAACTGCACGTTCAGCGGGAACACGGCCGGCTTCTCGGGCGGCAAAGGCGGCTCCGGCGGCGGGATGGTCTCCTCCAACGCGACGGTGACCAACTGCACCTTCAGCGGGAACTTTGCCTTCGGCGGCTCCGGCGGCGGGATGGTCTCCTCCAACGCGACGGTGACCAACTGCATCCTGTGGGGGGACAGCCCGAACGAGATCAGCGGAGCGACGACGGTTCGTTACAGCGACGTTGCAGGTGGTTTCGCGGGCCTCGGCAACATCGACGCCGATCCACTGTTCGTCGATCCGATCAACGGCGACTACCGCCTCGCATCCGGCTCGCCGTGTGTCGATGCGGGGAACAACTGGGGAGTACCCATCGACGCGAACGACTACGACCAGGACGGCAACACGGCGGAACTCTTCCCGGTCGATCTCGATGGCAACCCGCGCTTCAACGCCGATGAGACCGACTTCGATCCCGGCTGCGGCGTGCCGGTCGTCGTGGACATGGGTGCGTACGAGTATCAGTTCGATCCCGTCGAAGATGTGATCTTCGCCGACCTCAACGCCGACGGTGCGGTCGGCATCCTCGATCTGCTGGGCGTCCTGGCGGCATGGGGCGATGCGACAAACAACTGCCTGGCCGACCTCGACATCGACGGCAACGTCGGCATCCTTGACCTGCTTAGACTGCTGAGCAATTGGGGATGAGAGCAAGCCGCCAGTGATGAGCGATGAGCGAAAGCCCAGGGAAAGCTTTCCCTGGGCTTTATGGTTGTATTTGCGCCGCTCGCGAACGCGCAGGGTATGCGGCTGCCCACCGGGCCGGCACAGCCCGGCTCGCTCAAAGCTGAATACTGAACGCTGATTGCTGACGGCTGACCGCACTTGCGTCCCAGCGCAGGGCCGGAGACGATCAAGACGATCGGGAGCGGCGGCGCATGGCGACGGTTCTCAAGATGATCCTGGCAACGGCGGGGATGCTGGCCGTGGCGGCGCTGGTGTGGCAGCTACTTCAAAAACAAGAAGGCCGCTCCCGAAATGATCGGGACGGCCGGGAATCGTGACTCGCAGGCAGGCTCACCGCTCAGACGCACAGCGGAAACAGGGTAGGACCAAGGCACAACGGCCCCAAGGGCGATCAGTACGATGGCACATTGGCCAACACCCGGCTCAAGTCGTCAAGGACGTGGCCGGTACCGGCCGCCGGCTGCGGGCCGTCGCGCGGCCAGCCGTACAAGGTTCCGGCTGCGAACGAACATGCGACCGGCACGAGAAGGACCGCGGCCAGGAACGCGATCGCGGTGGATCGCATGAAGACCTCGATGAGACTCGTCGTGGAGGTCATCGTGATGGCTGGGCGTGCGAGATTCGTCGTCATCATGTCACCTGGCTTGTCAAAGAATGCAGCATCGATGTCAATCAGCAAGGGGGTGGTCAGAAGATCGAGGTCGCCGAAGCTCGCCAGCGGCTCCGGTTGGCGCGGTAGGGGCGGGAACAGGTCCAGCCCAATGGGCGCGTCGAGCGCCGGCATCCACGGCGATACTGCCACCTCGCCTCGAGCAGTGACCGGTCCGTGCTCGATCGTCTCAAGCACTGTGAGCCCAGCGTTGAGGCGCTGATCGATGTCGTCGAGCAATCGACGCAGCGTTTCGGCGGCGCGGCTGATCTGGTTGATCGCCATGTCGGTCGAATCCCTCAGCGATCCGGCGGCGCGAGGATGAGCGAGGTCTGGGGCAATGGCGGGTGTGGCTATCACGCCGCTCGCACAGTTGGCCGCGATTCCCCGCAACCACCGATCCGCCTGGCGCGGCGAGTCGGGCGTCATGCTGACGGGGCCCCATGGCCATAAGGATCCGGTATCCAGCCACGGCCCCCACCGGTGATCTGGATGTACGACACCGACAGTTCGTTCGGCGCTGCCGACCGCCAGGACGTTTGGCTGCCCATCGGCGGCGCCGGCGATCAGCAGAAACATCGAGACTCCCACCAGGCAGGAACGCTTGAGCATCGTCATGGCTCAGCCCTCATCAGGTTCGCCGGTCATGGCGTTGTCTCCGCAACAAGTTTCAGCGACCAAGGCCATTCGGTCCGAACGGATCGATCACTTTCAATTTGTGCGGAGTCCTGCTCGGCGTCCGATAACGGCTGGGCGTTTGCGGGCGGCGCACCGCTCGTAGAGTGGCAGCGAAACAGCGCTCCACCCCGCATGGACGCGGCGGCTAAAGACCGCGTCACGCCGCGTGGGTGCGGCGGCTACACATTTCAATACACCTCGACCATGCACCTGGGTGTGGCTCGGATGTGACGCTTGATCTGTTCGGCGGTCCAGTCGCAGGAATTGGTCTCGCGGAGTTCCTCGCCAATTCTCAGGAATCCATCGCCCAAGCCATGCCTCGCCAGCACCCGGTACAGGTCGATCTGCATACCCAGGAGCCCGCAGATATAGATGAGCGTGCGCGGGCTTTGCAGCAGCGGCCCGAACCCATCAATCTGCTCGTCAATGAGTTGATGGGTGTAGATCCCTCGGCTGCTGCCCGGCCGGGGCTCGCGGCTAATCGCGGTGTGGTAGTGGAAGTTGTCGTGCTCGGCTTGCAGCCGGCAGAACAGATCGTCGTAGAGCAAATCGGTCCTATAGGGAGATCCCATCACCAGATGCATCTGGCTGGGACACGGCTCGCCGGACCCCTCCAACAGTTCCATCAGCATGCCACGGTAAGGCGCGATGCCGGTGCCCGTGGCGAGGAACAGGTAGTCATGATCGGCGGGGTTGGCCGGCAACAGGAAGCGCTTGCCGGCAGGCCCGGTGATCTGCAGCTCATCGCCGGGCCTCCGATCGCAAAGGTAGTTGCTGCACACGCCGAGGAACAGGCTGTGGTTCTGGGGATCGTCAACGGGCCTTTGTGCATGGAATTCGTCGATCACGCGCTTGGGGGTGGTGGAGAGAATGTGCGGCTGCCCGTCCTCGCCCGAGCTGGGGCAGGCGATGGAGAACAGGCGAACCTTGTGCGGCTTGCCCTTCTCATCGACGCCGGGCGGAATCACCCCGAACGACTGCCCGACGAGGAAGTTGCCGACCAGCGGAGTGCCCGAGACGTCCACCACCAGATGGCGCACGAAGCTGGCGGACTTTCCCTTCAGACAACAGTCGTTGGACACGACACGGCCGGTGACCGGCGCCTTCGCCGGCACCAGGTTCATCTTTGCTTGCGGGAGGATCGGTTCGGTTGTGGTGGTTTGCTCGCTCACTGCCGGCACACTGTAGTTGAACCGGCAGGAAAAGAAAACGCCCGGGTCGGTGTGCAGCTCAAACGTGAAATGGAAGGTGTGATCGGGGTTGCCGCCCGTGCTTAGCTGGGAAAATGATCCTTCGATGTCGCCCAGCCCCGGATCGTAAAGGCAGTAGCAGATTTACAGGCGGTCGGAGTCCCGTCATTGAGTCGCGACTGCTGCGCCATCATCTGTGAAGACAGGGTTGTCGTCTTCGCTGATCGTTGTGGCAGTGTTGGCCGCAGACCAAGCCAAGCCATGCTCAGGTCGCTGCTCAAGATCGAGGCGTCCTTCGGGATGAGCGCGATCATGGGAGTCGCCCACGTTTCCAGTGAGCTCGATGACCTCCAGCGGGTCCCCTCCGGGCATCGCCGCGGCATCCGGCCCTGACAGGACGCTAGTCAGGCCTACATAGGTCAGCATGCCCAGAGCACAACAGGCAGTAGCAATTCGATTGGTTGTCACAGGTAGCCTCCTTCAGCCAAGACGCCAACTTCTCCAAAGGATCGAGCTTACGATTCGCCTCGCCACTTCCAAGCTGCTATGCCAAGAAATCCGCCTGCGCCGGTGAAACTGTGCGGCTTGTGGGACCTGGGCTTAGCGTACATGGCGACCGGGTAGCCAGCGACACCGCGGCGGATCCAAAGGCGGGTGTCGGGCCGCTGTGCCGGCTGCGGGCACGTCGTGGGTAACCTGTCGTTGCCTGGGCGTGGCCGTGAATAGCGGCAGGATGTGACATGCTGGAGCGGTATCTGGCCGGGCGGGGCCCGGATCGCCGATGATCAACTGGGGTGGTGCGCTGCGCCAGCAGGGATCCTGCGATGGATGCATTTCGAATCCAAGGCGGCGCGCGGTTATCCGGTCGAATCGCGATCGACGGCTCGAAAAACGCCTCTCTTCCCCTGATGGCGGCGGCGCTGCTCACCGACGAGCCGGTGACGCTGCGCCGGGTGCCCGCGTTGTCCGATATCTCCAACATGGCGCGCCTTTTGGGCGAGCTCGGATGCCATGTCGAAGGCCGCCACGGCACTATCACACTCAGAAGCGTCGATCCCAGCCTGACACACGCCCGCTACGACATTGTCCGCACCATGCGGGCGGGCATCTGCGTATTGGGCCCGCTGCTGGCCAGGCGCCGGCGTGCGTCGGTGGCGATGCCCGGCGGGTGCGTGTTTGGGGCCCGGCCGGTCGATCTACATCTGCGCGGCTTGCAGGCGATGGGCGCCAACATCGAGCTTCAAAGCGGCGACATCATTGCCACAGCCGACAGGCTCAAGGGGGCCACGGTTTTCCTCGGCGGGCCGTTCGGCTCCACCGTATTGGGGACCGCCAACATCATGTCCGCGGCAACGTTAGCCGACGGCCGCACCATCATCGAGTCGGCGGCCTGTGAGCCGGAGATCGTCGATCTGGCCGAAATGCTCATCGCCATGGGCGCCCGGATCGCCGGCGCGGGCACATCCCGGATCATCGTTGACGGCGTGGATGAACTGGGCCCTGCGGACCACCGCGTCGTGCCGGACCGCATCGTCGCCAGCACCTACGCCATCGCCGCCGCCATCACCAACGGCGACGTCACGATTGATGACTTCCCATACGACAGCCTGCTCGCGGTCGTCGATCGTCTGGACCAGATCGGCGTGCACCTGGACCGCCTCGACCCTGCCGCCAATCCAAAGTGCTGCGCCGTGCAGGTGACATCCGAACGCCTTTTCAATCCGGTGATGATCACCACCCAACCCTATCCTGGGTTTCCCACGGACCTCCAGGCCCAGATGATGGCGCTGTTATGCCTAGCCCAAGGCAACAGCTTTATCACCGAGAAGATCTACCCGGAGCGGTTCATGCATGTGGCCGAGCTAACTCGCATGGGCGCCCAACTGTACCGCCAGGGCCCCACCGTCATGGTCCAGGGCGTATCGCGGTTCGTCGCTGCACCGGTGATGGCCAGCGATCTTCGTGGGTCGGCCTGCGTCGTGCTCGCGGGCTTGGCGGCGCAAGGCACCACGACCGTCTCTCGGGTCTATCACCTCGACCGCGGCTATAGCAGGATGGAGGAATCCCTCAACGCCCTGGGCGCCCGGATCGAACGGTTCGATGCCCAGGCCGATGATCCGGCCGCTGCGGTCCCCGTGGAGCTCGTTGGCCAACCGAGCTGAGCCGGTCTCCGCGTACTCATGCGCGGCTTCGAATCCACAGGTCATCGGCGAGGGTCGGAAGTTTCGGGATTCCGCTCACTGCTCGTCGGTGAGCAGGACGTCGATAAGGCGCTGCTGTGCTTTCTCGTAGCCATCCAGTGAATCGAGTAGGTAGGCGTTCAGACGCTCGACGATCTGCGGATCATCGTTGAGTCGATCGGCGTGACGGTCCATGACCCGCTGCACGGACTCCGAAGCGGCCTTCAGATCGCTGGCGGCCATAGCGAAGGAGCGGGCGGCCTCATACAGCAGTTCATGCTCCAGCTCGGACTTGCTTGGCTTGTACAGAATCTTCCAAGGGCTGCGCCGCAACTCGATGCCGGCAAACTTGAGCGATTGAGCGGCCAGGCGGATGTCCCCGAGCGCCGCGCGGATGTCCGGGGTCCAATGGTCGAATTCCCGTCCCACGTCCTCCATGACTACTCTCGCCGCGTCCAGAGCGGCCTGCCCCGTGTCGAGCAACTCCTCGACCTTGTCGATGGTCTGCTCATTGACGCGGGCGGTGATCTCCCGGACGGCGCCGCTGGTCGCCATTACATCATCGAGAATCTGATTAGTCTTGGTTTGGTTGTCCGGCCCCAGCAAGGCGGTGAGCATGCCAACGGTCGGTGTGCCCTCAAGCTCGCCTCCATCGGCCAGGAGGCTAGGCGCCGGCGGTGGCATCACTGCCTCCGGTTCCACAACCTGCTCATCAACCGGCCCGCCGAGGCTGATGATGTCGATCCAAGCGTCGGCGCCGATCAGGGGCGAAGCGATCAATATCGTGGCGTTGCTGTACAGTACGACGGACCGATCGAGCGTGAAGTCGATCTCGATGACTTCTTGAAACACCTCGTCTTCGATCTGCGGGCGGACATCAGTAACCTCGCCCATTTCCACTCCCCCGACGCGGACCTCGGCCCCTTCCTTGAGGTTCTTCACACCCGAGGCAACGTCGAAGGTGACCATATACCGGTTGGTTCGCTGCAAGAAAGTCTGCCAAGCGTCGGATAGCACGATCACCACGGCGAAGGCCAGCACCAGAGTCACCGTGACGAAGATTCCGGCCCGGATGTTGTTGCGGCTGCGTTCATGAGGGCTCGGCATCGCTGATCACTCCACCTGCTTTAGGGCAATTTCATACCATGCCGTTGCCGTTAGGACCAGCCGCTGGTCCGCTGCCGAGACGCCCCGAAGCGACGCGCAAACGCCAATGCCCCGCCCGGGACGCCCGCTAGACCATGCGGGTCGGCTCAACCGACGGCCTCTTGGGCAATACCGGCTGGATCTCACCCAGCAGATCCTCAGCATAGTTGGTCGATGCCTTGCGGCGGGTGATTGGGCCCTCGGCGTCGCCCCGCAGGAATTGCCGGATCGTCTGTTGACGCTCATCGAGCTGGTCCAATCGCTCGGTTGGATGATCGCGCAGCCGCTCAAAGGCCGCTTTGCGATCAACCATCAGCATCCTACCCTGCTCCAGCATCGCCATGCGATCGGCGACGGCAAAGGCCGAGTTCATCTCGTGGGTAACCACCACGCTGGTCACCCCCAGCTTTGTAGACAGGTCAATGATCAGCCGATCGATCTCGGCGGAGGTCACCGGATCGAGCCCGGCTGAAGGCTCGTCGTAAAAGAGAACCTTCGGGTCCAGCGACAGCGCCCTGGCCAGGCCGGCTCGCTTCTTCATTCCGCCGGATATCTGGGCGGGGTATTTCGCCGCGTGCTCCCGCAAGCCGACCAGCTCGAGTTTGATCTTGACCTGGATCTCGATGATGTTGTTGTCGAGCATGGTGTGCTCTTGCAGCGGCAAGGCCACGTTCTCCGCCACGGTCATCGAGTTGAACAGGGCCCCGGACTGAAAGAGGATGCCGATCTTCTTGCGCAGCTCATTGAGTCCGTCCTCGTCAAGCTCACCGAGCGTGCTGCCGAAGAGCTGAACATGCCCAGCGTCGGGGACGAGCGACCCGATCATGAGGCGCAGCAACGTTGATTTGCCCGATCCGGAGCCGCCCATGACAACCACCGTCTCGCCGGGAAACACCTCCAGGTTCACCCCGTCGAGCACAGTCTGGTCGCCGAAGCGCTTGACCAAGTCCCGGACCTCGATGAGCGGTTCATCCGCCATCGCCGGTCTCCGGATCCCCTTCGGCGGCGTCTTCGTCAACGTCCTCGGGCCCTTCGCCCCCGCTCTTGTCCACGGGCGGATAGGTCAAATCACCAAGGTCGGGATCAAAGACAGTGATGGAGCCCCACTTCTGGACCCAACCGATTCCTTCGTCGGCAAAGACGTACTTCGCCTCGACACGCACCTCAGCCTTATCGAAGGTCAGTATGTACGGGAAAGGTACGACTGGATCGCCGAAGGCTCCTCTGGTTCCCCTTGCGGTCTCGTCGTAGCGACACGACTGATACGCGCCGTAGCGTTGGCGGAGCTCATCGATGAACGCCGTCACGTCTGCATCGCCAGCCGTCGCACCCGCCCCATGGAACGCAGCCTTGAAGGCGGCGGTGTCGCCCGCAAAGCCGGCAGTCAGGGCCACATTCGGGCCCTTGAAGACCGGCTTCATTACCTGCCACATCCGGTAGCCGCCCCAGGTCTGAGCAGCTGTGAACACGACACCCATCAGGATTGCCGCCAGCGCGATCCCACGGCCTTTCAGCGCGGGATTGCCGCCGATCTTCACCAGGGCGGCGATCCCGAGCAACGGACCGACAATCGTGGTGATCGGGCAGCACAGAATGAGGCTGCACACGAGCGATGCGATCGCCAGGCCGCTGGTCTTTTGCGTTACGGCGTCCGGGACGCCAAACGTGCTTTCGAACTGGCTCATCAATGGTGCTCCACACTTGAGTTGGCGGGCATCCTAGCGTCAACGCGCCTCTCTCGCCACGCCGTCGCCGTCGCGTTTCGCCGCGGATCGCCGACCGGCGTGCCGAGGGCGCAAGGTGCAGTCACCGCGCCGCTCTTGGAGCGGCGGCTAAACTGGTGAGATGCTTGGTGAT
>JADFIR010000020.1 GCA_022566535.1 Planctomycetota bacterium
AATTCTGAAGCTCTGAGAGGCAGGTTTGTCTCAACAATCAGGCGTCTTGGAGAGAGGATCAAGGAGGTTCAAGAGAAGATTGCTCGGGTCGAGGGGGAGAATTTGTGAAAAACTTTAATACCTATCAGGCAATCTGTTGAGCCCAACCGAATTTTGACGCTGTGGCCAATATCAGTGGAAAGTGTGATCCTTTGACAGGGCATCATTTCTTTCTAGGTGAAATCACGCTCCAACCACCCACGATGTCGATGGAAACGCAGAATCTTCTCTCAATTTCACGCATGCGTTTGCTGAGCTGATGCCCTCCCCTAATAATCTCTCTTACCTCATCCGCTAATTCGTCATTAATAGTGCAGATCGAACCCGGTGACTCGTCCGGTCTGCGTACCCGTGTGGTAGGTCGAGCGGCGGCGGCCCGTGGTCAATACAAGCGGATACTCGTCGTCGGCCTCTTCCGCGAGTAATTCGGCCAACTCGTCGAGCTCTTCGGTCTTTGCGCGCAGCTCACGCCACGGATGCACCCACCCCTTTAGCCGGTTGGATTCATCGATGACCTCGCGAGCCTTCTCCTGGTTGTCCCAGAAGGTGGGTTCAGCCATCGCCTCGTCGAGCTCTTCTATGCGAGCTGCGCGGGTCTCTACGTCAAAGATACCCCCGTAGCTCGGCGACCCTGGTGGTCAGTGCCGAGAGCAGCTGCAGCGCGTCCTTGTTCATGGCAGGTCCGAGTATTCGTGAACCGGAATACGAGCGAGGGGCCGTCCGCGTGGACGACCCCTAAGGCGCGAAATATACCGGTGCCCAGGATGGGTATCAACCGAACGCCCTTCTAGAAGGCCGGGCTTCTTCCATCACCCGTCGAGCGAGAAAACGTCCTCAGCCCCGGCCAGAATTTCGTTGAGCGCATCGTTGAAGAACGTGCTGTTGGCCACGACGTCGGCATCCACCTGATCGGTATATTCCTTCCAGGACTTCTCGACCTCCTCCTCGAAGTCCGCCATGATCCCTGGGCCCTGGGCCCGGATACGGCAGTTGCAGCCGTAATCCGGCACGAGAAGTCCGGTGTTTGCCTCGCCGCCGTCGGAGTAGATCGCGTCGATCGCTCCCGCCGTCCTCCGGCGATCGTGGAGTACGACCTCGGTCCCGGTCGGCGAGGTCAGCGTCACGCGGCGGCCGAGGCCCTCGCCGGTGAGTTCGAGCGTCCACTGATCTGCTTGCGTTGTCTGCACCGGCGGTATGCCATTGTTGCGGACAAACAGACGTGACGCCGGTGTAACCCTGTCATCAAGCAAGTGTGCCGGGGTCTCGGCATTGATCGGCCGGTCATTCAGCACGGTAAGCCCTGATTTGCCAGGCAACTCGAAGGGCTCATCGCTTTGTGCCAGCGCGGCGGGAATCCAACCAGCGGGCATGTCTTTCGCAAACGGGATGCTCGCGCCGACAACGGCAGACATGGCGGCGAGACCGCTGCCGCGCAGGAAGCCGCGGCGCGAAACAGGATCGACCTTTCGGCCCCATAACTGTCGGTCTGCGGTCGTCGGATCCTCGGCGTAAAGCCGGTGAATACCGCGCTTTAATGTCATCCAGTGCCCCCTCGCATCAGGTACCGCGTGTTGCTGATGTCTCGTATGCGTGCAGCATGCTTTTTATAGTCTCGACAAGTCCGACTGCACGCTCGGCATCATAACTCAGATTTTTTTGGTCCATGTAGTTCTGTTGCGTCAGCTCCAGCTGCATGGCGTGGACACCATCTTCGTGCGCGCCATAGCTGCGCGTGATGTGGCCACCGCGAAATCGCCCGTTGGTGACGGACGAATATGGCGATGCCTGTGCTGCTGCGGCGACCGCGGCCGGGACTGCGACCCAGCGCCGCGATCTGGTGGCTGCCCAACGTGCCGGCACCGCCACCGCCACAGCCAGACCCAAGCGCCAGCCGATCCGCCGAACCGCCCCCGCCATCGGGCGCAATGAGCCGTGCCCCTGCGGCTCCGGCAAGAAGTATAAACGCTGCTGCGGCCAACGGAAGTAAGCGCCGAAACGTCAACCGGTCAACAGCTGGGACGCTACGCGTCCTGAGACCGGCGGGCGTAGCCACGCCGGCTATCTTCCCTGCGCGCTGCGAACGTTCTCAGCCGCATCAAATGTTTCGGGGTCTCGGCGTCTTCTTGCCGCCCACCGCCAAACAAGTAGACCAGCCAGCGGAAGGATCAACAGCCACGACCGGCCGTGAATGAACCCCAGTTCATAAAGCGGCAGGGCGAGCAGTACCGCGGCCCCATACGCCATCACGTTTCTCCGCGACAATTGCATCGGCCGGCCCGGGCCCAGAAACAGCAACACATACGCAGGAAAGATCAGACTGTAGAACGCGAGGAACCGCAGATAGATCCCTTCGCCCGCAATCCTTCCATCGCCGCCGGCCGCATTTGCAAACGAAAGCACCGCCAGCGCTATCAGAGCGAACATGACTGCCAGGTGTCTGAAGCGTCGATGGCTGCCCGGCGCCTGCCACAGCTCTCGCAGGTGCGCCGCGATGGTGAAGGTCGATTGGCCGAGCACATAACCCATGACCAGCGGGGTCAGCGCTGATGCGAACGCATATGCACAGGTGAATAGCATCAGCACGCCAAAGCTCAGGCCGAAAACAGCGAATGAGTGACGGCTTGGCGAATCCCGCAGCGCGCGGTGGAACGTCAAATCCAGGTACGGGCAGAACAGGAAGCCAAACACGATGGTTGGCGTCATCCAGGCCAACTGGGCCGGATCGCTTTGGCCGGCCCACGCGATGTCGCCCAGCGGCCCAGCGCCCCATTGCACAAACGCAGCCAGCGAGAACGCATAGGTCAGGATCGCCAACACCGGCCACAGCCTGGCGGGCAACAGACTGACAATGACGGCGGCCGCCAGGACCGCGATCGCGAGGATCAGCCCGAACCAATGTTCCAGTGGTCCGCCGCCGATGTCCGGCACCGGCAGAATGAACGTTGCCGCGAAGAACGGAATGAAGAACATGTGGTAGGCGATCGTGACAATCGAAAACCACCGCATTGCTGATTGGTGCCGCTGCACCATCTGTTGGCTTGTACGGTGGCGCAACACGTACCCGAAGGCGGCGCAGCCAAGCACGTTGGGAATTGCAAAGGCGAGAAAGCCCAACCAGCCGAACCGCCGCAGCAGGATCACCGGCAGGTACATCGCGATGCACCACGTCCAGCTATTGGAGCAGAACAGGCCCCAAGCGATTGTTGCCAGCCGGCGCCGCGGGCTCACTTGTTCTTGTGGCGGGCGGGCCGCTGGCGCAGCAGCGCCTTGGGAGTGCAATGAAATGTGATCTGGCAGCGCCCGACCCGGAACTCCTTGCCTCGCATCTTGATCTGTTGGCGGATTTCTAATTCCAGCTCGATGTTGAACTCGCCGCCGGCCGCGATCCTCCGTGCCAGATCTTCCGAATTGACCACGTGATACACCGCCGGTCCCCGGCACGGGCGAAGGAACTGGTAGCGCATCTCCTTACACATGACGATGTAGTCGCTGCCGCACTCGGAGAACAGATACATTCCACCGGCGACCTCCGAGTTGCCCAGCAGGGCCGCACCGGCCATCGCGTTATACCAGTTGCGGTTGAACCGGCGAAACGGCAGCACGGCGCTGAAGCGCTTGGTGCCCAGCCGCTTCATCGTTATGCCTGAGCGGAACGCGAATGGCAGCCAAATCAGCGAACACGCCTTCTGCCAGAAGTTGTTGCGCGTGCTGAGCCGGCTGATGAACGCCTCGACGCGCTGCATGAAGCTTTCGCGCGTGGGCCCAGTCGTAGTGACGCGGGTGGGGGTGGCCGGAGGCGCCTCGCGGATGGAGTGGTCGAGTTTTGCGGTGGAAACTTGCAGGATAATCCTTCCGGAGTTGGTCCGTGGATGCCGACAGAGGATCGCTATGCTAACCGCATCGGCGTCATACTTCCAGCCGCGAGCCTTGTGGATCTTCCCGGCAACCTCGGCCTCTCGCGCGTCGATGATGCGATAATTGCCGATCTTTGGCAGCCCTTGCCATGACCAATCCTCGAATCGGCGTATGCAGTTGGAGCCTCCGCCCCAGCGATCCCCGGCAGATGATCGCAGCTTTGCGGCGTCTGGACATTACGGCCGTGCAGCTGGCCTTGGGGACGGCGGGGGCCGAGCCTTCGATTGACCGCGTCGTCGTCGATCGGCTCCGAAACGCTGGTTTTTGCATCATGAGCGGGATGATGGGCATGGCGGCCGAAGACTACTCGACGCTGGAATCGATTCGACGCACCGGCGGCGTTCGGCCGGACAACACCTGGCCGAGCAATCGGCGGCATGCCGCGGCCGTCGCGCGCTTCGCCGGCCAAGAGGCGATCGGCCTGGTGACCTTTCACGCGGGCTTTCTGCCGCAAAGGCGCGACGATGCCAGGCGATCGGCCATGCTCGATCGGCTGCGCAGGATCGGCGACCTCTTTGGCGAGCATGGAGTTGACGTGGCCTTGGAGACCGGGCAGGAGACCGCCGAGACGCTCGCCGATGTCCTGGCCGAGCTTGACCGCCCAAACGTCGGCGTGAACTTCGATCCGGCGAACGTGATCCTCTACGATGCAGGCGACCCGATCCAGGCTCTGTGCCGACTCGCGCCTCATGTCAGGCAGGTGCATGTCAAGGATGCGCTGCCGGCAGATTCGCCGGGAACCTGGGGAACCGAAGTTGCCGTGGGCGCTGGAGCCGTGGACTGGGATGCGTTCTTCGCTCAAGCGCTGGCGATCCGCCCGGCAGTGAACTTCGTAATCGAGCGCGAAACGGGCGCGAACCGGGACGCGGATATCGCGTCTGCCCGTGATCTGGTTACGAGGTACTTGTCTGCCCAGTAGCCGGGACGCTACGCGTCCCGGGACCGGCGGGCGTAGCCCGCCGGCTATCCGGTAGGATGGACGCTGCGAATTCGATACGAAGGACGAAGACCCATGGAACGCGTTACGGTTTGCATTGCGTTGATCTGGGCGGTGATGGTCGCCGTCGTTGCGACCCCCTCGCTGGCGCACCCACCTTCGACGCGTCCGGCGGAGGTGGTGTATCAACACGCGGCCGTTGCGGCTGACCATCCGATCGCGTCACAGGCGGGAGTCGAGATGCTCAAGCTCGGCGGCAATGCGGTGGACGCTGCGGTGGCGACGAGCTTCTGCCTTTCGGTCGTTCGGCCATACTCCTGCGGGATCGGAGGCGGCGGGTTCATGGTGATCTACAAGCCCGCCCGCGATGGGGGCGAGCCGGTCGAGGTCGCGATCAACTACCGCGAGACGGCTCCCGTTGCCGTCGGGCCGAACTACTACGTCAGGCTGGCTGATGCAACGGCCAGCCGCGCCGGCTACCACGCCGTCGGTGTTCCGGGCACGGTGGCGGGTCTGTTGTGGGCGTTGGAGCACCATGGCACACTGGACCGCGCTGCGGTGCTCGCCCCGGCGATCCGCGCCGCCGAGCACGGCTTCGCCGCCGACCACAATTACCTCGACGCCGCTCGCGGCTTCGCGCAGCGACTGCATGAGCACCCGCATCTCAAGGGTACCTCCAAATACCTTTGGGAGACCATGTGTCTCCAAGGCAAGGTCAACGTCGGCGATCTCATCAAGAACCCCCAACAAGCTCGCGCCCTTCGCCTCATCGCTGACCGTGGCGCCGAAGCCTTCTATACCGGCGAGATCGCCGAGGCGATCGTCGCGTCAATGAGCGCCCACGATGGACCGATCACCAAGGACGATCTGGCCGGCTACACGGTGCGCACGACGAAGCCGTTACGTGGAACATTCCGGGCGCGGGCGCGGGGGTTGGGTTTGGAAGTGCTGTCGATGCCTCCGCCCAGCAGCGGCGGGATCGCCATGCTCCAGATCCTCGGCATCTTTGAGCGGCGCATGGATGATCTGAGCGGGCTCGAGCACAATCGCCCGGAGTATGTGCACCTGCTGGTCGAGGCGATGAAGCACGCGTTCGCCGATCGGGCCCAATGGCTGGCCGACCCGGCGTTCGCTGAGGTGCCGACCAGGCGATTGCTTGAGTCTGGTTATCTGGATCGCCTGGCCGATTCGGTTTCGATGCAACACACATTGGATCGATTCGACTACGGCTCGGTCGCGCCTGCGCCCCAAGACGGTGGCACCAGCCACATTTCCGTTATCGACGCCGACGGCATGGCGGTCGCCTGCACCGAAACGATCAACCTCATTTATGGATCGTTGGTCATGGTGCCGGGCTTCGGCTTCGCGCTGAACAACCAGATGGACGATTTCACGACCGTCCCCGGCCAACCCAACGCGTTCGGCCTGCGCCAATCGGATCGCAACCTGCCTGCACCCGGCAAGCGTCCGCTGAGCAGCATGTCGCCGACGATTGTGCTGCGCAACGGCAAGCCGATCATCATTGCCGGCGCTTCCGGAGGGCCGAGGATCATCACCGGGACCGTGCAGTGCGTGCTGAATTGTCTGCTGTTTGACATGACGCCGGCCGAGGCGGTCGCGGCCCCGCGCTTCCACCATCAGTGGCTGCCGAACGTCTTACAGTTCGAGGACGGTTGGACGGACGAATGCACGATCGGGGCGCTGAAGATCCTTGGGCACGAAGTGGGGCGGCGCGATGAGGTCGGCGTCGTTCAACTGATCCAGGTGACGGCCGAAGGCATCCGCGCCGCCAGCGACCCCCGCAAAGGCGGCCAACCCGCGGGGTATTGACGGCATCCGCTGACCGTACCCAGAAGCACAAGAGAGCCGGGTAGTGTCACCCCGGCTGACGGACGACTGACACGTGCTTCCCAACCCGGCGCACACACACAAAGCCCATGGAAAGCTTTGGTGATTATGTACCAGACGCAAGGCGCGGTATGATCATGGTGCATGACCTGTTCCTGCACACGTCGTCTCGGCTTCGCAGTGCGGGAAGCATTCATCTTTTGGAAGCAGGACTGGGTTCATCGCGTTGGCCTACTCCCCCTCGTTGCCATCCTGTTCCTGCCTATCCTGTTTGGTTCTCGGGGGCTTGTGCAAATGGGTGATGAGATTCGGATTGTTCTGTCTGCCATAGCCGCCACGCTTGTCATTGCGCTCCTAACGGTTGCTGTTCGGTGTGTTCAAATGCCCGAGATTCTCCGCAGGAGGAAGATTGAAAGGGCGACCAAGTGCAGAGTCTTGATGGGCACCGGCACAGCCCTTGCGGGCATTGAGAGCATCGACATGTATCAAGGTGGCCCGGAAACGTGGAAAGATCACTACGAATGCTGGATCGCCGATGTTGGCTCAGTCCTTTCGGTCAAGCAGAAACTTCGATTCATGTCGGCCATCCCAGATAGATGCTGGCACAATGGTTTCTGGCTACAAGTCGGGGACACAAAGGACGACACCTACCAGAATATGTGGAAGGACTTGCGTGGCAAGTTAGTGGTGTTGGCGGAGATCGAGAGGGAGGTCCGGCAAGATGCCGCGACTCAGGCGACTAGCTCTTTGTACTCAACGTTCTCCGCCGTCAAAAGTTCTTTCATCGCATCCCTGAAGATGTACGGATTCTCGCGGTAATTGAATCGGAACTCAAACTCATCGAGATAGGCGGGCAGATGCTTGCAGGACACCTGATGGAAGGCACCAACCACCGGTCGCTGCTTTACAGGCAGCGCACGGCGGCCGGCGCCATACGCCGTAGGCCTCAAGCACCAAGCCTCGAGCCTTCCTTACGGGCACGGCCCCCAGTTGGCGAGCAGGGCGAGCAAATCGAGGATGCCGACGCTGCCATCGCCGTCGAAGTCCGGCGGGCCGCCGGGGTCGGTTCCCCACGCAGCCAGCAGCGCAAGCAGATCGAGGATGCCGACGCTGCCGTCGCCGTCGAGGTCCGCCGGGCAGCCGGTCTTGGAGATGATCTCGATGGCATCAACGAAGAAGTTGGTGCGCATCGGGCCGGTGACGGTGCTATCGAAGCTCAGCAGGTGGCTGCGACCGTCAGCGAACGAGCTGATATCGACGGTGACCTCGGTCCAGGGGTGGAACGCGCCCATCTCCGACTCCAGCACGGTGAAGAGATCGATGCCGTCGAGCGACACGGTCAGGAAATCGACGCCGTTTCCGCTGGCGGCGGTGATGTCCAGCCAGAAAGTCAACGTTACGGTCCCGCTGGGGATCGTGACCTGCTGTGAGAGTGAGCCGATTTCCACGACCGTGGTACCTCCGAACCACGCCCACCAGTCGCCTTTGAAGGGCCCGCCGAAGAAGCTGCCGCACTGGGCCTGGTTGCAGATCGGTGACCCGAAATTCGTCGAGAACTCATCCCAGAACGGGTTGGGTGTTCCGAGCTCGAACCCGCCGTCGGAGACGATCTGCGCCTGCGCCGTCACGTTGATCGACAGCCACAGCGCCGCGATGGTGAGGAGTATGGTTCTGTTCATGCGCGTGTCCTCCTTCTCCAAATAGAAAATGCTTGGCGCGCCCCATGCGGTCGGGGTCGGTGCCCCTGATAATAGACCGCGCCGGGGAGCGTGGTGTGGGGCGTCGGTCCGCGACCACCGGTCGCGGCTTTACAGGGAGGGGCGGCCGGCGAGGGAAGTGAGCGGGCTAAACGGCTGATCGCTGATGGCCGCGGCTATGATTGCGTGGGTTGACGAGGCGCGTTGCCATGCCCACGTATGTCTATCAGGTGATCAACGACGACGGCTCGGAGGGCGAGACGTTCGAGGTCTCGCAGAAGATGGCCGATGAGCCGTTGACCAGGCATCCCGAGACGGGCCAACCCGTACGGCGGGTGATTCAGCCGCCGACCATTCCCGGCCGGTGGTCCGATCACGCCACCAAGCAGCTGCTGAGCAACAAGAATCTCGAGCGACTGGGGTTCACAAAATATGAGCGGGCCGGCGATGGTCGCTTCGAGAAGAAAGCCGGCGGTGGTCCGCGGACGCTGGGCGCGGACGAATAACTCAAAGGTCCGAACAGATGTACCTTCGCCTGACCACTGAAGTGACCAGGCCTCTTGGGTGGTGGTTGCGCAACAATAGCCGGGGACATTGCGGCCCAGCAGGCGACCCGGCAGGCAGTTGGAGGTTACTGCACCGTCTTCTTGGGCATCTTGCAGCAGCCGGGCGAACCTTTGACCAGGCCGCACCCGCCGCAGCTGGCCTGACCCGGCCGGCAGCAGAGCGCTGACCCTTTGGTCTGGCCGCACATCTTGCACCAGCCCACGGCTCCGGGGGCCACAACGGCCTGGGCCGCGGCCTTGGGTGACGTTTCACAGCCGGCCTGAGCGAAACCGAACAGGGCCAGGCCCACGAGTAGCGCACAACATTTGAGCAATGATCGGTGCATCGAAAAGACTCCTCCACGAAGAAAGTGAATGCCGGATCGACCCGGCCGTTGGCGAAGCGACAACTATATACACCCCAAAGGCCACCAGTGCCAGCGTTATTCCCGTGTTCCAAAGGAAAGATTCGTTGCGTCCGGTCGCCGACTGCGGTCCAGTACACTGGGCTGCCATGGACATGACCGACGAGCGTTGGCGTTACACCGGCGAATACTCGCGCGAGGTGTTCGGGCGCCAGGACGCCCACCTGGCCGGCTTGATGTCCGAGGCGGTGGCCGGTGGGCTGCCGGATATCGCCGTCAGTGCCGATGTCGGCCGGCTGCTGATGATCCTTACCTCGATGACACGGGGGAAACTGGCCATCGAGGTCGGGACCCTCGGCGGCTATTCGGCGATCTGGATTGCCCGCGGGTTGGCTGGAGACGGCCGGCTCATCACCATCGAGCGCGAGCCGCTTTACGCCGACTTCGCCCAGGCGCAGTTCGCCCGAGCCGGTGTGGCCGATCGCATCGAGGGGCGACGAGGGGCAGCGCTGGATATCCTGCCACAACTTGCAACCGAAATTGAGGCGGGATCAGTCGATGTCGTCTTTCTCGATGCGGACAAGACCGAGTACCCCGACTATTGGGCGATCGTTCGGCCGTTGATCGTGGCCGGCGGGCTGATTCTCGCCGACAACGTCCTTGGCGCGGGATCATGGTGGATTGATAACGAGGATGATCCATCACGCATCGCCGCGGACCGTTTCAATCGGCTGGTGGCAAGCGATCCGGACTTCGAGGCCGTGGCGGCGCCGCTGCGCCAGGGCGTATTGATCGGTCGGCGGATGAAGTAGCGTTCTGCATTCGGCGCGCATCATCTGTGCCCAGAGATGCCCACGGATTGGAATCCGTGGGCTTTGGCGGGATTCGCGTTATTTGTCGCTGTTGTCCTACTCGGCGCCGACGGTGTAGCGGACAAAGCGGGTGATGGTGACGCCGGGCGGCAGCAGTTGCTTGATGGTCTTGGTGTCGTCGCGGACGTACTTCTGGTTGAGCAGGGTGTTGTCCTGAAGGTACTTTCGAACCTTGCCGTCGGCGATCTTCTGTACGATCTCGGGCGGCTTGCCGGCGTCGGCGGCCTCCTGCATGGCATCGTTGCGGATCTGGGCGAGGGTTTCGGCGGGTACATCCTGCTCGCTGACGCCGATCGGCGCGGGAACGTGGGCGACGATGTGCTGGCAAACTCCCGTGAGCAACTGCTCATCCGCGGCGCCGTCGATCTGCACGAGCGCCGCCCGCTTGCCATCGTGGTGGACGTATTGGCCGAAGCTGCCTCCTTGGAGCTTCTTGCCCCGGGCAATGACCAGGTTCTCTCGGGTCGTCAAGCGAACGTCATCGACGCGGGCGGTCATGGCGGTATCGGGTTGGATCGGGCCGGCCGGTTGGGCCAGGGCCATCGTGGCGAGATCGTCGGTCATGGCTCGAAACGATTCGTTGCGGGCCGTGAAGTCGGTCTCGCTACGAATCTCGATGATCGCGGCGTCGGATCCTTTGATTGCGACGGCGATGCGGCCCTCACCGGTGGCCCGCTCACTGCGCTGCTGCAACTTGCCTTTGAGCTCTTTGCGCAGCCATTGCTCCGCAGTGGTCATGTCGCCGCCGCATTCACTCAGGGCTCGCTTGCAGTCCATCATGCCCAGGCCGGTTTTCTGCCTCAAGGACATGACATCCTTGGCGGTGAAGCTCACTTCGGTCGTCTCCATGAGAACAGTCCTTTGGTGCTTGATTCGTTTCGAGAAGCTCGCGGCGAGCGAGCGATTCACGAGAGACCAGCGGCTGTACCCGATACGTTGCGTTTGGGCTCATGCCATCGATTGTGGGCGATCATACCGGCCGAAGCAAAGATGCTCATGGCCCGACGGGGTCGGCGGTTGACGCAACGGTCGAAGTCGATCCCCGTTGGACAGCCGGGGCGGGTGCAGATTGGTCGGTGTCAGCAGCAGGGAACATGGCTCGGGCGGATCGGCGTTTGGTGCCGGCAGAGGTCTCTTGCTCCGGCGGCGCCTCCGGCTTGGTCGCTCGACCCGCTTTACCCTGGGTGACCGCTTGGCAAAGCTCCCGCATGATCACATCGATCGACCGCATGGAATCATCATTGCCGGGGATGGGTATATCAACAAGGTCTGGATCACCATCCGTGTCGATCAAGGCAACGGTGGGGATGTTCAGAATCCGTGCTTCGCGCAGAGCGTTGATCTCGCGCTTCACGTCGATGACCACCAGGCACCCCGGGTTCTTGGCCATGTGGCGGATTCCCTGGAGATTCCGGGTGATCTTGCGCTGTTCGCGCTGCAACTGGGACGCCATCTTCTTTGAGTAGTTTTCGATCTCGCCGGATTCCACCAGCTCTTCGAGCTCCACAAGCCGCTTGAGGCGCTCGCGGATTGTTCGGCTATTGGTCAGGGTTCCGCCGAGCCAGCGCTCGGTGACATAGGGCATGCTGACGTCGGCAGTGTATTTCTCAACCGCCGCCCGAGCCTGCCGCTTGGTACCCACGAAGCAGACGTCCTTTCCCTCGAACACGACCTGCTGTATGAACTTCTTGGCCAGCAGCAGGCCTCGAACGGTCTGCCTGATGTCCATGATGTGAATCTTGTTCCGTACGCCGAAGATGTACTTGCCCATCTTCGGGTTCCAGGAGCTGCAGCGTTGGCCGAAGTGAATGCCGGACTCGATGAGATCCTTGACCAATGAGGCCATGAACGGAATGTCTCCTATGCGAGGCGCGTCACACTCGCGGCGAAAGCAACGGCGGGAGTGTAGCCGCGGGACAGTGCTTGTTCAACCGGACTCGCGGCCAAGGCCGCCGATCACGTCTCGGCGCGGGCCGGGGCGCGCATCAGCCTCAGCTCGCCCGCGACGATCGTGGCCACCGCCCTACCTTGGACGTTCCAGCCGGTAAAGGGGCAGTTCTTTCCCCGTGAAGCGAACTCGCCGGGGTCGATGGTCCAGGGAAGTTGAGGATCGATGACCGTCACATCCGCCGGCCCGCCCACGGCAAGCGCCCCAAGCCCCATACGGTCCAGGCCCAGGAGTCTGGCCGGGTTGATGGTCATCATGGCCAGCATCGCCGGCCAGTCGATCACCCCGCGTCCATCGGGACCGCCGATCAACGCCTTGATATAAAGAGGAAGGGCGCAATCGAGGCCGACGATGCCGAAGGCGGCGTCCGCGAAGTCAACTTGCTTGCGATGCAGCGGGTGCGGCGCGTGATCGGTAGCGAGAATGGTGATCGTGCCGTCGGCAACGCCGGCCTTGAGGTGATCAATGTCGCTTGTGGTGCGCAAGGGCGGGTTCACCTTCGCCATCGTGTTGTAGCCGTCGCAGAGGTCTTCGGTGAGCAGCAGATGGTGGGGGGTCACCTCGGCGGTGACGGGTTGGCCTTCGGCGCGGGCCCGGCGGATGATCTCCACCGAATCGCCGCTGGAAAGATGCTGCGCGTGATATCGGCAGCCGATCGAGCGGTTCAGCCGAATGTCGCGCTCGATGATGATCTCCTCGGCGACCCCCGGCCAACCGGTAAGACCGAGCTTGGCGGCCAGCGGCCCCGCGTTCATGTCCGCGTGCTGCGTCAGCGTCGGCTCCTGGCAGTGTTGCATGAAGCACCGGCCAGCGGCGTGGACGGTGCGAAGGACTTTGTCCATCAGGCCGGCGTCGGCGACGCAATGACCATCGTCGGTGAAGGCGACGGCCCCGGCCTTGGCCATGCCCGCAATCGCCGCCAACTGCTCGCCCCGACGATCTTTCGTGGCACAGCCGGCCACGAACAGCCGCGCACCTTGGGCCCGCTCGCCCTTGCTTCGCAGCAACTCCACGAGTGGGGCGCTGTCGATCGGCGGCTGCGTGTTGGGCATGCAGCAGATGGTCGTGAACCCGCCGTTGATCGCGGCGGCGCAACCGCTGTGGATCGTCTCTTCGTGGTCCGGATGAGGCTCCCGCAAATGCACATGCACGTCGATCAGCCCCGGGGCGACGATGCATCCTTCGGCATCGATCCGTTGCACGTCGCGGCCGGGCGATACCCGGTCAATCTCGATGACGACATCATCGGAGATGACCACGTCCGCCGTCTGGTCGAAGCCACTGGTGGGATCGATGACCCGCCCGCCATGGATGAGAAGTTGACTCATGGCGCGAATAGTGTAGCGGCCGTTGGGGATTAGCCGGGACGCTACGCGTCCCGGCACCGGCGGGCGTAGCCCGCTGGCTATCCGTAGTCGCATCCGAACCTAGAATCCGCAGCGATGAGCACCACGGCCGAATCGCGTGAGCATCAGCTCCAGAGGCTGGCTGAGAAAGCCAGGGGCTTGCCCAAGACGCCGGGCGTTTATCTGCTGAAGGACGCGGGCGGGGCGGTGGTTTACGTGGGCAAGGCCGGGTCGCTGCGCAGCCGCGTGGGCTCCTACTTTGTGCCTTCGGTCGATCTGGGCCCTAAGAAGCAGCCGATGCTCGATCTCGTTGACGACTTCGACGTGATCGAATGCGAAGGCGAGTGGGAAGCGCTGCTCATGGAGGCTCGGCTGATCAAGGATATCCGGCCGAGGTTCAACTCGATGCTGACCGACGACAAGACGTTTCCTTATCTGGCGATCACGATGCGGGATGACTTCCCGGGGGTGTACATCACGCGCACGCCGGCTGAGCCGCAGTTCAAGGGCGCAAAGATCTATGGGCCGTTTACATCCGTGTATGCGCTCCGCGAGGCGGTTCAACTGCTCCAGCGGGTGTTCAAGTACCGTACTTGCACGTTGGACATCGCCGAGGGCGACCCGAAGAATGAGCACTTTCGCCCCTGCCTGCTGCATCCGATCGGCCAGTGCACCGCCCCGTGCGCGAACAGGATCTCCAGGGACGACTATCGCCGCGACATCGAGCGGTTTGTGCGATTTATCGCCTCCAAGCGCAGCGTGATGATCCGCGAGCTTCGCCACGAAATGGAACAGGCAGCCGAGTCGTTGGAATACGAAAGGGCGGCGACACTGCGTGACCAGATTCGGGCGATCGAGAAACTCGACGACCGAGAGAAGCGGCGCAAGAGTCACCAATACGATTGGCAGCCGGAGGTCACGACGTTTGCAGTCGATCCCTCGGCCGGGTTGCAGTCGCTGCAACGGATGTTGGGCATTGACAATCCCATTCGCTGCATGGACGCGATCGACATCGCGCATTTAGCCGGGGGCGAGACGGTGGGGTCGAAGGTGTGTTTCATCGACGGCCGGCCGTTCAAGGACGGCTACCGGCGATACCGTGTTCGTACAGCAGGCAACGACGACTACGCGGCGATTCGGGAAGTGGTCACTCGGCGGTACCGCGAAGCGGGTGAACGAGCTGAGTTATACCCCGATGTGATCCTGATCGACGGCGGTCTGGGGCAGTTGCATGCGGCGCTGGAGGCGTTTGAGCAACTCCAGGCCAAGCCGCCGATGGTCATTAGCCTGGCTAAGAAGGAAGAGTTGATCTACGTGCAGAAGAGGAGCAACCCGATCAAGCTTGGGCGCGAGAACCCGGGGTTGAAGCTGTGCCAAGCCATGCGTGACGAAGCGCATCGCTTCGCGCAGCATTACCACCACATCCTGCGGCGCAAGAGTGTGTTGGAGGAGGATTGATCGCCCCCGAGGCCTGGTCACTCAAGTAACCAGGCCTCTCGTACAATTCTTATTCCACTTATGAGCCACCTCCGCATCGAGCAAGCCGGCGCTGATGTGCTCATCTGGATCAAGGCGGTTCCGGGCGCATCGCGCGATGAGATCGCAGGGGTCGTCGGCGATCGACTCAAAGTCCGCACCACCGCACCGCCGGAAGCGGGCAAGGCGAACAAAGCGATCTGCAAGCTCATCGCTGACGCCCTCCGCGTGAAGTCGAATGATGTAACGATTGCACATGGTCAAGCGCGGCAGGGAAAGGTCTTGCGCGTGCGGGCGCACCGCGCAGCTCACGTGCGGGTGCGCCTCACCGTGGCCGGTTCGCCCCGGGTCAATCAGCCGAGGCCTCCCCGCCGGAATCCGCGTGACGGCTCGCGGCCCTCTTGACCGCCCTGCCGCCGGGGGGTACGCTACGGCATGATAACCGTACATAAACCGAACAAATGGCTCATGCCCGCCCTGGTCACCTTCGATCAGCCCCCATCCTGGTGCAACCGCGGCGGGCAACTGGACCGGTCGGCCTGCGTGGAGGTGCGGGTGTCGGAGGTCCGGCGCCTTGCCGGCTGCGTCATCCACCACGGGCGAGCCCGCCCGGATGGCCGCGGCCCCACCCAGCTCGTCACCCCGCTGCCCGATGAGCGCCGGGCCCGCAATCGCCACGGCCGTCTGGCGACCGGCGTGTGGACAATCTCCGCGCGGGACGTCGACCTGCTTCACGCCCGCCGCAAGCCGCGGATCCTCGCCGGCGATTGGCGAACCCGCCGCGCCGCCGTCATGTACCCGCCGTACTGCGATCCACACGCCGCCTTTCCCCATCGCCTGCCACACAACGCTCCCGCCGCCCGGCCGATGGATGCCGCACTGGACGGCAATCCAAACAAGGGCGCCACTCGCACCAAGATGATCGGCCTGCACCTGGATTGGTCCCAGCCGCTTCGCATCGAGAAATGGATCTTTGAGCATCGCATCCGCCCCGCCTACTACCTCATCTGTCCCGCGACGTTCATGCTCCACAACTCCCGTCCGCCTCCGACACGGGCGCGGGGGGTGCCGGTGAATGATCCGCGCCTCCCGCCGCTCTCGTCGTGCTCAGCCGGGCGCAAAGCGACCGGCTGCCCGCAGCGCACCTTAAAGCTGCTGCTTGTTCAGTGCACGGCGGCCGAAGATCGCGACGCCATGCTGGCGCAACTATGGATCGACAGTTTGCCCGATCGCGTGCGAGCCTCACAGCGCGATACGATTCAGCGCTTGATGCAGCGCTACGGCCCCATCATGGAGCCGCGCACTTTGGTGTGTGCCCGCTGTCTCGGCGCCAGATACGGCAACCACCCGGAAACGGTCCGCCAGGGCTGGCGTCGCCGCATGGGAAAGCCCGATGCCAGGCCGTGATGCGGCACAGCGACCCGAGCCTGACGGCGAACGTCTACACCGACCCGAAGCTGCTGGACGTGGCGGGAGCGCTGGAGGCGCTGCCGGGGCTCGACGGTTCTCCAACTGGCCAGCCGACTGATGAAGCCTCGGCGTGAAGATCGACGAAGATCGGGCCCGAACCGACGATCCGTTGAATTGGGAGTCGCGGCGGAACGTCAACTCATTGTTCGCAGAGATCTGGACAACTCCAGGTTGCGGCCCAGGTGGCATACTGAAGTCGCCCCGCCTTCGTCCGAGTCTGTGTCAAGTACAATGCATGTATGAGAGTCGCCGATCACTTCGTCGAGGATTCGACACTGGCATGGCCCCGTCCACGGTTCGCGATTACTCGAACCACTCAATCAACACCGCGTGGGGGCGAGCAGCCGAAGCTGTTCGTGGGCGCGGTCCTATTTGACCGCTCCTCATCACGGCAAGAGCACGTGGCCCAGGACGTCAGTGAATGACCGGCACTAGCTCTAAACAGATCAGCAGTCCGTTCTCGACGGGAGGAGGCGGCACGAACTTCGAGCTTCAAGTCCAGGCATCATTCGTCGCGCTGATGCTGGCTGAGGGGTTTGCGCCATGCTTGCCGTGCCGACCGATTCAGAAGATCAAACTGCAGGGGCGATACGCTGGCTATGACGTTGACGACCTGATTGTTTTCACCGCAAACACTGACGGCTCCGACGCGCGCAAGCTCCTTGGGCAGATCAAGCACTCGATCTCGTTCACCGAGAGCGATACCGTGTTCGCCGAGGTAATTGCAGCGGCTTGGCGGGACTTCAACAATCCGCGCGTGTTCAGAAGGGGGAAGGACGCAATAGCCCTCATCACTGGTCCGCTAAGTGCAACGGACATCGCTAGTGTGCGGACTCTGTTCGAGTGGGCGCGTTCGTCGGAGTCAGCGACAGAGTTCCTCACGAAGGTCGAGACAGCGAGAATCAGCAGCGACACAAAACGCAGCAAGCTGAAAGCCCTTCGAACGCACTTAGATACCGCTTCGGGGACTGCCGTTAGCGATGACGAGTTCTTTGCGTTTCTTCGGCACTTCCACCTACTGGGATATGATCTCGACATTCGGTCTGGCGTGATGCACGCCGTTCTGCACTCGCTGATCGGCCACTACTCGCGCGAGAACGCTGCAGGCATTTGGACACAGATCATCCAGGAGGTCATGGCTGCAAACCAGAGTGCGGGAACGATCATGCGCGAGTCGTTGCCGGATGACCTTCGGGATGCCTTTACAGGCCCAGAGCCACGGAGAATGCCCGAAACGCTTTCGCGGGCAGTTGCCCCACGCGAGGCGCACGCGTGGCAGACTTCAGAGTTTGCATCTGCACTTGTCGTGGCGAATCTGCTGGGCGCTTGGGACGAGAACGCGGATACCGACATGGCGATCGCAGCGCGGCTTGCTGGGGGAGACCGCGACGCCTGGTTGTCCTCGATGAGGGAAGTGCTGCAACTGCCGGACAGCCCAATCCACCAGCAAAACGGGGTGTGGACCGTCCGGGATCGCGGCGGGCTATGGGAGGCGCTCGGATCCCGTGTATTCGATGAGCACCTCGATAATCTCAAAGATCGCGCCGAACTGGTCCTGCGGGAACGCGACCCGCAGTTTGAGCTGGATGCGGATAGCAGGTTCAGCGCGGCCATCTACGGGAAGGTCCTGAAGCATTCGTCTCACCTGCGGAGAGGGCTTGGCGAGAGCCTCGCGCTATTGGGATCGCGGCCCGAGCCGCTGACGAACTGTACGGAGGGCAATCCGAAGGCGACAGCGTTGCTCGCGGTTCGTGCGATCTTCCATGGAGCCGATTGGATCGGTTGGGGAAGCCTCAACGATGTGCTTCCGCTTCTCGCTGAAGCCGCCCCGGATGAGTTCTTGAGCGCGGTTGAGCACGCATTGGCCTCGACTCCATGTCCCTTCGACACGCTCTTCGCCGAGGAGGGCGCCGGTATCGCCGGTAGGATCTACTTGACCGGCCTGCTGTGGGCGCTAGAGACGATCGCATGGGAAGAGGACTTCCTCGTGCGTGCTGTTGTAGCACTCGGCGCGCTCGCGGAGCGCGATCCCGGAGGGCAATGGGCAAACCGACCGTCAAACTCGCTTACGACCATTCTCCTCCCATGGCTCCCACAAACAGCTGCCTCGGTAGCTAAACGCAAGGTGGCGGTCGAGACGTTGCTGCGGGAATCGCCGGATGCTGCATGGTCGCTGCTGTTGAGCCTCCTCCCGACCAGAACGGGAGTATCCAGCGGCAGTCGGAAGCCCGTGTGGCGGAGAGCGATTCCGACAGATTGGAGGGATCGTCCTGCGCAGGAGGAATACTGGCAGCAAGTCGCAGGGTACGCCGACATAGCCGCGGACGTCGCCTTGGCCGACGTATCAAAGCTGACCCAGCTGATCCATCACTTGGACCAGTTGCCCAAGGCCGCCGTCACGAGGATCTTGACTCACCTTGCCTCTTCTGATGTGAGAGATGCCCCTGAAGGGGCCAGGCTCACGATCTGGAATTCACTGGTCGATCTCGCGAGGAAACACCGGCGATTTGAGGACGCTGACTGGGCGCTACCCGGCGAGGTCGTCGCAGAGATTGAGGCGACGGCAGCAGCGATTGAACCAGAAGAGCCGCAGGACCGGTGTCGCGAGCTGTTTGCTGGGCGCGACTGGGATCTATACGAAGAGACTGGTGATTGGCAGGAGCAGGAGAAAAGGCTCGAAGAGCGACGCCAGGATGTCCTGCGCGAGCTCCTTAGCGCCGACGGCGTCGACGCCGTGATCGCCTTTGGCGAGGTCATGGAGTCGCCAGCACAGGTCGGCTACTCACTCGGGTGCATCGGAGGGTCCGAACTCGAGAAGCGGATTCTTCCTGGACTGTTGGACGCCGAGGACGACAGGCAGAAACACCTGGCTGCGGGATTCGTGTCCGGTAGCTTCAGGCAGCGCGGCTGGTCGTGGGTAGATTCGATCGACACTGCGGGATGGTCGCAATCTCAGATCGGGCAGCTTCTGAGCTGCCTGCCGTCCGCAACCGAGACCTGGGAGCGCGCTGAGCGCCTTCTTGAAGAAGGAGCAGCCGAGTATTGGACGCGGTGCGCGATCAACCCGTATCAAGCTGAGGGTGATCTATACACGGCAGTCGACAAGCTGCTTGAACATGGGCGGCCACGAGCAGCGATCGACTGCTTGGCCCGACTCGGTGATGAGCAGGCGTTGGATGAGAAGCGAGCAGTGAGAGCACTTCTCAACGCGGTCTCGTCCAGCGAACCAACGTTCTCACTACATACGCATCACGTGTCCGAGGTCATTCGGGCGCTTCAGGAGGATCCAAGTGCCGACAAGGACGCGCTCTCGAAAGTCGAATGGGCATACCTGCCTCTGCTGAACAAGTACAATCGTGGTGCCCCGAAGACCTTGGAGCAGCGTCTCGCGTCTGATCCGTTGCTCTTCTGCGAAATGGTCCGGATGATCTTCCGTTCGAAGAGCGAGCAACCATCGGACACCGAACCCTCCGCTGAGCAGAAAGCCGCGGCGGAGAATGCGTATCGCCTGCTACAGGATTGGCAGACTCCGCCGGGAACCGATTCTGCCGGCGGGTTTGACGGTGACGCGTTCAAGGAGTGGATGGATGCCGTTACGAAGTCTACAGAAGAGTCGGGTCATGTAGAAGTGGCACTGCACCAAGTAGGAGGAGTCCTACTGCACTGCCCTGCTGATCCCGACGGTCTCTGGATCCACCGCTCCGTTGCGGGCGTGCTCAATCAGTCCGATATGGAGGAGCTACGGAGAGGTTACAGCATTGCGATCTACAATTCACGGGGAGCGCACTATGTTGATCCCACCGGCGCGCCGGAGTACGAGTTAGCTGCCAAGTACCGGACGAAAGCCGAGGAAGTCGAGAACGCAGGATACCAGCGCGTCGCCGCGATGCTGAGAGGTGTTGGGGACACATATGAGCGTGATGGGAAGTCCCTTGTTGCCCAACACGCATCGGAAGTGAAGAGGGGTGACGCGGAATGAACCCCGAGCAGAACGAAGCCCATGCAAGGAAATCGTCACGCTCGACGGTCACACCTTGCACCGCCACTTGCACAAGCGCTTGCACAGACGACCGTACACGCGCGTCACACGCCGTCAACTCCGGGCAACTCGCCGTCCGCCCGCCATCGACCCGGCATTTCGGCCGAACTCGCGCAAGTGAAGCCCGTTGCAAGAGAAATCCGCCGCTGACCTCCCTGGTCAACGGCGGTCAACTTCCGGGGGCAAAGCGGGTGACGGGACTCGAACTCGCGACAATTCAGCTTGGGAAACTGAAGCAGTCCGCGGCGAGGGTAGCGCGTATCACGCGGGGCTGGGCATGACGTCGCCGGTGGGCTCTTCGCCGGATGGTTCGTCTGAAGCGGGCTTGGCCTGGGCGGGGGGCGCGGCGGTCTGGGCGGCCTCCTTCTCCAGCAGCTCGGCGACCGTGGGCTTGTCCAGCCGATCGCCGCGCACAAGCCGCATGACCTCTTCGCCCTGAAGGGTCTCATACTTCAAGAGCGCTTCGGCGATGGCCGTTGCCTGGTCCCAATTCTCTTCGATGATGTGCTCGGCGTCGGCGTAAGCCTCGTCGATGAGGCGCTTGACCTCCTCGTCGATGATCCGTGCCGTCTCGTCGGAGTAGTCGCGCTCGGGAATGAGCACCTCGCGGCCATCGGTGCCGGCGTAATGGACAAACCCCAGCCGGTCGGACATGCCCCATTGGAGGATCATGTGCCGGGCGAACTGGGTGGCCTGCTGGATATCCATGGCCGCGCCGGAGGAGATGTCGCCGGTCTTGCGCTTCTCAGCGATGCGCCCTCCGCAAAGAACCTGCATCGTGTCCCGCAAGTACCGGCGCCCGAAGCCATAACGATCCTTTTCGGGCAAGCTGAAAGTGGCGCCGATGGCCTGGCCGCGAGGAATGATCGTCACCTTGTGGAGGGGATCGGCGTGCTTGGCCAGGGACTGAACGAGGGCGTGCCCGGCTTCGTGATAGGCGGTGGCCACCCGTTCCTCTTCTTCGATCTTTCGGCTGGTGCGAGCCCGACCGAAGCGGACCTTGTCGCGGGCTTCCTCCAGGTCGGCCATCTCCACGTAGTCTTTGTCGGCCATGGTGGCGAGGATGGCGGCTTCGTTGATGACGGCGGCAAGATCGGCCCCGGAGAACATCGGCGTTCCCCGGGCCAGGCGCTCCAGGTCCAGCCCCGGCTCCATCTTTACCTTTTTGGTGTGCACGGCGAGGATTTGTTTGCGGCCCAGCAGATCCGGCAGGGGCACGACCACCTGTCGGTCGAACCGGCCGGGGCGGGTCAACGCGGGATCGAGCACGTCGGCTCGGTTGGTCGCGGCGATGACGATCACCTGATCGTTGGCTTCGAAGCCGTCCATCTCGACGAGAATGGCGTTGAGCGTCTGCTCGCGCTCGTCATGGCCGCCGGTGGTGAATCCGCCGCCGCGGCGCCGCCCGACCGCGTCGATCTCGTCGAGGAAGATGATGCAGGGAGAGTTGTCCTTGGCCTGCTTGAACAGATCGCGCACCCGGCTGGCGCCAACGCCGACGAACATCTCCACGAAGTCCGATCCGGAGATGGAGAAGAACGGAACGTCGGCCTGGCCGGCGATCGCCTTGGCCAGCAGGGTTTTGCCGCACCCGGGCGGACCCACCAAGAGCACGCCGCGGGGTATTCGGCCGCCGAGTCGTTGAAACTTTTTCGGAGCCTTGAGAAACTCGACAACCTCCTCGACTTCCTCCTTGGCCTCATCGACGCCGGCCACATCGTGGAACGTGACGCTGACGCTCTCCTTGGTGGCCATCCGGTGCCGGGACTTGCCGAAGCTCCCGAGCATGCCTCCCGGGCCGGCCCCGGCGGAGCGCATCGAGCGGGCGATGAAGAACCAGATCAGCAGGATCAACAGAATGAACGGGGCAAGGGTGATCAGCAGTTGCACCCACACGCTTGTGCCGGTGTCAGCCTTCCAGTTCACGGGCATGGTGTCGAGCTGGTTGAGATAGAACTCGCGATTGGCCGCGTCAATGCGGACCCACGCTCGGGTGCCTTCTTCGCTGGGCGGGAGTCCCTCGATGCTGCCGGGTTTCATGACCGCGGTGATGCGGTCATCGTGTACGACGACCACTTCGCCGTTCTTGATGTGGCCGTGCTCGACGTGGAGCTTGAACTCCCGCCAGCTTTCGATTTCGACGCCTCCTCCCTTGGTGCCGTTGAGCAGCACGAACAGCATGATCAACAGGGCGAGAATCATCACCCAGCTCATCAGGCCGCGGCTGAGCTTCACCGGAGGCGGGGGCATGGGCCCCTTGCCGCCACCGCTGCCGCCGCTTCCTTCGGGTGGTGGGGTGTCCGGCGACTTGTGGTCAGCTTTCTTGGGATTCTCTGCCATGTGGATTGCTTTGGCCTATCAGGCACGGGGCGGGGCGTCGATCACCACTGTGCCCGCATTTCGGAGACGACGTCCCGAGCCAGACGTTGTACGACGGCGAACTCGCCCAGTTCAATTGCCTCACCGGTCGGCCTGGAAGGCACGAACAGGCCGTGGCCGGTAAACGACTCGCGCCCAAGCAGCGGCTCATCCGTGCGCAAATCCCTCCACTGAAAGTCGATCGTCACGCTGATGATGACTTCTTCACTCAATCCCGTAAGCCGAGACTTGGAGAGTTGGTCTCTCTCAACGTTGCGGATTCGTCCGGTAAGAATGCTATTCGCACGGTCGGCTGAAGTCACCTTGTACGGGGTCCGGGCCTCGATCTCCTTGATCAGCGCATCAGCGAGTTCGAATTCCAGATCGCGGTGAAACGTGCGGTTGTCGAAAATCTCGACGGCGATGGTGGTCACGCCCGTTGGAAACGGCGATACAGCGGCGTACCCTTGCGTGGGATCGGAGGCACAACTCCCGATCGGCAGCGCCAAGAGCCCGCCGATGACACACCCAACGCCAAGCCGCGTCACGGCGCGTCACTCCCAGAGGCGGGCGCCGCGGGGTCCTCGGCGCGCTCATCTGTTTCGATCGCCTCCGGGCCCAGCAGAGCTCCGCGAAGCGCCCGGTAGTCCGGCGCGTCGTGCAGTACGCCGGGCGGGAGCTTGGGCAGAATCTGATCAAGCAAGCGCAACGCGTCTGTGGCCGCAACCGATCGAGGATACCGCCGCAGCAGCCGGCGGAGAGTCAATTCCGCCGCCACGGGATCGTTGGTCCTGCGGTACCACTGAGCGGTCAGCAGCAGCTTGCGACCGTCTGATTCGTCAAGGCGACTCAGCAGGGCATGGGCTCCAACGCGCTCGGCGGTGGCCGGCTCCAGGGTGATCAACTCTTGCAATCGCTGGCGGGCCTCGAGCAGTCCGGCCGCGTCGAAGCGGGGGCCCTTGAACGTGGCGAGATGCGCGTAGATCAGCCGGCGCCTTGCTTTGCTGATCAGGCGCGAGTTCGGATGATTCTCGATGAAGATGGAGTACATATCGACGGCTAGCTCCATCTTGCGGCGCTGGAAGTAGAAGTCGGCCAGTTGCATCGCGGCCTGCTCGGCCAGGCGGCTGCCTGGCAAGCGCTCCTGGATGCGAATGAGCAGTTCCTCCGCCTCGTCTTCGGCGCTGAGGATTCGCATCCCCCACAGCTTCCGCTTGGTGCCGGTGGCGTAGAGAGTGGCGATCTCCAGCTCGCGTTGAAGGGCGGTCACGAACGCTTCGGTGGCGGTGAACACCCGCGCGACGTACTCGTAGTCAAACAGCGCTTCATAGTATTTCTCCTGGGCTCGAAGGGCATCGCCACGGATCAGATACGCCTCGGGCAGTAGCGGGTGGCGGTCGTGGCGCTCAATCCAGTTGGCGGCGAGGATCTCGGCACGTTCGGCATCGCCCTTGGCCAGCGTGCGGCGAGCCAGGGCCAACTCGCCTTGGGGAGTCGCGGGGTCGATGGATTCTCCAGCCTGCCAGGTGTCCTCGTCGGAGAGGATGTACTGCTGTTGGCCGAAAGCCGCCGGGCTGATGATTCCGTCGGCCAAGGTGATACAAAGAAGCCCCGTCGCGGCAGCGGCAAACTGCATGGCATGATGGTACGTTGCACCGTCCGGTCGCTCAATTCAGCCGGAAGGCTTGAGGCTTGCAGGCTCGCGTTTCGCCGGCGGGCTTGCCCCGCCGCGAAGTGACCCCCCGGCAGAGCCTGCGACCAACGGGGCTGCGTGGAAGTTGGCGCCATGCGGATCATGATCCTTTTCAATCCGATCGCCGGGGTGGGCAAGGCTGCGCTTGTCGCTCGGCAGATCGGGTCCCGCCTGGGCGATTTCGGGTACGAGATCGATCTTGTGGAGAGCCGCCCGGACCCATCCGGCGATTGGCTTGACCGCCGTTTGCAGGACACCGCGGTGATGGTAGTTGTGGGGGGAGATGGCGCGGTGCAAGGCGCCTCCGGTCCCGCGATCCGAACGTCCACGCCGATCTACCACGTCCCCTACGGCACGGAGAACCTGTTCGCCCGGGAGTTCGGGATGGATCCCCGGCCGGAAACCCTGCTGCGGGCGGTGCAACGCTACGACGTGCGGCAGGTGGATGTCGGCGTCGCCAATGATCAACCGTTCTTGCTCATGGCCTCGATTGGGTTTGATGCGGTGGTTGTGCACGATCTGGCCGCGCGTCGCGGCTCCTCGATCTCACACTTTTCCTATGCCGGGCCGATCCTGCGGCAACTGGGTTCCTGGCGGCCGCCGAGGTTGACCGTGACCGTTGACGGCCGGCCGCTTGCCCCCAATGGCGCCGAGATGCAAAAAGGTTGCGTCATCGTGGCCAACAGCCGGCAGTATGCGTGGCGGCTGAACCCAGCCAGGCGGGCCGTGATGTCCGATGGCCTTTTCGACGTGTTGTTTTTCCCTGTTCGATCCACCGCCGACCTGCTTGGTTGGATTCTCAAGTTCAAGCTTGGCCGGCCTCTGGCGGACCCGCGCCTGCGCTATCAACTCGGCCGCGACATCGAGATCGTCTGTGATCAGCCGCAGCTGGTTCAGTTAGACGGCGATCCGCCGCCGGGTGGCGTTGGTAAACGGACGAGTCAACTGCGTGTGAGTGTGCGGCCCCGGGCTTTGGGGGTGTTGATGCCGTAGGAGCGCTCAGCCCGGCCCGAGTGCTCATCCGTCGCGATGCGTGAATAACAGCCTCGCATGCATATCCGGGCGCTCCCGGCGCCTCGCCTCAAGTCTGTCCCATACGACTCCGATGAGCAGGAGAAGGCATCTGGCGGGCAGGTGAGCGGCGTCGCCGCGCCGTGGGAGATCATTGTGGACATCGCCACCCTTATCGGGCTTCTGCTCGGCATCATAATGGTGCTGGTAGCGATTCTTATGGGCGGCGACGTGGGCTCATACGTCAATGCGCCGTCGGTGTTGATCGTCGTCGGCGGGGCGACGGCCGCGACCATGGCCTCCTATTCCCTGGCCCGGTTCCTCAAGCTGCCGGCCGTGGTTATGAAGACGATCTTTGCGAAGTCGCTCGACCCGCTGCAATTGATTCGACAGATCGTTGAGCTGGCTGAGGTCGCTCGGCGCGACGGCATCCTGGCCCTTGAGGGGATGCTCAGCGAGATGGAGGACGAGTTTCTCGTGAGGGGCATCCAGATGGCCGTGGACGGCAGCGATCCCGAAGTCATCCAAACCATCATGGAGACCGAACTGGAGAACCTGCTGGAACGCCACGAATCGGGAAAGGGCATGCTCGATGCGCTGGGACGATACGCCCCCGCGTTCGGAATGATCGGTACGCTCATCGGGCTGGTGGCCATGCTCAGCAACATGGACGATCCATCCAAGATCGGAGCGGGCATGGCTGCGGCCCTGCTGACCACGCTCTACGGTGCCCTCTTGGCCAACGTGCTATTCCTTCCGATGGCGGACAAGCTGGCGATGCGATCTTCGGAGGAAGCGCTGGCCAAGACCATCGTCATCCAGGGGGTGATGTCGATCCAGAGCGGCGACAATCCCCGCACCGTCGAGAGCAAGCTGATGACCTTCTTGCCCGTAGCGCAGCGGCCGATCGCTGAGGACCAGGCAGCCTGAGCCATGGCCGGCAAACGACCCAAGAAACAGCCCCCCGGCGTTCCCGACTGGGTGGTCACCTTCGGCGACATGATGGCCCTGCTGCTGTGCTTCTTCATTCTCCTGCAAATGTTTTCCGAATTGAAGCAGGAGCGGGAGTATCAGCGTGTGGTCACGGCCATCAAGGAGGCCTTTGGCTACTCCGGCGGGATTGGCGTGCTGCCGATCAACGATCCGCCCGTCCGCTCGATCATTGAGCAGTTGGAGCAGATGGCGATCAAGCACTATAAGGACATCAAGAGCAGCCAATCACCCAGCGACAGCATCGAGGGGGTCCATACGCGAGTGAAAAAGATCCGCGAGGGCGTGGTGTTCACCATCGGCGGGCCGAGCACGTTCGATGAGGGATCAGCGGAGGTCAAGCCGGCGGTCCGCATCGAACTGGAGAAGCTGGTGGTCTTGCTGGCGGGTCGCAACAACAAGATCGTCATCCGCGGCCATGCCGCCGTCAAGTATCTAACCGCATCATCGCCCTGGGAAGACCTCGATGAGTTGAGCTATCACCGAGCGCGGAACATCAAGGATATCCTCATAGAGCTTGGCCTGGAGGACCGCGTCTTTCGGATGGAGGCCGTGGGGACACGAGAGCCCGTCCGCCCAAGAGCGGTCGAGCCGACGGAGGCGGCAGAAAACCGGCGGGTCGAGATTATCCTGACCGAGCAGTTGGTCGAGGAAACAAATACCGACGCGGACTACACCGACCCAAACCTCGCCCGGGGAGGCTGAGCAATGGCCAAAGAAAAGGCACCGGAAGCCGAAGCCGAAGTCGAGAGCGAGCGCAAAAAACTACCTCTGCGGCTGATCATGCTCATCGGCGGCATTCTTGTTGCGGAAGCGGCGGTCATTATCGGGGCGATGACGCTTTTCGGCGGCCCGGCGGAGGTTGAGGCTACCCAGATCGACGTCATCCTCGATACGCCCGAGGACGAAAAGATAGTCGAGGTCCTGGTGCTGGACGGCAAGCTGCCCAACAACAAATCCGGCATCACCTATATCTACGGCACCGAAATCTATGTGCAGGTGAAGAAGCGGTATGCCGAGCAGGTCACCGAAGAACTCGAGCAGTTCCGAAACGAAATCAAGGCTGATATCACGGCGATCTGGCGGACCAGCGACCCGCAGCATTTCCAGGAACCGAAGCTGGAGAGCCTCACGCGCAAGGTGCAGGCACTTTTGGCCGATCGATTCGGTGTCGATCAACAGTGGAGTGAGCCGATCATCTCCAAGTGCGTCATTGTCATGGGCACCGGATTTCGAATTGACGGTTGACAACCGGCCTGTGTTCGGTCAAAGTAGAGAACGGCCGACGACCAGGGATGGCGCCGGCCCAGGCGTTTGCATGAGGCACCCGCAGAATCAGCCGCGCGTAGCAGGCGGAGCCAGGGATGGCTGACGAGACACCCAACGTCGAGCAATCAGAATCTCCCGAACCGTCCGAGAAGCCGGCGGACAGCGCCCCGCCCGCCGAGGCCGAGGCCGCCGCGGATCCGACGGACGATCGCACCGCCGAGCAGGTGGCGACCGAAGCGATCGACAAGGCCGAGCAGGCGGTCCAAGACATCAAGGCCGAATCGTCGGGCCCAGGCGCCGTCGCCGAGGCCTTGAATCTGCCCCACCTCGACGGCCGACCCAGTGGCGAGGGTGCGGAATCGGCGGGCCTGGACCTGCTTGGCGATGTAAATCTTCAAGTCAAGGTTGAACTCGGACGGACGCGCATGTATGTCGAGGATGTGCTTCGACTCAACGAGAACTCGGTCATCGAACTGGACAAGCTCGCTGGTGACCCCGTGGATATCTATGTGAACGATCGTCACGTCGCCCGCGGCGAAGTGCTGGTTGTCAACGAGAACTTCTGTGTTCGCGTGAGCGAAATCATTCAGCTGGCCGGAACGGACGATTGAGAGCATGCGCGAGACATCAACCGCAACACGAACAGTACATGCACAACATCCACATATTGGTGATTGATCGCATGTAGCCTCAGGATGAGGCACCCCGCCGGAGGATCCGGCGGAGCATAGCCAAGGATTGGCGCCATGTCTGATCGAATCGGGCTCAAGCTTTGCGCGACAACATGTGTGCTGCTCATCAGCCCGTGGCCGGGGAACGCCGCCACCGGCCAGACGAGCAGTGTGGTTGCCAACCAGCCGATGACATCCTCCGGCGTCGGGCGCGGACCTTCGTCCGTTGATCTCCTCACGCGCGGTGAGATCGAAACCAGCCGCGTTGACCCCCAGAGCGCAGAACCTGCGCCGGAAGTGTTTGAGCCCCCACCCCAGGAAGCCAGCCGATTGGGAAAGCCCCAGGGGATATACCCAGGGCGGCCGGACATCGAGCGTGGCGGTTCGTCGCCCAACCTACTCAACGGGATCGGCTCGCGGACAAAAGAGGTCATGCGGGTCGTTGCTGCCTTGGCGGCCGTGCTCGGCTTGCTCGTCTTCTTGCGGACGATCTTCCGGCGGATGGCGGGGCCCCTGGGCAACGCCGCCCGACCATCCGGTGTGGTGGACGTGCTGGCCCGTTATCCGATCGCCCGAGGCCAGCAGCTTGTTCTGCTGAAGCTAGGCCGCCGCATCGTGCTGCTGCACCACGGCAAAGCGGCGATGACCATGCTTAGCGAAATCTCGGATCCCGATGAGACTGCGGCATTGCTGGCGCGGGTCGAGGCAGATTCTCGTCGCAATCGGACCGGTCGATTCCAGGCCCTGCTCAACCGGTTCGCGGAGGACGGTCGGGCGAGCCACGATCCGGGATTCTCGCTTCGGCGACTCGCCGGACTCGACATCGAGGGCAACGAGGTGATCGACCTCACACGACGGCCAAGGCGAGCCCGGATGCCCGGATTGGTGGCGCGAAAGGGTTCGCTATGAGTGAGCCATACGGCGTCGAGCGCAGCGGGAGCCGAGCACCGCGCGCCGCATTGGTGCCGGCCCTGCATTGCCATGCGGGGCTCATGCTGGCGGCATGTGCCGGGCCGTTGCTGCTGGCCTCTGCCGCCGGCGCCCAGCCGGCCGAGCCCAGCCTGAACCCGATCGCCTTGTTGGAAGGCGCTACCGAATCGCTGCCCGGATTCGAGGGCGGCCTCAGCAACTCGCTGAACATTCTGCTGCTGCTGACGGTGCTGAGCCTGGCGCCGGCTCTGTTGGTGTTATGCACGTGCTTTACACGGATCGTGATTGTGCTGGGACTGCTGCGGCAGGCGTTGGGCACGCAGGGGTTGCCGCCGAGCCAGGTGATCGTGGGATTGAGTCTGTTTATCACCTTTGTCGTGATGGCCCCGACCATGCAACAGATGTACGTGCAGGGTATCGAGCCCTACGCCGCAGGGCAGGTGCAGGACTACAACGTCGCGTGGCAGCGCGCCAAGCAGCCGCTGCGCGATTTCATGTTCAATCAGATCGAGGCGACCGGGAACTGGTCGGGCGTGTACATGATGCTCAACTACCGCGGCATAGATACGTCCGATCCGCAGAGTCTGACGCGAGCCGATGTAGACATGCTCTCACTTGTTCCCGCGTTCATCCTCAGCGAGCTGAAGGTCGCCTTCTTGATGGGCTTTCGGATCTATCTGCCGTTTCTAGTCATCGACATGGTGATCGCGAGCATGTTGATCTCGATGGGCATGTTGATGCTGCCGCCGGTGCTCATCTCCCTGCCGTTCAAGTTGCTGCTGTTCGTGCTGGTTGACGGTTGGCAGCTCGTGGTGGGGTCGCTGATGACCAGCGTGGTTCAGCCGCAAGAGGTTGTGCAGATGGCATCCGTGGTGATAACCGGCGGGCCGTAGGGCTGGTCGGGCTGTGTGACGGAGGGTTTCGCCGGTCTCAAACGACGAGGCGCACAAGCATGCTGCAGGACCCAGTTGATGTCGCCAGGATCGCCCTGATGCAGGCGCTGATCATCGCCGTGCCCATCCTCGGAGCGGGGCTGGTCGTTGGACTGCTGATCAGCCTGTTCCAGGCGGTGACCCAAATCCAGGAGCAGACGCTGACGTTCGTGCCCAAGATCATCGTCATGATCCTGGTGGCGGTCGTGCTGTTGAGTTGGATCTCCATCCGGATGGCGAACTTCGCCGTGGAGATGTTCACCGATCTGTGACAGCGCCGCCGCCTGGCGGGCGAGGGTGCGGCGGGGCAAGCCCGCCCGCGAAACGATCCCCGATGCCTCATGCCTCTTCGTGAATCAGCTCACCACCATTCTCGATCATGTTCCGCCGGCGCTACTGGTGATCTTCCGTTTCGGAGGGCTGATGATCTACGGTCCGGTGTTCGGCGCCTCGGTGATCCCGGTGCGGGTGAAGGTGTTTCTGTCGTTCATCCTCGGATTGGCGGTCTACCCGGTCATCTATCGCCTGCATCTTGCGGGCGCGCCGCTTGAGCTGAATCTCTGGTCGCTCATCCCCATGATTTCGATGGAGCTGCTGATCGGGTTGATCCTTGGCTTCCTGGCCAGCCTGCCGTTGGTCGCGGTGCAGATCGGCGGGTTGATCATGAGCCAGCAAATGGGCCTGGGCTTCGCCCGCTTTTTCAACCCGACCATCGACGACGAAGCAGCCGTGCTCGGCCAGATTCTGTTCTTTGCGACCCTGGCGGGGTTTCTGCTGATCGGCGGCCACGAGGCGATGGTTCTGGCGGTGCTGCACAGTTTTCAACATATCCCGCTGGGCGGGCTTGTTCCCGATCTGAACCTGGTGTCGCTGCTCACCGGGATGCTTACCTCGGCCTTTGAGCTTGCTCTGCGCGTCGCGGCCCCGCTGCTTGCGCTGATCTTCCTGGAAACCGCGGCGATGGGATTTATCGCCAAGACCGTGCCGCAGATGAACATTCTGAGTCTGGGATTCCCGGTGCGCATCCTCGCGGGCTTGCTGATCGTCTGCCTTGGTCTGGTCGTGATCGACGAGGTGGTGATGGAGGGAATCGACGAGACGTTGAACCTGATGTTTGAGTGGATCGAGACGCAATAGCTACAGGCCTCATGCCTCAAGCCCTATAGACGGAATCAACCATGGCCGAGGATTTGGGCGAGCGCTCGGAGGAGGCGACGCCAAAGCGGCGCCTAGAGGCCCGTGAGGAAGGCAATGTGGCCCGCAGCCAGGATCTGGCCGGCGGTCTGCTATTGCTCGCGGCCACAGTCATCCTTTGGGCGGCGGTGTGGCCAATGCTCGGCCGATTCAAGACTGTGCTCGAAGCAGTACTTGACGGTGATACGCTGGGCAATCCGGTTGATCCGGCCCAAGCGATGACGGTGGTGGAGTACGTGGCGGCGGCGGGGGTCCGAATCGGTCTTCCGCTGTTGCTGATCACTGGTGCGGTCGCATTCCTCACACACTTCTCGCAGGTCGGCTGGCTCTTTGCGCCAAAGGCTGTCATGCCCAAGCTCAGCAAGCTGAACCCGATGAACGGCCTGAAGCGCATCTTCGGCATCTCCGGCCTGGTCAAGGTTTCGTTGGATACGCTCAAAGTCGCCCTGGTGATCACCGTCGCGGTGGTGACGATGATGCAGTATCGCGAACAGATCGTGGTGCTGCCCTACCTCAGCGTCATGCAGTGCCTGGCCGAGAGCGCGAAGATGATGCTGGATCTGGCGCTGCGGCTGATCGCCATCCTCCTGATTCTGGGTGTGTTCGATTTGCTCTTTCAGCGATGGAAGCACAAACAGGATCTGAAGATGACCAAGCACCAGGTCAAGGATGAGCTGAAGCAGACCGAGGGCGATCCGGAGACCAAACGCCGGCGCATGCGCATGCAGCAGCAGATTGCGATGCAGCGGGTCGCATCGGCCGTTCCCAAGGCTGATGTGGTGGTCACGAATCCCGAACACGTGTCCGTGGCCATCCAGTACGACGCCCAGCGGATGAACGCCCCGACGGTGATCGCCAAGGGGGCGGACTACCTGGCCCTGCGCATTCGCCAGATCGCGCTTCTTCGGGGCATCCCGGTCGTGCAGCGCCCTCCCCTGGCCAGAGCCCTATACCGCCAGGTGGATGTGGGGCAGGAAGTCCCTCCTGACTTCTACAAGGTGGTGGCCGAGATCCTGGCCTTTGTCTATCAACTCAACAACAGGATGGCGGGATGAGGAAGCTACCACTGCAAGTTGATCCGCTGTCTAGCGGTCGCTCCAAGAGCGACGCACGGGTCTGCGACCTGCGGCCCAACGGACGCGGCTATCACGGAGGCGGTGCCTGATGGCGAAGCCTCTACCGATTGCGGGCATGCCGATCGTGTTCTATTGGGTGGCGAAGTTCAAGCACCTGCTGGTGCCGTTGTCGTTCCTGGGGTTGGTGATCGTCTTGTTGGTGCCGATGCCGCCGGCGATGATGGACCTGCTCATCTTGGCCAACATCTCGCTCGCGGTCGTCATAATGCTGACGACGATCTACATGCTTCGCCCGCTGGACTTCAGTGTCTTTCCGTCCTTGCTGCTGGCCACCACGTTGTTTCGGCTGGTTCTCAACATAGCGTCCACGCGTCTGATCCTGACCGCCGATGCGGACAGTCCCGAGCAGGCGACCGCCGTGGCCGGCCGCGTGATCGAGGCGTTCGGGCATTTCGTGGCTGGCGATTCGATCATCGTCGGAGCGATCATCTTCATCATCCTGGTGGTGGTGCAATTTGTGGTGATCACCAAGGGGGCGACGAGAATGTCGGAGGTGGCGGCCCGGTTCACCCTGGACGCGATGCCCGGCAAGCAGATGGCCATCGACGCGGACCTTTCGGCCGGATTGATCGACGAGGCCGACGCCCGACAGCGCCGCGACGAGATCATGCGCGAAGCTGATTTCTACGGGGCCATGGATGGGGCGAGCAAGTTTGTGCGCGGCGACGCCATCGCCGGCATCATCATTACCCTGGTCAACATTGCCGGCGGGTTCGCCATCGGGGCGCTTGAAAAAGGCTGGACCATGGCCGAATCGCTCAGCGTCTTTACCCGGCTGACCATCGGCGACGGCCTGGTCTCGCAGATCCCGGCGTTCATCATCGCGATCGCGGCGGGGTTGATCGTGGCCCGAACCAGCGACAAGGCAACGATCGGCGATGAGATCCCGAGTCAATTGACCTCCCAACCGATGGCGCTGTATCTGATCGCAGGGTTTCTCGGGGTGCTGGCGTTCACACCGCTGCCTTCGACGCCGCTTCTCGGCGCAGGGCTGCTGATCGGCACTTTGGCGTGGTCGATTGGATACATCGGTCGAAAGAGCACAGTGCTGCTCGAGGCCGAGGCACGTGCGGAAGCCGCAAAGACCGCCCCCCAGCAGCCGCCGGTGGAAGAGCTGCTGCACGTGGACACCCTGGAGATCGAGATCGGCTACGGCCTGGTCCCGTTGGTGGACAAGGCACGTGGCGGGGACCTGCTGGATCGAATCGCGATGGTCCGGCGTCAACTGGCCGCGGAGATCGGCCTGGTGGTCCCTCCCGTGCGAATTCGCGACAACGTGCAGCTTGAGGCCAACGCCTATCACATCAAACTCCGCGGGGCAGTGATCGGCGAGGGCACGGTCTATCCCAACCTGCTCATGGCCATGGACTCCGGTCTGGCCACGGGCAAGGTGGAAGGGATTTCGGGCAAAGAGCCTGCGTTCGGCCTGGATGCGATCTGGATCGAGCCGGCGCTGAAACCGCGGGCCGAGACCATGAACTACACCGTCGTCGATGCCGCCAGTGTTCTTACCACACACCTCACCGAGTTGCTCAAACGGCACGCTGATGAAATCCTCAGCCGCGAAGAGGTCAACCACCTCATCGAACAGTTGAAGTCCAAATCGCCCAAGCTCGTGGAGGAGATCATTCCAGGGGTGGTCAAGCCCGGCGAGCTGCAAAAAGTGCTTCAGAATCTGCTGCGGGAGCGCATCGCGATCCGGGACCTCGAAGCGATCGTCGAGACGCTAGGCGATTGGGCCCCGCACACCAAAGATCTTGATGTCTTAACTGAATACGTACGCAATACCTTGCGTCGGACAATCTCGAACCAGCATGTGGAAACCAACGAGCAGGGCCAAGCTCGGTTGTATTGCGTGACGATGGACCCCGCGATCGAGGATGTGATCAACGGCTACGTTGATCGGGGGCCCAGCGGTACAACGATGTCGATGCCACCGGAGGTGTCCAACCGCATTGCGGGTGCCGTCCGCAGGACTGCTGAGCCCCTACTGGCTGCGGGGCATCAACTTACGGTCCTCACCTCTCCCACTGTTCGTGCGCAGCTCAGGCAGATACTTTGCGGGCATCTTCCCAATGTTTCGGTTTTGTCGTACAACGAAGTGGTGAAAGACCTCGACGTGGAGTCGATGGGTTTGGTACAATTCGAGGAGCCCGTCGGCGTAGGTGCTGCATAGGACGCAGCGAGTAAGCGCCGGCGCCTGACGATATCGCGTTAGGCCAATGCCAGGGAGGGCAATCAATGGGCGTCAAGACGTATCAGGCGTACGCAATGGCCGAAGCGCTGGCTGCGGCCAGGCGCGACCTCGGCGCGGATGCGGTGATTCTCGAGACTCGCACCTTCAAGCGTGGCGGGCTTCTGGGAATCGGTCGCAAGACCATCTTCGAGCTTACCGCCACCACTGCTGATCGTGCAGAGTTGTCGCACGCGCGAAGGTCGGGTCGATTGCCTCGGCCTATGAGCAAGGCGGCAGGCGAGGCTTATGGGCGCAGCATCGGGCGGGCGTCCGGGTCTTCGACGCAAGCAAAGGTATCCACCGGTAAATCGCGTGAATCCCAAGGCATCCGTGCCCGGCGCCTTGCGCAGACCATGGTTGAAACTCACGGGCGTCTTCAACAGAGTTCCGACGCTGCGCGTCTCAGGTCGTCGGCCCAGAAGGTGTCGCCATCGGAGTCGCCGATCGCTGAGGTTGCCGGCCGTCGTCCGGAGACGGCGAAGGAGTCACGTGAGCCCAGATCACGGCTTGCGCCGGCGGACCCACCATCACCTCCTCCCCGGGATCGCAAGGTCTCAAAGTTGCCGCCGCCTCCTCGCCGTGCGGACGAAGGCCTGCGGGCGCCGGTGGCCCGTCGGTTCATTCTCACGCCCGCCGACTCGGCGCCCAGCAACGTGGCAACGGTGGTCGCGCACCCCTTGCTGCAGCAGGAAATCGCTGCCCCAGCGCGAAGCACACGCCGGGAGCCCGTGGAATTGTTTGTAGAAGACGACCCATCGCGTGTTGAGCGAGCCGCAGGCCCCACCAGCGCCACGATGCAGCGGGAGCTGGATGCAATCAAGACCATGGTCGGTCAAGTCCTTCAGCGACAAACGCTTGGGCGAGCAACCGTCACTCGGGCGATGCCCGCGAAGCTCTTCGACATCTATATGGCGTTGCTCGGTCAGGACCTGTCGGAGGAATTGGCTGACCGGCTCATCAGCGATGTGCGCGACGAGCTGGATGGCGAAGCCTGTGAGGACGAATCAACCGTGCGCGAACGCGTATTGCATCACCTGGCTGCGCTGATCGGAGTAGTGGAGCCTGATGTCGGGCCTCGCAGGGCGGATCAGCGCCCGTTGACGATCGCTGTGATCGGGCCGACCGGCGTGGGCAAGACGACCACGCTTGCCAAGCTTGCCGCACTGTACAAGTTGCGCCATCATCGAAAGGTCGGCTTGGTGACGTGTGATACCTACCGCATCGCGGCGGTCGATCAGCTTCGCACCTACGCGAATATCATCGGTCTACCGCTCAAGATTGCGCTGACGCCGTCTGAAATGGCACAGGCCGTCCATTCTCTTGGCGACTGCGAGGTGATCTTCATCGATACCGCCGGTCGGGGCCAGAACGACCACGGCCGGATCGACGAGCTTCGGCGGTGTTTGGCGGCCGCGGAGCCGCATGAGGTGCATTTGGTGCTTTCCAGCACCTCCAGCGAAGCTGTCTTGCTTCGGGAAGCCGAGGCGTTCGACGAGGTGGGAGCCGATCGGATCGTCCTCACCAAACTCGATGAAGCGGTGAGCTTCGGCGTGCTCATCAACGTGATACACAAGGTGGACAAGAAATTGAGCTTCATCACGACCGGCCAGGAGGTCCCGGAGCATCTTGAGGTCGGCCAAGCAAAGCGTCTTGCCGAACTGGTGTTAGGAGCCGAGGTCCACAAGTGAACGACCAGGCGACGAAATTGCGGAATCTGGTGCAGCGGAGCGCAATCCCGCCGACGGGCATGATTGTTCCAACAGCGGTTCGCGATCGATCGTCCAACTCGTCGCGAAAGGTGGCGAGTCATGGCAGGGCTGTGTCAGGATTCGGTCTGCGAATGGGCCAATCGCAGCGACGGCGCATGCCCAGCAAGCTTGCCCGGGCCATCGCGGTGACATCGGGAAAGGGCGGCGTCGGCAAGACCAATCTTGCGGTGAACCTGGCCGTATGCCTTGCCCGGCTGGGCCAGCGGGTCTGCTTGCTGGACGCCGATATGGGTCTGGCCAATGCTGATGTGCTGTGCAACCTGACGCCGCGGCTGACACTGGAGCATGTGGTGTGCGGGCGGTGCCGTCTGGCCGAGGCTGTGCTGGCGGCTCCGGGCGGCTTCTGTTTGATTCCCGGCGCCAGTGGGGTGGCCCGATTGGCCGACCTGGACCGCGAGTCCCGCCGAGCCCTGCTTGAGCAGCTGGTGGCTCTGGAGCGAGCGGCCGACACCGTGATCATCGACACCGCCGCCGGCGTGACCGCCAACGTCCTCGCGTTTGTCGCCGCAGCCCAGCGGGTGGTCGTCACCACCACGCCCGAGCCGACCGCGATGACGGATGGATACGGGATCATCAAGGCTTTGGTCTCTCGGGCTGCAGCCGCGCGGATCGAGCTGGTGGTCAACATGGTCGGCTACGAAGCCCAGGGCGAGGCTGTCTTTGGACGAATAAATCGGGTGAGCCGGACATTCCTGAATCGGTCACTGGAGTTTGCGGGGTCCATTCCAATGGATCCAGCGGTGCGTGAGGCGGTGCAGCAGCGGGTGCCCTTTGTGTTGTATGCGCCCCAGAGTCCGGCCACGGCAGCGATGCACCGGCTGGCCCGCCGAATCGCCGGCCTGGAAGAGCCGCCCAACGGCCAGGGCTTCTTCTCGCGACTGACTGCGTGGTTTGGTACCAGCCAAGACAAGAGTCATTGCCTCGGTTGATATTGATAGGCGGTTCTGATGTGTCGATACCAACAGATTGGCCAAAGCCCATGTGATGACGCCCCTGGGCAGGCTCTCGAAGGGAGAAGACCCCGATGACCGGCGTGCTGAGCAATGTCCTCGCCGGATGCTTCGCCATGGCTGCGTTTGCAGTGGCGATCCTGGCCGGTCTGGCCGTAGGCAATAGCCCGGCTTCGATCCTGCTGAGAGCCTTGATCGCGATGATCGTGTGCTATCCGGTGGGGCTGATGATCGGATTGGCTGTTCAGCGTGTCGTTTCCGATCAACTCGAGGCGCAGCAGAAGGCAATCGACGATGAGGATGAGGCGAAGCCCGTTGAAGCGTCGGCGACCGAACAAAGCGCAGAGAACGCAGAGGACGCCGAGGATCTGATCGTAGTTTGACGTCCGGCTTGTGTCCGGTAGCCATCGTGAGGTATATTGAAGAGGTGTTCTGCTAGGGAGTGGCAGAACGGCTGAAAAGCCAAGGTCAAGGAGCCGACCGAATGCCGAAGACAAAAACGAAGCCCTCCACGGCGAGTCGTAAGAAGACGACCGCTTACCCCGCCGCCAGAACTTCTACTTCGCTGCACGAGACGCCGGTCGAGGAAGTCTGGCGAAGGTACAAGAAAGCCGGCTCGGATGAACTCCGAAACTTCCTGATCGAACATTACCTCCACCTCGTCAAGAGCACCGCAGAGCGGATGCACATGCGCTTGCCCGGGGAGGTCGATGTTGAGGATCTCATGTCGGCTGGCTTGTTTGGGCTGATGGACGCGATCGATGCATTCGACCTTGAACGGGGCGTGAAATTCGAGACATACTGCACGCAGCGAGTCCGAGGGGCGATCTTCGATGAGCTTCGGGCCATGGACTGGGTGCCTCGCTTGGTTCGTTCCCGTACCGCCAAGATCGAGCGGGCGCGCAAGGCTCTGGAGATGAAGATGGGCCGGCAACCCACTGACAAGGAAGTGTGCAAGCAGCTGAAGGTGTCCAGGGCGGAGTACAAGAAGCTCCAGAAAGATTCCAAACCGGTGAACGTTGTGTCGCTGAACCGCAAGTGGTTCGAGACCGATTCGAGCAAAGATATTCGTGAGATCGATGTGATCCAGGACAAGCGCCAGGAGGACCCGATTACTGCGCTGCACAAGCGTGATCTCAAGCTGCTGATGACCAAGGGGCTGTCGCGGGCCGAGCGACTCATCGTCATTCTCTACTACTACGAGGAGATGACGATGAAAGAGATCGGCATGACGCTGGACCTCTCCGAATCGCGGGTCAGTCAGATGCACAGCTCGATCCTGGCTCGGCTCCAGGCGCAGATGCAGTATCGGGCCAAGGAGTTCTGAACGAACAGCTCACTTCGGTCGCGTAGGTGGGCTTCCTTCTGCCCCTGGGCAAAAAGGCTGTCGAGGCCTCGGCGCCCCGGAGGTATCGGGACACTGCGACTGGCGGTTCGCCTGTCAATGGTTGCCCGTTGTCACTCTACGACGCTTGACTGAGCCGCTCAGACGGCCGATATCCGTGTGGCATCCTGCGTGCCACACCGGTGGTTGGATATCGGTTCGCCCCAACGGGTTGGGACCGGAGGTCAAGGCATGTCCCCGACGAGCGGACTGAAGGTCCGACAACACCAGCGCCACGAGATTGAATTGCCGATCGAGTTCGTGGTTTGTGAAGAGCATCGCAACCAGGTGCGGTTCAGCGCGTCGTCGGGGGCCGTGGATCACCACACCGTGCGCGGCAGGTCTATTGACGTTAGCCCCGGCGGCATCGGGATCGTGTGCCGGCAGTTCATTCCGCGAATGTGTGAAGGATCGCTTCGATTGCTCAATCCCATGCCGATAGGTACCAGCAGCAACGGTATGCCGATTCTTGAGGTTGCCTTCGAACATCGGGTGAAGGTCCGCCGCATATGGATGGACGGCCGCGAGCCGACGTATCTGGTCGGTCTGGCCTTCGCCGATCCCGAAACCGTCGATCCAAATATCGGGGATCGCATCTCAAAATTAGCCAAGCGGATAAGTGCCGAGACCCGTCGGAGCTCACCACGTTCGGGAGAACCTGATGATTAATCAGGATGTCTTTCTTGAAGGGGCGCTCCTGGAGGAGGGGCGGATCAACCGCAGCCAGTTGGAGGATGCGCGCCGCTACTGCATCGAGCAAGAGGTGGACCTGGTCGATGCGCTGATTCTCACCGAGGCCATCAGCAGCCACGATATCGCTCTGGCCAAAGCGGGCATTTGCGAAGCCCCGTTTGTTGATCTGGCTGAGTACGAGGCGTGCTTTGCGAACACCCGCCTTGTCCCTCGGGCAGTGGCAGAGCGCTACGACGTGTTTCCGCTGTTCCTCATCGACGATGTTCTCACATTGGCGATGGACGATCCGCTGAACCTTGAGGCGATGGATCAGGTTCGGCAGTTCGCCAGGTGCGAGGTCGACGCGGTGTTGTGCGATCGCGAGCGGCTTCGGCCGCTCATCGCCCGAGCATACAGCCTCAGCCACGCTCAGGATGCGCATGTCGAAGCTCAGCCGCCGGAGGCCGAGATCCAGGCTGCCCAACACGATCCCACTCATCCGGTGGTGGCGGCGGTCAACCAGCTATTGGCTGACGCCGCCGATGAGAGCGCGAGCGATGTGCATATCAACCCCGATGAGTATGACCTGCGGCTGCGATACCGTATCGACGGCGTGCTTCAACAGCGCCAGGGCCCGCCGCTGTCCATGCACGCGGGCATTGTCCAGCGCCTCAAAGTTATGGCGAACCTTGATCTGACGCAGACTCGCCGGCCGCAGGATGGGAAGTTCCGCTTCGCGCACGACGGCGCTCAGATCGATGTGCGCGTCTCGACGATACCCACGGTCTGCGGCGAGAACGTCGTGTTGCGGCTGTTGTCGAGTTCGCAAGTGATTGTCGATTTCCACGAACTGGGCGTCCCCGCCCGCATGGCCAGCGATCTTGAAGAGCTCATCGGCCGGCCGTACGGGATGCTCCTGGTGACCGGTCCGACCGGATGCGGCAAGACAACCACCCTTTACTCGGTCTTGGACAAGCTCAACGATCCATCTCGCAACATCATGACCATTGAGGATCCCGTGGAGATTCGTCTCCCGTACGTGCGGCAGATTCAGGTGAACCATGAGATTGGGTTCACGTTTGCACCCGCGTTGAGATCGATTCTCCGACAGGACCCTGATGTGGTTCTGGTCGGCGAGATCCGTGATAACGAGACGGCCACGATTGCTCTGCAGGCGGCCTTGACCGGGCACATGGTCCTTTCCACGCTGCATACCAACGATGCGCCCGGCGCCGTGGCCCGACTGCGCGACTACGGCCTGCCCTCGTTCGTCATCAACTCCGCGGTTCTGGGTGTGGTGGCTCAGCGCCTGGTGCGCAGGGTGTGCCAGAACTGTGTCACCCAGGATTCGATCGATGACCTGATCCGCCACCATTTCGGGCTCCGGGAGCAGACGTCGGGGTTTGTTCGCGGCAAGGGATGCCCGCGCTGTGGGCAGACGGGATTTCGCGGACGGATCGGCGTCTTTGAGCTGCTGCGGTTTACTCCTCCCATTCAAACCCTGGTCGAGGAGGAGGGATCGACCAGGCAGATTTGCGACTCTGCGGTCCGCGACGGCATGCGCCAGATGTGGCAGGATGGCTTGGAGAAGGCTCGCCTGGGCCAGACCACGCTTCGGGAGGTTGCCAAGGTCGCCGCGGTGATGGTCACGGCCGGCCTGCCGCAGTCGGCCAGGAGGAGTGCGTGAGTCAACTGACATTCCACTACAAGGCGATTGACCAGCGCGGCGCCAAGAGCAAAGGCGTGCTGCGGGCGGCAAATCGCCGCGAGGCGTATCGCCAGATCAGCGCCTCGGGGTTGAAGCCGCTGCGGATCATTGCACAACGCTCCGAGTGGCGCCCCTGGCGATCCGCGCCGGTCGGGGCCAGGGATCTGGCTCACCTCACCTATCAGTTTGCGGTCTTGATGGAAGCTCGCATTCCCATCGCGGATGGCTTGCGCTCCATTGCCGAGCAGGAGCCCAATCGGCGTCTGGGAAGGGTCATTCGGGATATCGCCGCCCAGATCGAATCCGGCCAATCGGTCACCAATTCGCTGGCCCCTCATCGCGAGCTGTTTGGAGAGGTGTATGTCGAAACGGTTCGCGCCGCCGAAGCCAGCGGCAACATGGCCAAAGTGCTCGGTCGCCTGGCCGAAATGCTTGAGGCGCAATACGAAACCACCAAGAACGTGAAGGGTGCACTGATGTATCCGCTGTGCGTCGTCATCGCCCTGGCTGCGGCCGTAACCTTCCTGATGATGGTGGTGATCCCGAAGTTCGCGGCGCTGTTCGCCACCCGCGGGATTGACCTGCCTTTACTGACACAGCTGCTGATGGGGATCAGTGGATTCGTAGGGACCTATTGGTATCTGTTGCTGGCGGGACTGGCCGGCGGTGGGTGGATGGTTCGCCGGGCGTGGCGCACCCCCCGGTCAAGGCAACGAATCGACGATCTTCTGCACAAGGTTCCCTTGGTGCGGGATGTGCTGCGAGGAATGGCGGTGAGTCGTTTCGCCCATGTTTTCGGACTCTCTCTCCAGAGCGGTTTGGGGCTGATCGAAGCCTTGGAGATGTCCGGCCGATCATCCGGTCGTCCGCTGCTGCAGGCCGACACCGAGAGAATGCGGGATCAGGTAAAGCAGGGGGGGAGGTTGGCCGACGTCCTCTTAGCCTGCGCGTACCTGCCGGGCTTCGCGCGGCGGCTGATCGCCGCTGGAGAGGAGGCTGGGGAGCTGCCGAGAATGTGCGAGATCGTGGCCCGGCACTACGACCGTGAGGTTGCTCACCTGACCAAGAACCTCGCGACCTTGATCGAGCCCGTTGTGATTGTGGTACTGGCCGCGATTGTGCTTATGTTCGCGTTGGCCGTATTCCTGCCGATGTGGAATATGGGCGCGCTGATTGGTTAGCCGAGGCGTGGAGTCGTCGCGACCCATGTCTCAGACGCCGGACGCCGGCGGCCATTGAGCTGAGACGGACCAGAGAAGCAACAAAGGAATCTTCAAAGAGAGCACCACACCATGAAGCGTTTCACACCGATTCGAAAAGGATTTACCCTCATCGAGCTGATCGCGGTCGTCGTGATCCTGGCCATTCTCGTCGGCGTGGCCTTGCCGAGGTACTTCGACTACGCGGCTCAGGCGAGAGACGCGGCCTGCCGGGGAACGCTTGGCGGGGTTCGCGCGGGCATCGCCAACTTCATGGCCAATGAGGTCATCACCATCGGCACCGCCGCCTATCCAACGCTGGTCCAGCTCGAGGCGCTGGGCACGGTGATGCAGGAAGCAATTCCTGACAATCCCTACGACAGCGGCGCCAACCCCAACGACGTTCACACGGCGACCGCCGGCGAGGCCGCGGCCCGCACCGCCCCTGTGGTCGCAGGCACCGGCGGCTGGGCCTATTACCTTGACAACAGCTTGACCCCGCCGGCCTACACCTTCTGGGCCAACACCAACACCGTAGGCGAAAACGCTTTTTGATCGACCCCGCATGGTGGTCCAGCTCACAAGGAACGATCCCCGCCGTCTCTCCCGAGGCGGCGGGTTTAGCCTGATCGAGCTGATCGCCGTCATGATCGTGGTGGGGATTCTCGCGGCGACGGCGGCTCCGATATTGAGTCTCACCACCGGCGCCCGGGCCGCAATGGCCGCCCGGCACCTTGTTCGCGATCTGACCTTCGCCCGCCAGCGGGCCGTCGCCACCGGTACCCGCAGTTGGGTCGTCTTCGATACCACGGCGGAGACGTGGACGGTCCTCGCCGAAGACCCGAACAGCCCCGGGCGGATCAATGCCGCCGTGCTCACCGATCCCGCGACTTCCGGGCCGTTTGTCCAAAACCTAGGCGTCAACCAGTTCGTGGGGGTGCAACTGGAGACCGCGAGCTTCGACGGCGATGTGGAGATCGGCTTCGATTGGCTGGGCCGGCCGCTGAACCAGTCGGAAACGGCGCTCGCGGCGCAGGGATCGGTCACTCTTTCCGGCAGCCATGTGATCACGGTGGAGGTGGGAAGCGGATTTGTCGCCTATGCGCCGCCCTGATGGCCACCACCTCGGGAGAATGCCGATGTCCACTACTCGCACGCGTGGCTTCACGTTGATCGAAACGATCGCCGCGGTTGTCATCCTCGCCCTGGCGATTCCGCCGATGCTCTGGGCGGTCCGTGAAGCGCATATCCAGCGCGTCAACCCGATGCTGGCCTCCAAAGCCCGCTGGCTGTCCACCGAGAAACTCGAAGACATCATCGCCGACCGTCACAGCACCACCCGTGGTTGGGCCTATCTGGAGGTCCCGGCCAACTACCCCGCCGAGCCGACCATCTCCGGCTATCCGGGCTTCAGCAGGACGGTCACGCTCACCGAAACGCTCGCCGACCTGTCCACGCCCGGCGACGGCTATATGACCGTCGAGGTCCAGGTGCAGTGGACCGACGCCACCGCAACGGTGCGCACATTGTCGGTCTCGACCGTGGTGACGGAGTACACCCCCTCGTGATCGGCCGACGCAGACATCTCGCCACCTTGCGAGGCTTCACGCTCATCGAGTCGATCGCCACCATCGTCGTTCTGGCCGTACTCGGTTCGATCACCTCCTTGCTCATTGTCAACGCGGTGGACGGCTACTCGGAGGCGGCGACGTCGGCCCAGTTGCATGGCGAAGCCTCGATCGCCCTGGACCGCGCCGTGCGCGAACTGCGCAAGATCGAGCTTGATTCCGCTGCAACAGGTGTGGCTCCAAACATCTCATCCGTGACGCCCACTTCAATTGCCTGGGAACCGAACTCCAGTCTGTCGCTTTCAGGCGCCCGGCTCATGTTGGTTGACAACGGCGCCACGGCGGCGGTGCTGCTTGACGATGTTTCAGCCCTTTCCATTACGACCTATGACCAGAGCAACACCGCCCTGGCCGCCAGCCTTACCGCTGATCAATGCGACCCGATCCGTCGGATTGTTATCGACGTGACGCTCCAGCGCCACGGCGTGAGCGACACGCTTCGGAGCAAAGTGTTCATTCGCTCGACGATGAGCGGAGGAGGCTCGTGATGCGCCGCCATCGCCGGGGCGTGGCTGCGATCGTGATGATCGTGCTGATGGTACTTCTCGATCTGATCATCATCGGAATGGTTATCGGCGGAGCCCGCGATCACGATCTGACCGTGAGACGAGTGGAAAGCGTCCACGCGGTCTACGCGGCCGAGGCTGGGATGAACATGGCCATCCGCGAACTGATGCTCGACACCGATGAAGACGGCGACGGGACGATCGGCACCATCTCCGACGACGGTGATCCGGCCAACGACCCCCGCCTGGGCATGGCCCAGGTGGTCGTGACGGCTGCAATCACCGGCTCGCAGACCACGCTGACCAGCCAGGGCCGCGCCGTTGAAGCGCGGCGCCAAGCCGAGGCGATCCTGGGTACCGATACCATCGATACCTACGCCGGAACCGGCGTGGCGGGATACTCTGGTGACGGCGGGGCCGCGACCGCTGCCGACCTCAACGGTCCTGGCGACGTCGCCCTCGACTCGGCAGGCAACATCTACATCGCTGATACCGCGAACCACAGGATCCGAAGGGTCGATGCGGTTACGGGGATCATCGTCACCATTGCCGGCACCGGCACGCCCGGATATAGCGGGGACGGGGGGCCTGCGACGTCAGCGGGCATCGATTCACCAGAAGGTGTCGCCGTTGACTCGGCGGGCAACATCTACATCGCCGACACCGCGAACCACAGCATTCGGAGGATCGATGCCGCGACCGGCGATATCGACACCGTCGCGGGCAGCGGGGGCCCTCCCGGTTACAGCGGTGATGGCGGCCCGGCAACGGCCGCAAAGCTCAGGACGCCCAAGGCCGTGGCCGTTGACTCCGCCGGAAACATCTACATTGCAGATACCGCCAACGACGCGATCCGCAAAGTCGATGCCGCGAGCGGGACTATCGAGACGGTCGCGGGCACGGGCAGCCCCGGTTTCAGCGGCGATGGGGGCCCGGCCACGGCAGCAATGATCAATAAGCCCGGTGGTGTCGCGGTTGACTCTGCAGGAAACATCTACATTGCCGACACCGCCAACAACAGGATTCGCAAGGTCGATGCGGCGACCGGGATCATCGACACGATCGCTGGCACCGGTCAGCCGGGCTACGGTGGGGATGGAGGCCCCGCCACCCTCGCCCGTATGAGCAAGCCCGGTGACGTTGCTGTGGATCCCGCCGGCGACCTGTACATCGCTGGCAACGACACGATCCGCAAGGTCGACGCCGTTACCGGGATCATCTATACGGTTGCGGGCACCAGCAACACGGGCTATGCCGGCGACGGTGGGCCTGCGACGGACGCCGACCTCGACGACCCGCAGGGTGTAGCCGTCGACGCCGCGGGGAACATCTACATCGCCGACACGGACAACCACAGGATCCGCAAGGTTGACGTGACTGCGCTCGTCGTGTTGCGCTGGCAAGAGGTCGAGCCGCAGTAGGCTCTAGCTGGCGGGCTACGCCCGCCGGTTCCGGGACGGGTAGCGTCCCGGCTAGAGGCGATCACCAACCGACTTGGCGCACACCTCATCCGCGGCGGTGGTGCAGACCGCGCCACCCGCGCCAGCGACGGATCGGCCGCAGTTTATCGAGACGGACCAGCCGCTTCGTCGCGCTCGATTCCTGACAATCAGCGCTTGGATCGGTAGCCGCTTGGGGTACGCTTGGGGTCGGAGCAGGCACACACGAGCAAGCGAATTGAAGAAAGGAACTTTACACATGAGGCACCCTTCGTCCTTCACGACCGGACCAACGTTCGGCCGGTTGGCGGCGGCCGGCGTTCTCGGCTTGCTGCTGAGTACCACCATGGCCGGCGGGCAAGACCTGCCCAGCGAACTGCGGCTCACGGGCATCGTTCGCGACTTTTCGCAAGGGCATCCCGATTTCGAAGTCACCCCGTCCAACGGCTACGGCCACTACATGGGCAACATCGCGCCCCAATTAGACGCCGAGGGCAAACCCGTCTTCGTGGGCGGGGGCTACAAGGTCTCTCAGGCATGGCGCGATTCGAGTAATCGCAAGGTCTCCTGGTCCACGTGCGACCCCGAACAGGGGGACAAAGTGGGTTCCCCAGGCGCGACGGACCACGCGGCCATTACCTCCGCCGAGACGTTTTCCCAGTGGTTTCGCGACATCCCGGGCGTGAACCTGTCAATGGCCTACACAATCAGGGTGGCTCGCGAGACCGACGGCATGTACGTGTACCAGACGAACGATTTCTTCCCGATTGACGGTGTGCTGAAGGGCAACGGCCCCGATTACCACAACTTCCATTTCACGTTCGAGATCGTGGGCACGTTCGTTCACGATGCGTCCGCAAAGTACATGTTCCACTTCAAGGGCGACGACGACGTCTGGGTGTTCATTGATGGGAAGTTGGTGGTCGATCTCGGCGGCATTGCCGGCTCCGAGGAGCAGTTCGTCAGCCTGGACCGCCTCGGCCTGGTGGACGGCCAGACCTACCGCCTGCACTTCTTTTTGGCTGAACGCCACCAGCCGCAGTCGCACTTCCGGCTCAAGACCAACGTGCCGCTGTACACGCCCCAGGTGCCTTCGATCTCCGCGATGTTTGATTGACCGGCCGCCGCTACGCGACGTTTTCCGAAGATCGGACCCCTTCGCCAACTCCTCCGGTTCTCCTTGTCATTCCGACGGCCTGTGCTCCTATAAACGAGTCCAGGCCGTTTCTCTTGGGACGAGGCACCCGTTGGCTGGCGTGGGCACGCTAGGCCGGCGGTCGTGGTCTCGGTGTCCGCACACCTCGGCCGCACAGAGCGCGCCACCGGAAAAACCGGCAAACCTCCCTGAGTTTGTGAAAACCTTGCACCCCCTCCGCAGCGCGGCTTCTTCGCGATCCGCCCTTGGAGCTGGGGCCAGGAATCGTACGGTATTCAGCAGCGGAGGCGCCGAAAAACCAAAGACGAAGACAAGGTGACCCCAAATGCGTGCAAGATCAGTATTCGCAAGCCCGACCTGGCCCCGGTTGGCGGTTGCAGCCTTCCTCGCCGTCCTCCTGAGCCCCGCCACCGCGAGCGGGCAAGCCCTGCCCAATGAAATATTCCTGACCGGCATCGTGCGGGACTTCTCCCAAGGCCATCCGGATTTCGAAGTCATCCCCAGCAACGGCTACGGCCATTACATGGGCAACATCGATCCGGTCCTCGGCCCGGATGAAAAGCCCATCTTCACGGGTGCGGGCTACAGGGTCAAATCGGACTGGCGCGACCCGCTCAACAGGGAGATCTGCTGGACCACCTACGACAGCACGATCATAGGCGACAAGGCGGGTGCGCCGGGGGAGCCGGACACCGGCGGCATCACCGATGCCTTGACCTTTGGTACGTGGTACCGTGATGTCCCCGGCGTCAACCTCTCAACGACCTATACCATCACGGCGACCATGCATGTCAGCGGCCAGTACAGGTACATCACCAACGATTTCTACCCGATCAACGGGATCCTGAAGGGCGACGAGGGCTATGACAAGAACTACAACTTCACGTTCGAGATCGTCGCGAACTTCGTCCACGACAGCTCCAAGAATTACATGCTGGAGTTCAAAGGCGACGACGACCTGTGGATCTTCATCGACGGCAAGCTGGTCATAGACCTGGGCGGGATCGCCGGCTCACCGGTTCAGTTCGTGGAGCTCAACCGCCTGGGCCTGGTGGACGGCGAGACCTATAAGATGCACTTCTTCCACGCGGACCGCAAGCAGCCCCAGTCGCACTTCAGCATGTTTACCAACGTGCCGTTCAATACGGGCCCGCTGCAGACAGTCTCCGCGGCGTTCGATTGACCGACAACGTACTTGGAGGGCCCTCTCCAACCCAACCCGGTCAAGATCGGACTCCGTCGCCAACACCTCTGGTTCTCCTTGTCATCCCGACGGCCTGGGCTCCTAAACGAGTCCAGGCCGTTTCTCTTGGGACGAGGCACCCGCTGGCTGGCGTGGGCACGCTGGGCCGACGGTCGTGGACTCGGTGTCCGCACACCTCGGCCGCACAAAGCGCACCATCGGAAAAACCGGCAAACCTCCCTGAGTTTGCGAAAACCTCGCAGCCCTTCCGCATCGCGGCTTCTTCGCGATCCGGCCTTGGAGCTGGGGCCACGAATCGTACGGTATTCAGCAACGGAGGCGCCGAGAAACCCAACCACGAAGACAAGGTGAGTCCAAATGCATGCAAGAACAGTATTCGCAAGCGTGACCTGGCCCAGTTTGGCGACCGCTGGTTTCCTCGCCGTCCTGCTGAGCCCCGCCACCGCGAGCGGGCAAGCCCTGCCGCCTACCGTCGAGATAACCGGGATCGTGCGGGACTTCTACCCATCGCACCCCGATTTCGATGTGGTCCCCAACGAAGGGTGGGGCCATTACATGTGGAACATCGACCCGGTCCTGGGCGTCGATGGCAAGCCCATCTTTGTGGGCGGGGGCAACAAGGTAGTTAAATTGTTGCCGGGCACGGACAAAGACTTCCGGCCTATCTGCTGGACCCTCATCGACACGTCCATTGGGGATATACCTCCGGTCAAGGGGAACCCGGATAATGGCGCGATCACCGACGCGATCACGTTCGCCACATGGTTCCGCGACATTCCGGGGATCAACTTGTCAATGGCGTACACCGTTACCGCGACTCTCAAGACAGACCCATTGAACCCGTACTACGGAATGTACGAGTGCAACATATCCCAGTTCTATCCGATCGACGGGCTGCTGCTCGGCAACGATTATACCGGTTACAACAACTTCTTCACGTTTGAGATCGTGTCGGACTTCACTTACGACGCGTCGGCCAATCAGGAGCTTATGTTCAAATCCGACGACGATGTGTGGGTGTTTATCAACGGACAGCTGGTCGCGGATCTCGGCGGCCTGAACGGCTCGCCGGAACAATGGGTTCCCCTGGGCCGGCTGGGCCTGGTGGACGGGCAAACCTACCCAGTCCACATGTTCTCGGCCAACCGGACCGGAGGCGTCAAATTCCACCTCGTGACCAACCTTGTCATGGGGAATCCGGCGCCGATGACGGTCTCCGCGACCTTCGATTAACCGACATCGTACTTGGAGGGCCCTCTCTCCCGGGGTGAAGATTGGACTCCTTCGCCAACACCTCTGGTTCTCCTTGTCATCCCGACGGCCTGGGCTTCACCGCCCAGGTCGTCTTGTTATCAGGCCGCGCCTGCGGGGACTGGATCGCATTTGAATATCGGGCCTGCTAGTTATGGCGTCCAAGCCGGTTGCCATCGCGCCTGCATAACCGGCACGCTTTTGCACGCTGGCATCCTCAGCGGCCCCCTTACCCAGAACGTCCAAGTCGTCCGGATCCGGGCGAAACCTCCAGCCGGCGATTGATTCCGGCCTGGCGAATCGTACGCTTCGTCTTCACAACTCAAGACGTGCTGGGATTGGGCCCCCGGCAACCGAAGATTCGAATCGTCATCTGGCCAACACCGAAAGGGGTGCACGATGAACGTGAATGCGAATCTTCATTCCACCACCAGTCTCAGCTTGCTCGCGTCTGTGTTCGTACTGGGGGCGTTCCCGTCCGGGGCCGCGGCCCAGGCCGATCCGCCGGAGACGATCGAGCTGACCGGCATCGTCCGCGACTTTCTGCCCAGCCACCCGGATTTCGATGTGGTTCCCAACGAGGGGTGGGGCCATTACATGTGGAACATCGCGCCGGTCCTGGGCGGCGATGGCAAGCTCATCTACGTGGGCGGGGGATTCAAGGTCCAGAGCCAATGCCTCGAGTCGACCGGGCGGCCGATCTGCTGGACCCTCTATGACCCTGACCCTGACGTGGGAGATACACCCGCTGTCCCGGGGAACCCCGATAACGGCGGCATCGAGGGCCCGTGGACGTTCGCCACATGGTTCCGCGACATTCCGGGGATCAACT
>JADFIR010000062.1:0-3529 GCA_022566535.1 Planctomycetota bacterium
CGATGCCCGCCAATGGACAGATCCCTGGCTGGGGCTCGAGCAGACCGCCCACGCCTGGGCCGCGGCTACATAACGCTTCAGCCCTGAGCGTGAAGCCCCGGCGGCCACGCCGGCGCACCGCCGCGTAGACGCGGCGGATTCACGAAAAACTCGATCACCTATTGCCCGCGCTGCCATACGAGATGCGCCAATTGCGGCCCGATGAGCTCGCCGACAGCCAATCTCACGGCGTCGGTTGAGCCTGGCAGGGCGAAGATGAATGTGCCACCGCCCGCCTGCGGGTCGCGAACCACCAGCCCACCGACGGCCCGGCTGAGCATTGCCGCTGCTTGGACCTGCCGGTAGCTGAGCATCCGGAACAGCTCGCCGAAGCCCTCCAGCTCAACGGTGAGCAGCCGGCGAACGACTTCAATTGTGGTATCGCGCGTCGAGATGCCGGTGCCGCCGGTTGTGAGGATGACGTCCAGACACGGGTCGGCCAGCCATGTCTCGAGCTGACCGGCGATGGCAGGCGGTTCGTCACGGACCAAGGCCCGGACGGTGATTCGATGGCCGCGCTCGGTCAGCAGCCGCTCGATCAGGGGCCCGCTTTGATCGGTTTGGGCCGTGCGGGTGTCCGAAATGGTCAGCACGGCGCAACTCGCCGGATGGGCCTCGGCGTGGTCGGCGGCGTGGCGTTCATGGTCGGCGGCGGGCATGATGTGGTCAGTGTATCGCCGCTGCAGGGTCGCTCGGGGCTGCCCGCGATACGATACTCGCGATGCGGGTCCTTGCACACGGTGTCGATCTGGTTGAGATTCAGCGGATTGAGGCGATGCTCGATGAGCACGGCGGCCGATTCTTACAGCGATGCTTCTCCGAAGCGGAGCGAGCGTACGCGGACTCCGGCCGAGGCCGGCGGGCAGAGCGTTACGCCGTCCGCCTCGCCTGCAAGGAGGCGGTGTTTAAGGCCCTGGGTACCGGCTGGAGCGGGGGAATCCGCTGGCTGGACATCGAGGTTGATCGAGAACCGACCGGCCGCCCTCGGCTCGCCCTCACCGGCCGCTGCGCCGAGCTTGCCGCTGAGCTCGGGATCGTCCATTGGCATGTGAGCTTGAGCCACACCACCAGCAACGCACTGGCGAGCGTCGTCGGGTGCGGGTAGGGTGGGGGACCGCGGTTGGCCGAAGAATCAGTTGTGCTGAGCATCATGGCATGGCCAGGAAGCGCTCCAATCCCGCACTATACGAGCTGATCCACGCCCGCAGCGTGAGGGCTGCCGCGCCGCCCCAGCAGCAGATCAAGGAATCACCGCCTGCACCGCCGGCCGGTCAGTCGCTCGGCTGGCTGAGCCCTGGTCGAACGGTCCGCCTGCCGGTGGGTTATCTGCTCCTTGGCTCCGCGGCTGGGATCGTGCTGCTGATCATTGCGTATATGGTGGGCTACACACGGGCGGAGCGGGTGGTTGGGGCTGATTTGGAGCGAGACTTGTTGGTGCGGGATCAAGAGGCTTTGCGAGTTGGGCCGCCCCAAGATTCGATGGCCAAACGCTATGAAGGCTTCACACCCCCGGTGGTGCGCGCGGAAGCCGCCAAGGCACTGGAAACCTTTCCAGGCGACGCCGATCGGCCTTCGGCGTGGCCGGATCGCTGGGGGCCGATCCTCTCCGATCCCCGCCAGCCGGAGCACAATTATTTCGTGCTGATCCACACAAGGCGCGACAGCGCGCTGAGGCTTGCGCGGTTCTGTCGCGAGCAGGGACTTGAGGCGTACGTGGTGCAGGCCAAAAATGTCAGCTTGTACCGAGTTATCGCTTTGCCGGGCTACACCAGGGGGCAGCGCGACTCCGATGAGGTTCGCGCCCTGGAGCGTCGGATCGTCGAGGCGGCCCGCAAATGGAAATTGCAGGTCAACCCCAGAGACGATTTGGCGTATTACCCGGAGAGGTTCGAAGGATGATATGATCTACTCGAATTGCTAAGCCGATGAGTCTTCACCGTAGCCTGAAAACCAAACCCGGTGCTCTCAACGAACACCGCAACGTCCTGACGCGGGCCGAACGAATTGCTCGTCTCCTCGAGCAGGATCGTTTTCAGCCTGACAGGGATTCCCCGCTTGGTCTGGTGAAGGTCGCCAACCGAAGCGTGGCCACCGGCAAGAAGAAGAAGGCTGCCAAAGAGCAGGAGACGGCCGAGGGGACCGAGGCGACCGAGCCCAGCTCGACTGAATAGATCCTGTTCACGGCAGGGCGAGTCACCCGGCTGCCGCGGCGTAGCGTTGGTTTGGCTGGCATTATCGGAATCTATACAGCGGCTGAGTTTGCGGTGGCTTGGGGGTCTTTGCTCCAAGCGGATCACCAGCCGGTGCCGGAGATGGCGTGCGGCATGATGGAGTGCGACTCATTGATCAGTGCTCGGGCCCGTGCGATCGACGTGTCAGGCATACGGCGGGTTTTCGAGCTTGGCGCCAGCCTTACAAATCCCATTGATCTGTCGATCGGCCAGCCGGATTTTGCGGTGCCGAACCCGATCAAGGAAGCGGCGATCGACGCGATCCGCGCTGATCAGAACCGATACTCACTTACGCAGGGCAGGGGGGATTTGCGCCGGGTGATCTCGGAGCACTTGGCCGGAGACGTCGGCTGGCGGGTGCCATCGGACGACCTCGAGTTGCTCGTGACGTCGGGCACAAGCGGGGCCCTGCTCCTGGCGTTTCTGGCTCTGCTCGATCCGGGCGACGAGGCGATTATCGCCGATCCCTATTTTGTGATCTACCCGGCCCTCGGACCGCTCACGGGCGCTTCGATCGTCTACTGCGACACCTACCCCGACTTTCGCATGACGGCCCAGTGCGTGGAACCGCTGATCACGGATCGGACCAAGGTGCTGTTGCTGAACTCGCCGAGCAATCCATGCGGGGTGGTCCTACGTTCGTCCGAGCTTCGAGATTTGGTCGGATTGTGCCAGCAGAGAGGTGTCTTGATTGTCTCTGATGAAATCTATGACGAGTTCACGTATGAGGATGCACGCGAAGATGGTCGATGCCCCAGCCCGGCTCGATTCACCGATCGGATGCTCCTGGTGCGAGGGTTCGGCAAGACCTACGGCTGCACCGGGTGGAGAATGGGCTACGCGGCTGGGCCACGATCGCTCATTGAGCAGATGTCGAAATTGCAGCAGTACACGTTCGTCTGCGCGCCGTCGATGGCCCAGGCCGGTGTCGTGGCCGCCTTCGATGTGAGCCGGAACTCATACCGGAAGACGAAGCAAAACCTCGCCCTAGCCTTCGCCTTCAACGGCATCGGCGTCCCGCTCGCCGTCACCGGACTCGTGCATCCGGCCTGGGCGATGGTCGCCATGATCGCGAGCGTCAGCACCGTTCTGGCCAACTCCTTCGGTGGTCGGCTGCTGCCGAAACTCCAAGGCGGACGCCAGACGCACCTGACACTCACGATTGCCAATATGCACTGCGAGCACTGCCTCGCGTCCATGAAGCAGGCCGTGGGTCAGCTCGCGGGTGTGGAGGACGGGACCGGCGATCCGGCAGCCCA
>JADFIR010000062.1:3539-13356 GCA_022566535.1 Planctomycetota bacterium
ATGAGAGAGCACGTACGGTCATAGCAGCGGAAACGGGACATGGTGGAGCAGGCGTTCTCCGGCGTGACCGAGCTGACACATCCCGGCGGCGCGTTCTACGTATTCGCGAAGATTCCCGCCCGGGTCGGTGGTTGCGCGACGGATTTCGTGGAGAGGGCGATCCGGCGAAACGTGCTCGTCATCCCCGGCAACGTCTTCAGTCGGCGCGACACTCACTTTCGGCTGAGCTATGCCGCAAGCGATACGACCCTGCAGGCAGGGCTCCAGATCCTGGCTGAGCTGATGACCGAGCCCTCGTAAGAGGCTGGCCAGTCCACTTGACGTGGGCAGTGATGGCTGGGACCAGGATGAGAAGCGCTTCGCCCGGCCGGGCGAAGCCCAGTTCCTGACGGCCTAGCGGCATTTGGCGGCGAATCTTGCGGAAATCGGTTGCTCGGTCGCTGTCTATCGGCCATAGTGTAGATAGAGGGTCAAATCTAACGCAGCTTGAGGCTGTGAAAGGGTTTACGAGAAAGCCATCCACCCGCCGCCGATATGGACCTGGTCCTGTCGGCGGTTTTTTCACCCAGCCAAGAGCAGTCCTAAACCGAGGTGGAGCGGCTGTGACGGGCCGCGATCGTCAGGGAGAGGGGAGGTAGACAGATTGCTGACGCGCGCGGCTCGAATATCGCTCGCTACAGATGAATCGAACGTGCTCTAGACATGATTCGCCGCTTTGGAGGAACAACTCCTCCCGCTGGCCGCAACGTCAGCACCACGCAGCTGAGCGGATCGTACGGGAGCGCCGCGAGCAGACACGTGTGGATACGGGTGGGAGGACTCACCTGCCCCAACTGGATCAAAGCCTCCATGACCCTGTGTCGCCCAGGGACGTCGCTACCGAGGACCTGAGTAACGCCAGCGGCCGGTCAAGTCAAGGCCCTTGTGGATCCTCACGCGTCTGACCCGGTGTACCTTGGTCCCCAGTAACGAGGGCCCCCTGCTGGGGTGGTCCGGGAGGCTCCATCGTTGTCTCCGGCACTGGCCGCCGCCCTTGCTGGATTCCCAACTCATCCACCGCCTCGTCCATCTCGTCACTGCACCCGATTGGCGCCGCGCACAGGGTCAGTGTGGCAATGGCAAGCATCAATGTTCGCATCATGATTGGGCTCCTTTCGAACAGATCGTTTCCCTTCGCATCACTGAGTTCCACTATACCTGATTGGTGACCCATCCGCCGGGCCGGCTGCCGGAAACCGGGCCTGGGAGGGGCGTTTCGGCCGATCGACGACTGCGCGCTGGTGACAGGTGTCTCCTTTGGTTGGAATGGGAACCCGGCTGCAGACGCCTATTTCCCAAGCGAGCGGCCTCGCGCTCATTTGGCAGCCCATGGAGGGCTCAGATATGCTTACCTCTACTATAGGACGGATAATCGGGTTCTGGGTTCCGCAGGCCTCAAATTGGTCTTGAACCCGGCAACCCTGGGCTTAGGTCGCGCTGCCGAACATCGGGGTTCGGGCTCTCCTCTGTGGACGGACGACTCGATTTGAGCCTCCTATGCAGGCAATCCACACAAAACCCCGTTGAAGCATTGCTGCGTCAACGGGGCGGAGGGGAGAAAGATGTCAAGTTGGTTCCTGTATCCTTGCATACTCGGATCACACCCTGCGAGATCGTCAGTTTTTGCGGATTTTAGGGCCCAGGGCAGGGCTCCTGGATTGCCGTCTGCGGGTCTGGGCATCAGGTATCGGTGCCGGCGAAGGTGTGGGCGCCGCCGCTGAGGACCTGCTGAAAGGCGGCCATCAGCTTGCCCACTTGATCCGTTGATTGATGGCGGGCAGCAACCAATGCCTGGCCTGATGCCCCGACGCTGCGGGCCAGTTGCGGTTGGATTAGCAGACGCCGAAGTTGCTGGGCCCACTCCTGCGGATCAGCGTTGCCCACGATGATCGCAGTTTCATCGGGAACCAGCGCGTCAAGAAACGGGTCGTCGCTGGCGACGATCGGCATGCCGAAGGCCATCGCTTCGAACATGAGCGAGCGGACCTGGCCGAAACGCTCCGGGATGAGAAGCACGTCGCAACCCGTGAGCAAGCGTCGGTGCAGAGCGGCGTCGGTGATCGCTGAGAGGTGGCCCCGCAGATTCAGGCGCTGGGCACACTGCCAGATTTCGTGCTCATGCGGGCCACGCAATTCCAGGCATCCCTGAATCTGCGGAAACTCTCGGGTGAGGCGGCTGAGCCCACCGAGCATGCCACGATAGGCGGCGACGTCTCGCCCGCTGCCGATGATCGCCAGTGCGATCGTGTCCTGAGGGTTCGCCAGCACCTCTCGTGGGTGTGGTGGCAAGATGACCCCGATTGGCACAAGGCTGACCAATTCAGGAGCGATCCGCTTGCGGAGGCTCTCAGCGATGGGCTCAGTGGGGGCGATGTACCCGGCTACTTGCGAAGCAGATCGGCGATGAGGAACTCTTTGCACCTGGTCGGCCGACCACACGTCGATCGTCACCGGCCGATCGACCACCCTCGCGAGATCTAGCCCGACCATCCAGGCACGATCACCGACCGCGTGCAGCACGTCGGGAACTGCCGACTCCACCGCCTTGGCGAGTCGATGGGCTCGAGTCCGACGCATCCATGGCGGGACGTTCATCGAGACCTCAATTCGACCGGCGGCGACGAGTTGCGCGCTCTGCTGTGCGTCATCGACCGGCTGGGTGTCCGGGACGATGGTGGTGACCTGGGCTCCATGATCGATGAGGCCGACCGAGATCCGATCGAGCATCGACTGCTCATGAGCCAAGCGCTCTTGGTCAATGATCAGCGCGATGTGCATCGCAGGCCGGCCCTAAACATGGAAAGCGGTTGGAAGCGCTTGGCCATCTCGTGCGGGATTCGCCTCGGCCGACGCGTGGCCAGATCCACCAGGACCCATAGCGATGCAGCCCGGCACACCACCACTTCATCGGCTGGGCGAACCAGCAGGTAATCCCGCCAGGACTTTACACGCCCCATGTCGCGGACCCACGTCAAGAGGAGCAGGTGATCGCCCGGCCAGGCCTCGGCCAGATAGTCGATCTCGTGGCGGACGACGAACCACATCATGCCGTTCGCTTGCATCCGAATGCGCGTGTAGCCGAGCTGATCGGCATGGAGTTCGGCGGCGCGAGCAAGCCACCGCACGTATTCGATGTTCGAGACGTGCTCAACCGAGTCGCCGCTGTGCTGATGGTCGATCCTCAGGTCGCAAGCAAACGGCTCTGCGTGTGGAACGTCCAGAACATGAATATCGGCCGGAATCGTGCGAGGAACCAGGCTTGGCATTGACGATTCCTCGCTCATGCGTGGGGTTGGCCTGGCTCGGGTTGCTGAGCCGCAGGGTCGATCTCGCGCAGATAGTTCCAGGAATAGATGCCTGTGTGATGGCCGTCTGAGAATCGAATGCGGATGGCATAATTGCCGACCAGCTCCGCGTCCACCGCACTGAGCGGTTCCTGCCGACCGGCCATGCTCGCGGGCAGTACGGTCAAGGGGTTCTTGGCCATCTCCTGGCGAAGCGTACGCGCATCAGCCGACGGAGACATTCTTCGCAGGTACTCGATGGCGTAGAAGCTGGTGGTCCCGTTGGGCCATTGAATCGTTAGCCCGCGGTCCTTCTTCAGGTCCAGGTGGGCGGGCCTGGTATCCATGAAGCATTCTATCGGTCCGAACCGTGCGGTCCGCCAAGATCAGCTCATTGGCAGATACAGTATTGGACTGGCCGGCTCGGCCCGGCGGGAGCGATAGACTTGGCCATAGCCACCCAACGCGACAAGGATCCGTACGCCGACCATGCGGCTGATCGATTGACGGCCGCCATTTCTCGGGCCGGCTCGCCCGTTTGTGTGGGTATTGACCCCGTTGTCGATCGCTTGCCCGCAGCGTTGAGCCCGGCCGGCGGCAGCACGGACCATGCTGTCGAAGCGCTTGTCTACTTCACGCTAGGCGTATTGGATGCGGTGGCTGAGCATGTGCCATGCGTGAAGTTTCAATCCGCCTGCTTCGAGCGGCACCGCCACCTCGGCATCGAAGCGCTGAACCGCCTGATAGTTGAGGCTAGGCAGCGGGGGTTGCAAGTCATACTCGACGCCAAGCGCGGCGACATTGGTCTCTCCGCCGAGCATTACGCCGCCGCAGCATTCGACCGATGCGAAGACGGCGAGGACGCTCGACCGGATTGGATCACGATCAACAGCTACTTTGGCGAAGATGGGATCACGCCGTTTCTGCGTGAGGGGTTCGGGGCGTTTGCGCTAGTGCGCACGTCGAATCCTGGTGGTGACACCGTGCAGGCCCAGCGGTTGGTTGCCGGCCAGACCGTCGCGGAGTCGGTGGCTCGAATGGTTGCGTCAATCGGGGGGGAGGCGTTGCTCGGCCGGTGCGGGTATAGCGCTCTGGGCGCGGTGGTCGGGGTGACCAAACCCCAAGAGGCTGCCGCTCTGCGCGAGCTCATGCCCCAACAGATCCTCCTGGTTCCCGGTTTCGGCACCCAGGGTGGCGGCGTGGAGGATATCCGGCCGTGCTTTGCCGCCGATGGGACCGGAGCGATCGTCACTGCCAGCCGGAGTGTGATCTACGCGTTTGATCCGGATACCGCCCGCTGGAGCAGCGCCGTCGCAGACGCGGCGAGCCAGTTTGCGGAGCAAATCGGTCGGGCGGTCGGAATGCGCTAGGTACGTCGAGCCACTGGGCAAGCGACGGCTAGACTCTCTTGCCATGCGGGCAGCAATCCTCTCCATCGGCGATGAGCTTGTCGCCGCCGGCGCCATTGACAGCAACTCAGAGTGGCTGGCTGGTCAACTTGCCTCACGGGCGGCCACGACTGTTCAGCGGCGCGTCGTCGGGGACGATCAGGCTTCGATCGCCCGCGCCGTGGGCGAGCTGGCGGATGTATGCGAGGCGCTGTTGATCACCGGCGGGCTCGGACCGACGCCCGATGATCTCACCCGTGCGGCGCTGGGTGATGTCTTGGCACCTGGTCGCCCATTGGAAAGTGATCCTGTAGCGCTGCAGCATCTGACTCGGTGGTTCAAGAAGCGCCCGGGACAGATGCCCCCATCTAACCTCGCCCAGGCCCAGCGCCCAGAAGGGACACGCTCTGTGCCCAATCCGCTCGGTACCGCGATGGGCATCGCCGGCCGCCTCGGCGAATGCATGATTTTCGCCATGCCGGGTCCGCCGCATGAAATGCAAACGATGTTCCTGGATCAGGTTCTGCCGCAACTGCCCCTGCCCGACGCCGGGCAGGTCGTGTTGACGGCCGGGGTGCACGCCTACGGCCTCGCTGAGTCGGTGGCGGCCAAGCGGCTCGGGCCGATCACGGCCCGGGACAACCGCCCTTTGGTGGGAATCACCGTGAGCGAATCCATCGTCACGGCCCGCATCCAGGCGAAGGGCCCTCTCCAACAGGCCCAGCGTGAACTCGAAAATGCCAGCTCGGTGATCATGCGACAGTGGCGGCCATATGCCTTCGGTCGTGATGATGATTCGCTCTCGTCGGCGGTGGGTTCGCTGCTTCGCGAGTCCGACCGAACCCTCGCCACGGCGGAATCCTGCACCGGAGGCCTACTCGGGAAGATGCTCGTTGATGTTGCGGGCTCCAGTGCCTATTACCTCGGCGGTTGGGTGACGTACACCGATGCGCTCAAGACGTCATGTCTTGGCGTGCCGCAGCAGGTGCTCCAGGAGCATGGTGCGGTATCCGAACCAGCGGTCCGTGCGATGGCCGAGGGCGCCTTGGCTCGCAGCGGAGCCGACTACAGTCTGGCCATCACCGGAATCGCCGGTCCGGATGGCGGTTCAACGCCCAAGCCGCTCGGGACCGTGTACGTCGGTCTGGGACAATCGCCCGGCGATCACGTGATCGTTTCCATACGGCGATTCGAGTTTCCCGGCGATCGGTCGGCGATCCGCGACCGGGCGGCCAAGACCGCTCTGCAGATGCTACGATTCGTCCTGCTCGATTCCCCTGCGAGCACGGCACTGTTATGGGAGGATTCTGCGTCAGTGGACTGCTGAGAGTGCTGAAAACAATGCCCAACGCGAACGCCTATATCGCGCTGGGGTCGAACATCGGTGATCACCGCGCGGCGATTGAATCGGCTTTGTCCGCCTTGGATGAACTGAACGGCATGGCGGTCGTCGCCGTCAGCGATCTCATTGAGACGGTGCCGCAGGGGCCGGTGGATCAGCCCCGATATATCAATGCGGCAGCCGCCCTGAGCACTGCGCTGGAGCCGCGCGGGCTGTTGGAGGCGATGGCCGCTATTGAAGCGGCTCACGGTCGAGATCGGCGAAGGGAGCAGCGGTGGGGGCCTCGTCTGCTCGATCTGGATCTATTGCTGTACGAAGACCGCGTCATCGACTGGCCGGGACTTACGGTCCCTCATCCGCGGATGCATTTGCGGACGTTCGTGCTTGGGCCGCTGGCGCAAGTTGCCCCGTTGGTGGTGCATCCGGTGCTCGGTGTGACCATAGAATGCCTGCGGGACCGACTGGCGTCTCGATCATCGACGGAATACCACCCCACAGCGACGTGTTCTGGGGAGTAACCCGCCGCTGATCATGGACCAGCGTGTTCGTGTCGATTGACCTTCGCCGGTGACCCTCAGCTTTGGAGTCGATTATGAAAACCGCCAGGAGAGTTTCATTCTTGGGATCACTACCGCTGCTGCTTGTTGCTATAGCTGTACAGACCCAGGCTCGCGCGACCGCGACTCCGCTGGATGAGGCCGTCAAGCTGATTCAGGAGGTCGCCCAGGCTTACAAGGAAGCGCCTGCATTCACCGACATCATACAGATGACGACGACGGTACGATCGAAGAGTCAGAGCGAGAGCATTGGCGTCGCGATGGGGGCAGGACCCGATGCCCAAGTGAGATGGCAAGGGTATATCCTAACGGCCGTTGATCAGCGGCTCTTTGTTTATCGTGAGCAACTACCGGGCAAATACTTCGCCACGGAGCTGACAGACAACATCGTCGAGACTTACCGGGGCCTCGCCGACGGTCAATCGCTGCTGGCACCGCAATGTGCATTGCGCTACGGGAAGAGTCTCGACGACTACCTCGTGGCGTTCGGGATGGCGATTGCGTCCAATCTAACCCTCATAGGCCATCGAATGACGGACCTCGGGGGGAGGCCCGCCCATGAACTTGAGTTTACGACCGATCGCGGAGCAACCATCAAGGGGTTCATTGATCCGGACACCAAGTTCATCGTCAAGGTCGAGATCGACTTGGGGCCAATAGACGTCAGCTACCGCATGAATCCGCAGCGACACGATAAGTTGCCGCAGCCCATTGCATTTGACGAGACTGACCGGCGACTCGTGCAGAGCGTATCAGAGCTGAAACTCGCCACGGGCGATACGGCGCCGGACTTCACGCTCAAGACGCTTGATGGCCAGTCAGTGACGCTCGGCGAGCATCGCGGGTCGGTCGTGGTCCTTGACTTTTGGGCAACCTGGTGCCCGCCGTGCAGGATGAGTCTGGCCAAGCTCCAGCAGTTCGCGGATTGGGCCGAGCAGGAGGGCTGTGCTGTCAAGGTGTACGCCGTGGACATTTTCGAGCGCGTACAGACGAACGAGCAGAAGAAGCAGGTAGTGAGTCAATTCTGGAAGAATCGGGGCTTCACCATGCCCACGCTGATGGATTTTGACAACTCCGTCGCCGAGGCGTTCGAGGTCGAGCCCATCCCGCACATGGTCGTCATCGGGCCCCAGGGCAAGATCATCAAGATTCATCTCGGCTTCGACCCGAATATGGTCCAGACGCTCAAGCGGGAGACCCTCGAAGCGCTCCATGGCGATTCATGACTTGCTGCAAATCTTGCATCAATGCATCGACCTATGATGAGCGTTGAGGGGAGTAGCTTCAGGAGACTCCGGGCATGATTCCGCGTACTGGACTGGTTCTTGTCGGCTTTGTCGGCCTCGCGTTGGTCTCACCGCATGCGATTGCTCAGGTTCATGATCCAGACGCCCAGGCCCTCAAAGCGTTCACGGAAACGATCGACGCGTACCGCAAGCGACCCGCCCTGACGGTTCGAACGAAGGTCACGGTGCAGCTGAGCCAGGGAGAGGCTACCTCCAAAGGCCCCCAGGTCGAGGCAGAATTCATCCTGGGTAAGGGGCGAGTTGGTGTCGTCAAGTTCCGCGGGTTCACCTGCTATCTGAACGAGGGGAAGCTGGCGGCCGTCCACGACAGTACGCAGGACTCCTACTTCTCCATGTCCGACGACGAGTCTCCGTATTACGCGCTGATGACCGCGTTCGCGGACATCCCGTTTCCCCACTTGGCCATCGCCTTCGGCGAGGATGAGATCGAGTCGGTGTGTATGCAGTTTCATCCCAAGGCGCCGTGGGTGCAGCCGACGGCTCTGGACACCGTGACCAAGGATGGGAAGACGCTTCGGCAAATCAAGATGACCAGCGACTTCGAGGACATGTCTATGCTGGTCGATCCTGAAACGAAGCTGATTCAGTCCATCGAGTTGCGTATCACGGGGGGCAACCTGGTGCAGCCGGGCGCGACGCTCCGCTACGTCCACAGCTTCGAGTACGACATCCACAACGCGCCGCTGGATGAGGCGGTCTTGAGATTCGACCCCGGTGACCGGCAGCGGGCGGACACCCTCTCGGCCCTCGTCGCGCGGCCACCTGCGCCCCAAGCCGCAGGACTCGTCGGCCAACCGGCGCCGGGCTTTGTGCTGGCGACGGCCGAGGGCGCCGCGGTCGATCTTGACCAGCTGCGCGGGCAGGTGGTCGTGCTGGACTTCTGGGCTACATGGTGCGCGCCTTGTCGAGTCGCGCTTCCGCTGCTTCACCAGGTTGCCCGGTGGGCGGACGACGAAGACTTGCCCGTTACAATCTTGACCGTCGATATCCTGGAGGGTCAGGGCAAGAATCCGGACGCAAGACTGGAAGCAGTCAGAAAGTTCTGGAAACAGCAGGGATATACGCTGCCCGTGGTTATGGACTACACGGATGAGACCGTAGTGTCCTATCGCGTGAGAGCGATCCCAGCGACGTTTGTGATCCGCGCTGACGGTATCGTGCACGCCCGCCACGATGGGATTTCGGGCGATTACGTTGACACGCTCAAGCGCGATATCACTGAGGCGCTGGCAGCACTTGAGGCCGAGTAATCCGCCGCCGCCGGGTCCAGTCGGCCGGTAGGTACGAGCCTGAGATGCCTGACGTCCCGCTGGATGTCATTTCACCCGGACGCGCATCGATGGGTGATCCGTTGAGGGCGGAGCAGATCGCCGAGGACTTGGCCGCACTTGTTGACGGCGAGGTGCGATTCAGTCGCCACGACCGCCTTCTCTACTCCACCGATGCGAGCATCTACCAGGTCGAGCCGATCGGCGTGGTGGTCCCACGGCACATCGAGGACGTCCAGCAGATCATTGCGTATTGCGCGCAGCATCGGCTTCCAATCCTGCCACGCGGTGGGGGAACATCGCTGGCCGGGCAGGCGGTCGGCAACGCAGTGGTGCTCGACTTTTCCCGCTACTGCCGTCATGTGCACGCAATTGACGCCCCCGGCAAGACCGTCAGCGTCGAGCCCGGGGTGGTTCTTGATGAACTGAACCGACAGGCGGCGGGACATGGGCTCATGTTTGGGCCGGATGTTGCCACCTCAACCCATGCAACGGTCGGCGGCATGATCGGCAACAACTCCGCGGGCGCGCATTCCATCCTCTATGGCCGAACCGTCGAACACCTCGACGCCGTTGATGTTCTCCTGGCCGATGGGACCCACGTGACGCTCGATCGGGGCGCGGCTGTTCGC
>JADFIR010000063.1 GCA_022566535.1 Planctomycetota bacterium
CCGGTCGCGGTCCTTCTCCAGGGCCTTGGCCACGATCGTGTCGAGGTCGCCGCGGTAGATTCGGCTTATCGAGCTCAGCGGGGTCGGCTCGTCCTCGCGGATGATGCGGACGGCCTCGGGGATCGTCTTCTTCTTTAGCTCATAGGGAAGACGTCCGGCCAATAACTCGTACCCCAACACGCCGAGCGCATACACATCGCTTCGGGTATCCAGTTCGGTCACGTCGCCGCCGGCTTGCTCGGGGCTCATGTAGGGGATGGTGCCCACGAGCTGACCCACGTCCGTCTGTATGGTGGTGACTTGAATGTCGGCGTCGGTAGCGCGAGCCACGCCGAAGTCGAGAATCTTGGGTTGGCCCTCTTCGGTGACCAGGATATTGCCCGGCTTCAGATCGCGATGGATGATCCCCTTTTGGTGGGCGTGCTGGACCGCATCGCAGATCTTGGCCAGCAGCTCTAGGCGCTGGCGGGTGCCCAACGGTGACGCTTGGGCGTACTCCATCAACGATCGACCGCGGACGTACTCCATGACAAAGTACGGTTGCGCGCCTTCGCCGGTGTCTGCGGTTCCCGCTTCGTAGATCTGCGCGATGCCGGGATGTTGGAGTCGTCCCAACACCTGTGCTTCATGCTCGAAGCGTCGCAGCAGATTGGCCGAGGCCACGCCGGGTCGAATGACCTTCAGGGCGACAAGTCGGGTGGGCTTATCCTGCTCGGCGAGAAAGACGGTGCCCATGCCGCCTTCGCCGAGGACGCGAACGACTCTGTATCGGCCGATGAGTTGCCCGAAGCGCTTGCCGAGATCCAACGACACGGTGCCGGTGACATGAGGCGTCAGGACGGGCTCATCCATGAACTCGCCGGACCCTTCGTCTTGGGCGAGGAGGGACTCGACGTCGGCCCGCAGCCGCTCGTCTGAGCCACATCGCTCGCTGAGGAAATCGGCGCGACGCTCGGCCGGCATGTCGATCACCGCGAAGAAGAGTTCTCGCGCTCGATCTTCAGGGGTGTCGCTCATCCTCGGTCTCCTCGTCGCGGATGCGGCGGCGCAGCCAGGCCCGGGCATAGCGCCAATACCTGTCGACCGTGGCCGGCGACACGTCCATCGCGCGGGCCGTCTCCGGCACGGTCAGACCGGCAAAGTAGCGCAGCATGACGACCTGGGCGCTGGTGGAGTCGGTCTCCTCCAGCCGGTGCAACGCCTCGTCGAGCGCCAGCAGATCGCCGCTGTGCGTCGCAATGCAAAGCGCCGCCTCGTCGAGGGTGATGCGCTTCCGGTCACCGCCTCGCTTGAGGCTCGCGTGCCGGCGGGCCTGTTCCACGATGATATCGCGCATGGCCCGGGCGGCGGCGTTGAAGAAATGGGCGCGGCTCTCCCATGCCGGACCGTCGCGGCCGAACAATCGCAGGTACACCTCGTGGACCAGGGCGGTCGGCTGGAGCGTGTCGCCCGGCGGGACGAGGGCCATCTTGTGGTGCGCGAGCCGGCGCAGCTCGTCGTAGACCAGCCCCAGGAGCTCGGCGGCGGCGGTGGGCTCGCCGGCTCGGGCGGCGGCGAGCAGCCGCGTGATGTGCTCCGGGGCCGTGCTGTCCATCACAATATCCAACAAAAGATCAGGTTTTCTGACGTGATTGTACCGCCGTCTGCGGCAATACAGTCGGACCTGACTCGGATCGCGAGCTCAATTGCCGCACCCGGCCTGGTCTCCGGGCAATCCGCCCGCCCGGCACAAACCGACGAAACCAGCCCGAGCGCTGGGGAGGAGCTCCAATGATGAACGCACACTCAGTATCAACCAAACGTTTACTCGTCGTCGCCGTAGCCACGCTTGCAGTGGTCATGAGCGGACAGCGCGCCCACGCCCAGCCCGGCACGGTCCAGTCACACCAGAAGATCAGCGATACCCAAGGCGACTTCAAAGGCATCCTGGATGATGCCGATGTCTTCGGCGTCTCGGTGGCCTCGCTGGGCGATCTCGACGGCGATGGCGTGGGCGACCTGGCCGTGGGGGCATTCTGGGATGACGACGGGGGACGTAAGGGCTCTGACCGCGGTGCGGTGTGGATTCTTTTCCTCAACAGTAATGGCACGGTCAAGTCCCACCAGAAGATCAGCTCCACCCAAGGCGGCGGACCCCCGCTGGATATTGACGATGGGTTCGGCGTCGACGTGGCCGCGCTGGGTGATCTGGATGGCGATGGCGTCGGCGACCTGGCCGTGGGGGCAATCCGCGATGACGACGGGGGGACTGACCGCGGCGCGGTGTGGATCCTGTTCCTCAATACCGACGGCACAGTGAATCACCACCAGAAAATCAGCTCCACCCAAGGCGGCGGCCCACGGCTGGATAATGGCGATGAGTTCGGCGTTTCGGCGGCCTCGCTGGGCGATCTCGACGGCGACGGTCCCAGCGTCCTCGCCCTGGCCGTGGGGGTGTGGCGAGACGACGACGGCGGCTTCGAGCGCGGCGCGGTGTGGATCCTGTTCCTCAACGCCAACGGGACGGTGAACTCACACCAGAAAATCAGCTCCACCGCAGGCGGCGGACCCCCGCTGGGTAATGGCGACCAGTTCGGCATCTCGGCGGCCTCGCTGGGCGATCTTGACGGCGACGGCGTGGGCGACTTGGCCGTGGGGGCATGGGGCGATGACGACGGGCGCGCCGCCGTGTGGATCCTCTTCCTAAACCCCGACGGGACGGTCATAACACATCAGAAGATCAGTGACACCGAAGGCGGCTTCACCGGCACTCTGGGCACGAACGATCGCTTCGGCGTTTCGGTGGGCTCGCTCGGTGATCTCGACGGCGACGGCGTTGACGACCTGGCCGTGGGAGCAGCCTTCGATGACGACGGTGGTATGGACCGTGGCGCGGTGTGGATTCTGTTCCTCAACACCGACGGCACGGTCCACGCCCACCAGAAGATCAGCGACACCCAAGGAGGCTTCACCGGCACACTGGATAATGGCGATTGGTTCGGCACCTCGGTGGCCTCGCTGGGTGATCTCGATGGCGATGGTCCCAGCGTGCGCGCCCTAGCCGTGGGGGCAATCCGGGATGACGACGGGGGCCTGAACCGCGGCGCGGTGTGGGTGCTGTTCCTCGATGGCGTCCCCGCCTCCACCGCCGACATCACCGGGCCACTCGGCGTACCTGATGGATGCGTTGACGCGTTCGACCTGGGGACGCTGCTGGGTGCGTGGTGCTCCTCTGCGGGCGACCCAGACCCGCCGGGCGACATAGACCCGCCGTGCGAAGGCTGCACCTCACCGAACTTCGCCCTGGCGGACATCTCCGGTGCGGCCATGGTGCCGGATGGTTGCGTCGATGCGTTCGACCTGGCGAAGCTGCTGGCCGAGTGGTGCTCCGTCGCCGGCGGAAACCCCTGCGGCACCTGCGGCCCATAGCTGCGCGACACCGCCACGTCTCTGCGCGCAGGTTGGGTTGAGGTCGCGCCGGCGCGCACGAGTTGATCGAAGATAAGGCTCGATGCGCTCCCGAAGCGATCACTTAGCACGAGTTGCGCGGAGATAAGCCGAGATAAGCCTCGGTTAGCCGAAGTTATGGCGCACGCGGCATGGCTGGCGCGCGCTGAGTGGCCCGCACGGCCGCCGGTGCGCGCGCAAGAAGGGCCGACCATCACTTGTACCTCAGAATCAAGGCCCCGGAATCGCCCGATGCGCGGGCCAAGATGGTGCGCGCGCCTGGGTGGTCCTTCGCGGGGTGCCCCTGGCGTGCGCGCCAAGCTGATCGCAAACTTGCTGCGGCCGGGCCCGGCGTGGTTGGCGTGTTTGACCGGCCTGGGCGGGCTCGGGGCGGTCTTGCCCGTCATCGGCTCAGGATGTGACACCAATGGCGGGGCGATCAATGCGGTGTTGAGGTCCCGTCACCCAAACGCGGCTACGATCCGCGTCCCTTTGGATCAACGACTCCCATGGCTGATCGGCAGGTACCGCTCCAAGTTGATTCCCTCGCGAGGGGTGTCCGGCCGCTCTACGAGGTGTGGGCAATCGCCTGGCCGATCGTGGTGACCATGACCAGCTACACGGTCATGCAGTTCGTGGACAAGCTGATGGTCGCCCAGGTTGGCCCGCTCCAAGTGGCCGCGCAGGGCAACGGCGGCATTTGGGCGTTCGCTCCCATTGGTTTCGTGTTGGGCGCGCTGACGGTCGTCAACACGTACGTCAGTCAGAACCTCGGCGCCGGGACGCCGGGCAACGGCCCGAAGTACGCCTGGGCCGCGATGTGGCTGAGCGTCGGCGCGTGGGTGTTGTTGCTGTTGCCCTGGGCTGCCTGCCTGCCATGGCTGTTCTCATCGATGGGACACGGTGACGAGCTGCTTCGCCTGGAGACCGGCTACGGGCAGATCCTGCTGCTGGGGGCCGTGCTGCTGCTGGCCAGCCGGGGATTGAACCACTACTTCTTCGGTTTGCATCGTCCACGGATCGTGACGGTGGCTGCGATCGTCGGCAACATCGTCAACGGCGTGGCGAACTACGTGTTGATCTTCGGCTCCGAAGGCTTCCCCGCGTGGGGTCTGCCCGGTGTGCCGGGCGTGCCGGCGATGGGGTTATTCGGGGCCGCAGTGGGCACGATCATCGGTACGGCGGTCGAGCTGGCGATTCCGCTGGCGGTGTTCCTTGGCCCGAAGATGCACCGAGAGCTGGGCTCGCGCCGGCCCTGGCGGATTCAACTCTCGCCGATCCGGGATGTGCTCAAGCTCGGCTGGCCGGCGGCGGTGCAGTTCGGCAATGAGATCGTTTGTTGGTCGATCTTCATGTCCGTCCTGGTCGGCATGTTCGGCGAGGCTCACATGACCGCTGGCTGGATTGCACTGGGATACATGCACCTGAGCTTCATGCCCGCGATTGGTTTCTCGGTGGCGGTCAGCTCGCTGGTGGGCAAGTACATCGGGGCCGGCCAACCCGACATCGCCGTGGCTCGTGCCCGCCTCGGCCTGGCCCTGGCTGTCGTGTACATGAGCATTTGCGGGCTGCTCTTCTTCGTGTTCCGACACCAGTTGATCGGCTTCTTCGTTGCCGGCAAGGATCTCTCGCCCGATCAGGCCCAGGAGATCATCACCATCGGCGGCAAGCTCATGATCTGCGCTGCGGTGTTCCAGACCGTCGATGCGTTCGGCATCACCTACACCGGCGCCCTGCGCGGGGCGGGCGACACCGTCTGGCCGGGCATCGTGACGATCATCTTCAGTTGGCTGTTCATCGTGGCCGGCGGATGGTTGATGATCGTGACTTGGCCGCAGTTGGGATCAATTGGTCCCTGGATTGCCGCGTCGGCGTACATCATCATCTACGGCATCACGATGTCGTGGCGGTTCGAGACCGGCCGGTGGCGGTCGATCAAGCTGCTGGAGCCGCGTGCGCGAGATGCGGCGCAGGTGGCGCCGATCGGCCCGGGCCCCCCCGCCACCGATCCCGACGCGGCCGTGCGCGACCTCGCCGAGTCGATGGTCGATCCCGCCGCGCCAGACAGCGCCACCGAATAGCCGGGCTTGTCCGGGGGCAGGGACACCGATACAGTGATCCCATTGCGGTGGTTGACCAAATCGAAATCGGAGCCTGGCTGTGACTCAAGACGTACTTGATACGATCATCGGTTCTCGTGAAGCGGCGGCTGATCCTCAGGCGGCGGAGGCCCACTACCAGGCTGCCCTTGCCGCGGAAGCCAACGGCCAGCGCGAAGCCGCCATCGACGAGCTTCGCCAGGCCATGCAGCGCGGCGACAATCCCGAGCATCAGTTCAAGCTCGCGTATTTGCTTGATCTGGTCGGCGAGGAGGACGAGGCGGTCGCCGTGTATGAGCAGCTCTGCGCTCGGGATCAGCCTCACATCAACGCCCTGCTGAACCTGGCGGTCGTCTATGAAGACCGCGGCCAGATCAACGAGGCTGAGAAATGTCTCAGGCAGATCCTGGACACCAACCCGAATCACCTGCGGGCCCGTGAGTTCATGAAGGACGTACAGGGTTCCCGCAACATGTTTTATGATGAAGAGCACGCCCGGGACCTGGCGAAGCGCAATGCGCTGCTCGACACGCCGGTGACCGATTTTGAGCTTTCGGTTCGTGCCCGCAACTGCCTCAAGAAGATGCAGATCCGCTCACTGGGCGATCTGCTTCGGATCAGCGAGGCCGAGCTACTGAGCTATAAGAACTTCGGCGAGACCTCGCTGACGGAGATTCGGACCATGCTTGCGGTCAAGGGACTTCGGCTCGGCCAGGGTCTCGAAGGGCAATACACCTGGGCGCGCAAGCAGATCTACGATCAGCTTCGGGGCAGGGCTCCCGAGGGGCTGCTTGGTAAGTCGATCTCGGTCCTGGAGCTTTCCGTTCGTGCGCGAAAGGCGCTGCAGCACCTGGGTATTCAGACCCTGGGAGATGTCGCGACGCGAACCGAGGCGGAGCTGATGGGTGTGAAGAACTTCGGCGCCACGAGTCTCACCGAAATCACGTTGAAGCTAACTGAGTATGGCCTGAGCCTGCGAACACTTGAGTAGCCTTTTCACGGTGACACGAACCCGCCAGAGGAGCGATGCGATTCGGGTCATCAGCCGTCCCGAGGTTCCAGGCCATGTGTCGTCGCGGCGGACATTCATGGCGCAACTGGCAGTGATCGCTGTGGCGGCGCCGCCCGCGGTGCTGACCGCCTGCGGATCTGATTCCTCTTCCGGGGACAAGACTGCAAACTCCGGGCCGCAGCGCGGCGAACCGGGCGCCCAGGACGAAGCACGTCGGCGGCTTCGACCGGCCTTGCCCTCTCACGAGCCGGTGATCCGGGTGCGCGTATTCAACGCCCGGGGAGTCGAGCCGGCGATTCGCATCGGCGAGGATCAGCAGTGGCTGCGCCTGGGGGCGGATTCGTTGGAGACGCCGGAGGTGGTGCTTCGCGGCCCGTTGCATGCGAGGCTTGGGCCTAAGAGCTTTTCCATCATCGACGCCAACGGGATTCGTGCTCCAACCGATGGCATGATGACATTGGACATTGCGACGCTGCCTGATGCAGATGGGCCGCTGAAGCTCCAGCAGCGGAGGTATCCCGGGCCGTTGCGGCTGGTCGCCCGCACCGATGTTGGCGCCGGCGCATTCGACGTAATCAACGTGGTTGACCTGGAAGCGTACCTGCCCGGGGTCGTGGCCGGTGAGTTGTACGACCACTGGCGCATGCAGACCCGCGCCGCTCAGGCGATCGCGGCGAGAAGTTTCGCGTGCAGCGAACATGCGTTCTTTGGAGCTCGCCGAGCGTATGACATGACCGATACGGCCGCTTCCCAGGTCTATCTGGGCAGTGTCCGCCATCAGGACTCCATCGACGCGGTGGCGATGACGCGAGGGTTGGTGTTGGCCGAGGAGGGCCTGCTCGTGCCGGGGTACTACTGCAGTTGCTGCGGAGGACTCGCCGCCGTCGCGGTTGACGCGATTGGATCAAGTCCGGTGAACGACATCGGTTCGCTTCGCGGGCATACCGGCCGGGACGTGTGTTGGGAATCCAGGATCGCGCGATGGACGATCGAACGGCCGGTAGCGGTGATGACCCGGCGCCTGATCGCGTACGGCAAACGGCGCCGGCGAGATGATCTGGCCAACCTGGCGCAGATCGCCTCGATCGAAGCGACGGCCCGAAACCGGCACGGTCGGCCGAGGCGATACACCGTCACCGATATCAACCGGCGAACCGCGGAGCTGTCGGCGGAGAAGCTTCAGTCCGCGGCCAACTACGCTGGGCCGGGGCTCTCTGCGCCGAAGCGGCGGTTGTGGTCATCGCACATCAGTGTCACCTTCAACGGCCCGACCGCCACGCTCGAGGGTCGAGGATATGGACACGGCGTCGGCATGTGCCAGTATGGGGCGGAAGCGCTGGCCCGGTCGGGACAGACCCACCAGGCGATTCTGGCCTGGTACTACCCCGGCGCGCAGCTGGTCCAGGCGTACGCGTAACGCGGATACAATTTGGAATCAGCGCGCTCCAGTGTCTCGAAAGTCCCGCTGCTTCCGCGCGACGAAGGTAGATTGCCCATGCCGTGCACGGCGTGGGCTTCATTGACCGCCCGGTACCTGCTCGTTGTCTGGGGGACGCTCCGACTCTTTACTGTGCAGTCTTCGGTGCGCTCGCTGCTTGGCGGCAAGCAGGCTGCGGGTGGTGTCGGTCGGGCCGGTGTCAGCCGAAGGCGGCTCAGGCGGCTTGGATCGCGGGGCTGGTGTGGAAATGGTCTTGCCGAGAAGGGCATCGATGGCGGCTGCAACCTTGGATGGCTCGGGTGGCTGGCTGGCGGTCGTCGTCTGCGGTTGTTGGGGCTGTGTATCGGGGTGTCGTAAAGAGGATTGTCGCACGTTGTCTGCCGGCTTGGCATCGAATTTCCGTCCGACGGAGTCGCTCACCTGCCGCAGCGTGGCGAGTGTGGCGGCGGCTTCTCGACCGCGCAGCCGCCCTGGCGCAACCCGGGCCACCGCTTGCAGCAGAAGTCGCCGCAGCAGTCCGAAGTCCCAAGCCAGCCGCCGATTCGCTACGTCCAGCAGCACCAGAGCGAGCGCCAACCACAGGATCGTTTGCCATGCGGGCAGGGCCGAGAGGCTCCCCGGCATGGCACTGCGATCGAAGAGGTCCACCTTCGTTGGCTGCGAGATATCCAGCCGTCGCCCGCCGGTGATCTGGGCGATTTGCTCCAGCAGGGGGGTGTTTGAGTCAAACCGCCGGAACTCCGCCCGTGCCGATTGGCTTGCGCCTCCGATGACGGGCGCCATTCGCCGGGATCCTCTTCGTGGGCTAAGCGCGACGATGTAGCTGCCAGGCGCTGTTGCGTCTACGGAGGTCTCGTATCGGCCGGGCGCGGTTTGGCGAAGCCGAACGGGCAGCGCGTCGCCCGTGGGCCTGTAGACCACGCCGTCCACCTCAAGATAATTGAGAAACCCTTTGTCCTTGGTTGCGGCCTCCAACGTGATGAGCAGGCGGCCATCCTTTATCACGGTGATCAGCTCGGTGTCCGGATTGGTTGCGGGTCGAGTGATGGTGCGAACAAGCTGGGCCCAAAACGTCGCGTAGCCCGGCCAGTCGATCCATCGGCGGGACCAATTCCCATCGGCGTCGGATGTGAACGCCGCGACGCGCCCCAGCCCCGCCTGCCAGTGGGCGAGCAGCGGCTCGCCGTCGGGGTGCGTCATCTCGACCGTCACCGTTGGGTCACCGCGCCTAGCAGTGATGACGAGCCCGTCGAGGATTGGAGCCGAGCCCATCCCCATTGCCAGCGTTGAGCCGGTCGGTTGGACTATCGGAACGAAGGGAACCTCCTTCAGCAGCGGCTTGTTGATTACCTGCACCGAATCCACGAGCACTCGCGGCAATGTGCGGGGATTGCGGACGAGATAGAACTTGCCGCCGCCCAGCTCAGCGAGGCGTCGTAGCGTCTGCTCATCGGCGTTGTCTCCCACCGCAATCGTGGTGAGCTTGATGTTGCTCGCAGCCATGGCGTTGACGATGTCGTCGAGGTCCGTCGTGTGAGACCGGCCGTCGCTGAGGCAGACGACCAGCTTCTTCTGGGCGTTGACGTCGTTGAGCATCCGGTGCGCTTCGCGCAGCGCCGGGGCGAGGTTGGTTCCGCCGTCGGAGGTGATCCCGCGCACCTGCTGGGCGATCCGTTGCGGATCGTCGTTGCGCTGCAGAGGCACGTGAACCTTGGCGAAGAAATCGAAAGTCACGACGCCGACGAGACTTTCGCTGTGCAGCGATTCGATGGCCATGGCGGCGGCTTCGTTGGCAATCTGCTGCTGGCTGGCACGCGCGCCTGCGACCTGCAGATTCATTGACCCGGACTTGTCCAACACCAGCACGAGGGCGGCGCTGGCCAGCTTGAGCTCCTTCGGCGGGTCGAGTTCCAATGGCAAGACCGCCTCAAGAGCCGTGCCGTTCCATCCGCCTGCGCCGAAGCTCTGCTCGCCACCGATCATGATCAATCCGCCCCCAAGGTCATGGACGTAGCGGCCCAGCAGTTCGTGCTGGCGGGTGCTCAGCTCGTAGGCGGCGACGTTGTCGAGGATGATCAAGTCGTAGCGTTGCAGTGAGAGCAGGTCTTCACCCAGTGCGTGAGGCGGCTGGGCCCGGGCGGGGATGCCAGCTTGCTGAAGCGTTCGGGCCAGGATGTTCGGGTGTTGGCTCGCGTGGCGGTCGAGAACCAGGACCATTCCCCGGCTGGGGGTGGCCGTGAACGCCTCGGCCCGGTTGTTGTCCAGAAGGATGTCGTCGCCCGGATCGTTCGGCTCGAAGACCGCCTCGAAGCGATTGATCGGAGTGCCGCCCAGCACCACTTGCGCCAGATGGACGGACTGGCCGGATGGAACCGAGATCGGCCGAGAGGCGCCCTCAAGAGCACCATTCAGATCGACCGGCTCACCTTCGTGCCGCAGGATGAGCCGGCCGTCGATCGGTTGCGTCGCGTTCAGCACGATTCGGAGGGTGACCGTTTGGCCGGGACGGGCAGTCGGGGGCGCCTCCACCCTGACCACCTGCACATCGCCGCTGAGGCTGTAGGTAATCGGGGCCACGTCGATGGGCACACCCCAGCCGGCGCCTTCGGCTGCTTTGGAACCGGCCGATGAGCCGGCAGCGGCCTGCCTTGCGGCCGCAAGCGCGTTGCCCTGCGTTTCATTGCCATCGCTCAGGAGCACGATCCGCTTGCCGGTATCAGCGGGGAACATCGCCAGGGCCAGCTGAATCGCATCAGCGATGTTCGTCCCTTCCAGCACCCGCACATCCAGGTTGTCGTCGATGTAGCGTCCCTTGACGGGCACGGAAATGACGGTCGCCCGGCCGTCGAACACGATCAGCCCGAAGCGATCGTCGGGAGCCTTGGTCTGCGTGGCGAGGCGGAACCATTCCCGCAGGTGCTCCACGTTGGAACGCCACTGCGAATCGGCACCCGCCGACAGCTGCGCGAAGCGCTGCACCGACCCGCTGAGGTCCAGCACGCCGATCACCGTCAGATTGTGGTGTTCGCGGACCGTGCGAGGCCCGGCGAGCATCACCACCAGCGCCAAGATGACGGCTGTTCGCAGAAGCAGAACCGTCGTACGGCGCAGCCGATCCATCGTCGCCAGCCACCGCCATCCCAGAACGGCCAGGGGCACGCAAAGCAGCCCCAGTCCCAGCAGTTCAGGCTGGTCAAAGCGCAGGTTCACGATCCGCCGTCGTCTTTGGGCGCGGCCGAGGTTTGCGGCGAAGCCTGGGCAGCGGATTGTGCCGCCGCTCGATCGACGGTGTCTTTCAGCCGGCCGAAGTAGCGCTGAATGACGCTGTGGTAACGCGACGGCACGACCGAATCCTCCACGGCCTGTTCGGCCGCAGCCCGAGCCCGGCTCACCGGCGCCGCGGTGCGGCCGCCTCGTTGAGGTTTGCCGGCGCGGGGTTCCTTGCTCAGCCACTGGGCGATGACGATGTCTGCCTCTGCATCTGTACGGAGGTCGAGATTCTCTTCTTCGCTAAACGGTCCGACGGCAGGGTCCTCAGCGCGCCGCATGTCGCCTGGGCTGGCGCCGGGTTGATCCTCAAGGTTGCCCAGCCACTGTTGGGCCAGGCGCTGCCTTTGTTCCTCGGTGAGGGTGTCCGCGAGATTCCGCGCGGCCTGCCTGAACCGCTTGCTAGCGGCGCGGCGGTCATTGGCGGACCGTCGCGCACGCTCGAGTTGGCGAAGCGCCTCGCCGACCGATTCTGGTCCATGATCGCGCAGGTCCTGCTCTTCTTGTTCGCCAGGTTGAATCACCGGGCGCTGCTGCGGCGCCGTTTCCGGCCGGCCAATCGAGCGTGGCTCAGATTCCTCGCTCGTGCGTGCGGTTGCATCCGATGACGGCTGCTGAGCCGGCTCAGCGGATGGCGGTTGACCGGTGCCGCGATGCTCTTGCTCGATGGCCTGTTGGTCCGGTTGATCGGCTCGCCCTTGGTCTATGCGATCCTCGCTTGCGGCCGGTTCGATCTGATCTGCGGCCTGATCCAGGGCGTCAGCGACCGAGCGGGCACGCTCGTCGGCTTGCGCTTGCGACTGCTGCTGCTCATTACGGCGATGGACATCGTGCGCGAGCTGGCGAGCAATCTCTTCGTCGAGGTCGCGTTGCTGGAGTTGTTGCTCGATCTGCCCTTTGGGGCGTTGTTCATCCAGCAGATCGCTGATGGTCTGCTCGTTGACATCCAGGTCGCGCATCGCCTCTCGAAGCGCTTGTTCTTGCTCGGCTGATTCCGCTTGCGCTGAGTCCTGCGATTCTTTGAGTTGCCCGCTGATTTGCCGCAGGTGCTCGGCGAGCTCTCGGCGAGTCGAAGGCGGCATCTCGTCGCGGCTCTCGATGAGTTGGTCGAACAGCTTGGCCGCTTCGCCGAACTCTCCTCGACGAAGTGCTTCGGTGAATTGGTCGGCGGACATCGGCGCATCGGGCGTGTCAATGCCCGCGAAGCGCCTCGCAACTGCGTCGGCGGCGTCGGAGCGACTCTGGGCCTCGTCGGCGAGCCGGGCCGCAAGCTCGTCGAGTCGGGCAGCTGAATGGTCGCGGGCCTGCGCCAGTTCGGTTTCCGAGGATGGCTCGTTGGCGAGTTGCTGTGCGAGGCGCTCCAATGCATCCAGATCGTCGCGCGATTCCTCATCGAGGGTCTCATCGCCCAGATCAGCAACTGCGTCGCCGATAGCCTGGACGATTCGCCGTCGCTGCTGATCCAGTTCTGCGGCGCCTATGGGAGGTTGGGTGTGGTTCGCCCATGCAAAGGTGGGCAGATAGGCAATCCCCAACCCAAGCGCTGCAGCCATCGCGGCGGCGACGGCCCAGATGCGGGTGATGCGGATCGGCGTGGCGGACTTGAGGTCAATTGAGTCCGCCAGACGTTGGGCGTCTTGGCGGACCAGGGCCGCAAAGTCGTCATCCGGAACTTGCCCGGTTCGGATCA
>JADFIR010000021.1 GCA_022566535.1 Planctomycetota bacterium
GTGCGGCTGTGGGACGCCGACAGCGGGGAGGAGCTCGCAATTCTCCGCGGGCACGAACACGGAGTCAACTCGGTCGCGTTCAGCCCGGACGGGTCGCGCATCGCCTCGGGGTCGGATGACAAGACGGTGCGGCTGTGGGACGCCTCGAGCGGGCAGGAGCTCGCCGTCCTCCGCGGGCACGAGGGCGAGGTCATTTCGGTCGCGTTCAGCCCGGACGGGTCGCGCATCGCGTCGGGGTCGGGGGGCGGACAAGACGGTGCGGCTGTGGGACGCCTCCAGCGGGCAGGAGCTCGCCGTCCTCCGCGGGCACGAACACGGAGTCAACTCGGTGGCGTTCAGCCCGGACGGTTCGCGCATCGCCTCGGGGTCGGACGACCACTCGGTGCGGGTGTGGGACGCCGGAAGCGGGCAGGAGCTCGCAGTCCTCCGCGGGCACGAACACGGAGTCTACTCGGTGGCGTTCAGCCCGGACGGATCGCGCATCGCCTCGGGGTCGGGGGACAGGACGGTGCGGGTGTGGGAAACCGTTGCGTACCGTGACCGTGTGCGCCAGCGGAACGAGGCGCGTGGCGCCGAGGAGACGATTCGTCATTTCATCGAAGAACTCTTCAGCGAGGGGCTGGACTGCTTGGCCGCCGGCGGTCGCGTTAGGACCGACGCGTCGCTGAGCGATCCGCTCCGCCGCGCTGCGATCAACCTCGTTCTGAAGCGATGCTCGGAGATGCGCGAGCAGGCGCGCGAAGTCGCTCAGCAGGCACGGGCTCTTGTCGCCAAAGGCCTGTACGACGATGCGGAAACTCTGCTGAGCAAGGCGTTGATAACTGTTCACCGAGCCCTTAACCCTGACAGCCCTGAGGCGGTGCGGCTGATCACTGGTCTGGCGGACCTCTATAACAAACAGGGCCGGATCGACGAGGCACGGCCGTATACGACCGAACTGATCTCGATTCTAAAGCGAGCCGTTCAACAGGGTGCAGATGCTAACGCCCTCAACCACTACGCCTGGTTGCTGCTCACCTGCGAGCCGAGTGACCTCCGCGATCCGAAGGCGGCGTTGCCAGTAGCTATTGAAGCCAACGAAATGACTGATGATGAGAACCCGGCATATCTCGACACACTGGCACTCGCCTACCACTTGACCGGCGACACGGCAAGGGCTGTCGAGAACCAGAAAAGAGCCATCGCGCTGCTGCCGCCCGGCGAGCCATCTATTCGCGCCGAACTTGAGGCCCGGCTGGCCGACTTCGAGGCGGCGTTGAAAGATGAACCCACAAAGCTGCCCCCGGAATAGCAGGCCGTCGAGGCCTCGTCATCATGTATTGCTCATGCGGTGGGCGCCTCTATGAACGAGGAAGGACCGACAACCGGCTCGACGGTGGATGGAGACAAGCAGACGACGGTGGCCGGTCTGGCGGTGATTAGACTCTCACACCCGCTGGATCAGATTCCCCGTAGAAGGGCCAGAGCCGCGACGCTGTCGCCAGCCCGGGTGATCTCTTCGACGAGCGCAACCCATCCGCGATTCGGGAGTCACCCGGCTTGAGGACAAGCCGGCTCGCTGGGCTTGAGGACAAGCCGGCTCGCTACCCGCCCCGCATCACAGGGTCGCCAATTCCGGGGGGCGCTTGGTGTGGAAATCGGTGCTGGCTTCGAACATCCGGGCGATGCGGAACATCGTCGGCTCGTCAAAGGCCTTGCATTGAATCTGCAACCCGATGGGCAGGTGTTTCCCATCAACTTCCCCAAAGCCCGCGGGGATGGAGATTCCGCAGATGCCCGCGATATTCGTGTTGGCGGTGTACACGTCGCACAGATACATCGATAATGGATCGGCCTTGGCCCCGATTTCAAACGCAGGCGTCGGCGACGTCGGCCCCAACAGCGCGTGGCACTTCTCGAATGCCGCGTCGAACTCCTGCTTGATGAGCCGGCGCACTTGGAGTGCGCGCTTGTAATAGGCGTCGTAGTAGCCGGCGCTGAGCACGTAGGTGCCCAGCATGATGCGCCGCTTCACCTCCGGCCCGAATCCTTCGGCGCGGCTCTTGGCGTAGAGATCGTAGAGGTCTTCGCCGGCTTCGAGCTGGGCACGACGGCCGTAGCGGATGCCGTCATAGCGGGCCAGGTTGCTCGACGCCTCGGCTGGGGCGATGACGTAGTAGGTCGCAATGCCGTAATCGGTAAGCGGCAAATCAATATCGACAATCTCGGCCCCGAGATCGCGATACAGCTCGATCGCGCTGTACACAGCTTCGTTCACCGCCGGCTCGGTCTTGTCGCTGAGGTACTGCTTCGGCACGCCGATGCGCAAGTTCTCCGGCGGCTGATCGATTCCGTTGAGATAATCGGGGACGGCCAGGTCGGCACAGGTGGAGTCGCGGCGATCAGGCCCGGCGATGATGCGCAACAACCAAGCGGCGTCCTTGACGCAACGCGCCAACGGCCCGATCTGATCGAGGCTGGAGCCGAACGCGACCAATCCGAACCGGCTGACCCGGCCGTAGCTCGGCTTGACGCCGACGACCCCGCACAGCGACGCCGGCTGGCGGATGGACCCGCCGGTGTCCGAGCCCAGGGCCCCAGGGCACATTCGCGCCGCGACTGCCGCAGCACTGCCTCCGGACGATCCCCCGGGCACTCGCGTGAGGTCCCACGGGTTGCACACCTCTCCGAAGGCGCAATGCTCCGTCGACGAGCCCATCGCGAACTCATCGCAGTTGGTCTTGCCGATGACGATCGCGCCCGCATCAATCAATCGCTGTGCGGCGGTGCTGGTGTACGGGCCATTGAAGTCTTCAAGGATGCGCGAGCCGCACGTGGTGTGGCCGAAGCTCGTGACGATATTGTCCTTCAATGCGATCGGCACACCGGCCAGCGGGCCCGGTTCGTCGCCGGCCGCCAGCGCGCCGTCGATCGACTCCGCCGCCTGAAGCGCACGTTGGGAGTACGTTTCGTGGAAGCAATGCAACTTCTCGTCGAGTTGTTCGATACGTTCAAAGCAGTCCTGCACGAGTTGGACGGCCGAAATCTCGCGGTGCTTCAGCGCTTCGACAAGACTCAGGATGGTCGCGTCATCGTCCATGGCGGCGAGCGCGTACCAGAGTGGTCATGGTCCGGTTTCCTCGCCGAGCACTTTGGGGACCGCCAGGAATTGGCCTTCCACGGCCGGGGCGATGGCCAGCAGTTGCTCCACGGGCATCGACTCGCCGACGACGTCTTCGTCAAGGCGGTTGGTGACATCACTGGGATGGGCCATCGGCTCTACGCCCGCAACGTCCAGCTCGTTGAGCTTAGCAATGTGCTCAAGCACCGCCGACAGTTGGCTGCGGTATTGCTCAAGCTCTTCGTCGGTTAACCGTAGCCGCGCCAGCTTCGCAATGTGGCGAACTTCATCGAGACTCAGCTGCTCGGCCATGATCGCTAGGGTATCACATCGGAAGGCTTGAAGGCTTGAAGGCTTGAGGGCTTGAGGGCTTGAGGGTTGAGTGTGCGCGGACCTAACTCGATTCACCGCGTGTGCCGACATAGGGTATACGGCTTGGGCGTTTGCGAGGCCGAGAATGCCGCTGCATGGCTGATAAGCGCAACATCTTGGTGTCCGTCATCACGCAGGTGGTGGTGTCCATGGCTTTGCTGGCGGTCGCCGTCGGAATCTATGTCGTATTGTTGAAGACCAAGCCCCGGCCGCAGGGGTCGGATGAGCCGCCGGCGATGCGACGGGTCGAGGTCATGCACGTCATCGAGGTTCCCGTGCGCAGGCAGTGGACCGGGTTCGGGACCGCTGCCGCGATGGACTCAGCCGACGTGCCCGTGCAGGTTTCGGCGATCGTGGTCGAAGTACCTCGCCACATTGTCGCCGGCGCCGAGATCAAGGAAGGCGACGTTCTGGCTGAGTTCGACAAATCCGATTTTGTCCAGCAGGTGAACATTCTTTCCCAAAGGATCGCCGAGATTGACGCTCAGCTCGATCAACTGCGCGTGGAAGAGGCAAGTCTGGTACAGAGAGCTGCTCTTGCGGGCAAGGAAACCGAGCTGGCCGAGCGAGAACTCGAGCGTGTCATAGACGCATTTGAGCGCAAGAGCGCGAATCAGCGGGAGATCGATCGCGCCGAAGAAGCGCTCAAGGTGAAGCAGCGCCTCGAAACGATTGTGAAAGAGGAGCGGGACAAGATTCTCCCCCGCCGGGCACAACTTGCAGCCAAGCGTCTTGGCCTTGATGCCCAACTGGCGCTGGCGAACAAGGATGTCGAACGCTGTACCGTCCGCAGCCCGCTTGGGGGGGTGATCCAGGCGGTGGATGTCGAGGTTGGGGAGCGGCTTGCGCTTGGTGAACGGGTCGCGCGCGTGGTGAGCCTGCAACGGATCGAGGTCGCGCTGCGGTTGCCCGGCGGCGCCCGCGCGACGATTGCGGTCGGCGACGAGGTGATCCTGACCTCCCGGAGTGCGACCACCCAAAGTTGGCCGGGGCAGGTGGCCCGCATCGGGCCGCAAGATGATGAGTTCACCCGCACCATGGCCGTCTACGTCGAAGTGGAGCAGGACCCGCACGGCTCCGCCGCCGGCGGACTCCCTCCGGGTCTGTTCGTCCAGGGTACGGTCGTTTCCAGTGAAGTTGAGCTTCGTTCGGTCGTGCCGCGCCGCTCGCTCCTGGGCGATCGCCTGCTTCTGATCCGAGACAACGTTGTGCGGAGCTACCCGGTGCAAGTGGTGTTTCACGTACAGGGTGAGTTTCCCCAGATCGGCGTCGCGGCAGAGCAGTGGGCGGTACTGGCTGAGCCTCTTCCCGCCGGAGCCTTGGTCGTGGTCAACGCGGCGCGCTCATTGCCTGAAGGTCTTGAGGTGGAGGCGATTCCGCTCAACGGCCCGCCGCGACGGGCCCGGGCCGCTCCCGCGATCCCGATGGAATGGGATTGGGGACCCCCGATGCACGGTCGGGCCCGGGGGTCGGCCGGTGAGCATTCCCCGTTTCGGCGTCACCAGGCCGGTGCCTGTGAACCTGCTGATGGTCGGCGCGTTCGTCGGCGGGGCGGCGGCCGCGCTGAGCCTCACTCGCGAGTTCTTCCCCGAAATGACGCCGGAGTCCGCCGTCGTCACCTTGCCCTACCCCGGGGCCACTCCGCAGGAGGTCGAGGAAGGTCTGGCCATGAAGGTCGAGGATGCCCTGGCTGACCTGGATGAAGTTGAACGAATGACCACCACCCTGGCGGAAAGCGGCGGTGGCATCGTCGTCGAGTTTCGCTGGGGCATTGACAGCGTGGACAAGGCCGTAGACGAAGTCGAACGCGCGGTCGACGCCCTTACCGACCTGCCCGAAGAAGCTGAGCGCATTCGCGTGACCGAACTGGAGGCGCGCATGCCCGTGATCATGGTCAGCCTCTACGGGCCCGCGGATGAAGAAGCCATGAAGCGGGGCATCCGGCGGATCCGCGACGATCTCAAGAGCCTGCCCGGCATGGGCGACGTCCTGACCTCGGGCGTGCGGGATTATGAGATTCGCGTCGATGTCTCGGCTGCGGCGCTGCTGGAGCATCGCATCAGCTTGCCGCAGCTCTCCACTTCCATTAGCAACTGGATGGCTGACGTGCCCGGCGGGTCGGTGCGCAGCGGCGTCGGAGACATCAGCGTCAGGACGACCGGCGTGCCGGAGCGGGCCGAGGCCATTCGCCAGATCGTCGTCAAGGCCACCCCCCAAGGCCAGGCCTTGCGCGTCGGCGACCTCGCCAGTGTCCGCGAGGACTACGTCGATCAGCAGCTCATCACCCGATTCGGCCGGTTCGACGAGCGATCCAACGACCGCCGGCGCCTGGAGCCGTCGGTGAGCCTGACGGTGTTCAAGACCGGCGATCAGGATGCGGTGGAGATCGCCGAGATGGTGCGCGCGTACGCAGCCGGCCGTCGTGGCGAGCCATTCGAGGGACGCGCGTTGGAGTCGATCTTCGGCTCCAAACGCAAGACTGCTTATGAGCTTGGAGTGACCTGCCCTGATCCCTTGCCGGGCAAGCTTGCCACGCATTCGGACCTGGCTCGCTTCATCGAGGGCCGCCTCGACCTGCTGATCCGCAATGCGCGGTGGGGGGCGCTGCTGGTCTTTGGCACCCTGCTTGTGTTTCTGAATTGGCGGGTCGCCGTGTGGGTCGGTATCGGGCTGGTCATCTCCCTTTGCGGCACGCTGGTCATGATGAACAGCTTCGGCATCACGCTGAACCTGATCACCATGTTCGGGATGATCGTCGTGCTGGGGCTTCTGGTGGATGATGCGATTGTCGTGGCGGAGAACATTCAGGCGCGGCACGATCGCCAGGAGCCGGCGCTGGTGGCGGCGATCAAGGGAACCGAGCAGGTGTTCTGGCCGGTGGTGGCCACCGTCCTCACGAGCATCGTTGCGTTCATGCCGTTGCGGTTCATCCAGGGTCAAATCGGTGATCTGATCGGCGCGCTGCCGGTCATTGTCAGCTTTGCCTTGATGTTCAGCCTGGTCGAGGCGGTGTTGATCCTGCCCAGCCACATGGGCCACAGTCTGCTCCAACGCGATCGGCGCCGCCCCGGCCGGTTCGCCGCACGGCTGAGACGATACGAAGCGTCGCGCGACCGGCTGATTCTGGGTCGGATCGTGCCCGGCTACGGGCGGCTGCTCGCCTGGCTGCTTCGATACCGCTATGCGACCCTGGCGGCCGGCCTGTCGGTGCTGATTGCCTCGATGGGGATCGTGGTCGGCGGTCGCATTGGGTTTACATTCTTCCCCGCCTCCGACTCCGAGACGATCATCGTTGATCTGCGCATGCCCATCGGCACGCCCATCGAGCGGACCGCCTCGATCGTGAGGCGAATCGAAACGGCTGCGGCCGACCAGCCTGAGACCAGTTCCGTCTCGACGATCGTCGGGTACCAGGCCAATCTTGACACCGGACAGGCGGAGGGCGTCGGCGGGCACCTGGCGCAGATGTTCATCGAACTCAAGCCTGTGGAGCAGCGCGAGCGTGAGTCCTCGCAGGTCATCGCCTCCATCCGCCAAGAGCTTGGTGTGATCAGCGACGTCGAGCGGCTGAGGTATTCCGAGATCGCGGCCGGCCCGGGCGGGCCGGACATTACGATCGTCGTCACCGGCAACGACGAAACGCAGAGGGACGCGGTCGTCGGCCGGATCAGGGGCATGCTTGCGGACTCCGAGGGTGTTTACGACATCGCCGACGACGCTTCCCAAGCCCAGCGGGAGGTGCAAGTGCAGCTCAAGCCGGGCGCGGCCGGCCTGGGTTTGAACGTCGCTGATGTGGCTACGCAGGTTCGCGGGGCACTGTTTGGGCTGGAGCCGCACGTCTTCTCGGCCAAGCGCGAGGATATCAAGGTTCGGGTGCGACTGGACGAGCGCTCCCGGCGCAGCCTCTACGCGATCGAGCACATGTACCTGATCACGCCCCAAGGCCGACGGGTTCCGCTGGGCGAAGTGGCCGAGGTCACGGAAGGATCCAGCTATTCCTTGATCCGCCGCCTGGATCGACGACGGGCCGTGACCGTCACCGCCGACACCGCGCCGTCGGCCAATCCCGAGCAGATCATGGCCCAACTGCAACCGCGATTGGACGAGCTGCGGCGGGAGCACCCGGACGTCGGAATTGAGCTGGGCGGCCGGCAACGCGAGCTGCGCAGAGCATTCGAAACACTTCCGCTGGGGTTCATGGCCGCGTGCGTGTTGATTTACATCATCCTGGCCTGGCTGTTCGGCAGCTACACTCAGCCGATCGCGGTCATGCTGGCGATCCCCTTTAGTCTGATCGGCGTGATCTGGGGCCACCTCCTCATGGGCTACCAGATAACATTCCTGAGCCTGATCGGGTTCGTGGCGCTGAGCGGTATTGTGGTCAATGACTCGCTCATCCTTGTGGAGTTCTTCAACGCCAAACGCAAGGAGGGCATGGGATTGACAGAGGCGTTGATCGAGGCCGGAGGGCAACGCCTTCGCCCGATCTTCCTCACTACGATCACGACTGTCCTCGCACTGTCGCCGCTGATGCTGGAACAGTCGTTTCAGGCGAAGTTCCTCATCCCGATGGCGATCAGCATCTCGTTCGGGCTCATCAGCGCGACCGGGCTGATCCTCATCGTGCTGCCGTGCATCATCGTCATCATCGATGACGTCAAGGCCGCGGCCTATTATCTCTGGACCGGTCGGTCACGCACGACTGCGGCCGGCCAGCCGAAGCCCAGCCTTGACGCCCTGATCGAGTGAGCTTGCAGGCCGGGCTGACCGCGCTAACAATGGGCCCTGCGCTGGCCAGCGAACCTGCTCTGGGGGGGGCGCAAGGGTTGGCCAGCTCCCCAAGCTTGCCCCTCTTCGCGTGGTTCTTGTAGGGTCCTTAGTATACTCGGCCTTCGCGCCCGGGACTGCGGTGCAGGCAGCCAATCCGGTGTTCGGCGCACAGAAAGGACCGCAGCTGCTCGATGGAGGTCATCCAAGGCATCCCCGTTTCGCATGGCGTAGTGATCGGCCGTGCCTTTGTACTCGACGACGCGGTCCTTCACGTTCCCTATCGTACGGTCCCACAAGAGGGTGTGCCCCATCAGCAGGAGCGGCTCGACGAGGCCGTCACCCAGGCGATCCAGGAGCTTCAGAAGGACCGTGACCGGGCGGCCGCACAGCTGGGGCCGGAGCCCGCCAAGATCTTCGAGTTCCACCTTGGCCTGCTCCATGACGCGTCGCTCATTGACCCCATTCGCCAGCACATCCAGCGGGACCGGGTGACAGCGGAGTACGCCGTCTCCGAAGCGTTTCGGGCGCTGACACGCCGGTTTCGCGAGATGGACAGCGAGGTCTTCCGCCAGAAGACCAGTGATGTGTTGGATCTCGATCGGCGGGTGCTCAGCAAGCTCATCGGGGAGTCTGAGGACCGCCTGGCCCGATTGACCGAGCCGGTGGTCCTGGTGGCCCACGAGCTGACCCCGGCCCGGGCTGCCTCACTCGACCCCAAGAAGGTGATCGGATTCACCACCGATGCCGGCGGGCGAACGGACCACGCTTCAATCGTCGCCGCCGCACTGGGCATTCCCGTGGTTGTCGGCTCTCAGCGCGTCACCCAGTACGTCGAAGAGGGCGATCAGATCATCGTCGATGGCGAGACCGGCCGGGTCATCATCCGCCCCGACCGCGAGACGCTTGAGCACTATGAGCAAGATATCGAGCGCATCGGGACCGATCAGCTAGCCCTGCGGGAGCTTGCCTCCCTGGAGCCGGTCACGCTCGACGGCACACGCATCATGTTGATGGGCAATATCGAGTTCCCGCATGAGATCGAGTCGGTGCTGGCCAACGGCGGGGACGGGGTAGGACTCTATCGCACTGAGTTTCTGTACCTCACCAGTCAGACCGAACCCACCGAGGAGGACCATTTCCAGGCCCACAAGCGTTCGATCGAGCTTCTGGACGGCAAACCGCTGACGATCAGAACGCTTGATCTGGGGGCCGACAAGTACACCCAATCGCGAGCGGAAGAGCCGGAGCGTAATCCGTATCTCGGCCTGCGCAGCATCCGTTACTGCCTCCAGAATCTCCCGATGTTCAAGACGCAACTGCGAGCGATCCTGCGTGCCTCAGCTCTGGGGCCAATCAAGATCATGTTTCCCTTGATTTCCACCGCGATGGAACTGCGTCAGGCCAAGATGATCCTATCTGACGTGATGGAGGAGTGCCAGGAGCAGGGCATTGAGTTCGATCAAAGCATTCCCGTGGGCATCATGATCGAAGTCCCCAGCGCCGCGTTGATGGCTTCGACCCTGGCCCGCGAGGTGTCGTTCTTCTCGATCGGCACCAACGATCTGATCCAATACACGCTGGCTGTGGATCGAACAAACGCGCGGGTGGCGAACCTCTATAGCGGCGCCCACCCCCCCGTGCTGCAACTGATCAAGGCTGTTGTCCGCGTGGCCAGGCGTTTCAAGGTCGACATCAGCCTTTGCGGGGAAATCGCCGGTGAAGTGGAGTATACGATGTTGCTCATCGGCATGGGCCTGCGTACCCTCTCATTGGTGCCGTCGCAGATCCCGCATGTGAAGCGGGTCATCCGATCGGTCGATATTGAGTCCTGTGAACGGCTCGCCCGAAAGGTCGGTTCGTTCGATTCTGAGCGGCAGGTCCTGAATTGCCTCCGCGACGCGGTTCAAAAAGTCATTCCCGAAATGGACGGCGGTTGGTCCGCTGGATAACCATCTCGGGTTGAAACAAACAAGCACCGGCCAAGATTGAGCCGGATGAGCATCGCCCCTCGCGGGCGGTGTGCAGTCCCGGGCCCAATGCGTTGGCCGCCGACGAGCCCCCCGAAGCATGCGCTTGCAGCAACCAGGCACCGCGCAACAACCGACGCCTCTGGTGACGGACACCCCAGCGGCTGTCGCATTATTCTGCCTCATGCGGCTGGGTCGGCTTGCCGGGAGCGAATCCCCGGAGATTTACATTCGTGGTCAGTACAAAGAAGAGCGACGCGACCGAGTTGATGGTCGTCAACGTCACGCCCGGCGAGGAATGCCGGATCGCGATCCTGCAGGAAAATCATCTGGAAGAGCTGTACACCGAACGCGCGGCTACCGCCACCAACGTCGGCAACATCTATAAGGGCCGCGTGACCAATGTTGAGTCGGCCATACAGGCCGCGTTTATCGACTACGGTCAGGGGCGAGCCGGCTTCCTGCACATTTCCGACCTTCATCCGCGGTACTTCCCCGGCGCCAAGCGCACCGAGCGGGTCGGGATGAAGATCCCTCGGCGTGCTCGTCCGCCCATCCAGGACGCGCTGAAACGTGGCGACGAAGTGCTTGTGCAGGTGCTCAAGGAGGGCCTGGGCACCAAGGGACCCACGCTGACGAGCTATCTGTCCATTCCCGGGCGGCTGCTGGTCATGATGCCCGAGATGGATCGCGTCGGCGTCTCCCGCAAGGTCGAGGATCCCGACCAGCGCCGCCAGATGCGCCAGGTCCTCGACTCGCTGAAGCTGCCCCAGGGGTTCGGGTTCATTCTCCGCACCGCTGGCTTTGGAAAGACCCGGACCGACTTGACGCGCGACGTGGCCTACCTGGTGCGGTTGTGGAAGGTCATGGACCGGCGCATCAAGGACGTCGGCGCGCCGTGTGAGCTCTACACCGAATCCGACCTGTTCATCCGCACCATCCGTGATGTGCTGCGGCCGTCGATCTCGGCCGTTATCGTTGATTGCGAGTCGGCGCACGAACGGGCGGCGGCGTTCCTCAGCGTCGTGGCGCCACGCTCCGCCCCCAAGCTCATTCGCTATCGAAGTCCCGTGCCGATCTTCCACGCCTTTGACATCGAGCGGCAGATCGATCTGATTCACAGCCGCGAAGTTCCGCTGCCCTCAGGCGGCAAGCTCGTCATCGACCAAACCGAAGCGCTGGTGGCAATCGATGTCAACTCCGGCCGCAGTCGCCGCGCGACCGACAGCGAGACGAACGCCTTTGGAACGAACTGCGAGGCGGTGGATGAGATCTGCCGCCAGCTTCGCCTGCGCGATCTGGGTGGTTTGGTCATCAACGACTTGATCGACATGCACCGTCTCCAGCACCGCCGCGAGGTTGAAGAACGGTTTCGCCAGGCGCTGAAGCGCGATCGGGCCCGGACCACGATGCTGCGCATTAGCGAGTTCGGCATTGTTGAATTGACCCGGCAGCGTATGCGCCCGAGCCTGCGCATGAGTCACTTCATGCCGTGCGGGTATTGCGACGGACAGGGCGAAATCAAGACGCCACAGTCCCTCGGCGCCGAGGCCATGCGGCAAGTCGGTTATGTATTGCAATTCGATCGCGTCAGACGGGTGGAGGTGGTGTGCTCGCCCCGGGTGGCCTCGGTATTGCTTAGCAGCAAGAGGCGGGAGCTGGTCGCGCTGGAGGACGTGTCGGGCAAGACGATCGACGTGCGGGTCAGCGATGCCATCGCCGTCGATCGCGTCGATTTCTTTGCCTACGACGACCGTGGCGCCGAGATGGACGTGGCCAAGCTGCCGCCGCTGCAAGTTCCAACGATCGGGCAGCTTGAAGCAGCCCAGAGCAAGGAACGAGCAAAGAAGCCTGCACCGGCCGGGAAATCCCCGACCAAGAAACGACGGCGTCGCCGCCGAGGCGCGCCAGCCGATGCCACCACCCTCGCGCTCGCAGAGGGGGCCGATACGACGCCTGATCGAGCGGGCGAGGGTGCTGATGCCGCGTCCGATGAAGCCGGGGCTGCCAGACCTGCCGAGACGTCATCCGATGGCGGCCAGGCGACCAAGAAGCCCCGTCGTCGCCGGTCCCGACGAGGCAGGGGTCGCCCGCGTGAGGACGGATCCATTCCTGTTCACCAGCTCGCCCGGGACCTTGGCGTCGCGTCACGTGAGATTCTCAGCCGATGCAAGGCCCAGGATGACCTTGACTTGAACAACCACATGTCATTGGTGACGCCGCCGATGGCCCAGCGGATTCGGACCCTGGTGGGCACCGAGGGGCGAGCCGCTGACGCCAAGAGTCTGCCCGCGGAATCCGCCGGCCGCGACGGCCGTCAGGCCCCAACTGGCACAAAGACCTCCCGCCGTCGCAAGACTGTTCCGAGAGCAGCCGATGCGCCTGCAGCCCGGTTGCTCACCGGCTCGGCCGACCCACGCTCAAACGCAGACGGCTCCGGCCGTTCCGCCGAATCATTCACGACCGCAGGGCGTGATGATCGCGGCGCTGGGGAATCCTCCCGACGCACCGACAACAGGGCTGGCGTGAGAAGGAAGCGCCGACCCAAGGTCGCGGCTTCCAAATCAGCCGGGCCAACCAGCGGCTCCATCGCCGCCGGCCAGCCTGCAACGACCAAGAAGACAGACCGCGGACGTTCTGCCCAATCGGACGAGTCCTCCAAGCGCGACTCCGCGGCCGCCGGCGTCGAGACCGCTCCGCGCGCGGCGCGGACAATGAAGCGACTTTATCGAAGTCGACGGGTCCTTTCACGCACCGCGCTAGCTGATGTAAAGGATAATCTGGAAGAGTGACTCGACAGCCTCAACCAGCCTGCCGCCGCCTGATCGTTCTCGGCTCCACCGGATCGATCGGGAGCGACGCCCTGGAGGTGGTCGCGCATCTGTGCCGATGCGGACGGGCCACCGCAGGCGGGTTCGACGTTGTCGGCCTGGCCGGCGGCTCCAATGCCGCACTCTTGGGGCAGCAGGCTCGGCGGTTTGACGTCAAGCACGTGGCGATCGCAGACGCCGACCAGGCCCCGACGCTCGCCTCAATCCCCCACGTCTATGCCGGCGAGGAGGCAGCCGTAGAGCTCATCGACGCAGTGGCCCAACCAGGAGATCTGGTGTTGGGAGCGATGGTCGGCTCCGCCGGGCTGCCCGCCACTTTGTCGGCCATTGACCGCGGTTGCGACCTCGCGCTGGCAAATAAGGAGACGTTGGTCGCGGCGGGAGCGCTGGTGATGCCCAGGGTGCGTCGCAAAGGGATCAACCTCCTGCCGATCGATTCTGAGCACAGCGCAATCTTCCAATGTCTTGCGGCTGGGGGATCCGTCCAGGAAGTCGCCCGCCTTGTGCTCACGGCCTCCGGCGGTCCGTTTCGTACCTGGACCCGCGAACGACTCTACGACGCCACCGTCGAGCAGGCACTCGATCATCCGACCTGGGACATGGGGCCGAAGGTCACCGTTGACTCCGCCTCGCTGATGAACAAGGCCCTGGAGGTGATCGAAGCCCACTGGCTGTTTGACATCCCCGCCCAGAAGATCGAGGTGATCGTCCATCCCCAGTCGATCATCCATAGCTTTGTCGAGTTCGTGGACGGCTCGGTCATCGCCCAGCTTGGACCACCCGACATGAGAACCCCAATCCAATATGCTTTGACCTGGCCGCATCGCCTGGGAGGCTGCGCAGCGACGATGGATTGGGCCAACGCTCGCCGCCTAGATTTTGAGCCGGTGGATCACGAGCGTTTCCCGGCGCTGGGTCTGGCGTATCAGGTGATCGAGGCGGGTGGCACTGCGGGGGCCGTCCTCAACGCCGCCAACGAAGCAGCCGTCGCCGCCTTCCTGGATCGTAGGATTCCGTTTGGGATGATTGCCGAGTTGGTCCGCGAGACGCTCGCTGCGATTGAACCAAGGCCGCTGGAGGGCCTCGACGACGTGCGGCGCGCCGATCGAGCCGCCCGAGATGAAGTCAACCGCCGCGTTGGGACCCAATGCGGCGGCAGGTCCGAGCGTGTCGGTCTGCCCACGTCGTCGGCTGCGAGCAATCGAGGGAGTGTTAACGTCTAGCCGACGCCATTTAGTGGCGCGCGGGCAAGATGCTGGGCTGCGAGCGAGTTCTTCGAGCGACCCGAAGCGAAATGAATCTACTTAACACCACGACCAACCTGCTTCTGATCATCTTCGGATTCGGGGTCTTGATCTTCGTGCACGAGCTCGGCCACTTCCTGGCGGCCAAGTGGGCGGGGATTCGAACCGAGGTGTTCGCAATCGGCATGGGCCAGGCGATCATCTCCTGGCGACGGGGCATTGGTCTGGTATGGGGCTCCACGCGCGGCCGCGTCGTGGCCAAGACGGGCAAGGCGCCCGATGATCTAGGCGGAGAGGAACTGGCCCGCTACGGGCTGGGCGAAACCGAATACTCGCTGCGCTGGCTGCCGATCGGCGGCTTCGTGAAGATGCTCGGCCAGGAAGACATCAACCCCAACGCCGTCTCGGCCGACCCCCGCAGCTACAACGTCTGCCCGATAGGCAAGCGCATGGTGGTCGTCTCCGCCGGCGTGGTGGCCAACGTCCTGCTGGCGGTTGGCCTTTTCATCGTGGCGTTCATGATCGGCGTACGGTCCGAGGCGCCCGTAGTTGGCGAGGTTGCAAGGTCGATGCCCGCGGGCACCACCGCCGCCATCGACGCCACGGACCCGGGCGCTGAGAGCATCGGCTTGAAGCCTGGTGACCGCATCACCTACATCGAGGGCGAGCCCGTCGAAACGTTCGCCGACATCCGCATCGCCGCTGCTATGGCGAAGCCCGGCCAGACGCTGAAGTTCACGGTGCAGCGCGCCGGCGCGAGCGCGCCGCTGGAGTTCCTGCTGACTCCAGAGAAGGACCCGGGCACCGGGCTCTTGGGTATCGGTATTTATCCTGCGCAATCGAGTACCTTGTTGGCAGACGACGATGGACGGCTGACTGAATGGTTGGTCGAACTCGGACTGTTCGACGCCGGCGTTCGCCCGGGGATGCGCCTCGTCTCGGCCGGCGGGCAGCGAATCGAAACTTACGAACAGTTTCAGGAAGTCGTTCGGCAGTCCGGCGGCCGGCCGGTGTCGACGGCGTGGACCGCCTCGGGCGACGGCCTCGACTTTGTTGACCAAGCCTTGGTCCGAACCGATGTTGACGTAACGCCCATTTTCCAGATCCTTCGCTATGCCACGGCGATACCCGGCGTCGAGCAGAATATCGAAACCGGCCTTTTTGGTCTGACCCCGTTGGTGAAGATCGTTGCAGTCGTCGGTGGTCGCAACAAACCCAACCAGAAGGTTCTTGAGCCGGACGATGTTATCCTGCGCGCCGGGGCGGTGGATGGGCCTCGCATGGCCGGCCTCAAGGCCGAGCTCGCCACGCACAAGAGCGGCGAGATTGACCTGCTGCTCCTGCGCGACGGTGCCCGGCTGCCCGTGAAGGCCCGCGTTGACCGCAAGGGTAGACTCAACATCCACATCGACTGGGCATGGGAGCTTCCGCTGATTGCCCAGCCGATGGATCGGCTGCGCACCGCGCCCGGGCCTGACGGCCAAACGACCGTCCAGCCCACGCCCGTGGCCGACTGGTTCTTGTTCGGCCGCACCCGTATCGATGCTGTCAATGACACGCCCGTCTCGGATTGGGCGTCGTTTCGCCAGGCGCTGCGGACCGAGACGCGCTCGGCATTGAACAGTGGGGCCGCGGCAACCGTGACCTTGACGATTACGCATCCGACGCCCAACGCCGAACGCGAGACCATTGACTTGGTGCTCGCCGCCAAACAGGTCGCGGCGCTGCACGACCTTTCGTGGAGAAGCGAGCTGCCGGGCTCCGCGTTCGAGCCGATTTACACCACGCTCAGTGCCGGCGGCAATCCTGTGCGGGCCGTCACCATGGGCTTCACGCAGACCCACAAGTTCATTGTGATGACCTACCTGACCCTTGACCGGCTGCTGCGCGGCAGCATCGGCGTGGAGCAGCTTCACGGGCCCGTGGGCATCGTCCACATCGGCACGCGGATCGCCGATCGCGGCTTCACCTACCTGATCTTCTTCCTGGCCATCATCAGCGTAAACCTGGCCGTGATCAACTTTCTGCCGATCCCGATTGTTGACGGCGGGCTCTTCCTGTTTCTGGTGTACGAGAAGTTAAAAGGGCGCGCGCCGTCGCCGGCATTCCAGAATGCGGCCACCATCGTCGGGCTGGCCTTCATCGCGACAGTGCTGTTGGTCGTGACCTGGAATGATCTGACGAGACTGTTGAGCTGACACGCCCGACCGCCTCAAGCATCTGAGCATCGCAGTGAACGACCGAACGATTGTCAAGGCGACGGTCGGCGCGTTGTAGCGGGCGTCGCCAGAGCAGGCAACTTCCCCGGCCGAGCATCATTCAGAGATGATTCCGGCGAGGCCCGATTATCGGCAGTGTGAATGGGTGGGTTATTCCGGCTGGGCAAGCAAAACCGGGCGATCTTGCGGGTTGGCACTTGTCGGAGACGGAGTCCTATTCGATGCTAAAGCAGGTTCCCGACGGATAGTCCCGCACGCCTGACCCGGGAGCCGGACGGTCCCACGTTGAAGCAGAGACGATTCAGCTCTTTCCGTGGAGGCATAGAGATTCGATCCTCGACCCGAAAGTACGTTCGGTCGCAGCGCCCCGATCGCGATCTGCGCCGATGCCTGGCTGAGCTGGAGGTGAAGAACCGGCACCTGGAAGCGCTGATCCATCGGCTCGAAACGTTGGCCCGCACCGACGATTTGACCGGGCTAGGGAACCGGCGCTGGCTCAACGAAATGCTCCAGCGCGCCTGGGCCGAAGCCGTGCGCAACGATCGACCGCTGGCCTTCATGATGATCGACCTTGACGGCTTCAAGGCGACCAACGACTCGATCGGTCATCTGGGCGGCGACGAGGTCCTCCGCCGGACCGGCAGGCTCATCCAGGCGAATTGTCGCCAGGTGGATGTGCCTGCTCGCTATGGCGGTGATGAGTTCTGCGTGCTCATGCCCGAGACGAACGCTCACGAAGCGGTCCGCGTGGCCGAGCGTATCCTCCGCGAACATGACTGCGCCAACCGCGCCGCGCCTACAGGCGAGCCTCGCCTCGGAATCTCGATCGGGATCTCGCACATCGATCTGAGCCGGCCGGTCAACGCCGAGCAACTGATCCGCCACGCCGATCAGGCCATGTACGCGGCCAAGTCGGCGCCGAACCAGCGGATCATGCTTCGCGGGACTGCCGGCGTCTTCGTCTCGCTGTCAGGGGATCGGCGCCTGACCCCTCATTGCACTGCATCCGGCTGAATACTCAAACTGAGTCTTTCTACGCGGCCAAGTGCTGTTGAATGCCGCGATCGTCGTCGGATCATTGAAGTCCGCCGACGACACCGGCCCCAGGACAGGCCGGCTCTGAGGCTCATCGTCGAAGTTACCCGGGCGGGCGGGCCCGGCACAATCCGCCCATTCTCGCCATTTTGCCCTTGGATTTCCAGCTTCTTGAGGTAGGCTGCGCACGTCGCCGGGGCTCATATCTGACCGCCCGACCTCGGCGCGCGCTGAGAAGAGAGAAGAGCCATGCGACTGCCAAATATGCCGACCGGACTGATCGCTGCGGCAATCATGGCTTGGCCGGGGAATGGTGAGGCGCTTGGCGGATTTGTTGAAGAGTTCACCGACAAGGATGAGTGGATGGCCGCGGTCGGAGACTTCACCACCATAGGCTTCACCGGCTTTCCGGACGGGACATTCATCACCGACCAGTACGCCGACCTCGGGGTGCTGTTTGTGGGAGGGAATGAGAACATATTCGTGAACGATTTCCTCTTTCCGAACGATGGTGCCGGCCTCGACGACGGCGGGTTCACTCCCATCGCGGTCTCGTTCGATACCCCCCAAGCGTGGATTGCAGTGGACTTCCCGGGGCTCGTCCAGTTTGAGCTGTTTCGAGAAGGCGAGCTCATCTACACGAGCAGCGAGTTTGGCGTCGGAGGAGTGGGTAACTTCGCCGGACTTGTCTCTAGCGAGCTCTTCGACCTCGCGGTCATTGATGATCCCTCAGATAGCAGTGTGGTAATCGATGATCTCCACTTCGGTGTACCGTCGCCGGGTGCGCTCTGGCTGCTTGGCCTTAGCGCACTGCGCCCCCGTCGTCGACGAGATCGATAAACGTTCGCTATGTTCTTGGAGGTGGGGAAAGTCGAGTTCTTTTCCATTGAACCTCTACGAAAGGAAAGAGACCATGAGAAAAGTCAAACGTCAATCCGTTGTCACTTGTGTGGCGGGCAGCGCCTTGGCATTGCTTGGTGGCAGCATCGCCACCGCTCAGACTTGTTACCGGCTCACCGACATCCGTGCGCTGGGGTTTCTACCCGGCAGCGACAACATTTTCGGATTAAACTACCTCGGCGAGGCTGCCTTTACCGCGGAGGTGAACGAAGAAAAGCACGCCTTTGTGTGGCTGCCCAACCCCAACTACGGTCTCGCCGGGTGACGGGGCTGTGGCGAGCCGGCCCGTGTCGGGCCGGTGGTTCGACGCGCAACACTGCGAATCATTCCCCTGACCGCGTGTCCTTCTTTTGCTGCCGGGTGTAGCCGTACTTGCGTTTCAGCGGCTTGACCACAAGCCCCTGGCGCAGGGCGCGTGTCGAGACGGTGATCCGTTTTGGTGTGCCGTCAACCAGGGCATTGACCCTCTGAAGATTCGGCTTGAACGAACGGCGGGTGCAGGAGGTGATCTTGGTGCCGACGCCGCCGAGGTACTTGGCCCGTCCGCGATGACGAACCTTGTTGCCTTTGGCGGTTCGGACGCCTGTGATTGAGCAGACGCGAGGCATGGCGAGTCGGTCCGAATACGAGAATCAATTCGAGCGGAGCAGTATAGGAATGGCGGGTCCAAAGGCAAGGCGAGCCGGCAAAGCGGACGCACCTCAGACCGCAGAAACCCATGGATTGGCACTGTGGGTGTTGGCAGCCAGCCCCGCACGTGCGGCGGCGGCCCGCTACGCCGACTCCTTGGCCTTGCGTTGGGGCAGCTCGGTGAGGGAGAGATTGCTTTGGAGCGCGTCGGCGTCGATGACGTACGTCACACCGGCACTCTCGACTTCGGGCAGATCATACATCGTGTCGAGCATGAATTCATCGAGCACCGCCCGCAGAGCCCTCGCCCCGGTGTCTCGCTTCATTGCCCGACTGGCCAGCAGTTGCAGCGCGTCTTCAGTGAATTCCAGCGAGGCGTCTTCCAGGCTGAACATGTGCTGGTACTGCTTGATCAGCGCGTTCTTCGGCTCGGTGAGAATCTGCACCAATGCGTCGAGATCCAGCGGCATCAGCGGGCACATGATGGGCAGGCGGCCGATCAGCTCCGGAATCAGGCCGAACTCCAGCACATCCTCGGGCGCCACTTGAGCGAGGATCTCGCCAACTTGCTGTTGCTTGGTCTTATCGTGAGCGGAATCCACACTAAAGCCGATGCGTAGCCGGCCGATGCGCTTGCGAATGATGTCATCAAGGCCGACGAACGAACCGCCACATATGAAGAGAATATGGGTGGTGTCCATCTGAATGTATTGCTGCTCGGGATGCTTGCGCCCGCCCTGTGGCGGGACGTTGGCGATGGTGCCCTCGAGCATCTTCAGCAGCGACTGCTGCACGCCCTCGCCGGAGACATCGCGGGTGATCGAGACGTTGTAGGATGTCTTGCCGATCTTATCGATCTCGTCGATGTAGATGATGCCGCGCTGAGCGGCTTCACGGTCATAGTCGGCGGCCTGAAGGAGCTTCAGCAGCAAGTTCTCGACGTCTTCACCGACGTAGCCGGCCTCGGTGAGGGTGGTGGCGTCGCCGATGGCGAAGGGCACGTTGAGCACCCGAGCCAGCGTCTTGGCCAGCAGCGTCTTGCCGGTGCCGGTGGGCCCGATGAGCAGGACATTGGATTTGTCGAGTTCGACCGGAGACTCCTCGTTCTCAATCTGGGTCAGCCGCTTGTAATGGTTATGCACTGCCACCGCCAGTGCCTTTTTCGCGTATTCCTGCCCGATGACGTACTGATCGAGGAACTCCTTGATCTGGCGCGGGGCAGGAATGGCCGTAAACAACGGCTGAGCGCTGGTGACCCGCCGTCGCTCCTGGCGGAAAATGTTCTGGCACAGGTCAGTGCAGTTGGAGCAGATGTAAATGTCGTTGGGCCCTTCGACCATGGGCCCGACCTCGCGCGAGGTCTTGCCGCAGAAGGAGCATGTGGTGACTTTTCGGCCGCGGAACCCACTATCTCCGCCGCCGCCGCCGCCGCCGGAACCTCCACGGGGCGGACCGCCGCCTTCGGTCTTGAACCCGCCGGTTGAGAGGACTGAGCTCTTGATTGGTCCCCGACGGCTCCCTCCGGAACCGCCCGCGTCGAGCGGCGTCAGCGTCGAGGGCGGATCAGACTGCTGCGAGCTACTCATATCTTCCTCAAGATGTGACGGAACGATCGCACATCGCACCCGGCCGGGGCGTGGGGCTCTCCAGCATAGTGTATCGGGCTTCATCCACAACGTCTAAAGGTTCCACTGTGAATCACCATTCGATGCACAGATAACCCGTTCTCAATAGAATGCCTCGCCCTCACCGGCCCTGTCACTCAGCCGAATCGGCGTCCCGCTGGTCAGGTCCGATCTGTTCCTCACCGGTGTTGGGCCCGGCGAAACGTCCGATTATCGCGGCCTTAGCCCGCTCGAACTCCCGGTCCGTCAGTTGGCTGGCCCCATGCAGGTCGCGAAGCTGCTGGAGCGTGAATCCATCCGCTGATTGCGGCCCCCGGCGGTGCAGGGATCGCCGCACCGCGTAGATTGCTACCGCGCCGAGACACACCAACACCAGCAGCGCAACCAGCCATGGAAAGATCTCTGACAGAAGGTTGGCATGGCGCGGATCGCCGGTGCTGCTAAGGGCAAGGCCTACGCGCATAGGGGCACTGTAACGGCTGCGGGCACCCAGCTGCGGGGCGGTCGCTGCTACTTTTCTTCGCGGGTTGTCTTCTTGCGGGGCGCGGTCCTTGTCGCCCCAGGCTTTCTAGCGGTCTTCGCGGTCTTCTGCTTCTTTTCCGCAGGAGGTTTGGCCGGCGTAGCCTTTCCAGGGCCCGATTCAGCCCACTCCTCAGCGGAGATCTCCTTCACGGTGGCCTGTGCGATCACACGGTCAGCGGCCTTGTGCTCGCGTAACACGCGGGCTACTTCGCCCAGACGACCGGTTCGCGCCAGCTCGGATCGCAGCTGCTCCGGCCGCTGGCCGCGATGGATGGCGATCGCGGCAAGGCGACCGTTGATTTCCTGCTGCGATACCTCGATGTTGAACTGACCAGCCAACCGGCGAAGAAGAAAGGCAAGCTTGAGGCGATCACGAGCTTGAGCTTCGGATTCGGCACGAATCTCGGCTAGCCGGCCTTCGACCTCATCGGGGGTCAGGCCGCGGTACAACAGCTCAATGCGGTGGCCCTCAAGGCTGCGCGCGACCTGAGCGGCCGAAAGCTTCTCGGGAAGCTCAAAGTCCACGCCGCCCAGCAGATAGTCGTAGACCTGCTCACGCATGATGGTGACTTGTTCCTGATCACGACGCTGTTGCAACGTCAGCCTGATCTGCTCGCGCAGATTCTCTTCGCTGCCAAGGCCATACACCTCAATCAACCGCTGGGCAGTTGCCGGCTCTGTGCGTTCGGCAGCAGTCAGCCGCAGCGTCATCGTCAGCTTTGCGCCACGGAGGTCGTCTCGCTCGTGAGCCTCGGGACCGATCGTCTCGATGATGACCGTATCGCCGACCCGTTTGTCCTTGAGCAAGTCTTGGAGATTCTCGACCATGAGGCCGAGCACCGGGCCGCGACCACCCTGTCCCGTCCCCGGGAAGATGATTACCGCTTCGTCCTCCTGGAAGAATGGTTCCTTCTCGTCGTTCTTGGTGACCGTCACGTGCGCGAGGAGCCGATCGCCCGGCTGGAAATCGCCTTCAATTCGCTTGGGCGTACCGAGCTGCTGCAACTGCCGCGTGAGCTCGGTTTCGATGTGCTCCTCGGTGATCTCCAATATGGGTTTGGTGATCTCGATCCCGTCGAGCGGCGGCAGGTCGAATTCCGGTACGACCTCGACATCAAACACGAAGGTAAGTGGCTTGCCCTCTTCGATTTGCAGTTTGTCTACCGATTCGGCCGGTTCGGGCTCGCCGACGGGCTCAACATGGTGTTCTTCGATTGCCTTGGCGTAGGCGTCGGCGATGAGTTTGTTCTTCGTTTCATCGCGCATCGCTGAGCCGAATCGCTTCTCCAGCAACCGCCGAGGAACCTTGCCGCGGCGAAAGCCGGGAATGGCGGTCTCGGTAGCCATAGTGCCAAGCGACTCTTCGAGCTTCTGAGCGATGGCCTCGCTGGGGATGGTGATCGTCAGCCGCTTCGTCGCCGGACCGACATTCTCGATCTCGACCTTGTTGGCGGTCTTGCCAGCGGGCTGGGGAGTGGTGGAGGTGGCGTCTGCCATCGAGCTGTTCTCCGCATTCCATGCCGTCGGGGCGCAGTACGATACCACAGCGACGCGGCGGAACAAAGCACGGGTAGCCCCCGGACACTCATTCGGGGCCGGGAGATCAGTTGATGTCCCCGCATGCATCTACGGGGGCGGTGGTGACCCAGAATTCGCCCTACCTGAGAAACAACATCTCACCGTAGGTCGGCAAGGTCCACAGATCGGCGGGGATCACGGATTCCAGCGCATCAGATGCCGCGCGGGCACGATCCATCGCCGGGATGAGCGTATCGCGAATGTGCCTTGCCTGCCGCTCGGAGTTGGTGAGCTGGTGGGTCTCGGCCTGATGGACGGCCTGGGTGGCGTCTCGGAGCCCATCGATCATGTCCACAAGTTCCTGCAACCCAGCGCGCGTATTCTCGCAATCGACACCTGCGGCCTGCGTAGCGGCGACCGCCTCGGCCACCTCCGTTTGATGTCGCAGCGCCGCTGGCAGTACCTGCGTCTTGAGCATGGACACCATCGTCCGGGCCTCAATGCCCACGATCGTGCTGTATTGGTCCCATAGCACCGCTACCCTGGCCCGAAGTTCCCGGTTGTTCAAGACGCGGTACTTGCTGAAGAGGTTCAGCGCCTTCTTGGATTTCAAGGTCGGCAAGGCATCGACAGTGGACTGGAGGTTTGGCAGGCCGCGCCGCTGCGCTTCCTCATGCCACTTGGGGTCGTAATTGTCGCCGTCGAAAACGACTTGGCGGTGCTGATGCACAACATCCCGGAGCACGGACCTGACTGCGGCTTCGAGGATCTGCGGGGTCGGGTCCTTGCCCACTCGTTCTTCCAGCTTGGTGGCCAGGAAGTCCAACGACTCAGCGATAATGGTGTTGAGCACGGTGTTGGGCCAGGCGATCGAGGAGCTTGCGCCGATGGCCCGGAACTCGAACTTGTTTCCAGTGAAGGCGACCGGACTGGTGCGGTTGCGATCGCTGCTGTGCCGAGGGATTTGAGGCAATGTACGAGCACCGAGATCCATGCGCCCGCCCGTCTTTGTGGACCTGGGCTCTCCGAGCTTCAACTGGTCCAGAATGTCGTTGAGCATCTCACCAAGGTAGATGGAGATGATCGCAGGCGGAGCCTCGTTCGCGCCGAGGCGATGATCATTCCCGGCCCCGGCGACGGACGCGCGAAGCAGGTCCGCGTGCACATCAATGGCTCGAACCACCGCCATGACAAAGACCAGAAACTGCATGTTCGTGTGCGCTTCATCCCGCGGATCTAGTAGGTTCACGCCGGTGTCCGTGGCGATCGACCAGTTGTTGTGCTTACCCGAGCCGTTGATGCCCGCGAATGGCTTTTCGTGCAACACGCAAACCAAGCCGTGATGCCGCGCGCAGGTGCGCATCGTGTGCATGGTGAGCATCTGGTGATCGGTAGCGACGTTCGCGTTCTCGAAGATCGGAGCGATCTCGTACTGGCCCGGGGCAACCTCGTTATGCCGCGTCTTCACGGGAACGCTCAGCTCATACAACCGGCGCTCGACCTCGTTCATGAACGCCATGACCCGCTCAGCGATCGCTCCGAAATAGTGATCGTCGAGCTGATGGCCTTTAGGAGCTGGGGCGCCGATGAGCGTTCGGCCGCAAATCTGCAGGTCAGGCCGGCGGTTGTAGAACTCCTCGTCGATCAGAAAGTACTCTTGTTCAGAGCCTAAGGTCGTGATGACCTGCGACACGCCTTCGTCGGTGCTGAAGATCCGCAGAATCCGCATCGCCTGTTTGCTGACGGCCTGAATCGAGCGCAGCAGGGGGGTCTTCGTGTCCAGAGCCTCGCCGGTCCACGACACGAACGCCGTCGGGATGCACAGCGTCGCGCCGCTGTCCGTCTTGAGAACGAACGCCGGGCTGGTCGCATCCCAGGCGGTGTAGCCGCGGGCTTCGTAGGTGTCGCGGATCCCGCCGGAAGGAAATGAGCTTGCGTCAGGTTCGCCGCGAATCAGCTCATCACCGGAGAACTTCGCGATCGCCCGACCCTCGCCGTCCGGAGCCAGGAACGCATCGTGCTTCTCAGCGGTGGAGCCGGTCAGCGGTTGGAACCAATGGCAGTAGTGCGTGCAGCCGTGCTCGAGCGCCCACTCCTTCATGGCTGCGGCCACCGTGTTGGCGATGGCCGGGTCCAGCGGCACGCCCTGTTTCATCGTCCGCTGAAGTTTGCGAAATACCTCTTCGGAGAGACGTTTGAGCATCACATCACCGGTGAAGGTGAGTGAGCCGAACACATCGGTCAGCGGGCCTTTCGTGGATGTGCGATCCATGTCGGTGGGCGCTTGGGTCCCGGCGGTTGAGCGGTCCATGCACGAAGCGGTCATCGGCACTCCTTGCGATTGGCGTAACTGCGAGCAGGGTCAGCAGCGAGATGCGGAGTATTACAAACTTGGGTCGCCTTGCAAGCCGATGTCGTTGAAACCTCAACATATTGTATGAAACGGACCCGACATCTCCATCTGGTGTGACGGATTTCGCCCGCGGGCTCGTCCCGACGGCACTGCCGTGATCTCTGCGAACGCCCTGCGCTACGCGGTGACTACTGGGCGTCAGATCGACGGCGTTTGGTCAGAGCTGCGGCCAGCGTGCGGGCGAAGTCCGCCGCCGCCGACACCGCCTCGCCGTCGGGGCCCATCCGCCGAACGATCGCCGAGCCGACGATCGCTGCGTCCGCCAGCTCCGTAACCGCTGACACATGCTCTGGTTCGGAGATTCCGAAGCCCACCGCGATTGGCAGATCGGTATGTCGGCGGACCGATTCGACGCGGGCGGCGATGTCCGGCGCCGCGTCACGCTCGCCGGTAATCCCCGCCCGGGCCAGCACATACACGAACCCACTGCAAAGCCCGACGATCCGCTCGATGCGATCGTCCGGTGTGGTCGGTGCGATCAGGAGGCTAAGCGTCATCCCGTGCCCGGCCGCAAGCTCAGCCACGGCGGGGGCGCCGGACAGATCGATGTCGGGAATGATCAGCCCGTCGAACCCGGCTTCGGCCGCGTCGGCGAGGAACTGCTGCGGACCCATCCGCTGCACGATCGAATCGCTGACCATTGCCACCAGGCCCACACTTGTGGCTTGGCGGAGTTGGCCGACGATTTTGAAGACTGCCCCCGGCGTTACGCCAGCCCCCAACGCCACGTGCATCGACGCCGCGATCACCGGGCCGTCCGCAATCGGATCGGAAAAGGGAATCCCCAGCTCGATGATGCTTGCACCGGCCGTCTCCAGGGCGGGGACCACCTCGGCCGTCACCTCCAGCGACGGATAGCCCGCGGTCACGAACGGGATCAGCGCCGTACGACCCTCGGCCCGCAGCCGGGCGAAAATATCATCAATCCGCAAAGAAGCCATAAGCCCCGCGCGATGCCCATATAGCCCCGGGCTTGCCCGGGGCGTCCCTCACTTCGTCCCCTTCGGCCCCCCGCCCTCGACGTACTTCTTCCGCACGGCCTCATCGAGATCGACGCCGGTGACGTTGGCCAGCGTCGCCAGCCACGCGAGCACATCGGCGAACTCGTCTTCGAGCTCGGGCTGATTCGCCGCCGGCGGATCGCCGCGCTGTTGCTTGCCGATCGCCTTGGCCAGTTCACCGACCTCTTCAGCAAACCACAAAAACGTCCCCGGCGCTCCCCGCGCCGAATCCGTCGCGTAGTACCGCTCCCGAATCAGTTCTTGAAACTCAGCAATATCCATCGAGGCGAGGCAAACATCCGCGGCAGGACTCGAACCTGCGACCTTCTGCTCCGGAGGCAGACGCTCTATCCAACTGAGCTACGCGGACCTGTGCCGGCATTGTATACAGCGGCGCGAGGAACGGGGGGACGAAGAAATCTCACCACTGAGCCGCAGAGAATGCAGAGGAAGAGGTAAGTCGGGTTGGACCCGAGGGCGCAGCGTTTAGCCGTCGCCGCCGGGCGACGCGCGGGCCCCAGGCCCGCCGCTAAACTCCGATCATGACGCGGCCAATGAACGGTGACCCTAGCCCGACGCCGTTGGGGGCGGTCCTCGCCTTGACCGCCTTGTGCTCGCTGGGCACGGGCGTGTTCTGGAACGGCATGGCGTTCATCGCCAAGCACGCCTACGACTTCACGCAGACGCGCAATCTGCTGCTGTACGCGATGATGGGTGCGATCTATACCATCGGTGCGTTCAGGGCCGGCGCAATCACGCGATGGGTCGATCGTTGGCTTCGGCCGAGAGACGTCCTCGTCGTTCTCGTTGGTGTCCAGGCGGTGGTCTGTCTCGGGCCGATTGCATTTCAAGGCCAATGGGCGCTGTGGCTGGCGGTGGCGGGTGTGACCTTCCTCTCGTCGATCCTCTGGCCGATCATTGAAAGCTATCTGACCGCGGGGCGGCACGGGGCTTCGATGCGCTCCGCCATCGGATGGTTCAACCTGACGTGGGCGCCTGCGGTGGCGCTGCCTTTACTCTTGATGGCGCCGATTCTCGAAACCCACGGCGAGTGGGCGATCGGCGGGTTCGCCGGGGCGAACTTCCTGGCCTTGGCGGCGCTGATCTGGTTTGCCCCGCGCCCCGGCCACCACGATTCCGGTCTGGCTGAAGCGCACGTGGGATCGGAGTATCGATTGTTGCTGCGGTCGGCGCGGGTGCTGCTGCCGCTGAGTTACGTGCTGATCTCGGCGATGAACCCGATCCTGCCGTATCGCTTTGAAGCGGTGGGCGTTGAGGTGGGGTGGGAGACGCCGGCGACGGCGACCTGGACAATTGTGCGGGTCGCGGCGTTCGTCGTGATGTGGCGGATGGCGTTCTGGCACGGGCGGTGGGGGACACTCTTGCTCGGCGCGGCCACGATGACCGGCGGCTTCGCGCTGGTGGTTACGGGCGCGAGCCTGGGGCTGATGCTCGTCGGATTCGCCAGTCTCGGCGTGGGGCTGGGCGTGATCTATTACGCTGCGCTTTACTATGCCTTGGCCGTCGGCCGGGCCAAGGTCGAGGCCGGCGGCACACATGAAGGGCTCATCGGCGCCGGGTACGCCGTCGGACCGTTAGCCGCACTGGTCGGGGGGCACCTCCCCCGTACATTGGGATTGAAGATCGCCGACGGAGCCGGGATCGTCGCAATCGTCTGGGTGCTGATCGCCCTGGCCGGTGTCCCGGCGGTTCGCCCGTACCTGCACGCCCGCAAGCTTCGCAAGCAACTCGCCGCCTCTCCCAACGGGACCGCAGGCGCGCGCTCCAACTGAGCGACTGCATCACCGACCCTCGACCTCCAAGGTCGCGCGGTTGGCTTACCGCGGATCACGTTAACCCCAAGCGCGCTATCGTACTGTGGGGCACCCGAAGTGCTCTCAAGCCAGGAAGGATTAGGAGAATCGACCATGACGCTCGACCAACGCATCGCCAGGTTGGAGATTACTAACCGTCGCTACCGGCTCTTGCTCACCACAGTCAGCCTCGCGCTCATCGCTGCCGTCTGTATGAGCGCTGTGCAGATCGACACGGTTCCGGACGTGATTCAAACGAAGAAGCTGGAGATCGTTGATGACTTGCAGCGCGTGCTGGTGACGCTGCAGGGCGGCCCACAGGGAAGCGGGGTCGTTGAGACGTTCGACGAGACCGGCGATCTTGTCGTAGCGTTGTCCGGCGTACAGGTCGGCAATGAACATCACGGCATGGTCACCACCTACAACGGCATCGGCCAGGAACTCGTCGCGGTCGGGTCGGGAAGGGGAGGGACGGGCGTGATTACCACGTTCAATCGCAATGGCCGCAAGCTGGTCCGGCTGAATGCGAACAAGGCCGGCGAGGGCATGGTCACGACCTATGACCGCCGCGGCCGGGCGCTCGCTGCTCTCGGCGCGGCACAGGATGACAAAGTAGACCGCATCATTCGAGCGAGGGGTTTCGAGGTCGTGGATGATCAGAACAGGACGCTGGTCAGACTACGCTACACCGCGCAGGGGAGCGGTGAGGTGGCGACGTTCGACCAAGACGGCAGGCTTGCCGTGGGCTTGTCCAGCATTCGCCTCGGCGAGGCTTCCCTTGGCCGGGTCACCACTTACAACGGCCGGGGCCGCGAACTCGTATCGATCACCGCGTCCAGAGGAGGCGCGGGGGTGGTTGCGACGCATGACGGCCACGGCCAAAAGCTCGTGCGACTCGGCGCCACCACCTCGGGCACGGGCGCGGTCACCACGTTCAACGGCAAGGGCCGCCGCCTCATCGAGCTTGGGGTCACTACCGCCGGTGCGGGCGTCTTCGGCAGCTACGATGGCCACGGCCGCAAGCTTGTTCGCCTCGGCCCCAGCCACGATGGGCACGGCGGCGGCGTCGAGGTTCTCAACACCGCCGGTGAAGCGGTCTGCACCCTCTCCGTGGATCAAGACGGCAACGGCGTCGTCTCCGTAACGGACCGTCGCGGCCGGATCACCAGCCTGCCGCCTTGACAATCGCCGGCGGGCCGCGCCATGGCCGGCAACCTACTGGCAACGATTGTCGTCGCATTAGTTCGCCGTCTTGCGCCTCGGCGCTAATGTTACTTCGGCATGCAGGCAGGACCCCAGGAAAAACATGTGGCGATGAGGCGCCTCCTGAGGGAGATACGCACCAAGCGGCTCGTGCGTCGCGACTTGCTGGTTTTCGGTATTTCCTTTGTCTGCATGGCCCTGCTTGGTGATGCCGCGATGCTCACGCAATGGATCAAGGAGGGCTGGCTGACCACGTGGTGGGATCCCCTGGATGCGTTCCCAACATTGCTTCTATGTGCGGTCATCGGTGGTTCCGTTGGCCTGTTGAGCTGGCCGTGTGTCTCGTTGTGTCTTTCCTCCAAGGATCTACGGATAGCGGTTCCGGTTGTCTATGGGGTGAGCCTCATTGTCGTCGTGGTCTACACCTTCACCGGGGCCACAGGCACCTTCGGCCCACTGTCCGCGGCAATCCCGGCTTTTCTATCCGTGTGCATATGCAGCGTTGCCGCGCGGGCTGCATTGCCAAATAGGGTCCACGATGTCGGCCATTGCCCGGAGTGCGGTTACGATCTGCGCGTGAGTTTCGAGCGCGGCTGCCCGGAATGCGGCTGGCGACGTGAGAGGGACGCTACGCACATCGATTGAGGGAATCTCCCAAGTCTTACGGCTCGCCGTCACGGACGAGGTATAGGAGGTCCGCAGTCCACCGGGGCGACACGCCCCGGCTCACCCTAGATCGCTCGATCGCCAGCGAGCCGGGTCCTCCGCTGGCGGATCAGCCCGATGCGCGCCAGAATTGAATGGGGTACCCGCAGCGCGGGATCAAACCGCTTCCCGGAACCCGCTAACCGTACAATGCGCCTATGACGATCGGTGTGGACAGCTTGCTGTCGTCCGGCGGAGCGATCGCTCGGCGGCTGGAGGGCTTCGAGGTGCGGCCGCAGCAGATCGAGATGGCCGCGGCGGTGCAGCGAACGCTTGAGCAGCGCGGACGACTGCTCGTCGAAGCGGGCACCGGTGTCGGCAAGTCGTTTGCCTATCTCATCCCGGCGATCGAGCGGATCGTCAACCACAACGAGCGCGTCGTCGTCGCCACCAACACCATCAATCTTCAGGAGCAGTTGATCGAGAAGGACATTCCGCTGCTGCGAGCGGTGATCCCGGATGAGTTCAGCGCGGTGCTGGTGAAGGGGCGCAACAACTATGTCTCGCTCCGGAGACTCAAGCTCGCCAGCGCCAGGCAGGAAAGGCTGTTCGGCGACGATGACACCCGCCAGACGCTGCACATGATCGAAGATTGGGCGTACAAGACGCGAGATGGATCGCTGGCGACGCTGCCGCGGCTTGCCCGCCCAGAAGTGTGGGACTATGCCCAATCAGACACCCACAACTGCATGGGCCGGAAGTGTCCCACGTACAACAAATGCTTCTATCAAGCAGCCCGGCGGCGGATGGGAAACGGCGATCTGCTGGTCTGCAATCATGCGCTGTTCTGTGCCGACCTCGCCTTGCGCGCCCATGGCGCGGGGTTCCTGCCGCCGTATGACCATGTCATTCTCGATGAAGGCCACGTGGTGGATGAAGTTGCCGCCGAGCACTTCGGCATCAACCTCTCGGAAGCGGGAATCAGCCACCTGTTGAACCTGCTGCATCAACCACGCACCGGCCGGGGTTTTCTCTCCACGCTGCGCCTCAAAGACGGGTCCACCAGGCTCATTGATCAGGCCATCGAGCAGTCGTTGCAGTGCCGGCAACTGGCGGGGCAACTATTCAACGCGATCTGGGCGTGGCAGCAACAATCGGGTCCCGCAAACGGGCGAATTCGCTCGCCGAACGTGGCAGGCGACTGTCTCAGCAAGCCGATGAAGGACCTCGCCTCGCTGCTGAAGCTGCTTCGAGAGCGGGCCGCGACGGAGCCGGATGAGTTTGAGCTCAACAGCTACGCTCAGCGTGCAGGGGAGATCGCCCAGCGCGTCGTCATCTTGCTCCAGCAGCGGATCGCCGACTGCGTGTATTGGCTGGAGATGAAGGGGCGCAGGTCTACCCGCCGCGGGCGAGGCGAATCGGCTCAGCACGGTCGTGGACGACTGAATCTCCGATGTCTGCCAATCGAAGTCGGCCCGATCCTGGCCGAGCAGCTCTTTGCGCGTGATTTCTCAGTGGTGCTGACCTCGGCCACGTTGGCCACGGGTCATGGCGATTTCAGCCACATAGTGCAGCGCCTTGGCTGCGAGGGCGCCGAGACGCTTCAACTGGGAAGCCCCTTCGACCATGCGGCGCAGATGCGCGTGCTGATCGATCGCGCGATGCCCCCGCCGGACAAGCCCAACTATGTCGAGCAGCTTTGCCCGAGAATCCTGCACCATGTGCGGGAGACGAACGGCGGAGCGTTCGTGCTGTTTACGAGCTTCTCGATGCTGAACCAGGTGGCCGATCAGTTACGGCCGGTTCTGCTCGACGCCGGCTATCCGGTGCTCGTGCACGAGCAGGACGGCCCACGCGGCTTGCTGCTTCGGCGGTTCCGTGACGATGAGCGGTCGGTGCTCATGGGCACGGTGAGCTTCTGGCAGGGCGTGGATGTGCGCGGGCACGGTCTTCGTAACGTGATCATCACCCGGCTTCCCTTTGATGTGCCTGATCGGCCGTTGCTCGAAGCCAGGCACGAGCGTATCAAGGAGCGTGGCGGCGATCCCTTCATCGAGGACCAGATTCCCAAAGCGGTGATTCGCTTCAAGCAGGGTGTTGGCCGGCTGATCCGCTCCGCCACCGACACCGGCCGGATCGTCATCCTCGACCCGCGCATCGTGACCAAATTCTACGGCCGCAAGTTTCTGGAAGCGCTGCCGGACGGCGTCGTGGTGGAAGAGGCAGAGCCGTAGGTGTGGTTGCAGAGTTTAGCCGCGGGTCCGAGACCCGCGCACTGCTGGGCGTGCAGCGACTAAACTGATTATGATGGTTTGTCTTTGCGCAGATGCCAGCCGATGGAAATAGGTGCACTCCATGCTCGGTAAGGTCTTCAAAGCGTACGACATCCGTGCGACGTATCCCAAGCCGCTCAATGAGAAGCTGGCGTGGCAGATCGGCTATGCGAGCGCCCAGTACCTGACCGAGCAGGCCGCTGAGGCCGGCTACGACGATCCGATGATGCGGCATGTCGTCGTGGGGCGGGATATGCGCACATCCTCGCCGGCCTTGGCCGAGGCGCTTAAGCAGGGCATTCGCGACTCCGGCGCCCACGTCGTCGATGTGGGCATGGTGGACACGCCGCTTTGCTACTTTGCGATCAACCAGTTGGGCTGCTGCGGCGGCGTGCAGGTCACTGCGTCGCACAATCCGGCCAGCTATAACGGGTTCAAGATCTCCAAGATCGGCGCGAAACCGGTCGGAATGACCAGCGGCCTTAACGATATCCGCCGGTACGCGGCGCTGGTGGATCGCGATAAGGTACGGCCCCATGACGGCCGGGAAGAGTCGCGCGACCTCTGGGACGCCTATCAACAGCATGTGTTGCGGTTCCTCGACCCGGCCCTTCTCGACGGTGCGAAGACGATCAAGGTGGTGATCGATGCCTCCAACGGCATGGCCGGAACAATGGTGCCCAAGGTCTTCGGCCAGATACCCGGACTGAAGATCACCAAACTCAACTTCGACAACTCCACCGGCGAGTTCGTCCACGAGCCGAATCCCCTGGTCGAGGCGAATCTTCAGCAAGTGCGCGAGAAGGTGGTTGCGGCCAAGGCCGACCTGGGAATCTGCTTCGACGGTGATGCTGACCGCTGCATGGTCGTGGACGAGCGCGCCGAGATCATCGGCTGCGACCTGCTGACCGCCTGGCTGGCCCAGGGATTCTTGAAGACCCACCCAGGGTCCGCGATCGTATACGACCTTCGCTCCAGCAAGTCGCTGGCCGAGATGATCCTCGGCGCCGGGGGAACGCCGATCAGGTCCCGGGTCGGACACGTGTTTATGAAGCAGAAGATGGCCGAGCACAACGCGGTCTTTGGCGGCGAGCTGTCCGGGCACTTCTATTTTCGGGCCAACTACCATGCAGACTCCGGTGCAATCGCCCTGGCGGCAGTGGTCAGCGCCTTGGCTGGGGCTGATGGGCCATTAAGTGAACAGATTCGGCCCGCACGGCGGTACGTCCAGTCCGGAGAGATCAACTTTGAAACCGACGATAGGGACGCCGCCCTCGAAGAACTCCAGCTGGCCTATCCCTCAGCCAGAATCGACGTGCTCGACGGCGTGACGCTCGATTCGGGGAAGTGGTGGTGTAACGTCCGCCCGAGCAACACCGAGCCGCTGCTTCGATTGAACCTCGAAGGACCGGATCAGGAGACCGTCAACGCCCGCGTGGAGGAAGTCTCACAATACCTCGGCAAGCGGGTGGCGCACTGACGTTTAGCCGCCGCTTGAAGAGCGGCGCGACGCGCGGGTCTACGAGTGAGCGGCTAAACGATCAACAGCATCCATGTGGTCTCTCTACTCGCCGGGGAGGTGGGTGATGGCCCCGGCCCAGGGGGTGGAAGCGGTGGCGAAGAGCCGCTTGGCGATCCGCCCGGCTCGATAACCGAGATAGCCGGCTTCACAGGCAGCCCTCATCGCCGCCGCCATGCGCAGGGGATCCTTGGCGTGGGCGATTCCGGTGTTGAGCAGCACGCCATCGGAGCCCAGCTCCATCGCAATGGTGACGTCGCTGGGCGTGCCCACGCCCGCATCGACGATCACCGGATAGTCAGGGTTGCCGCCGTGATCGCGGTCCTTGAGCATCTGGAGGATCATCGCGATCGCGGCGTGATTGGCGATGCCTCGGCCGCAGCCGATGGGGCTGCCTGCGGGCATCACGCTTGTAGCGCCCGCGTCGCGGATGCGCACGGCCATGATCGGATCATCACTCGTGTAGCACATGACGGTGAAGCCGTCGGCGACAAGCTCCCGACACGCTTCGAGAGTCCCCACGGGATCAGGTAGCAGCGTCTCCTTGTCGCCGAGGACTTCGAGCTTCACCCAATCCTTGCCTGGGTTGTCGAGCTGTTGGAGAATCTCTCGCCCCAGCCGGGCCACCCGCACCGCATCCGGGGCGCTGAAACACCCGGCCGTGTTGGGCAGGATCGTGTACCGATCGGTGTCGATGAAATCCAGCAACGACCGGCCACGCTCGTCCAGCAACCGCTCCCGGCGGATCGCGACCGTCACCACTTCGGCTCCCGAAGCGTCCAGCGCTTCGGCCATGATCTCGTAGGTCTCGTACTTTCCCGTGCCGACGATCAGCCGGCTGGTGATGGTGACCGGGCCGAGTTGAAGCGGCTCCACCAGATTGACTTCGAGCTGCTGAGCCATTGCGGCTGTTCCAGGCGGCACTAACCGCCGCCGACGAGGGTGACGATCTCGACCGTATCCCCATCCGCGAGGGCACGCTCGGGGTGTTGCTGCTTGGGCACGAGTTGGCGGTTGACCTCGACCGCGGAGGCGGTGTCGGCGAGGTCGTACCGCCGCATCAACTGGGCAACCGTGCAGGGGGTGTCGAGCGTCAGTTCTTCGCCGTTGACGGTGATCTTCATCCATCCGCATGATAGGAGCGAAGTGCCGCAACGGGCGGATCGCTGCTTGCCGGTGAATCGAGCCGGCGCGGCCAGTGTTGCGCTTCGGCGGGCCAGGTGGGCAGGCCGAGACCGCCTCGACTGCCGGTTCGATATCTTGGCGGTGCGCGTCCGGGGACTGCGGCGAGCGCCGCGAGGCGTGTCCCTATGCTACGAAATGGGCAAGCCCCGCCCGGCTGGCGAGGTCGGCAACCTCGACCCGGTTGCTGACCCCGAGCTTCCTTCCGATCGCCGCCCGATGCCACTCCACCGTCTCGGAGCTGCAAGACAGCCGCTTGGCCATCTGAGTTGTCGACAGGCCGTAGCCAATGAGCCTTAGAACTTCGAATTCTGACCTGCTCAGGCGGGCCAGGTGCCCCATATCGTGGACTTCCGCCTCGACGACCTCGGGCTCGTTGGCTTCGCGGCTCGGCAGTTGATCTGCTTGGGTGATCGGCCGACATGCCACCATTACGCTGTCCACCGTCGCATCTTTGCCTTGTAGCGGTCGGATGGTCGCAATACTCAGAGTTCCTCGGACCATACCCACCACAGCCAGAGGCTGCTTTGTGGCTAACACCCGTCGAATGTATGCAAGCCGCTCCTCTGCGAAGTCCGGCGGGAAATACTCGTGGATAGTCCGGCCGACGACCTCCGCCGCTGGCCCCAGCGAGCGCGCCGCCTCCTCGTTGGCAAAGCGAAATCGGCCTTCGCCATCGACGATCACCACCGCCGTGCCGGTGTGGCGGACCAGTGCTTCCCACAAGAAGTACCAAGCGGCGCCAGGCGCCCACGGGATGCCACCAGCACTCCGCGCGTGAGCACGACCTTCTTCGTCTTCGCTCATCAATCCGCTCCGTAGGTGGGTTGTGCCTCCTTTGGCGGCGCGCCGACGCCAGCGCACCCTGTCCAGTGCGGCCCCATTGGACTACCGTTTCGTCATCGATGACCAAGAACTTTTGAAGGTAAACGAGATAGAGTTTATATCTAGGGAAACCCCTAGTACCACCGGGGGCGTCCTCGGCCCGCCGGCGCTCGGTGAGATCCAGGGCGAACGCACAGTTGTGGGCTTTGCCAGCGAGCTCCAAATGATTCGCCGTGACCTCGACGGGAAAGATCCTGCCATCCTTCGCCCGGTGCAGTGATTCGAGGTGGAAGCTTCCGCGTTGCTTGACCTCTTGCCAGTGGTCTGCCCACGCCTCAGCGGAAAACGTCGGGTCGATGTCGTGGACGGTCATGTAGAGCAGTTCATCGCGGCTGTAGCCAAGCGCCCGGCTGGCCGCATCATTGATGTAGACGAATCGTGCATCCGGTCCCGCCCAGAAGACGGCGTCCGGAGCACGGTCGAGGGAGAACTGTGACAGCCGCAGCGGCGGGATTCATGCTCCTGGCGTCCGTTGAGCCGGCGCAGCCATTATTTCAATTCGGTTGGCCGGGTGGGCAGGCCGCGACCGGCGTCGGCTGCCGGTTCGATATCTTGGCGGTGCGTCTCCGGGGACTGCGGCGAGCGCCGCGAGGCGTGTCCCTATGCTAAGAAATGGGCAAGCCCCGCCCGGATGGCGATATGGGCCACCTCGACCCGGTTGGTGACCCCGAGCTTCCTTCCGATCGCCGCCCGATGCCACTCCACGGTCTTGACCGTGCGATGCAGGCGTCGGGCGATCTTCGTCGTGGACAGCCCTTCGCCGATGAGCGCGAGCACCTCGAGCTCTCGCTCCGATAGACCAGCGAGCGAACCCATGTCGTTGACCTTCGCCCGCACGACCTCGCAGTGGTCTTGCAGCTCGTCCCAATGCTCTGCGCTGGCGACGGGCGAAGACACGATCAGCACGCGATCCGGCAGTTGATTGTCCGTGGGGATGGGGCGCATGATCGCCCGCCTCCAGACCCCACACACCATGCCCTGACCGCCCTCGATGCCTCCGCTTCGATCGCCGAATCGATCAACCAGCTCCGACGGCTCGAAATGGTCAGCCAGCGACTGCAGCCCGGTCCTCCACCCCGCCTGGCGGCCTAGGTCCCTCAGCCCCTGGCCTCAATCATCAACCGGCTCGCAGGGCAGGGGCGATGCTCTGTCGGTCCCCAGGTCAACGGCGACGATCCCTATCGACTTCCCTCCCCGGCGCAACTCGATGCGTAGCGGGCCGGCCAGACCACTGCGGAATCGCGTCTTGGTGCCGTCGAACTGCACCTCTACGTTGGGGAAGATTGTCTTGCGCACCTCAAGCGTGGCTGGGGAGTTCTCGTGGCTCACCCCGGTGAGCCGCTCCACTTCTGCCCGCCGCTCGTCGACCAGGCGCGTCAATTCCTTGATCCGCTTCAGGATCTGGGCCGCAGTCTCTCGCTCAACTCCGCGCAGGCTTCCCAGCCGGCCCTGGTAGAGTTGCAGCGCTTGGGTCTGCTCGGCGAGCAGTTTTTCCGCGCTGCGTACGGCGGCGCCCAGCTCGGGCGGGATGGCGGGGCAGCGCTCGTCAAGCTCGACGCGGACCACGGTCTTGTTCTGTGCCTTGTTGCCCAGGATGGCCACGACCGCACCTCGTTGACAGCAGACTTCTCCCCCGCACAGCACCCCCCCGGGTATGAGCAGTTGCCCCTCGCACCGGATGTCGCTGTGGTAGCAATATTTGGCGATCGATATGTTGCCGCCCGCCGTCAGCCGGGCCCCGTTGGCAAACTTACAGGTGATATCCCCCCCGGCGGTGATGTGTCCCTTGCGCTTTCCAGATATCCCGCTTTGGACAACCACGCTCTTGCCCGCCTCGATCGTCGCCCCCTCCACCGACCCGTTGATCACGACGTTCTGCGGGGTCTTGACCTGGAATCCATCGAAAACGTCTTTGTTCACCACGACGTCGCGCTCGAAGTCGATGTTGCCGGTTCTGAAAGAGATGTCGCTTTGGATTTTGAGGTCCGGCTCGACCCGGGCCGTGCCATACTCGTAGTGAAACCGACCCGCCGCGGTCGAGTAGACCGTCCGCTTGTCCTCCGACCTCGCCACGTTGGGCCCCAGGACAACTGGGGGCCACTGGCCCGCCCGCGCCAGCGCCTCGCGACCGAAGACGTCTCGCCCCGGCACGTGAGGGGTTGGAGGTACGATCTCCAGAACCGGCATGCCCGAGTTGACCACCCGAAGCACGTTGTGGTCGTAGTGGCTCACGTTACCCTTGTCGTCGAACCGCATCGACTTGGAGGCCACCAGGTCAATGACCCGGCCGTCCTTGCCGTGAACCGGGGGCACACCCTTGACGATGACCATCTCCCCCTGGGGAAGCTTGCCTCGGCGAAGAAAGCGGATCACGCGCCCCATCCGCTCCTCGTCTTCGGGAGTGAAGATGATCGAGCGCTCCTTAAGAAGGACGGCCATGATGTCTTGCTTGGTAATCTGCGCCGCGGTAGCGGCGTCGCCAACCTCGAGGCGCACCGTTAGATTCTCAGGCCCGACGCTGATCGTGAATCGAGGTTGGTCGGTTGGACTGATGATCGCACCCCCGTTGCCATTAGGCGCCGCCACCACGCCGAGCCGCCACGGAGCAGGCAGGGCCGGGCGTGCTCCACCGGGGCGGATAGTCGTATCTCGACCTTTGGGGGACCGGAAATAAGCCGAAATTCACCCGTTGCACCCTCCTGCCCTGCCCGGCGACCAGCACCGTGTCCGCATCCCCTCACCCCTCACCCCTCAAGCCCTTCCCCCTCACTGCATCAGGAATAACGGCACCTCGGCGTTGCGGACCGCGTGCAGCGCGGTGTCGCCCAGGAGGTGCTTGAAGAGCGCGCCCGGGACGTGGAACCCATCACGATCAGGTCGGCCTGCCATTGCCCGGCGTGCTCCAGCAGCCCATCGCGCGGTGAGCCCTCGACGAACTCGGTCTCTGGCTCCAGGCCGTGAGCACGGCAATAGACCGCCGCGTCGGTCAGTAGGGGCTTTGCTTCATCGGCGGCAAGGTCGAAACAGACGATCTTGAGGGTGATGTCCGGCCAAAGGCTCAGCTGGATGAACCGCTTCAGCGCCTTGGCCGACTCCATCGATCCGTTGTACGCCACGAGCACCCGTCGAATCGGCCGGTACGCTTTGGGTACGGCGAGAATCGGCCGCACGCCCTGACTGATCAGTTGGATCAGAATATCGTCGGGGTTCTGCACGACACCGTATTCGAAGAGTCCCCGGAGGCCGGCGATCGTCAAATCGTGGTACCGCCATAGTGCGGTGAGCCGCTCAAATGGATCACCCGTCTCTCGATCGATGCAAGGGATCAACCCGGCGTCGGCGCAGGCCTGCTCGAAGTCCGCAATCGCTTGCTCAACGTGCTCCTCGGTGATGTGGATGCGATGCTCTGCGAGGCTTGCCGGCGCCGCGCCGCCGCCGACCGGCACCGGTCCAACCTTCATCAACTGTGCGATATCAACATCGGTGACGCCCGTCACTTCCGCTTTGTGCAACTTCGCAAGGTCCAGCGCGTAACTTCGTCGCGGTGGCGGTGAACGGCGTACCGCTGAGTGCGACAAGAATTCGCTTGATCATCTCACTTGCCTCCGCAACATATCGCTCCTGACAGACAACGGTTCATCGCCATCCTAGGCTCGGTCATAGCGTGAACGGTGATCCGGGTAACAGGAACAGCAGCATGATGATGATGAACACGGGAATGAGGATCGGCAAGCTGTACTTGAACATGAAGCCGAAGAAACTGGGCATCTTGAGCCCAGTCTGCTCGGCAATAGCCTTGACCATGAAGTTGGGACCGTTGCCGATGTAGGTCATCGCCCCCATGAACACGGCGCCGAGGCTGATGGCAGCGAGGTACGCGGCATTGATCGCCCCATTTCCGCTGAGCTGTACCATCTCGGCGTCAGCGCCTTGGGGCAGCGTCTTGGCGGTCTGGAAGAACACGACATAGGTGGGTGCGTTATCCAGGAAACTTGAGAGCGAGCCGGTCGCCCAGAAAAACTTCCACGGCTTGTCGATACCAAGGTTTGCACCTCGTGCATTGAGATATTCGATCGCCACCTGCATGGTGATAAAGATGCCGACGAACAGCGCCGCCACCTCGAGGATCGCGGCGTAGTTGAACTTGTTGTAGGCCCGCACGCCTTGTGGCGTCCTCCACAGCGACAGCGCAACCAACCCCAACATCAACAGCTCTCGCATGAATGGGAAAGGCGTGAACGTTGTGCCGGGAATGGTTTTCTTTGGATCGACCAAGGCCACACAGACGACCACGCCGCCCAGGATCAGGAGATTGACCCAGCCGGTGAGTCGCAGCGGCTGCTTCTGTGTCTCGTCGAGGCGAATGTCGGCTGGCGTTTCCTTCTTGTACGCCATGGAGTCCCAGATGAAGTAGATCACCAGCAGGATCACGCAACAGACCGCCCACGGCGCCCACAGACCCATGGTCCAGAGAAACGGCACGCCGAAGAGATACCCCAGAAACAGCGGGGGGTCTCCGATCGGCAGCAATGTGCCGCCGATGTTGCTCACGAGGAAGATGAAGAAGATCACCGTGTGGATAACGTGCTTCCGCTCGGAGTTGGTCTGGAGCAATGGGCGAATCAGCAGCATGCTGGCGCCGGTGGTCCCGATGAAGCTGGCGATCAGAGCGCCGACCGCCAGGAACGTGGTGTTGGTCAGCGGTCGGGCCGCCAAGTCGCCTTTCAGAGAAATCCCACCGCTGATCACATACAGACAAAACAGCAAGACGATGAACGGGATGTACTCAACGACAATGGCGTGTTCCAGGACAGCCGGAATCTTGTCCGCGCCGAAGGCAAGCCAGTAGTACACCAATGTCAGAGCCGAGAACCCCAAGGCGACGCCGAGGCGGTGCTGGTTGCTCTCCCACCAATGGTGGGTCCACGGCAGGAGCGGCAAGACGGCGATACAGCCGAGCATCCCTACGAACGGCAGTATGCCCAGGCCCCACCAGGGGGGTGCTTCGGGATGCGCCTCATGCGCCGGTCCGTGATGATTCAGCGACATGAAGATCAGCAGACCAATGAGCAAACACCCGCCCGCGATGGCCAACCAGCTCAACGCGCTGAGGCGCGGAGGGGATGACTGGCGAATCGCTTCGGGCATCTCGGCCGTCATGTGTGTGCTCATGTGACCCTCTTTCAGCAACGGCTCAGCACCCGCGTGGCCCCGAGACGCGTGGAGGGTCGAATCAGCGGGGCGTAGAGTACAAGAACCTGCGACTCGTTGGACGAGCAGGTGATCCGCTGCGACTGAGCGGCCCCCGGTCGATCGGACGATGGCCCCCAGGCGGCCAGCCTCCTGCCCTGCTTACTCTCCACCTATCGGCGGTTCGGAATCCGCACCTGAACGACGTCGAGATGTTCGCGGATCGCCGAAATGCTGCAAGGGGACAATGGGCTTCATGGCCCTGACCGGCGCGGGCAGCCGGATTCTGCGACGGATTTTGCTCGCGTTTGCCGTCTATGCGTGTATACTGCGCGATCGGGGCACTTCTTGATGAGATCCGATTATGGGAAGCCTTAGGTCACGATTGGTGATGGGCCGCTCTATGGTGGCATCGCTGGCGGCGGCCGGGCTCGGACTCGCCCAAGCGGGCGCTCAGTTTACTTCCGACAATGTGAATCTCCTCAGCCAGATCCCTCTCAGCGGTTTCCCCAGCAACCCCACCAGCGCCAACGATTGCTGGGGCTACACTTCGCCTTCGGGGCGTGAATATGCCCTGATGGGGGTTCGCGACGCGCTGGTCGTTGTTGAGATCACCACGCCCAGCACTCCGGTCATCGTCGGGCAGGTTACCCATAGCAACTGCCTCTGGGGGGATGTCAAGGTCTATGGCGACTACTGCTATGTGGTCAACGAATGCGGCGGCGGCATCGACGTCATCGACCTGGCCGACGTTGACAACGGCAACGTAACACTGGTTGGGCAGGTGACCAAAGGCGGCCTTGCCACAAGTCACGACGTCGCTATCGACACCGACAGCGGATTCCTCTACCTGTGCGGCGCCAACATCAACGGCGGCCGTCTCGTCGCCTTTGATCTGTCCGATCCCGCGAATCCGACATTGGCCGGGCAGGTACCTAGTTCGCAAGGCGTCAATGTTCACGACGCCCAGATCGTCACGTACACCGCCGGCCCCTACGCCGGAAAGCAGATCGCCTTCTGCGCCAACGGCGGCACCGGCCTGGACATCTACGATGTGACCAACAAGTCCAACATGTTCCGCCTTTCGCGCACTACCTACCCGAACCTCAGCTACTGCCACCAGTGCTGGCTGAGCGAAGATCGGCAGTACCTGTACCTCAACGACGAACTGGACGGCGTCAACGAGACCGTGATCTTCGACGTGACCGACCTGTCCAATCCGCTGCTCGTGAACACCTACAGCTCCGGCGTGTCAGCCACCGATCACAACCTCTACATCCGAGACGGGTTCATCTATGAGGCTGAATATCACGCGGGTGTACGGATCTTCTGCGCCGACGATCCGGTGAACCCGGTCCAGGTCGGGTGGTTTGATACGTATCCGGAGAATGACGGTGGCGGATTTGACGGGGCCTGGAGCGTGTATCCGTTCTTTCCCAGCGGAACGGTGATCGTCAGCGACATTGACCGTGGCCTGTTTATCCTGGACCCCACGGATGCCCTGAGTGCCGGCGCCCTGACCTTCGCCTACCCCAAGGGCCGGCCGGAGCTGATTGATCCACAGGGTGGCACGGCGGTCCGGGTGGAAGTTGCGGCGAGCTGTGGGGTGACGGTTGAGCCCAATACGGCGCTGCTGCATTACGACATCGGCCAGGGCTTCGTCACCGTCCCCATGCAGCCGGTGTCCAAGAATGTGTACGACGCGGTCTTCCCGGCGATCGTCTGCGGCCTCGAGGTGTCGTACTACGTCAGCGCCCAAGCGACCAGCGGCGCAACGTTCACCGATCCCCACGGCGCGCCCGGCGAGACATTCAGCGTTCTCTCCGCCGACGGGATCATTGTGCAGTCGCAAGACGACTTGGAGGCGGACACTGGGTGGGTGGTAGGCGCACCCGGTGATGACGCGACCACAGGCATCTGGGAGCGCGTCGATCCGGCCGGCACCGCAGCTCAGCCCGAAGACGACCACACCCCCGCCCCCGGAACCATGTGCTTCGTCACCGGCCAATGCGCGCCTGGCTGCCGCCTGGGCGATAACGATGTGGACGGCGGGCAAACCACGCTTACCACGCCGACCATCGACCTCTCGGCGATGCCGGAGGCTCGAATCGGCTACTGGCGGTGGTATTCCAACAGCACCGGTGCCGATCCGAACGCCGATGTCTTCGTCATCGATGTCTCCAACGACAACGGATCAACCTGGACCAACGTCGAGACCGTCGGCCCAAGCGGTCCGCAGACCTCCGGCGGATGGTTCTTCCATTCGTTCAATGTGGCGGACTTTGTTCTGCCCACCGCGCAAATACGCGTACGGTTCATCGCCTCCGACGAAGGCTCGGGCTCCTTGGTCGAGGCCGCGGTGGACGACTTCACGGTGAGCGAGGTCATGTGCGAGCCGCCGCCCACCTCCGACATCACCGGCCCGGGCGGTGGGCCTGATGGATGTGTTGATGCCTTTGACCTCGGGGCTATGCTCGGCGCGTGGTGCTCCGGCATCAATGACCCGAACCCGCCCAGCCCGCCTTGCGAGAACTGCACGCCGGCCAATCTCGCCCTCGCGGACATCTCCGGCGTGGCCAATGTGCCTGACGGCTGTGTCGATGCGTTCGACCTGGCGAAGCTGTTGGCCGAGTGGTGCTCCGTCGCCGGCGGCAATCCGTGCGGCACCTGCTTCCCGCGACCGTGAGGTCTCCGCAGGCGACTTGCCGTGGCGAGGAGCGGACACACCGAGTCTACTTACCTACCGATGTGGGCGGCTCGTTCAGTCCCTCCACGTGAGCCGCAGCTGCTCCAAGGAAGCGCTGGGCTGCTGATCGCGTCCCCTCATGCGTCAATACCTACTGTCATGTCAGATGGTTGCGATGACGACCTCCGCGACCAAACGTGATCGTAGAGACACGTGGAATCTAGTAGACCGGCCCGGCCAACCTGCCCGACGGCTGCGTTGATGCGTTCGATTTGGCGCCGCTACTGGCCAGTTGGAGCTGATGCTCGACGTATACAGCAATCTCTTCATCCAAACGAGGTATAATGAAAACTCTAACGCCCTTGAGTCATCGCAGCCTTTGCGAGACGGTGTGCTGAATGCCCGCCACGACACTGGAGGAGATAAAGTGAATAACGTTCGGCGATGGAGGCGGTGGCCTCTGGTTTGTCTGATCCTGCTTGTCGGTCAGGCCCAGGCCCAGGACGATCCGATCGATGCCACGCTGGTTGGGCATTGGAACGGGTTTGCCGGCTCCTATGGCGACGTGTGGGCAGACGGAAACTACGCCTACATTGGACACTTCGGCCATGCTGGCATTCATATCGTCGATATCAGCGATCCAACCAACCCTCAGGCTGTGGAGTATCCCCTGCGCCCTCCCAACGTCTTCGCTTCGGCCCAGGACGTCAAGGTCGCCGACGACCTTCTGTTCATCGGGTTGGGAAGCAATAGCGAAGCCGGCGTCCACATCGTTGATGTTCGCAATCCTCTTGACCCCATTGCGCTGGTTGATGTCAGCATCTCCGGGTTCAATGCCATCCATAATGTCTTCTACAACGCGGGTTATCTGTACTTCGCCGACAGCGGAACGACGCGAGTGGGTATCGTTGATCTGACCGGGCTTGATCCGGATAACCCGCCTCCCGGGCCCATCACCACGCCGAAATGGATTCTCGAAAACGTCGGTGATTCGTTCGTGCACGATATGACGGTGCGTGACGGGCGGCTCTATGCCTGTGCGTGGGACAGCGGGCTGTGGATCTATGACGTCACCAATGAGGCCACGCAGATGCCCACCTTCCTTGGCAGTACGCCCGACGGCGGCAACAACACTCATTCCTGCTGGCCGACCGCGAATGGCGATTATGTCGTCACCGGCGAGGAGCGCGAAGGCGGCGGAATCAAAGTGTATCGCATCATCGACCAGGGCAAACTCCTGACCCTAGAACTGACTGACTCGCTTTCCCTCCCTGGCGACGTGGCCTTTAGCGTTCACAATCAGGTGATCGACGGCTATCGCCTGTACAACGCTTGGTACCAGGCCGGGCTGCAGGTCTTCGACATCGACCCCGCCACCGGTTTGCTCGAATTCGTCGCCAGCTACGACACCTTTGGCGGGCCGCCATTCGGCTTCAATGGTGCCTGGGGCGTCTATCCGTTCTTGGGCCCCGACCGTGTGCTGGTTTCCGATCTGTCCACGGGGCTCTACATCATCGACGTTGGACCTCAGCTATTGGTCTTCAACTACCCCCAAGGCCGACCCGATCTGATCAACCCGGATGGCGACTCGTTTGCGGTTGAAATCGTCGGCCAGGATGGCGGCGTGCTCGATCCCGATTCGCCTCTGTTGCATTACGACGCAGGGGCCGGCTTCGTGGACGTTCCCCTGGTGCAGATATCAGAGACCCTCTATGACGCGGTATTCCCCTCCATCCCTTGCGGACAGAGCGTGTCCTATTACCTCAGTGCGCAGACCACCTCCGGTGTCACCGTCAAAGACCCGCTCGATGCACCCAGCACGACGTTCGAAACCCTCTCCGGCTTCGACTTGAAGATCGTTTTGGAGGACGACTTCGAGGCGGACCTCAGCTGGGTCGTCGGCGCTGCGGGTGACGACGCGACGACCGGCATCTGGGAGCGCGTCGATCCGGTCGGCACTGCTGCTCAGCCTGCCAACGACCACACCCCCGCCCCCGGAACCATGTGCTTCGTCACCGGCCAGGGGTCACTCGGCGGACCCCTCGGTGAGAACGATGTCGATAACGGCCAGACCACGCTGACCTCGCCGGTCATTGATCTTTTAGGCGCCCCCGATGCCGCGATCAGCTATTGGCGGTGGTACTCCAACAACACCGGTGCCAGCCCCAACGCCGATGTCTTCGTCGTCGATATCTCCAACGACGATGGCTCAACCTGGACCAACGTCGAAACCGTCGGCCCAAGCGGTCCACAGACCTCCGGCGGATGGTTCTTCCACGAGTTCAATGTGACGGACTTAGTGACCCCAACCGCGCAAGTGCGCCTGCGGTTCGTCGCTTCCGACGAGGCCAAGGGCTCCATCATCGAAGCGGCTGTGGATGATCTGCAGGTCGCGGTCATCGATTGCGGGCAGACGATCCCCGGCGACCTCGACGGCGACGGGACGGTCGGCATCCTTGATCTGCTTATCCTCCTGAGCAACTGGGGACCGTGTCCAGATCCGCCTGACCCATGCGCAGCCGACCTCGACGGAGATGGCAACGTGGGTATCCTCGACCTGCTTGCCTTGCTGGCCAACTGGGGGTAGGTCCCGCAGTCCAAACGCCGAACTCTGTCTGTAAAGCCGTGACCATCGGTCGCGGTCTTCTCTCACCCACCGTGTGGACGCGATCATCGCGCACCTCCCGTTTGGAGAGGCTTCAGGGGCCGCGGTAGACGCATTGTGCGCTGCACGTCTCGTGGACGGCGATCTCGGCAAGCAACGGCAGTTGGGGCTGGAGATGATCCCAAATCCATTGAGCCAGAATCTCGCTGGTGGGATTCTCCAGGCCTCGGACTTCGTTGAGGCATTGATGGTCGAGCTGCTGCCGCAACGGCTTCACCGCCTCCTCGATCTTGCCATAGTCGATGAGGTATCCCTTGTCTTGCGAGACCTGACCTTCCACCACGACATCCACCCGGAAGGAGTGGCCGTGCATCCGCCGGCATTTGTGCCCCTGGGGGAACGTCGGCAGCCAATGCGCCGCTTCAAAGCCAAACGATTTGACCAGCCGAACGTGCATGGGAGGAAGGGGTTAGGGGTTAGGAGCTAGGGATCGGAGATTGGGGATTGGGGATGGAGGTCTAGTGTAGCTGCCGAGGACAAGGCGGCTTACGATCCGCCCTCGCCCTGGGCGATCGCCCGATCCGCGAGATCGAGTTGCTCAGCTCGGCTCACCCGTGCTTGAGCCGCGACCATCAGCCCCGCGCCCGCGAGGGCAATGCCGCCGCTGATCCACTGAGCCGGCGTCAGTATCTCGCGGAAGAGAAGGAATGAGCCCACCGCTACCCCGAACGGGTGCAATTGCAGTACGCCGGATGACACCGCGACACCCAGGCGTGCGATGCTGGTGTAGTACAGGACGTGGCCTAGCGCGATCCCGATGACGGCCGACACCAGCAGCAACAGGAACTGGCTGGTGGGGAGCGCCAGCGCCATCAGGCCGAAGGACTCGCCTCGGAGCAGCATCAGCGCAACCATCGCCGCGGCGGTGAACTGGCTGATGGCGGCGAAGGCGATGACCGGGTTCACTTGGTGCATATATTTGCGCACCGCCAACCCGTACGCCCCAAACAGAAACCCACTGCCCACTGACAGGATGACGCCGGCGGCGTGCATCCCGACGATAGGTTGGCGGCCAAGGAGCACGGCTCCGGCGGTGCCCCCCGTGACTACCACCACGCCAAGCAGAAAGCGGCGCGACCGGATGATGGGCCGCTCCACTGGGAACAGCATGTACGCGCCCACAGCGGCGAAGAGCAACTGACTACGCAAGCCGAACGTGAGCAGCCCCGGGTCGATCTTGTAATGCGCCCATGTAAAGCACACCTGCCCCGCGCTGTTGATGATGCTGGGAACCAGCGCCGCCCGCCACAGCCCGGCAGGAAGCCGACGGCGGTATCCGGCGACTACCAGCACCGGCGCCCAGAGCAGCGCTGCAAACCCGTAACGCCATCCGTTGGAAGTCCAGGCGTCGATCGACGCCGCAAAGTGTTTGAGAAACAGCGGAACGCTGGACCAGGCCACAAGCGTGAGCACGATAGTCAAGGTTCCGATCGCGACTGGCTTGGAGTCGTGGGTCATCTACTTCGGTAATCTGAGTGCTGGGATTGTGGATGGCTTATGGCCGGGTCGCTTATACGCCTCGCGCTTCGGCGGACCAAATGAACTTGTGCAACTGCATCTGGAGGCGCACGGTCCCGCCCGGCCACGGATCGGCCAGCATCCATTGCGCCAGCGCTGACGGATCCAGCCCCGG
>JADFIR010000022.1 GCA_022566535.1 Planctomycetota bacterium
CAATGAGCGTAAGGGAGAAGTCGGCTCCAGTGAATGCAATCGACCCGACATCGAGGTAATTATCAGCGGCGGCGTCCGGAGCTTGGGCTACGCCTGTCGGGCCGAAAATCAGACCCTGCCCGGTCACATCGAGCGGAGGAGCGATCCCTCCGACCCAGTTTGCCCCCTCGGTCCAGAGATCGCTGATGCCACTGCCATTCCAGGTGAAGTCTGCATGGGCGTTCCCAGCGAGCAGCAGCGCAACGCCAACCATTCGCGCTACGACTAGGACTCGCTTCTTCGAGGAGACGCTATGCATTTCTGGGCAACTTTTCCGCTCGGACTGAGTGCCTGAACAACCGTCCCTCTTCATCGGCACGACAAGACTCGATCCTATCGGACCAAATCCAGCCCTCGATGCCTGATAATCACATCGGCAAATGCAGGCCGCTTCACCAATCGGAGTTCCATCGATTACGAAGGCATGCCGCATGCAGATTCAGAAAATCAACCCGCCAGACGCTGATTCCTCTTAGAGCGCCCGCACAACCGAACCACCTGGCGGTCGAGAAGCGTCGTAGCGGTACAACAGCTCGGCGGTCGGACAGTTGTCTTAGAAGCGATCGCACGACTCGGCGTGCAGCCAGTCATCAGCCGGGCGAAATTGACCATAGCAGGCGAAGGGACTCGAACCCTCGACAATCAGCTTGGAAGGCTGCAAGCTGCCGTGGCACTACTGGAACAGCAGCCCGAAATCGTCGATCAGGTCTGGCCGCGTCTGTTGCGCGCGTGTAAGGAGGCTCCGCTGTTGCGCGAGCGCATCCTGCCTGTCTTGCCGAAGCATCATCCCGACCTGGCCAACGCGCTTGAGCCAGTAGAGGGTGAAGCTAGAGCTCTGCCGGCCGATTCACGCTGCATTGTGAGGGGTTTGCAGCGGTGCCGCGCGTCGCGCCGTGCCGAGAGCCGGGGAGCCCCAAACCGGCGTTTCTGCGGGGGCGGAAACACGTTGCGTCAAGCCGATGACCTGGATCTACTTGTCCCTCGCGACGGACTCGAGCTTCCGTGCCGCACGCCGCACGCGCTTCGGGGGCACGAGGGCTCGGGCGAGGCCCACGCACTCAAGGAGCCGGATGTGGTAGTAGGTGATGTCGATCTCCCACCAGCGGTGCTGGACCGACGCGCTGGCCGGATCGTGGTGGTGGTTGTTGTGCCACCCCTCGCCGACCGCGAGCAGCGCCACCAGCCAGTTGTTCCGGCTGTTCTCGCCCGTCTCGTAGCTCGTGTAGCCGAACACGTGCGTCAGCGAGTTGACCGACCAGGTGATATGCCACACCACGACGGTCCGCACGAACACGCCCCACACCAGCAGGCTCAGACCGAACTGCACGGCCGATACGGCAGTTCCACCCATCAGCGCTCCGCAGACGGCTCCGGCCAGGAAGTACAGCGCGGCGTGCGCAACGTAGACCCACACCCACAGATAGGACTTCTCGAGCTTCAGGTAGAACGGATCCTTGAGCAGGTCGCTGGCGTACTTTCGGTACGTGTCGACGCTGTGGACGGCCGGGTTCTCGAAGAGCAGCCACCCGACGTGGGCCCAGAGAAAGGCCACCAGAGGGCTGTGCGGATCATGGGGGTCATCGGAGTGCTTGTGATGGAACCGATGGGTGGCGACCCACTTGACGGGCGTGTCCTCCATGCAACACAAGGCGACGATCACGAGGAAGCGCTCGAACCACAGCGGCACCGTGAAGCTGCGATGCCCAAGCAGCCGGTGGTAGCAGAGGTTGATGCCTTGTCCGAAGAGATGCACGCCCACGACCATCACGATGAGCCCCGTCCAGGAGAACAGCCAGGGCATCACCGCGAGCAGCGCCAGCAGGTGCACGAGCGCGATCGGGAGGAGATACGACCAACGGATGTTCCTCAGCACGACCGTATCGGGCAAGGGCAGGCGATCTCGGGGCTCGGCCACCGCCGCTTCGATCGTGTGGTGTGCAGGATTGGTCATTAGAGCCACGGGCGGTAATTGTATCGGGCTGCCGTTGCGTTCGCAACCACAAACGGCGGAAACGATGTGCGTCGCCTCATGAGCTAAGGAAGTACCTACGCCATCGGAATTCGAGATGACAAAGGGGAGCGGACGCGACCCCGCAGCGTCTGCATCACCCAGAGCCCGGCCGCATGCGCATCCTCGGGTGGTTCATGCGCGAACACGTGCTGCCCGTCTTGCAGAAACCTCATCGATATCTGGCCAAGGCGCTTGAGCCGGTGGACGGTGAAGCTAAGGCACTACCGACTGACGGTCAGACAAACTTTGTACGCGGTTTGGCGCTGCTTTGCCGCGCGCGGTTCGCCCCGTGCTGCGCGGGTACCGGGGTCCCCCAACCGCACGTTTACGCGGGACCGGAACTCCCCGTTCCCACATTTTCACCATGCGCGCGTCCGTTTCGTTGTTGGCAGGTTGGCATCCTCTCCAAACGCGCTTCCCGTAGGATGAGCCTTCGAGCTTGCCCGGCAACGTCAGCAAGTCGAGGATGCCGAGGGTGCTGCGGCCCCGGATCGGTATACTGATGCTCATGCCACCGGGCACGTCGACCATCGGTCGGTCAACCGCGCGCCGCGCGCTAATCATAAGCGGCAGGCGGGTTGGACAGAATTACGAAGGATCGCGCATGCACGATCTCGTGCGGGGACATCTTCGGGTGGCTATGGCGAGGCTCTTGGTGTGGCTTGTCTCACTGTTGGGGCTCAGCACCATCGGCCAGGCAGCGCTGGCGACGCAGGCGCCTGTTGCTGAGCCCGCCGGCGAATCCTCCCCGCGCGTAGCCTCCGAGGAGGCGCAGTGGGTCGTCGTGAAGACCCAGCCCGGCCGGGGCGAGCAGTGCCTGGTGTGTGGCCAAGCAATACTGGACGCCAACGCGGTGTACGTTCGTTACAAGGGTCGCCTCTTTGCGGTAACCGAAAAGTTGATGGACGACTTCGCAGCCGACCCCGATCGTTACTTTTCTCAGCTGCAGGTCCTCGGTGCGCTGTTCGATGAGCGGGCGCCGGCCGAAACGCCGCCGCATCAGTTCTGGCTTTTCCTGGGGCTCTATGTGTTGGCGGGGCTCGTGGCGGGCGGGGCTTGCGGCTATCTGGCGGTGTGCAAGGGTCTGCCGCCAGTGCGGTGGTTCTTCGCGGGGCTTGTCGTCAACGTCGCGGCGCTCGCAGCCCTACTGTGCATGCACAAGTCCCGGGACTTTGCTGCGCCCGCGGGGATCCCCGCCGGTCTGTGCAAGGTGCCGACAACGTACGCCCCGGTCTATTGCCCCCACTGCGGCGCGGAGAACCATCCCGCCACCGGGGCATGTTCCGGCTGCGGCGCGGTGATGCAACCCAGCGTGACCGCGGAGACGGATCGCATCTAAGCAGGATTTTGACAGCACGCGCCCGACATTCGGAGGCCCGAACCATGCTCAACATTCGCCCCAAGCTCCAGGCCGTCCTCTCCAGCGGCAGCACTGATTTGCGCCGCCCGGTCCTGCGGGTGGGCAATGAATCGAGCGTCAACGGTCTGCACATCATCGGCGACCTGGCCGGAGCGCCCGTCATCAAGCTGGCCATGGCCCAGGGCGTTGAGGTGATCGACTACATCGCGCGATTGCCTGCGATGAAGCAACACGCCCCCACAGCCTCGGACGACCAAGGGCCTATCGACGTGCTGGTTGTCGGCGCCGGAGCGGCCGGCCTCAACGCCGCGCTGGCCTGCCGGGACAAGGGAATGAGCTGCCTGGTGCTGGAGAAGGCCAAGATCGCCAACACGATCGAGGACTTCCCTGAGGGCAAGTGGGTCTATGCGGAGCCTGATACGGTGCCGGCCAAAGGCAAGCTCTGGCTGGACGGGGCCCGCAAGGAAGACCTCATCGCCCGATGGCAGCAGATCATCGACGACAACGGCCTGAACGTCTGCACCGAAGAGCCGCTGACCGAACTGACCAAGCAACGGGATGGCACCTTCGTCGCCAGAACGAACCAGGCCGAGTACCGAGCCCGCAAGGTGGTCTTAGCCACCGGCCAGCGCGGCAGCCCGCGGGAGCTCGGGGTGCCTGGCGAGGATCGGGAACGCGTCTACCACCGCCTGTATTCACCCCGCCGGTATCACGGCGAAAACATCCTTGTCGTCGGCGGCGGCAACAGCGCCGTCGAAGCCGCGCTCACGCTCTCGCAGCAGAACACCGTCGTCATCTCCTATCGCGGCGGTGAGTTCAGCCGGCTCTTCAAGGATAACCGCCACAAGCTTGATCACGCCATTGCCCAAAAGCGAATCGAAGTGATCTTCCACTCCACCGTAAAGGAGTTCCGCGACGGCGAAACGATCCTGAACATCAACCGCGGCGGCCACGACGATCAGCGCACCGTCAAATCCGACCACGCGTTTGTCCTGATCGGGGCTGAGCTGCCGGTCAAGTTTCTCAAGTCGCTGGGAATCAAGCTGGAGAACGAATGGTCCGGCTCCCTGCTGCGAGCGGCGGTGCTCACGGCGCTGACGCTGGTCGGACTGTGGTTGCTCGGGCCGCTGGCGGGCGGTCGCGAGCCACAGCTGTTAGGCCTCGGGCTCGGCGTGATTCCACCCTGGCTTGGCGGCATCGCGGCCCTGGCCGCCGTGATCGGCCTCGTTTCCACCGGGTTCAAGGGCGACCGCTGGTCGTGGCTGGGCATCTCGTTCTTCGTGTGGTATTCCATCTATGGCATCAAGCGCGGAGACGGCATGGAGTTCTGGCCCTACACGCAATGGGGCTATGAGATGATGTCGTTTTTCGACCGGCCGTGGTCGTTCTGGTACACGGTCATGTACACCGGCCTGATGACGATCTTTGGCGTGCAGGCCCTGAAGCGCTGGGGCCTGGACCGGCGGGACAAGTTTCAAATCTGGCGGTTCGTCAGCCTCATCTCGTTCCAGTGGATCTTCTTCTTCATCATTCCCGAGTTCCTCTTCCAGTGGGCGGTGAACTACCAGTGGCTGGGCGAGGCCCTGAGCAATGACCCACAGTTCGCCGACCAGGCCTGGCGGTCCTACGGCATGGTCTACGCCTGGCCGCTGTTCTTCTACACGTTCTTCTACGACCCGCACATGATTTGGGTCGTCTGGGGCGTCCTGCTTACGTTCGTGATCATCCCCATCTTCGTGCTGTTCCACGGCAAGCGCTACTGCTCGTGGGTCTGCGGCTGCGGGGGACTGGCCGAAACGTTCGGCGACCGCTGGCGACACCTCGCCCCCAAAGGCAAGAGCAGCGTCAAGTGGGAGTGGATGAACCAGGCGATCCTCATCGTTGCGATCGTCATCACCCTGCTGATGCTCACCCGCAACACGATTCTTGTGTTCCGCGCTCCCGCCGATTGGGGCGTCCGCGCCTATGGACTCATGGCCGACATCTGGCTCGTGGGCATCCTGCCCGTGACCCTGTACCCGTTCCTGGGCGGCAAGATCTGGTGCCGGTATTGGTGCCCGCTGGCCAAGATCATGCAGATCACCAGCAAGTTCTACACGAAGCTGGGCATCTCGAGATTCCGCATCGTCGCCAACGACAAGTGCATCGCCTGCAACGAGTGTTCGCGGAACTGTCTGGTCGGCATCGACGTGATGAGCTACGCCCTGAAACAGGAGCCCCTGGACAACGCAACATCAAGCTGCATCGGCTGCGGCATCTGTGTGACCGTCTGCCCCATGGATACGTTGTCGTTCGGTAGCAACGGCGACGTGCAGCTGCCAGTCGTTCAAAACGCCGTGACAAGCCACTAGGATCGCGTGTGGCAGGTGACCACGAATAAACGGGGCATCCACCATCTGACGGCGTCCCAATTGATCAACGTCGATCGCGCGATGGTCAATGAGCTTTACACCACCTGCGCCACGCCGACCACAACGCCTGCCCGGAGTGTGGCAGCGTGGCGTAAACTGATTGGTGATGAAGCGCCATCTTCACCCTGGCTAGAATACCGCAGATCGACCTTGATATGCTGCAAGCTTGCAATCTAATCACTGTTAGGCATTACCAATGACAACGCAGCGGAACGACGGCTTGCTTTACTTGGATATGTACCCCGGGCTTCGCAAGTGGATCAATCAGTGCGTTACCTGTCAGCGATTGGGCTACAGGCTGGAACTCGCTGATGAACACGTCGCGGCACACAATCTCCGCAGTTGTTTTGCTGAACTCGCCCTGAATGACCAGGGGCTCTGTGATCAGTGCGCTGCAGCTTTTGAAGCCAGAACTCAGACCGGTGATGCCTAACCAGGCGCTTCAGCTGCCGGGCCGCTTGCTGCGCGGCTGGCGGATGACGGCGCGAGGCAGCGTCGTAGAATGTCACCTTGAAACGCCGCCTGTTCACGCTCGCGTTCCCACACTTCACATCGTGCCGACTGACGGAACGCGGAGCCCGGTTGGCCGAGCAGTTGCTGGAGCGGCATCCCGAGTACCGTGACATTGATCAGCCCCGACGCATGCCCACAGAATGAGGATCGCTGATGCCGGAGCCAAACAAACATCGAAAGCGCTGGTATCGTCCGCGGAACGTCGTCCTAACGGTCCTCTTCGCGATCGTGCTGGTCATCGGCTGGATCTGTCTGGATGGTTGGCGCGTCTACACGGACGCGCCCGAATCGACCGACGAGTATCGTGCGGAGATGATGGCACTGTGCGCGGCCGGGCAACCCGAGGGCGAAGACGGCTGGCCACTCCTCGCTGGCGTCCTGGAGCAACTCGACTCTGCGGCCGAAGATGCGCGACGGCCCCTGTGGCAGTCGGGCGATTGGGATCGAGCGGATGAAGCCGGGCACGCAGCGATGGAAGCTGCACTCGATGAACTGGGCTTGTTGGATGAGCTTCGCAGAGCGCTTGCGTTGCCGCGATTCGTCCGTCCGTGGACCACGGAGGGGCTCCTCATGAATGAACTGTTGCCATTGACCAGCCCGACCCGCCGGCTTAGCAAGAATCTCACACAGCGAATGCGAAATGCAGCCGAACGAGGCAACTGGACTGAGACGCTCGATTTGATGCGTCTCACCATCCAGTTGGGCGACGTGACGGCGCGCCAGCCGACTACCATCCACGCGATGACCGGCGCATCCATTCAGAGGAGGGCCCTTCGGACCGTTCGCGACATCTTCAACGAGCGCGCTGTCCCTTCTGAAGTGTCAGTGGAGATCGCCGCTCTCGTTGCAATCGTCGATGACCCCGCCGTTGCTCAGCAGCTCGAGATCGAGCGCCTGGCAACGCAGAACATCCTTCATTGGACTCATGGATCGCGTGGTTACGCATTGCCCCTCACGACGCTGTTTGACGCGGGGGTAGTGTCTGGCGGCTTGGTCGCCATGAGCCCTGTCGATCCTGCCAATGATGACCGATCTCTACTCCGAGCGGGAGTGGCTCGGTGGTACCTCGCCTCGCGCGGTGAGTGCGGGGCTCTCGCCGACCAATGGTATGTGGTGCTGAAGGCGCAAGCGAAGCAGCCCTTCGCCACACGGTGGGACGGCTGGCCACCGCAGAAACTCATGACCGCAATTCAGAGTCCAAAGCACGCGCTGCTTGCGTACTTTCTTCCCGGCCTCGAAAGACTCGTGGACGGGGCGGATGCGCTGATCGTCGAACGAACAGCGACTCATCTGATGTCGGCGATCGAGCAGTATCAAGCGATACAGACCCGGCCCCCCGCATCGCTTGGAGATCTCGTTCCCGAGTGGATTGAGAGCGTTCCGACGGATCCGATTCACGGAGGACCATTCGGCTACAAGTTGTTGACGGATGATCCGGCCGGCCGCAGCTACCTGCTCTACAGCTTCGGCGCGGATGGTGTGGACAACGGCGGTCTCTTTCATGACGACGGCCACGGAATCGCGAGCTATCGCGTCGACGATGGCAGTGACGTCCCGTTGAACTAGCTAGACCCCCAGGCATGTCGGTATGCAACACAACCCAGTCCTGTTCCAATACTCAGCCAACAAATCAAGTCGCCTGCCGACCACAACGTCTGCCCGGAGTGCGGGGTGGCCATTCCCTCTCCCTTGAGGGAGAGGGCAAGGGTGAGGGTGAGATGACCGATCGGCCAACACGGCACCGCATCCCACCCAGAATGACCCAACGGTCTCGGTCGCTGCGGCGCCGCTCGACGTACCCCGAACGCGTCCTTTGGTACCTGCTGCGGAACAAGCAAATCAAGGGCTTGCGTTTCCGGCGCCAGCACGCAGTCGGCCGGTACGTTGTTGACTTCTATTGTCCGGCTGCCAAGCTCGTCGTCGAGGTCGACGGGGAGAGTCACGCCGGCCGCGCGGAGCAGGACGCGAAGCGCTCCGCATACCTTGAGGCGCGCGGTCTCAAGGTATTGCGGGTCACGAACGATGATGTGATGGAGAATCTGGAAGCGGTGGGCATGGCGATTCTCGACGCGGCCGGAGTCGATGCGACAGCCGGGAAGGTTCGACCCTCCCCCTCGCCCCCTCCCTGAAAGGGAGGGGGGAATCTCTGGAGCATCGCGCGAAGTGTCTCGCCCATATCATTCACTTGTGAAACACCGGCTGTTTACGCTCGTACTGTTTCTGCTCCTCGGCGCGGTGCTCAACGTCGCCGTTGCTTCCGCGTGTGCTCTCGCCGTTGATCTCAGCAAGGGGGGGGAGTTCACGTTCCAGGTCCGAGATGACCTATTCTATGCAAGGCTTCGCCAACGCCCGGGAGCCATTCGCGCTCTTGTGTGGCGTTCAAACGACCCAGATATTCCTGCTGACGGATGGGACTACAGCATGATTCAGAATTGGATGGCGTATCTTGGCGATGCCTTTTATCTCAGCGCTGCCGACGAAAAGGCCCGACAAGCCCGTGCCCAACTTCAACCCGTCACTCAGCGCGGTGATGACGGCAACAGCCCTGCGTTTCCCACCTGGATTCCCAGAGGTCATCTACGCAAGCGCGAGCTTTCGGGCTACGACTTCCCTACGCCAATCATTTACGATGCCCGTGGATGGCCGTTCGTAGCGATGCGGTGCGAAGTCGTTTTCCCAATTGGCGGAGCTCAAGGTCAGGAATATATTACTGGTGGAATGCGCATTTCCCCCCGCGCCGGTGCTCTACGCGAATGGCTGAGCTTTCGCGTATTACCAATCCGCCCTATCTGGCCTGGCTTCGCCGTCAACACCCTGTTCTACACCGCGATTCTCTTGCCGCTCATCTCCGGTCCGTTCGCCCTGCGCCGCCTCATCCGCCGCAAACGCGGGGTGTGTGTCGCCTGCGGATACGACATCCACCACGCCGACCACGACGTCTGCCCGGAGTGTGGGGCGGCCATTCGCCTCCAACGAGCAGTCGCCCCAAGAATTTAGCGGTGGCTTTCGACATAAGATTCGATACAATGGAAACGATCGATACATTGACGAGCGGACGATCAAGCGGTTCGGGTGGTCGTGGTGGATTCACCTGCCCGTGATCCCGCCATACTCGGTGGGCATGAATGCCCGAAGCACATGTCCGAGCAATCTCCATTGACGCTGCGATCCAAACAGTTAGTCGGAGGAATCATGCGACGATCTCAATCTACGTGGTCAAACTCGACTGTGTCATTCGTTGTTGCGACTTGGATGGTCCTGGCATGTCCTGACCCTGCCGCGGCCCACGACTCCTGGCTGGTCGCAGGTGCAAACTCCAGCAAAGCCGGTGAAACGATCCGTCTCGCCATCGTTACCGCGGAAGTGTTTCCCGTCAGCGAGCATGCAGCCGAGCCGGAGCGCATCAAGGAGTGGGCGGTCGTTCATGCGGACGACAAACGCGAAGTGTCGTCGTTCGCAATTGAAGGCATGGAGCTTGCAGCTCGATTCGAAATGGATCGGCCAGGCATGCATGTGATTGCAGTGGCGCTGCGTCCCCGTTATATCGAAATTGAGTCGGCTGATTTCGATGCCTACCTGGAGGACGAGCACGCCGAGGCAGCGTTGGCTGCGCGACATGCAAACAACGAGCAGGAGAAGCCTGGGCGCGAGCTGTACACCAAGCTCGCCAAGACCTTTGTCGAAGTAGCCGACGATTCGAAGGACACGACCTACCAGCAGCCGGTCGGGCATCCACTTGAGATCATTCCATTGTCAAACCCGTGCCGCTGGAACGTCGGTGACGAAGTCCTCGTGCGCGTACTGCGAAATGGGCAGCCAGCTGCAGGCCTGCGTGTCTCGTGCGGGCACGAGGGATTGCCACCACATACATATGTTCAGAACGTGATTACCGACGAGGATGGTGTCGCGCGGATCAGGTTGAGCCGGCCGGGCCTGTGGTTTGCGCGAACACACACAATCAACGCCGTCGAACAGCCGGGGTCCACAGTAGAAGTGGGCGCATCGACAGGCGAACGCGCCTCGGCGGACTGGGAAAGCTTCTGGGCGTCCATCACGTTTCGAGTTGCCGGTGGTGAATGAGCAAGGGATCGCCGTCATGGTTGAGAATGAACATCGGGTGGCGATGCCGCGCTCGCAACCGTTGATGCGCAACCTGTTGGCGATGCACAGTGTTGCACAGCGAGGCACGACGATTCACCAAAGCGGGCGAAGGGACTCGAACCCTCGACATTCAGCTTGGAAGGCTGACGCTCTACCAACTGAGCTACACCCGCAGTAGCGTCGATGATAGCCCCCAACGACGGACGGTTCACCTCGAGAGGATGCCCGGGCTTCACCTCTGCGCGTCGTGCACAAGCATCACCGGACTGCGGCGTTACCCACAGCAAGGGCCGCTTTCACCTCGTCAAAGGGCACCTGCACCCGCGGATCCTCGGTGACCCAGTCGTAGACCACGTTGCCGTCGGCGGCGATGACAAACACGGAGCGCTTGGCGACGCCCTTGAAGCCCTTGAGATCCTCGTGCAACGCGCCGTATTGTGAACACACTTGCTTGTTGAAATCCGAGAGGATCGGGAACGGGATGTTCTCGTCGCTGCGGAAGCGGTCGGTGACGAAGGGGCTGTCCACACTGATGCCGAAGACCTTGGCGTCCAGCTCCTGCCATTGCCCCCAGGTATCGCGCATGTGACACATCTCGTCGGTGCAGACCGGGCTGAACGCGAACGGGAAGAACAACAGGATCACTCTCTCCCGGCCGATGTGGGTTCCGACGTCGATCTTCTCACCCGGCTTGGCGGGCAATTCAAACCCGGGGGCCTTGTCGCCTTTACGTATGCTCATGGACCGTCTCCTTTGATTTCCCAGGAGTGTACCAAGCCAGCGACAGGAGTTGTAGCCCATGATGAATATACGGCTTGTTGGGAGGGTCGTGCCCCTGCACCGTCAGGCGGGGCTATCATCCTCGGCCCTCGGCGATCCGGCGATGGAGGAGCCCCGCACCGTGCACGCAACGGCGAAACCCACGACCCTCCAGCAGCTACGCGAAAGTGGCTGGCGCTCCAAGCCGGTCAAAGATGAGATCTACGACAATTTCATCGCCGCCCTGGCCCGTGGCGACGAGCTGTTTCCCGGGATCATCGGGTTCGAGGACACGGTGATCCCGGAGATCAACAACGCCATCATCGCCAAGCACGACATGCTCTTCCTGGGCGAGAAGGGTCAGGCGAAGAGCCGGCTCATGCGGATGCTGACGCGGTTTCTCGATGACGAGCTGCCCTATCTGGACATTGACGGCTGCCCCGTGCACGAGGATCCCTACCGGCCGATCACGAAGATCGCCCTGGCCTTCGTCGCTGGGCACGGCGAAGACGAGATACCGATTGCCTGGTGGCCGCGCGAGCAACGGTATGCAGAACGACTCGCGCCCGGCACCAAGTTCGCTGACATCATCGGTGAGATTGACCCGGCCAAGCTCGCCGGCGGCGCCAGCCTCTCCGCCGAGGAGGCCCTGCATTTCGGGCTCATCCCCCGACTGCACCGTGGGGTCTTTGCGATGAATGAGCTGCCAGATCTTGATGAGCTCGTTCAGGTCGGGCTGTTCAACATCCTTGAGGAGCGCGACGTGCAGATCCGCGGCTATCCGGTCCGCTTCGATGTTGACGTGTTGATCCTCTTCTCAGCCAACCCCATGACGTATAACCGCTCCGGCAAGGTGATTGCGCAGCTCAAGGATCGCATCGGCTCAACGATCCAGACCCACTATCCGCGGCAGCGCACCGCCGGCATCGAGATCATGAAGCAGGAGGCGCGCGTCGAGCTGAACGGCGAGTTCCCCGTGATGATCCCGCCATTCATGGAGGAGATCGTCGAGCAGATCAGCATCTGTGCACGCAAGAGCAAGTACGTCGATCAGCAATCCGGCGTCAGCGCCCGCCTCAGCATCGCCAATTATCGCACGATGATCGCCAACGCCAGGCAGCGAGCGGTGCGGCTCGGCGAGCGCCCGGCCGTCCCGCGGATCAGCGATCTGGGCCATCTCTATAGTTCGTGCCTGGGTAAGCTCGAACTGGACATGATGGGCAGCCACCAGATGTCCGAGCGCCAGGTGATCGATTCCATCGCCGCCGAGGCCATCAAGACGGTCTTCGAAGAATACGTGGACGAGCATGGCCTGGACGAGATCGCCGACATCTTCGGCCGCGGTGTCAAGATCGAAGTCGGGGACATGCTGCCGTCGTCGAATTATGCCCGGCGGCTGAAACGTGTTCCGCCCGCCTGGGAAAAGGCGTTCGAGGTCAACCCCGCCAAGTCCTCTGCCGTCCGTGCTTCGTGCGTCGAGTTCGTCCTCGCCGGGCTCTACGTCACCGACCGCGTCTCCCGGTCGCAACACCATGGCCGGATCACCTATGAAATCACCTAATTCAACATTCTGCGATTAGCCGCGGGTCGAAGATCCGCGCGCGGCTTTGCAAACAGCCACTCAACCGTGGTGCCCGATCGGTGAAACCGAAGCACAACATTCGCGATCCCAGTCCCCTCGGCGGGATCATTCACACCTACCAGGGGTACGACCCCAAGAGCTTCCCGCCGCCGACGGCTAAACCGCCGGACATGGTTTCCTCAGCGTTCGAGCACCTGCTCATGTACGGAAGCATGCGCCGCTTCACCGAGGAGGAACTGGCCCGGGCCGTCCACCTCGATCCCAGTCAGATCAAGGGCCTCGGCCCGAGCATCGACGCCCTGATCGCCATGCTCCTGGAGCGGAAGCGCAAGATCCTTTCCACCTACGAGACTGATCGTGTGCAGGACACTGCCCGGCGGGCGTACCACGATCTGGCCGGAAAGATGCAACCGCCGCCCCACTTGCGAAAACGGTTCGAACGCGAAGTGCGAGAGGAGCAGATTCGCGACCTCGAAGCTCTGTGGTACCGCGTAGGCGATGAGCAGTCGCGATTTGCCAGCCGACTGCTCCATCTCGTCGAGCGCCTCGGCGAGAAGTACCAGATCGACGAGCTCGCCGCCAAGTACGAGTTCACCGGCACCAAGCCGATGACCGTTTCCGAGGCCCTGGCCATCAAGCAGGAGCTTGCGGCCATCGACCGGCTTCTTGAACAGCTCGAAGAAGCCCGCGAAACGGCGCAGATCGGCATCATCGACCTCGAAGCGCTCGCGGAGTTTGCCGAGCCCGGCGATATCCAACAGCTCCAGGCGCTGGGGCAGCAGATTCAGGACTACCTGCGTGAGATGGCCGAACGCCAGGGTCTGGAGTTCACCGCCGAGGGATATCAGCTCACCCCCAAGGCCTATCGGATCTTCCAATCGAGTCTACTCCAGGAGATTTTCAGCGATCTTCAGGCCGCCCGCAGCGGCCGGCACGCCGGACCCATCCTCGGCGAGGGCGCCGTTGAGTTGCCACGGACCAAGGCTTATGAGTTCGGAGATTCGCCCGCCCACATGGACATCCCCCAGTCGATGATCAACGCCATGATCCGCACCGGCCCCGGCCTACCTGTGCGTCTGTGCCCCCAAGACATCGAGATCCACCACACCCGCAACACCCCCAAGTGCGCGACCGTCGTCGTGATGGATATGAGCGGGTCGATGCGTTACGACGGCCAATACATCAACGCCAAGCGGATGGGCCTGGCCCTGGACGGATTGATTCGCAGCGAATACCCCGGCGACTACCTCCAGATCGTCGAGATGTACACCTTCGCCAAGCCCCGGCATATCTCGGAGGTTCCGGCCCTGATGCCCAAGCCGGTGACACTGTATGAATCGGTGGTGCGCCTGCGAGCGGACATGAGCGATGAGCGGATCACCGAGTTCGACATCCCCCAACACTTCACCAACATTCAGCGCGGCTTGCAGGTCGCCCGTCAGTTGCTCACCGCTCAGGACACGCCGAATCGACAGCTCATCCTGATTACCGACGGCCTACCCACCGCCCACTTCGAGGGTGAGCAGCTTTACTTGCTCTATCCGCCGCATCCCCGCACCGAACAGGCCACGATGCGCGAAGCACAACTCGTCGCGCGCGAAGGCATCACCATCAACGTGTTTCTACTGCCGAATTGGGGTCAGACGCATGAGGATGTGCAATTCGCTCACCGTATGGTCGAAGCGACCGGCGGTCGCGTCTTCTTCACCGGCGGGACCGACCTGGACCGCTACGTCGTGTGGGACTACGTCAAGCGCCGCCGAAAGATCATCGCGTAGGGTAGCCGCGGGTGGCAACCCGCGGATGATCCGCCACCTAGCGGATATCTACCGGGCCGACACGACCCGGCTCGCTCGAATCTCAAACCGCAGATTCCAAGTCTCGACCCTATTCCTCTAAAACGGTGACTCGAAGGCGCTCGGATAGTGGCGCACCTGCGGCTTCTCACCGCGCGGCCAGACGATCGCCACCGCGTCGAACCGGATCGGGCGGTCACGGAACCGCGGCATCTTCGCCAGTCGGCTGGCCAGGCGAGCCATGCGGTACTGTTTATCGCGGTTGAAGCCGACCTCGGGCGGGGGTTCGGCGTCGGTGCGGGTCTTGACCTCGACGATCACCAGAGTTTTTCCGTCGGGATCGAGGGCGATGAGATCGGCCTCGTCTTTGCCAAGGGTGTAGTTGTGGTGAAGTATTCGGTACCCACGCCGGCTGAGCCAGCGTGCCGCAAGGCGTTCACCCTTGTCGCCGAGCGTACCTCTTCGAACACTCAGCTTGCGCAGCAGCCGTATCATCGGCCGTAGCGCAGCAGTGCAATGCGATACAGGCGATCGGCCATGTCGTCCAGCTCGTCGTAGATGCCGCGATCAAGCAGCGAGTTCACGTATCGATCCCATTCCTGCTTGTTTCGGCGTTTGCGGATATCCTCACCCAGCCGGCGTTGCACCTGCGGATCATCGTAGAGCGTTATGCCCTGCGGCCGGTCCACCGACACGACGTTGAGCAAGACCGTTGCCGATCCCTGCGTGAACGGCTCGCTGGTCTGCCCGGGGCCGAGGCCGGCCAGGACAGCCTTCATCTGCTCGCTGACTTCGATGTCGCTGATGCCGCCATCGCCCATCTTGAATGTCTCCCAGACACCGCCGTTGGGAAAGCCGAGCTCATCAGCGATCTCGGCGAACGATTCACCTCCGGTCAGCCGATGCTTCACCTGCTCGATGAGGTCGGCCTGGTCTTCGGTGCTTAGCCGAATCCTGGCCAAGGTGACGGTCGCGGGTGGGTTGAACTCGTCGTATCGGCGTTGATATTCGCGCTCGATATCTCGCCAGGAGACGATGACCCGAGGCTCGATCTTTCGACGGCGGAGCTCGTTGACAAGCAGCAGCTCTTCTTGTCTCCGCATGTAATCCTTGAGGGTCCCGTATCCTTCCTGCCGGAGGCTGGATTCGATGCCGAAGCGCGTGCCGCCACCGCGGCGGATCACCTCCTCCTGCCAATTGCGGATCAGCGCAAAAAGCCCCTGTTGTTGCGCGACGGTCAGGGACGCCTCGGCCTCGGCCAGAATCAGCGCGTCCAACACCACATCTCGAAGCCACGACGTCACGATGGCCTTGAGAACCACCTCGCGCTGCGGGCCGCTGGTCTGCTCCGCAGCCCGCCGCAAGCGCTCTTCGATCGGTTCAAGAAACTCATCTGCGAAGATCGGTCGCCCGTTTACCTCGCCGACCAGACTGTCCACAATGATCCGTTCGCCCGGCCGGCTGAACCTCGACAGGGGTCGAGGAGCCGGATCGTCATCTGAGACTGGCTCCGCGACCTCTTGGGGGAGATCGCCGGCGGAAACGGGCCCAGCCATCGCTCGCGGAGGGTTCTCATTCAAGGCCCGCTGGGGTTCGCCGGTGACTGTCCCCTTCGGCTTGGCGAACTCGGCGATCGATACGGGGCGCACGGCCATGCCACGGTCATTTGACTGCGCGCAGCCGACCGCGCCGATCGAAGCGATCATTCCAATGATCCACGCCCTGATTGCATGCTTGGTCTGGATCGTCGCGATCATGAGGAGTTTCCGCCCACGCACCCAGCAGTGCTGTCGATTGTATCGTATCGGCAGGATATACTCTGGCCATCGTCGCGCGGCCCCGGCCAGAGAACGCCCATGACCCAGGAAGAACCCACGTCCAAGCTGCACGTTGACACCGATTGGAAGGCCGAGGCCCGGGCGGAGAAGGAGCGCCTGGTTAAGGAGGACCAGGCCAAGGCCGCGCGTGGTGAGCCCCCAGGGGCAGGGGAGCTGCCCAAGGCCGATTTCAAGGCGTTGGTCAGCATGCTGGCCTCGCAGGCAATCCTGGGCCTGGGGGCGATGGGCGATCCCAAGAGCGGACGCGTGGTCGTTGACCTTCCCGGGGCCCGGTTCAGCATTGACTTGCTGACGATGCTGGACCAGAGGACCAAGGGGAACCTCACCGATGAGGAGGCGAAGGAGCTGTCGCAAATCCTGGCGGAGCTGCGCGGCCGATTCGTTCAGATTTCACAGTTGGTCGCGCAGCAGCCCGCCGTGGCGCCTGAGGCTGCGGCCGCCCCGACCGCCGCCGGCCGGCTCCAGACCCCCCCACCGTCGTCGCCGTAGCCCGCCGCACCATCTCGAAACCCGCTCGCGTATACTGGCGACCCCGGCATAGCGCACGCTCTCGCTCGCGCCCGGGCCCAGAGCACTACCCAACCACACCGGGGTATTGTCGTGGCATCCACCATCGCGGGTTTCCTGGATCGACATTACTTCCTGCTTCGCCGGCTGCATTCGTTGACGGGGGTGGTTCCGATCGGCGTGTATCTGTTTCCGCATCTGGCGACGAACTCGTCGATTGTATGGGGGAAGTTGCTCAACGAGTCGAAGCTGCCGGCTGGGCAGTTGGAAAGTCTCGGCATTGCAGCCCATGCGGGCGTCGAAACCTTTCAGCACGAGGTGAACTTTATCCACAGCCTGCCCGGGCTGGTCCTGATTGAGATCGGCCTGTTGTGGCTGCCGATCGCCTACCACGGGCTGTTGGGGATTTACTTCGCCGGCACCGGGCGGTCCAACGTCGATCGTTACCGCTATCAGGACAACTGGCGTTACACGTTGCAGCGCATCACCGGATACATCGGCGTGCTGTTCATCTTCATACACATCACGTCGCTGCGGTTCGGGTGGACCTACTGGGGCCTCATGCCGGCGTTTGACCCCCACGCTGCTGCGTCAAGCACAGCCCAACACTTTCAGCGGAGCACGCTCGGTACAACATTCATAGCAGCCTTCTACCTGGTGTGTGTCCTAGCGTTGGTGTACCACTTCGCCAACGGGCTGTGGACCGCGGCGATTACCTGGGGGCTCACTGTCAGCGTCCACGCCCAGCGCCGTTGGGGGTATGTCTGCGGGGCCGTCGGGCTGATGCTGGCCGGGGCGACTGTCGCATCGGTGATTGGATTCTCGCGGCTGGATATTGATGCCGCCAGGCAGATCGAGCAGGTGATGCGCAATGGCGGGGCTGGAGCCGCACGACATGTAGAGCCCGGTGCCTCGAACGTCTTGAGCGCAAGTCCGGACGGTCGTGATCGGTGAGTCGTATGGCCTTGAACACACAGAGACGAGTCATCATGGTCGGCGGAGGTCTGGCGGGTTTGGCCGGCACCATTCGCATCGCCGAAGCAGGACTGTCGGTCGATCTCTTTTCAATGGTGCCGGTCAAGCGCTCTCACAGCGTTTGCGCCCAGGGCGGGATCAACGCCGCCAACGACATCGCCCGCCAGCAGGGCTACAGCGAATACGAACACTTCGACGAGACGATCTACGGCGGAGACTTCCTTCAACATCAGCCGCCGGTCTACGAAATGGTCCACTGGGCGCCCAAGATCATCGACCTGCTCGATCGCATGGGTGTCCCGTTCAACCGCACCGCCGAGAGCCAGCGCGACCTGCGGTTGTTCGGCGGCTCACTCTATAAGCGCACCCATTTTGCCGGAGCGACTACCGGCCAGCAGTTGCTCTACGCGCTGGATGAGCAGGTTCGCCGATGGGAAGCGCAAGGCAAGGTCAACAAGTACGAGTATTGGGAGTTCCTCTGGCCGGTGTTGGAGACGGACGACACGGGGCGCCGGTGCGTCGGGATCGTCGCCCAGGACGTCCGCACCATGCAGATTCGCGCCTTCCGAGCGGAGGCGGTGGTGATCGCGACCGGCGGCTGCGGCATGATCTTCGGCAAGAGTACGAACTCGGTGATGTGCACGGGCGCCGCGGCCAGCCGGTGCTATCAGGCGGGGGCGTGGTATGCCAACGGTGAGTTCATCCAGGTCCACCCCACCGCGATCCCCGGCGCGGACAAGCTGCGGCTGATGTCGGAGTCCGCCCGCGGCGAAGGGGGGCGAGTTTGGGTGCCCCGCACCAAGGCCGACCGCCGAGATCCCCGCGATATCCCCGAGAACCAACGATTCTATTTCCTCGAAGAGAAATACCCTAAGTATGGCAACATCGTCCCCCGCGACATCGCCACCAGAGAAATCTTCGACATCTGCGTCAATCAGGGCCTCGGCGTCGGGGGCGGAAACATGGTCTACCTCGACCTCACCCACCTCGGCCGAGAATACCTGGAGCTGAAGCTCGGCGGCATCATCGAGATCTACCGCAAGTTCGTCGGCGAGGACCCCGCGCTGGTGCCCATGAAGATCTTCCCCGGCGTCCACTATTCCATGGGCGGTCTCTGGACGCAGTACACGGCCAAGGACGATCTGAGGGGCATGGCGATGGGCGCAGCCAACTCGATGATGACCAACATCCCTGGCCTATACGCCTTCGGCGAAGTGAACTATCAATACCACGGGGCGAACCGGCTGGGAGCCAACGCCTTGCTGTCGTGCATTTTCGATGGTCTATTCTGCGGTGCCGGCGTGGCGAACTACGTCCTGGAGGTAGTCACCACGACGAGTGCCCGCCTCGACCAAAGCATTTACGACGCGGCCGCAAGACAGCAGCAGGAGATCATTGATCGCCTCATCAACGCTCGCGGCACGGAAAGCCCCTACCAGATCGGCCGGGAGCTTGGCGAGGAGATGACGGCGGCCTCCACCGTTGTGAAATCCGAGCAACGTCTGCTTCAGGCAATTGAGGTGCTGCAACTGCTTCAGGGCCGGTACCAGTCGATCGGTCTCTCGGACACCGGAATGTGGACGAACCAGAACCTGTCTTATGCCCGAGCCCTCGGTGACATGCTCAAGCTTGCGGAGGTCATTCTTCAAGGAGGCATCGACCGCAAGGAATCCCGCGGCGCCCATTACCGCACCGACTTTCCCGACCGGGACGACGCCAATTTCCTCAAGACTACCGTGGCCAAGTACGATCGCGACACAGACCGGCCCGATATCTTCTTGGAGCCGGTTGAGACCGGACTGGTCCCGCCGCGGGCTCGCACGTACGGCAAGGTGGCAGCCAGTACCGACACGACCCGGCCGACCGAGACGGTCTCGGTTTGAACGTTTAGGCTTTCGCAGTCCTTGAGGAAAGGGCAGACAGGATCTCGTCGATTGGTTACCTTGCCCGATTGCTTGCTCGATACGTGGCAATGATTCAGCGTTCGGTTGACTACTTCTCAAGACAGGCTTCGCATGGTCCCTCCCACCACTGAAGCACTTCAGGCGCGAAGCGTCCGGTTCAGGATCAAGCGCCAGGACGGGCCGGGCCGGCCATGGCGCTGGGAGTCATTTGATGTCCCGGTGGAGCCGGGCGCGAACGTGATCTCCTGCCTTCAGTGGATCGCGGCGAATCCCCGCACCGTCGATGGCCGCGACTCCAGTCCCGTCGCCTACGACGCCGGCTGTCTCGAAGAGGTCTGCGGCGCCTGCACAATGCTCATCAACGGACAAGTGCGCCAAAGCTGTAGCTGCCTGATCGACCAGTACGCGCCCAAGGACGGCGATGTGATGAGGCTGGAGCCGATGAGCAAGTTCCCGGTCGTTCGCGACCTCATGGTGGATCGCCAGCGCCTCTTCCACGCTCTAACGCGAACCAAGGCCTGGGTGCCCATCGACGGAACCTATCATCTCGGCCCCGGCCCGCAGGACACGCCACAGCGCCAGCAAGTGCGATACAAGCTCAGTGAGTGCATGAGCTGCGGGTGCTGTCTCGAAGCGTGCCCACAATACAAGCTCGAAGAACATGAATCGCGATGGGACAAGGCGTTCATCGGGGCGCACGCGATCAGTCAGGCTCGGCTGTTCAACGAGCATGGCACGGGCAATGTGCTGGCGAGCGATCGATTGGACGCCATGATCGGTCCCGGAGGGGTCAGCGATTGCGGTAACGCCCAGAATTGCGTCAAGGTCTGCCCGAAAGACATTCCGCTCACCGAATCCATCGCCGCCATCGGTCGCGCGGTGACCATCCACTCCATCCGCAAGTTCTTTACGGGCAAGTGATGCGCTGACACGACCGACTGGGAAGTCAGGACCAGCTTCGGTCTGCTCGACGCGATGACGATCCTCAACGTCGATACTACAATCGCGCCGCTTCGCTCTGGCGGAGCCATCATGGACTGGCGAACCCTCCAAAGCGATCGCGACTTGCCCGCATTCGTCGATGCCGCGGTCGAGCTGCACCGCCCGCTCTTCGAGCGGCTCTCATCCGCCGAGCGCCCCTTCTTCAACGACTACTGGCTGCGCCGCTTTAACGAGGCGCGCGCGTACCTGCATGCGAACGGCTCGGAGGCGATGGCCCTCGTCACCGTGCCGCGGAGCCCCGATCTTCACCCGTTCCGGTGGGGAATCCGTACGATGGCGTACCGCGAGGAAATCCGGGGCGCGATCGTTCTCCCCGACGACGTCGGGCTAGAGCGCGCCTTCACGCTGCCGAGTCCGACGGGCACGGTGTCGGCAGCGCCCATCATCGCGGGGACTACGCACGAGCCCGTGCAGCTCAGCTACGTGCGCTCACTCGCGGGCATCGATCCGGTCTCGCCCCACGAGACGGCGCCGCTCGAGTTCCGCACGGCGCGCACGGGTGATCTCGAGCCCATTCTCCACCTGCTCGAGCGCGCCTACGCCGATTTCGACGATGTGGATCCGGAGCTGTTCCCTCAACGTGAAGAGGTCCGCCAAATCATCGAGCACGGGGCGGGCTGGTGCTTCGTCGCGGCCGCGCCCGACGACTCGGCACAGCTGATCGCGATGGCCTCCTATGTGTTGCACCCCCTGCAGCTCGTCGGCGTGCCGGTGATCCTCGTTGCCGATCTCGCCGTCGATCCGGATCAGCGTCGTCGTGGTCTCGCGCGGAACCTCCAGCGGTTCGCCTATGCGTGCATGCGCGGCGCAGGGTACCGATGGGTCTACGGCAACATCGATCCAGGCAACCTCGCGTCGCGCGGGCAAGCCGAAGCGGTCGGGCGCGAGGTGTGGTTCCAGGCGGTGCGGTTCCGGAAGGAAGGCACTGAGGAATAATTCGGGATAGGGGCCAATATCGCTCGGTGTTTCAAGTTGGTGGCTGTCCCGAGATATCCCCCGAGATATCCCGAGATATCAGGGCTGGGGGCAGATTGACATCGCAGACTCCTCGTCGTTAGATGAAGCGCTTAGCGCGCCTCTGGCAGAGGATCCAGAGGGGTGTTATGCGGATCAAGCGAATTACTGCTGGACACGAGGAGAATTGAGATCAGCCAAATCGACATCGTCGGTGTGTACCCTGTCGACGGACCCGAGCCTTGTCATCTGATCGAGCTCATCATCCGTGGTTGTAACGGTGTGGTCGACATCGGCCGATTCACGCAGGAAGACCCAGGTAAGCCCCAAGACAACTGGCAGGTTCCGTACATGGAGCACATCTTGAACTCGGATGGCACGGTTATCCTCGCGGACGATTTCTGCCTTTCAAAGAAACCGGAATTGTGGAACGAAGATGTGCGGCTGGCATTCTTCTTTCACTATCTGGATATGAAAGGTCCCCTGAAGACTCCCTTCGGAGATGTTGTCCTTCCAGAACCAATCATCCGGCCGGACCGGCTCAAAATGATTCAGTATGAGCCAGTGGACTGAAGTGTCCAACAATCGACTGCAGCGGACGGCGTACCGCCGCCGGTGAGCCTTCACTTTCCTGGCGTCCGTAGATCTCGCTGACCGAACTGTCCATGTCGAGGATCAACTTCTTTATCGGGCGGCGATGGCGGATTCGATCCACCCATTGGCCGGGCATTGCCATCAAGGCGGCCAGGTTATCCGCTTCACCCATTGGGGGCCTCGCATGTCGGCGCTTCGACGTGCAGACTCACCTAAATCTCCAGTGTGAACGCCGTATCGGTTGCTCGAGAACGCCGAGGTCATCTGGGAGATCCGGGCTAAAGCCGCGGATGGGATCCGCGGCTTTGGGGGGTCCATCTCGACGGGCACATCCCCGGATGCTCAGAGCAGGTCCGCGAGGACTATGTCGGCCAGCAGCAGTCCACGGCGGGTGAGGCGCAGCGAGCCATCGTCGCGCTGCAATAATCCCTCGCTAACGTGCCGGTCGATTGCGGCGGCGCGCCTGGGGCCGCGCCGGCCGGCGGCGAGCAACTCATCGAGCCGATCATGCGCAATCCCCTCGATCAGTCGCAAGCCCAGCATCAGCTCCTCGCCGACGCGCCCGTCGTCGTCCAGCCGCTCGACATCGGTGATCGGCGGCAGGGGGCGGACGCGAAGGTAGTCGCTGAGGCGCGCAACGTTCTTCCACCGAATCCCCGCAACGTGACCGGCAGCGCTGGGGCCCAGCGGCCACCACTGCTGATTCGTCCAGTAGAGCATGTTGTGTCGGCAGCGATAGCCGGGCCTAGCCCAGTTGCTGATCTCGTAGTGTTCAAAGGCAGCGGCAGCGAGGCGGTCGATCGTCGCCTCGTACATCGCTGCTTCGAGGTCTTGATCGACACGCTGAATTCGCCCGGCCCGAAGCTTCGCCGTCAGGGGCGTGTTGGGCTCGTACATCAATCCGTAGCAGCTCAGATGCGTGGGCTCAAGGGTCAGGGCCTCATCGAGATCGGCCAGCCAGTCGGCGAGGGTCGAACCCGGGATGCCGAAGATGAGGTCAATGTTGATATTGCTGACCCCGGCCAGGACCGCGAGCCGGACGGTTCGCTGGACATTGGCTGGATCGTGGCGGCGCTGGAGCGTCTCAAGCAGCGTGGGGCGGAAGGATTGAGCCCCGATACTGATGCGGTTCACCCCGGCCTCGACCAGGACCTCAAGCAGGTGCTCGGTGACCGTCTCCGGATTGGCCTCGACGGTGAACTCACTATCCGCTCGGAGGGGCAGGTGATCCGCCAAGACCTCCAGCAGCTCCTCCCAAAGGTCTACCGCCAAGAGAGTTGGCGTTCCCCCTCCGAAAAAGATCGTCTCCAGGGGTCCGCGCAAGTACGCCGCCGCGGCCTGGATTTCCTCGATCAGCCGCTCCACGAAGGCAGGCTGACGATTCCGGGCGTCTACGAAGCTATAGAAATCGCAATAATGGCATTTGTGGGCACAAAACGGCACGTGCACGTAGACCCCACGCGGATCGATCACTGCGTCGCAATGGCACGACAGGGGCAAATCGGCGGCCGTGCATGTCCGATTTTTGCCTTGGACGCGCTCGCCGAAGCTGGTAAGCTGGGCATTCGGGGACATATGCTCACCATGACGATGGCAATCAGGAGAAAGATTCCAGCAGGAGATAGTTTCACCAAGTAGATCATAGCCTCGCCAAGGAGCGGCTCGTGAAGATGCGGATGTGCCTGGCCATGGTGACGGCCGACGGGGGCGAGCGACCGTTCCCACTCTCCAAGCCGCAGACCGTGATCGGCCGCGATACACGCTGTGATCTTCGGGTGCCTGTGCCCTCGGTCTCGATGCGCCATTGTGAGATCATTATCAAGCGGGGCATCTGGAAGCTCAACGACCTCGCATCGGCCACCGGGACGTTCCACAACGACATTCCCGTGGATCAGGCGATCCTGGCTCCGGGTGACCGAATCACCGTTGGGCCGGTCACATTCATCCTGCGAGCGGTACAGGACGCCGACGCCTCCCGCGCCACGCTCTCGGAGCTCAAGCCGCAGCGCAATCAGGCGCGCCCGGCCGATGCGGCTCCCTTTGCTGCCTCAGATGGTTCGATGGAGCCGCCACGGTCCGACTCGCGATGATGACTCTGCCGAGGGGCTGGTGACCCTTATGCGGGCTCTTGTGGCGCACCGGCCGGCTGCTCTTCTCCGTCGGTCTTTCCTGCGGGAATGCGGATATTCATCCCACAGCGGCGGCACCGCACCAGCTTCCCCCGCGCGTGCACCGGCACCGCGAGCACTCGCTGGCACGACAAGTTGGGGCACCTGATTCGAATGACGTTATCAGTTGACACGCTCAACCCCCGCGCCGCACGTGCGATGCCGGTAGATATCGGCACAAGCGGGCCTCTGCTTGATCGTCATGCCGCCAACTGGTGTCTTGACGCGCGTCGGGGCCCGACCTAGCGTTGCTGCGGCCCAAACCGCGTGCCTCGGGAGCTTGCCGTCGACCCCTATGACTCAACACGACCCTATCAGTCCAGATAACAAGCCCGGCCATCACACCGCGGTGGTCGGACTTCAGTGGGGCGACGAGGGCAAGGGCAAGATCGTTGATCTGCTCACCGCGCGGCATGATGTGATCGTGCGCTACAACGGCGGTGCCAACGCCGGTCACACCGTCGTCGTCGAGGACCAGAGATATGCGTTGCACCTGATCCCCTCCGGCATCCTCTATCCCGACAAGATGTGCGTCATCGCCAACGGCGTGGTCGTCGATCCGCAGGTGCTCATCGAGGAGATCGAAGCGCTGCGGGCACGCGGTGTGGAGGTCGGTGACAACCTCTATGTCTCTGATCGCGCCCACGTGGTGATGCCCTACCACAAGGAACACGATGCGGCCTTGGAAAGGGTTCTCGCCAGCAAAGCCTTCGGTGATGACGGCGATCACTCGATCGGAACCACGAAACGCGGCATCGGCCCGGCCTACGCAGACAAGGTTCATCGTTCGACCGCGATTCGCGTCGGTGATCTGCTGGATACCGACCATCTGCATGGAATCTTGCGCGTGATCTGCACGATCCGCACCGCCGAACTTGCAGCGCTTGGCGTTGAGGCTCCGCCGCTGAACGCGGACGACCTCTGCCAACGCTACGCCGCCTTCGGCCGGCGATTGCGCCCCCACATCACGGACACCACGTATCTGCTGCATCAATGTCTCGCCGACGGCCGCGCGATCCTCTTCGAGGGCGCCAACGCATGTCTGCTCGACATCGACCACGGCACCTACCCGTACGTGACCAGCTCCAACTGCTCCACCCTGGGGATCCCACCGGGAACAGGGCTGCCCGGCCGGTACATCGAGCAGGTGTTGGGAACCATGAAAGCCTACACGTCGCGCGTCGGTGAAGGACCGTTCCCAACCGAGCAGGACAACCCCATCGGCGAGCGTATCCGCAGCCGCGGCCAGGAGTACGGCACCACCACGAATCGGCCGCGACGATGCGGTTGGCTGGACCTGGTCGCGGTGCGGTATTCAGCGATGATCTGCGGCGTCACGGGACTGGCCTGCATGCTGCTCGATGTGCTGTCGGGCTTCGACGAGGTGAAGCTGTGCACTCACTATCGGCTGCCCGATGGCACGCTGACCGACCGGTTCATCCCTGACGCTCGGCGGTTGGGGAAGGTCGAGGCGGTCTACGATACCCTGCCCGGATGGGCCGAAGAGATCGACGAGGCGACCGACCGCAGCGCCCTTCCTGGCAATGCTCGCCGCTACCTGGATCGCATCGAAGCGTTCGTCGGAATACCCATAGAGATTATCAGCGTCGGTCCTGAGCGCACGCAGACCGTGGTGAGCGCGTAGGCATTGCCTGCTCACCTGGCGGCGGGAATGGGGGTGCAGCCGGTCTGGGCATTGAACCCCGAGGCGGCGGACGGCGTACCATAGCAATGACCATGAGCCAGGTTTGGTCGCACACCTCAGTGGACGGACCTACGCTGGATGTCCCGTCTGTGCGTCGGCCTGGCCACATCGCCATCATCATGGACGGCAACGGGCGCTGGGCCCGCCAACGCAACCAACCCAGGATCGCCGGGCACCGGGCCGGAGCCAAGGCCGTCCGCGATATCGTTGTCGAGTGCCATCGTCTCGGCGTCGGGTACCTGACCTTGTTTTCATTCTCAATGGAGAACTGGAAACGCCCCGCGGACGAGGTCCGGGGCCTGATGGGGCTGTACCTCCAATACCTGGGAAAGGAACGCCAAGAGCTGGTTGAGAACAACATTCGCTTCTTGCAGTTGGGGCGCCGCGAGGGTCTGCCGGAGTCCGTCCTGCGAGAGGTAGACCAAACCATTGCCGTGACCAGCCACTGCACCGGGCTGACCCTCTGCCTGGCGCTGAACTACGGCGCCCGCACGGAGATCACCGACGCGGTCCAGGCCATCGCCCGTGAGGTCCAGGCGGGCCGTCTCCAGATCGCGGATATTGATGAGGACACGATCAGCCATCACCTCTACACGGCCGGCCTTCCCGATCCCGATCTGCTGATCCGCACCGCCGGGGAGCTGCGGGTATCCAACTATCTTCTTTGGCAGATCAGCTATTGCGAGATCCAGATCACCGATGTGTACTGGCCGGACTTTCGGGTGCAACACCTGCACGATGCCATTCGCGATTACGCCGACCGCGACCGCCGATTCGGCGGCATCGGCCACAGCGACCACTGACCGCTTTGAAGCTGAAAGCTGATCGATGACCGCTGATGGCTAAAAAACCGCGCCCCACCAGCGGATGAGCGTGACGGGGCGCGGTTCAGGTTGTCTCGTTGAAACGGTCAGCAATCAGTTGTCAGCTCTCAGCAAGAAGCTTGCTGCTTCGCGTTACTTCGGCAGCTTCTCCAGGTACAGAATCTTCGGTTTGTCCGTCGGGCGGTTGACCTCGCTGCGATCAACCAGCATGACGTAGCGGCTGTCATCCACGATGTACTCAGGGTCGGTCGCGTCCCAGATGCCGGTGACGCGGTTCTGCCGGAAGCTCCGCACCTTGAAATACACCGTGAACATGTCGCTTCGAGTGGTGATGAGGTTCGAGATCCCCGCGAAGAGCAGATTCTGCTCCTCGGCATCCTGTGCGACCTGATCGGGTACGTCACCGATCGCCATCGGATCGAATACGTCGTTCACGTCCGTGCTGATCTGGGTGGACACCACCCCAATTGCAGGGTCAGTAAACGGGCCGAGCCCGGCAAAATCCACCCTCCAGTTCGCATTCGGCTCTAGCGGCGTCGCTATCGTAAAGTTGGCTTCTTTCGAGAGCAACATCAGTTCGCCGATCGACGCCAACCCGCGCTCGGGACGCAAACCGCCGGCGCGATCGGAGTAGTCCGCACCACTCGGTATGCCCGTGCTGTACAAGAGATAGTTCGGGTCCGTCAGAGGGAGGCCGTTGAACCGCTCTCGGTACTGGACGATCGCCTCGGGAACTCGCACATACGGGTTTTCGCTCGGCGGGTTGTCCTCGTGGACCATCCGCGTCATGTGCGGCAGGGCCCGCAGCACCTCCGGCGTGGCCGTGTTGATGTTGATCAACCCCGGTGTCATCTTGCCGGAGAACCCATTCGCGTTGAGAAACTCGCCCGCACTCGGGCTATTGACGCCGATCCCGTCGCAGACAAACGCATCCAGCACCCGCAGCCCGGCCGGCAACGCCGGCACAGCATGCAACGGATCGAACAGGTACTGCGGGTCGGTGGTAGGAAGCTGCGAGTTGCCGATCACGTCGCCGCCTCCCAGTCGATTGACCCCCGTGCCCGCCGCCGGGGGATCCGACATGTATTCCGAGAACGTCTTGAGCGTCTCGTCGTAATCGCCAGCGAAGCTGAACTGCAACTCGTGACCGACTAGCCATACATTCAATAATTCCCCGACCTGCTCGAAGTCGTCGTCCTTCTGGAGCATCTGGAGGGAATCTCGGAAGTGGTAGAACCCCTTGTCGGGGATGCCGAATCCGGGCGGAGGCTGGTTGTTCCCGTTGCGGCCGTAGAGTGTGTCGTAGAAGTAAAAACCGTATTCAAAGTTCGGGCCACCGAAATCGGGGTAGATATCGTTGCCAGCCAGATCGAACACGGGGTTCATGGTGAAGAACGTCGGCTTGCGCGTTCGAGCCGGGGGGGCGGTTGCATCGGCGTATTCTTTGTCGAACCACGGCAAATCAGGCGGGTCGGCGTCGGCGTAGCTGTCACCGCAATAGCCGCAATCGGGGTCGGGACCATCATCCGCGGGAGTGGCATTCTGATCGCCCTTGAAGTCGGTGTCGTCGCCTGTGGTCACCCCCTGCCTCGCGAAGACGAACCGCGGCGCGCGCTCGTTCGGCTGGATCCCATGCGTGTTCGTGTTACCGGCGTCATAGTTGAAGTCAGTGCCCCACGCCCGGGTCACCCGCGCCCAGGTGACCCAGAAATCGTCGTCGCCGATACGGATACCGGCCAGTAGCGGCGGATTAACAACGGCAATCTCATCCGGCAACGGAGGCTGGGGTAGCCCTAGAACTGCGTTGCGGAACTCGTCGTGGTTGGGATGATCCTCGTCGTAATCGAAGCGATCGATCACCACGTCGTGGGGACCACCGACCAGACTGTTATCCACCCGCACCAACTCGATCGCAGGCCCCGTTGCTGGACCGAATGATGGGCCATACTGGTCGCGATCGGTGCTCCAGATAGTGCCGGTGGCGTTGACGTTCCCGATCACGGTGTTGGGCGGGTGGTCGCCGCCCTCAATATCCAGGAAGTTCAACCACTTTGTACGGAAACCAGTGATGGCCCCCAAGCCCTCGTCGATCGCATAGAAGATGGCCGTCACAGGGTTGGATTCCGTGCCGGGTTGAAGCTGCGGCAGACCGGGGATCGTGCTCAGAACCAGCTCCTGGCCGAACACGCGCAGCTTGTATTGGCTGAGATCGATCGCCTGATCAAAGGGATTGGCGATCTGCACCACGACGACCGTTGTTTGGTCGTGACCCTGGTCCACGTAGTTACCGGGGAAGCCGTCGTACTGAGGAGGGTCGACAGGCGGCGGTAGGATCTCAGGGATCGCCTTCGATGCGTACACGTGTCCGATGAACGCTTCCAGAAGGAACGGCTGGCGCTCCAGGCCGAGGAATCGCGTGTTGGGGTCTTCCGGCTCCATGCCCCACTCCGGCAGCGGAATCGCTCCGATCTCCAATTCAGGCGTGCTCGGGTCATCCACCAACGGCGCGTTGGAATCCGCGTCGCGGTAGGCGAGGATGTTCGCCGTGAACGCCGCCGCCAGCTTACGCAGCTCTTGGACCTGTGACGGGTTGGTGCCGCTGTACGAGCCAAGATACGACCCGCCGTCACCCCCGGTCAGCGCGCCGGTTTCGTCGCCGTCGGTCAGGGCCAGCAGCAGCGTCGGGGCCAGGCGCTGGTGGAAGAGTAGCACCCCGTCCGGCGGGACCGTGCCCCCAACAAGCTCCAGCTCGCGCAGATCGAGCTTCGTCCGCGCCTGAGCCAGGAACCGATCGATGACATCCGCGACCCCGTTGCCATCGTTGTCAGCGGGGTTGGCAATCGCAAGCGCATCGATCTCCGAAGGGATGTCCCACCGCCACCTCAGCCACGGCGGCATCAAATCATTCCGCGCCCCGTTGAACAGCGTCAGCTTCCGGCGACTGTCCGCCGCTAGCATCCGATTGGTCAGTTGATCGAGGTATTCGCTGGATTCTTCCCGGGCCGTCGATCCCCGCAGGAACCCGTCGTCAGCACCGCCGTTCTCAGACTGCACGGAGTACTCGTAGCGGCTGAAGATCCACGGATAGTTCTGACCGTGAAACATCCGCAGTTCCAGTTCGTCGGCCAGCGTAAACGGAGTCAGGCCCGCCGTCGCGGAAAACGGCGCCCGCCCGGCGCTTCGCCAGTATTCGAGGCGCGTGAACGCGTCCGGGGCGACGATGGGATCGCCCGACGGGTCAAACAGCCCGACTTCTGTAACGTGACGCTCCCAGCGGTTCGTGAGATAGTCGAATGCATATGGGCCTGCAACCCCGTCGATGTTGTCATGGTCCGGGTTGTCGTAGAAGCCGACATTCCAGTTGTCGGTACCCGGGCCGGGGGCAGCCCGCCCAACCAACGCCAGGTCTGCGGGTGTTGCCCCTGTCGTCTTGGTCTCGGTCCCGCTCCTGAGGAACCGCGTGGCGACGTTGGCGTTGAGCATCGCGCTATTGTCAATGATGCGAATCGCCACGATCTGGCGGATGCCCCGCTCGATCATCGTCGGCGCGTGGAACCAGAATGAGTCGGTGAACCCGTCCCCGTCCGTGTCGGCCAGCACCCGGCCGACGTTCCAGCGCCAGGAGCCTAACGGCGGTCCGAGCGGCGATGGGCCCACGAACTCATCCTGTGGCCGTTCGCCAAGCTCCAGAGGGACGCCGTCGGCGTTCAGGTCCTTCAGATTGTAGAAGTTCGGCGGGATCAGCCCCGTCGTGCGGTAAGCGAGAGAGTAGCCGAACGTCGGGACCGGAGCCGGGTCCAGGGCCAGCCAGTTCTGCCAGCGATCGATGAAGTCGCTTTGGCCATTGCCGTCGGAGTCGGCAAACCCGAAGCTGATGTCGCTATCGCCCGTTACTGTGTCGAGACCAAGTGGACGTACAGGCAGCCACTGCTCGACGGGAATGCTGAGGTCTGTCAGGATTCCGCCGATGCCGTCGTTATTCGCATCGGTGATGTCGCTGATGTCTCGGACGATCCGCCAGCCGTTGCCCGGCCGGGCGATGTTGCTCATGTGCGGCCAATGGCTGAACGCATCAAGGATGCCGTCGCCAGCCGTGTCCCAGCGCAGGGGCTCGATGTCCGCCAGCAAGCGGTTGCCGCTGGTGCCGGGTTCGCCCAGCGGATTGCCCGCCCCAATCGGGATCGTGTCGAAGGGAGGCGGAAGGTGCGTCGGCCCGTCCGGTGATCCGGGACCTTGCGGCCATTGCGGGTTGAGCGTCCCCGGCGGTTCATCTGGCCAGTTGGTGAACGGCACAACCTGAAACGGGGCGAAGTTATACGGGTAGTCAGACTGCAAGTTGCCGTCGGCGTCGTTGGGATCAACGCCGTAGCGCAGCGCGTCTGGTCTGATGGCCAGGTGCGGGTAGTTGGGATCAGCTACGCCTGCGGCCAGCGCCGGATCAGTTGGATCAATAGGGCGAACGAACAAAGCCTCGGCGATCTCAGAGGCGATCGAGTCGGCGATGACCTGGGCATTGTCATCGCGCAGTGTCGCCCGCTGCGTGGCTAATGAGGTCACCCGCCCGGCGTGGGTGCGGCTGATGTACGCAGTGGCGATGATCACCAGCAGCACCAGAATGCCTACGACCAGCACAATGGTGTTGCCGCGGCGCGGCGCCGCCCGGCGGCGGCTAAACTGCTCCAGGCAGCCAAGATCGTTTGTCACAGATGATTGGAAACGGTTCATGGCCATTCACTCGATTCGTCGGGGCAGGTTGATGACGAACTGAATCTCGCGCCCGGCTTCGAGCCGGGTGGCGGTGTCGTGCAGGGTCATGGTGATGCGGATCGCCGACGGCCAGGGGGTGTAGGCGAGATCCACATCGGGCAGCCCGGTAGCCGGATCGAGGGGCTGGTCCTGGTTGTAGCCGAAGATCGCTTCGTAGACGTCGGCTCCAGCCGACTGGAGCACCTGCCCGGTGAAGGTCAAAGGTGCACCGTCAATGTTGTCCGCAAAGACCGTCCTGTTCGGCGGGCTGGGCCAATTCCCGAAGGTATCCACCCCGCGACTGCCATCCAGATCAAGACCGAACCACGGTTGCTCCACCGAAGGGATGATCTGAGCACCCGGGAAGAACGTTCCGGCATCGTTGACGGCATCGCCCACACCATCTGCGTAGGTCCAATCAATGATGAAGGAGCTGCACGCCCCGGCCAGGGCGTTGTTGGTCAGCGCCTGATCGACACGGTGCATGCCGGGGGCCACCCGCTCGGCCCGGGGGTAGAAGACCGCAGAAGCGATCGTGTCACGCTGAACGGGGATCCACGGGACGGTGCCGTCACCCACGACCGCGGTGCGAATGCCGTTGAGCTGCTCGGCCGCCGCATCGACGCGCCCGTTGCGAATCACGTCTTCCCAGATCGTAAACGTCGAGCGGTTGCCGCCTTCTCCGAATACATTGCCGAGGAACACGACCTCGTCGCCGCCGTCGTCCGCAAGCACCACCGCCTGGCGAGCGAGCAGCCACTGCCGGGCCGGAGGTTGGGTGGCGTCGATCGGGCCGACATCGGTCGTACTGTAATCTGCCGGCGTACCCCCCGTCGTCGGTTGGAACACCGTGCGCACCATGTCGTAGTCACCGCGATACCAGGGCACGAGCGGATTGGTCAGGTCCACAACCGGATCGTGAGCCCGAACATAGCTCGAGCCTGCCGGCCCAAACGAGGAGGTGATCATCGCTTCGCCCTGTGGCAATTGAAACGCGTGACCGTAATAGATGCGGGCGGCGGTGCCCTGGCCTTTGCGGTTGGAGCCGGCACCCTGGCGGAAGGTCTGGATTGACTGCACGCCGTTGGCGAAGAACACCAACTGATCGGCGCGGATCATGGCATCGTCCGGCAGGCCGGGGTTGAGCAGCGGCCCGCCGCTCAAGACGTGAAGGTTGTTCACCACGGCCACGGAGCGGATGGCGAAGAAGCCCTCCGGGGCCAGGCGCGCAAAATCGTTGCGGATCTGCCGTTCGATCGCCGCGGCCTCCTGGAGGATGTCCGACGAGGCCTGGCCCAGGCCGGTCACCTTGCTGACGGTCCCGAAGAGCTTGGCTGTCGCCACGATCACCACGATCAGGATCGCCACCGCGATCATCAGCTCGGTCAGCGTGAAGCCGAGTCCCCTCTGCGAGCCCCGCCGTCCCCGGCCGGGGTCGTCCGCGGCGTAGCTTGCGGCCGCATCGCATGATCCGCGCTGCCCGGCTCGAGGACGAGCGGGCTCGCTGCGATGCGTCGATGCCTTCTTCACCATCACAACTCCCTCACCGTCACGTACACCGGCGTCAGGGTCGCCGGCAGATCGCCCGTGCCGTCGCCGTCGGTGTCAAGCTCCACCTCGACGGGGATGTACCAGATGTTGGTGACGACGTCTTCGTAGACGAAACCGTTGGGCTGAGCAATACCGAGCGCGAAGTTTGTCGGAACGGCGAGAATCGCGGCCACCGGACGCACCAACTCGACGGGCCCATCGCTCTCGTTGCGCCGGCCGCTGAGCACACGATGCACGTTGTTGTTCTGATCCAGAATCCACTGGCCCGGCGCCTGCCAACTCTGTCCGGCGTCGGAGGGGTTGTAGGTCATGTCCGGATACGTTCCGGGAATGATCGCTTCGATGGCCTGGGTCGTCGGGTCGCCGTCCACATCCCATTGGTTCCCACTCCAGTCCAACAGCCCTGGAAGTGTGAGATCGATCGCCACTGGCAACGGTGGAACGATCGGGTCGGAATAGTTTGGTGGGACGCTGTAGGGTGCGCTGCCGCCGCCGGGGATGGTCACGCGGTAGACGAAGATCGCCACCATGACCTTGCCCTGGAATCGGCGGAACATGCAGTCCCACACGTATTGCGGGCGGGGCGGAAACTGGGAGGCGGCGCCTGCCAGCGGCTCGTTGAACATCGGGTAGTACCGCTCGCCCTGGGTGATCACAAACGCTCCCGCGCCGGCTGGGTACAGGAATGAGTTGTAGGGAATCCCATTAAGCATTCCTGTCGCTTCCACTGCGGTGGCCGCGCCTGTGCCATTAAAGATGTCAATTGCACCATCAGGCAAGATGAAGGCTGGCCGCAGCCATGGCCAGTCGCCCGCAATCGTCGCCAGCGGCACCGCGGCACCGAACTCCTCGAACGTGCCGAAGTCCTCCGGGTGGAGCTTGTTGCGCAGGACAGCCAGGGCGTTGTTGGCCACGATCGGGCCGATGGTGTCGTCCACCGACTGGCGCTGCTGGGCGATCCCGGCCGGGAAGAGCGCCGCGATCGCGATCACGCCGACGCCCAGGATGAACACGGCAAGCAGCACCTCGATCAGCGAGAAGGCGAGCGAGCGCCTTGATGCCTTGATGCCTTGATGCCTTGGCGCCTTCCTCATCATTTCATCGCCACCCCCGTATAGCGGTTGAAATGGATGCGATCGGCGAACTGTGTGATGTACTCGGTGAGGTCGGCGCGCCGAATATCGATGTCCTCCCACGCCGTCGAGTCGAACATCTCACGCGCCTCATCGTCGTCAAATACCGCGAGAAACGGCGCCATGGCTACGAACGGCTCGTCATTCTCGGACGCTTGATCGTTGATATCGTCGCTAAATAGCAGCTCTCCATCGTTGTTGAAATCGACGAAGCTCGTATTGGAGTCCGATTGTGAGTTCCGAGTGATTGTCGTCCCGTCCGGCCCGTACATGATGCCGATAATCTTCCCGGGCGCTTCGCCGACTCCCGGCTGCGGATCGATGGTGGGGAGATGGCTCTGTGTGATCCACAGGTTATCCTCGTCAGCACTAGGACCATACCGCGGTGCTGCGACCTTGATCCCAGCCGGGATGCTCCGCACCGGAACGTCCGGAATCGGCACGAATCGATCGACTACCGCGGGGCCGAGATTGAGATACGACTCTCCCGTCCACTTTGCGGTGACGACCTCCACCACCTGCTTGTTGTTGCCTTCGAAGCGCGCGCGGAACACCACCAAGACGATGGTGTTCTTCTTCATCGCCAGGGCGCGGGCGTTGTCCAGGGAGGCCATGACGGTGTTGGTGGCCGAGGATAGCCGGGCGTTGTCCGTGATCGCCCGCACCGAAACCAGCGTGAGCGTGGCCAACACCGCGATCACCCCCATCACCACCAGCAGCTCGACGAGCGTGAACGCGCAGCGGCGTCGAAGCCCTCTCCCTCCCTGAGGGTGAGGGTTCGCAGGGCACGTTTGCTCTTCGAACCGTCGCCTCATGGTTCGGGCCTTTGCACGGACGGGGCGTACGAATACGTGTTGTCGCTGGCCTGGAGAACCTCTTCCTTCTCGTCAACGCTCAGTGAGTCGAAGAGCGTATCCAGATGCAAGTTACCGAAATCCCCATCCGGCCCGGCCGAGACAAACAGGATCTGACGATTCTTCGCAATGCCGTACTCGTTTTCGTTGCCGATGCGCATCGTGCCGTCGATGTCTCCCGGCGGTAAATTAGGGTCAGGCGGACCAGGATGGATCGCGTAGATCGGATCACCCCAAGCATCGAGTACCGCCAGACTTGGTGGTAAGTTCATTGAACCGTGAACGACGCCCCACACGTTATCCAGGTCATTCTGGTCCGCCGGGTTGATCCAAGGCGGATAGGGTGGGCCGGGGTTGTAGGTATGGACAAACTCCGGGTCGATTGTGGCGAGAACTTCCTTCACCTGACTGGGCCGCCTCACAGTGTCTATTAGCTCCGAGATCACGAACACATCGCTCGTGATGGAGTTTCCCGTGTTGGCGTCGCCCTGCATGTCGTACACGGCACCCGGCGGCGTGTCGTTCTCGCCCCAGGTGACGCGGCGATCAGCGTGGGTCTGCCACTCCTGCAGGGCGGTGTCGAGCTGGCGGAGGACGGTCTCGGTCTGGCGGACTTCGGAGCCTTCCACAACCACTACCCCGACGGAGATCGTCAGCGCCACCAGCAGGATGATGATGCCGATCACCACGACCACCTCGACGAGGGTGAAGCCTCCATGCACACTCGCCGACCTCATGGCCCAAGCTCCACGATGTTGTCCTTGTTCTCAAAGCTAATGCCATCGCCGTCCGGATCGTTACCGTTTTGGTCGGGAGCGTCATAACGAGTGGTGGCATCGAGCGCACGGTCGGGGCCGGCCGAGACCAGGGCGAACTCTGCCGTCCGCAGCGCATGCGTGGTGGTAGTGTCTCCGCCTGGGACGATTAGGCTGTTGTCTGCAATACCGTCAATCGCCGAGCCGGGCTTGAGGTCGAACGGCCGAAGCACGAACACATCGGCAAGCGTCGGTGAGGGGACCGCGGGATCGGTTGATCGATACACCGATTGCAGCGCCCCCGCCGGATAGACCTTGCGGTAGTAGCGGATCGGGTTGCCCCAATAGTCCACGATGATCTTGGGGTGGTCAGGGTTGTAATTGCCATCGCCGGGGAAGAAGACCCGCGGGTTGCCGGATGCTTGATCGATCGATCCGTCTGTGCTGCCAAGCAGTCGCTCGTCCTTGAGTTCCAGATACGGCCCGTAGACCTTGCCGTCCAGCGGAGGATTGCGCGCCCCCAGTGATCCGTCGCCTGGAGGCGGCGACGGGTTTGTGACTGCACCCCACACACCGTCGGGGCCGGGATGGCGGATGCCCAGCGTCGGCGTTTCGCCGATGTATCCGGGGCTGTCAGGCCCCAACCCGTATCCGTCGTATCCCCCTTCGTCGTAGCCGAGGAGGTATTCCGCCATCGCCGCCGAGGACCACCAGTTCTGAATTCGAACCTGATATGATGCCGGCGAGGCCGGGTCCGGCCACGGAAACAACTCGCGCAGCCGCTCCACCGGCTCCGAGCCGGGGCCGAACACCGGCGGGTAGTAGCCGATGTCGGCCTTGAATCGAACCAAGGCCTGCTTCATCGAGTTCATCAATGTCAGGGTGTTTGCAGACTGCGCGGTTCGCGTGGCTGCGTTCACCGCCACGATCACAATGCTCAGCAGCAAAATGATCACGGCGATGACGATCATCAGCTCCACGATCGTAAAGCCGCGAAGTTTGGGTCCGTAGTGTTGGTCTGGTTGCGGACTCATAAGACGGCCCAGATTCAGTCAATATCGAACGGGCGTTGGCCTACAATCTGCCGCTGGAAACGGACTCGATCATCCGCACTAGGGGCAGGAACAACGCAAGCACAATGGTGCCGACGACGACGCCGAGCACCACCACCAGCAACGGTTCAAGGAGGCTCAGCATGCTCTGCACGGCAACGTCCACTTCCTCGTCGTAGTTGTCTGCAATCTTCATGAGCATGGCGTCGAGATCGCCGGTCTCCTCGCCGACGTCGATCATGTTCACCACTAGAGCGTCGCAGACCTTGGACTCCCGCAGCGGTCCGGCGAACGTCTCACCTTCGCGAATGGAATCGTGCACCTTCGTCAACGCCTTTTCGAAGACATAGTTGCCGGAGGTGTCGCGGGTGATCATGATCGCCTCGAGAATCGGCACGCCGGCCGAGATCAACGTGCCCAGCGTGCGGGTAAAGCGGGCCACCGACGTCTTCTTGACCAACCCGCCGATTACCGGAATCTTGATGCGAATGATGTCCGTAACCGCCCGGCCCGGACCGGTCTTTCGGATGAGCGTGAAGAACAGCCACACGAGAAACGGTGAGCCGAGGATCCACACCGCGCCCGGAATCGTCTGCCCCTCCGATCCCGCAACCCACTTACTGGTGTTGATGAGCCAGATTGTCAGGCCGGGCAACTCCACCTCGAAGTCGTTGAAGATGTCCTGAAACTTGGGGATCACGAAATACATGATGCCGGTGACGATCACCACCGCCACGGTGATCACTACGATCGGGTAGATCATGGCCCCGATGATGCGCCGGCGCAGCCGCTGGGCCTTCTCCATGAAGTTCGCCAGCCGCTGAAGGATGATGTCGAGCACACCGCCGATCTCGCCCGCATTGACCATCTTGCAGTAGAGCCGATCGAATGCCTTGGGGTGCCTGGCCATGGAGTCCGAAAGCGTCGTGCCGCCTTCCACGTCTTCAGCCACCTGACTGAGAATCGACTTCAGCAGGCCCGGCTTCTGCTGCCCTTCGAGTATCTGCAACGAACGAAGCAGCGGAAGCCCGGCGTCCTGCAACGTCGAGAGTTGGCGGGTGAACAAGGTCAAGTGCTTGCGCCGCACCTTGCCGATGTTGATCGACAAGCCTGTGCTCCGCTTCTTCTTACGAATCCGCTCAGCGCCGCCAACGGCGGCCGCCCCCCCTTTGACCTTCTGCTCGCGCACGGCCGTCGGGAAATAGCCCTGGGTCTTGATCTGCTTTACGGCTTCTTCACTCGAGCCGGCTTCGACCGTCCCTTTCTGAGCCTGCCCTGCGGAATTGAGCGCTTCGTACAAATAGGTGGGCATGGTTGAAATCCCTCACGCCGCGATCATGGCGCGCTGATGCTACTCCTCGAGGATGGTCTCGCGGATCACCTCGTCGATCGTGGTTTGTCCTTCGTAAATGGCCAGGAGCCCCGATTCCCGAAGCGAACGCATTCCCCGCTTTCGAGCCTGGTCACGAATCGCGTTGGTGGAGCCTTGGGACATGATCAGCTCACGGAGAGGATCGTCCAGACACATGATCTCGAAGATCGCCATGCGCCCCTTGTACCCCGTGTGGCTGCACGCTTCGCACCCGCGGCCGCGGAAAAACGTCCGCTGCTGGACCTCGCTTCGACGAAGCAGCATTTCCATGAGCTGCTCGTCGGTGGGCACGTATTCTTCCTTGCAGCTGAGGCAGATGCGACGCACCAAACGCTGCGCAACAATCGCTTCGATCGTCGCGGTGAGCAGGAATCCCTCCACGCCCAGGTCCAGCAATCGCAGGATGGCGGACGGGGCGTCGTTGGTGTGCAGGGTCGAGAAGACCAGATGGCCGGTCAGCGACGCCTGCACCGCGATCTGCGCAGTTTCCAGATCGCGGATCTCACCGACCAGAATGATGTCTGGGTCTTGACGCAGGAAGTGTCGCAGCAGCCGGGCAAAGGTCAGGCCCTGCTCGGGGTTGATCTGCGACTGGATCAGCCCGTCGATGTCATATTCCACCGGATCCTCAGCGGTGAGGATCTTGGTGGTCGGCTCGTTGAGCTCACTGAGAGCGGCATAGAGCGTCGTTGTCTTCCCGCATCCGGTCGGGCCCGTCACGACGATGATCCCGTTGGGCTTGCGGATCAGCGACCGCAGCTGCTCCAGCTCATCGTTGCGCAGGCCGATCTTGTCCAGGCTGAGCTGGATGTTGGATCGGTCGAGCACCCGCAGCACCACCGACTCGCCGAACATCGTCGGCAGCACAGCAACACGCAGATCGACCGGGTTGTTGTTGACCGTCAACTCGATGCGGCCATCCTGCGGCAACCGCCGCTCGGCGATATCGAGGTCGGCCATCACCTTGATACGAGAGATGATCGGCAAGGCCAGATGTCGTGGCGGAGGGATCATCTCATAAAGGATCCCGTCAATGCGATACCGCATTTTGAACTCGTCTTCAAACGGCTCGAAGTGGATGTCCGAGGCCTTGTCCTTGATAGCCTGGAGCAACACGAGGTTGACGAGGCGCACAACCTTGTTGTCCTCCGCAGCCTGAGAGAGTTCTTCGAGGTCAATGGACTCGCCGCGCCCGGCGAGCGCCGCCAGCGAGTCCGATTCCCCCAGCTCAGCCATGATCATGGCCATCGACGTTGTCTTGCCGGTGTAGCGCTTCGCGAGCACCTTGTCGATCTGCTCCGCCGGCGCGACCACCGCATCAACCTTGAAGCCCATCAGCAACCGCAGATCATCCACCGCACGAAAATTGTCCGGGCTCTTCATCGCGATCGTGATGGACCGACTGGTTTCGTCGTACTCCAGAGGCACAACCTGGTAGGTGCTAGCCATTTCCGTCGGCAGCGCCTCGATCGCGGCGTCGGGGATCTCGATCTCGCCAAGATCGACCATTCGCATGCCTGCCTGTCCGGCCACAGCCACCAGCACGTCGCTGTCGCTGATATACCCCAGGCTTACGAGCAACTGCCCGATCGGCTCCTTTCGCGTCTTTTGGAGCTGAAGCGCCTCATGGACCTGGTCGCGCGTGACCTTGCGCAGCTTGGTCAGCACCCGACCCAGGCGTCGCCCCTTCATCTGCCCAGGGTCTACCGTGCTCTGCGAACTATCTGTTGCGGTCTCGCCCATGTTCCGTCGCCCGATTCATCCCCGTCGTCGCCGCCGCTCACTACCCAGATTCACTCGCCGCCCAGCTCGCTCGCACCCTGCAGGTCAGCCTTGACGCCAGGGGGTCCGAACAGAGGAAGCCTCCTGATGCAATGATACGGGCCACATTCGCCCCTGTTGTCGAATGTGACCGATTCTGATTGTAGGACACTTGGATTATGGGATATACTATCCGCCCATAGTCCGCCACGGCAAGTGGATCGGGCAAGTGGATCGGGGCTTCTGCAGATCGCTAGGCGACCACCGTGTCCAGCTCGGTCCGCCCCACGCTGCCGCCTGCCCGGTGGACCTTCTCCGTCAGCTCACCGGGATCCTTGCATTTGTCAACCATTTCCTCCGCGGAGATCAGGCCCTTCTCGTAAAGGGTCCAGAGGTGGTCGTCGAGCAGTTGCATGCCGAATTTCCTCCCGGTCTGGATGGCCGAGTCGATGCGGAAGGTCTTGTTCTCCCGGATAAGGTTGGAGATCGCAGGCGTGACCACGAGGAACTCGAAGGCGGCGACCCGACCCGACTGATCGGCACGAGCCAGCAGAACCTGGCTCAGGACGCAGATCAGCGATACGGAAAGCTGCACGCGAATCTGCGCCTGCTGGTTCACCGGGAACGCGTCGATGATCCGGTTGATGGTGCCGGCTGCTCCGGTCGTGTGCAGCGTGGCGAAAACCAGGTGCCCGGTTTCCGCCGCACGGATCGCCGATTCCATCGTCTCTAGATCGCGCATCTCGCCAACGAGCATCACGTCGGGGTCGGCACGGAGACCGCGGCGTAATGCCTCGGAGAAGCTCGGCACATCCACGCCTACCTCACGCTGGGCGATGATCGATTTCTTATGGTAGTGGTAGTACTCGATCGGATCCTCGATCGTGATGATGTGCCGATCAAGGTTTATGTTGATGTAGTCCACCATCGTGGCGAGCGACGTGGTCTTTCCCGAGCCGGTGGGGCCGGTCACAATGTATAAACCCCGAGGCCGGCGAACCAGCTCCTTACAGATCGGGGGAAGGCCAATTTCTTCGAACGTCAGGATCTTGTTGGGAATGAGGCGAAGGCTGATCGCCACATCGCCGCGCTGGCGGAAAACGGCGACTCGGAATCGCGCCTCCGTGCCGTAGGCAAAGCCGTAATCGGTGCTTCCCTCCTCTTGTAGCTCCTGCTGCGCGCGCTCCGGCGTGATCGCTTTCATCAGCGAGACCATATCGTCGGAGTCCAGGACCTTGGTGTCGAGGCTCCGAAGCTTGCCGTGCAAGCGCAAGGTCGGCTTGCGCCCCACCGTCAGGTGGAGGTCGGAGGCGTCTTGGCGAATCACGGTGTCAAGCAAACGGTCGATTTGAACTGTGGACATGAAGCGTCTCGAAAGGGACTATTGAACTAGTAGAGCATGAACACCTCTGGGGCAAGGCACATGGGATCAAACGTCAATCTCGGCAGGGATATCGCTCTCGACCTGCGCAAAGCGTGCAACTTCGGACGCAGTGGTGTCGCCGCGAAGGATCTTGATCTTCCCGTCGCCAAGCAACGATCGCATCCCAGCGCGGGCCGCCGCGTCGCGGATCTCGCCGATCGGCGCGCGACGAAAGGCCAGCTCGCGAATCTCACTGTTCATTTTCATCAGCTCGAAGATCGCTTTGCGACCGCGATAGCCGATGTCGCCGCAGTGCGTGCATCCAACGGCACGATAGGTGCTCTGATTCCGCAGGTCCTTGTCCGTAATCCCAACAAGGCCCAACAGCCGATGATCCGGCTCCGGGTCGGGCTCCCGGCAGCGTTCGCACAAGAAGCGGATCAGCCGCTGGCCCATGATCGCTTGAACAGCGCTGGCGAGCAGGAACGGCTTCACACCCATATCAAGCAGGCGGGTGATTGCCGAGGGCGCATCATTCGTGTGCAATGTGGAGAAGACTAGGTGGCCGGTGAGCGCGGCCTGAATGGCGATCTCGGCCACCTCGCGATCTCGAATCTCGCCCACCAGCACGATATCCGGAGCTTGGCGCAGCATCGCCCGCAGGATCGCCGAGAAGGTCAGCCCGATGCTCTCACGCACTTGGCATTGGTTGATCCCCGTGAAGTTGTATTCGACGGGGTCCTCGGCCGTGATGATCTTGCGGTCCGGACGATTCAACACGTCCATCGCTGAATACAACGTCGTCGTCTTTCCCGATCCGGTCGGGCCGGTGACCAGAAAGATGCCGTTGGGCCGGCGGATGATCTTGTTGAACTGCGCAAGGGTGTCGGCCTCGAACCCGAGGTTTTGCAAGCCGACCTTCACCGACTCCGAGCGAAGGATGCGCAAGACGATCGACTCACCGTGATAGGCGGGGCAGGCGCTGACCCGGAAATCCACTTGCTCGGCGTCGACCGGCATCATGATCCGGCCGTCTTGAGGGACGCGTTTGTCAGCGATATTCATTCCCGCCATGAGTTTGAGCCTGGCCAGCAGCGAAGACTGCATCCGCTTGGGCAGGTTGTCGCGGACGTGACACACGCCATCAATGCGATACCGCAGCACCACCCGGTCGGCCATGGGCTCAACGTGAATGTCTGAGGCCCGCATGCGGACCGCTTCCACAATCATCCGGTGCACCAGACGGATGATCGGTGCATCCTCCCCCGCCATGATGTCCACGGAGGTGTCAACCGAGCGATCCAGCGTGACATCGACTGACTCCGTCACCAGCGACTCGTCGGAGAACATCCCGGCCGGGCTACCGGAGGTACCATCGATGAACGCCTTGATCGCGCTCTTGGGCGCGATGGCGGTGTCGATTTCGCGGTTGAGCCGGAATCGCAGCAGATCAAGCAACTCCAGATCCATCGGATCGTGGATGATGAGCTTGAGCCGCCCGTTCATGGTCCCTATCGGCAGGACCAGATGCCGCTTCACGAGATCCTCAGGGATCAGCGACAGGTCGACCTGGCTTTGGGCCTCCGGCCGGTCCAGATTGATGAACTCCAGATCGAATTGAGCCGCGAGAGCCTTGGCGATGTCCTCTTCCTTGGTGAAGCCGGCCTCGACCATGGCTTCGCCGACGCGCTTGCCGCTGCCGTCGGCAATACTGAGGGCTTGGCGGACCTGCTGCTCGGTCACAGTGGACCATTCCAGCAGGATCTCGCCTAGTTTCTTGCGTTTGCGGGCCATTTGGTCTCCTGCGGTGTCGGTGTGCGGTGCCCGGGGCAGCCTACCGCCGCCATGACCGCCATCATCTTAGTATTGTCCGGCAAGCGGATGGGTTCAACTATGCTGCTCGACGAACCCGCCCGAGCCGGGCCGGCCGTCGCGTCATCGCCCCCCCTTACCCCAACAGAACCATGAATGCGGCCCAAGCAACTGCACATCGACTGCTCATCACGGCCGGGGCGACCCACGAGCCGATCGATGAAGTCCGATTCATCGGGAACCGCTCGTCCGGCAGAATGGGCATCGCCCTGGCTGAGGCCGCGATAACCCGAAATATGACGGTAACGTTGTTGCTGGGCCCCACGTTACTGACCGCACCCTGTGGTTCGCAGATGACCACATGGCGGTTCCAGACCACCGACGATCTGAAGCGCCTGCTCGAGGCGCATTGGCCGCAGCATGATGTGCTGTTCATGGCCGCGGCCGTGGCCGACTTTCGCCCGGTTCAGCCCCAACTGCCCGGCAAACTCCCCCACCGCAGCCGGCCGTGGACGCTGCAGCTCGAACCGACTCCGGACCTGCTTGGCGAGCTGGCCTCGATCACTCGACCGGATCAGATCGCCATTGGCTTTGCCCTGGAGCCGGCCGATCGTCTCTGCGACGCCGCCCGTCAGAAGTTGGCCGCTAAGAAGCTCGCGGCGATTGTCGCCAACCCGCTGGAAACGATGGACAGCGATCGCATATCGGCCACCGTCCTGTTGCGCAACGGGCGAGCGATCTCCCCGGACTCCGAACTATCGAAGCGCCAATTCGCCGATTGGTTGCTGGACCGCCTTGACGAGATCATCGCCGCAGCGCGCACAACCCCGGCCTGAATGCAGGTACCACATCCGCGCGCGCATCATTTTTGGGATCCCACATTACGATTCCGGGGGGCTTGATTCTGAGGTACAAGTGAGGGTCGGTCTTTCTTGCGCGCGCCCAGGCGGCCGTGCGGGCCACTCAGCGCGCGCCAGCCATGCCGCGCGCGCTATAACTTCGGCTATCCGAGGCTTATCTCGGCTTATCTCGTGCTAAGTCGGCGCTTCGCAGGCGCATCGAGCCTTATCTTCGACCAACTCGTGCGCGCCGGCGCGACCTCAACCCACCCTGCGCGCACGAATATGGCTCATGGCTTATCGCTTATGGCTCTCTTCTCACGGGCACGGACCCCAGTTGGCGAGCAGGGTGAGCAGGTCGAGGATGCCGACGTTTCCGTCGCCGTCGAAGTCCGGCGGGCCAACGGGATCGGTGCCCCACGCGGCGAGCAACGCAAGTAGGTCCAAGATGCCGACGCTGCCGGTCCCGTCGAGGTCCCAGGCGCAAGGACAATCGACCAACCCCTCCTGGAACTCGTACGCGCCCATGTCAACGATCGGACAGCTGCCGAGGCCGGTGTCTTGAGTCTTGGGATCGTCGACGAAGCGCGGATTGCCGCCGAGATCGAACTCGATCCCATCTGGCACAGCATTGTTGTCCGCAGCGTCGATGCAGAGCGAGCCTGGCAAGAAATGCAAGTCACCGTAGTCATCATCAGCCGTGCCCCATTCACCGTCGGGACCTGGGTCTGGGATACGGATGAACAGCGGATTCGCGTCGATGTTGCCCTTTCCGTCGTATCCCCCCTCCGTGTTGCTTGATGACACGTAAGTGACGCCGCCATTTACATTCAAGATCTGCGGATGAACGGGCGCGGTGTTCCAGTAGATGACACAGTTCGAGACGGAGGTCTCGGAGCCGGCACCAAAGGTGCACAGTCCGCCGCCGGCGTTGGGCGACTCGTTGTCGACCAGGGTCGAGGAGGAGATCGACGTGATGCTGCCGCCGACCGTCATGATGGCGCCGCCCTCGAATTGAGCGAAGTTGCCGACGAAGACGCAGTTGGTGACGCTGACAAAGCATTGATTCCCGCTCGTCGATATGCCGCCGCCGCCGTCGGCGCCGCCTTCTGCGCTGTTGCCGATGAACGTGCAGTTGGTCACCGTCGGGCTGCTGGCGTTGCTGTTGGCCATCCCGCCGCCGCGAGTAGCCGAAATGTTGCCGCTGAACAGGCAGTTCGTGACCGTCGGGTTGCTGGACGAGTTGTACATAGCGCCGCCGTGTGTCTGAGCGATGTTCGAGTCGAACGTGCAGTCGGTGACGGTCGGATTGCTGTTGTCGAAGTTGCCCATCCCGCCGGCTTGGAACATCGTCGCGGTGTTGTTGTTGAACGTGCAGTTCGTGACCTTTGGGCTGCAGTCGAAGCGGTTGAACATGCCACCGCTGCCCACGGCCGTGTTGTGGTCGAACGTGCAGTTCGTGACGATTGGGTTGGAGTTGAAGGCGTTGGCCATGCCGCCGCCGGCATCCGCCACCGACATGTTGCCGCTGAAGGTGCAGTCGATGATGCTAGGACTGGATTGGGTGAGGTTGACCATCCCTCCGCCAGCACCCGCGCCGAGAGGCCCCACCGCCATATTGTCCCCGAACGTGCAGCCGGTCACGGACGGGTTGCTGCCCACCCGGTTGGCCATGCCGCCACCGGCGCCCGCGCTGTTGGCGATGAAGAAGCAGCCGGTGACCGTGGGACTTCCCGTCAGGTTCACCATGCCTCCCCCGCTCCAGAACGGCTGGCCGTCTCCGGGACCTCCGGGCGCGTTGCCATTGCCTGCGTTTACAGAAAACCCGTCGAGCACGGCGGTCCCGTCCGTGCCACTGCCGGTTGTGACGTTGTAGCTGTTCTCATCGTTTTCCTCGAAGTCGCCGGGGCCGTCGTTGCCGAGGAGGTCGCCGGAGAGGATCGTTTCGTAGAGTTCGATGTCGCGGGCATCGGGGTCCGGTGCGCCGAACCCGGCGTAGCCGCCCATCAGCGCCACGGCGTTGCACAGTTGGAACGTCGCTTCCCGGTCTCCGGTGCCGCCGGGGTTGGCTTCGTCACGGTCCGGCAGGTAGATGCCCTGCCCGACGCGAATCTCGGCGATACCGCCCGCGCAAGCATCCGTCAGCCCGTCCTGCAGAAAGCGATAGGCGGTGTTCCAACTCGTACCGTCTCCGCCGGGCGGGGCATCGTCATCGACGTACAGCACAGGGCCACCCTGCGCTGCGGCCGAGGTGAGCATTATGGCGGCAAGCACAGCGATGGCCGTGACCGCCCATTTCACCGATTTGTGGCTCGACAACATTGCTGCACCTCCTGCGGGCAAAGAGGCCGCACGGCGGTGCTGCTCAGCTTGTTGGCCGATCCGTGGCCGCCAGCACCCCCTGATGCGGCCGGAGAATCTGTCCGGCACCAGTGTACCACGGCTCACGGGCCGGTTGCAATGTTTTTCTTGGGCAATTGCCGCGGCAAGAAGTGGCATGAGATGTCGCATGTTTGTCTCCTCTGGTTGAACCGACATTCCCAACATGGCTTCGGCCGGGGTCGATCGCCTTCTACGCGCACGGCCCCCAGTTGGCCAGCAGGGTGAGCAGGTCGAGGATGCCGACGGTGCCGTCGCCATCGAAGTCGGGCGGCCCACCGGGGTCGCTGCCCCACGCGGCGAGCAGCGCCAGCAAGTCGAGGACGTTCACATCGCCGCTGCCGTCGAGGTCCCACGGGCACGTTCCGGGGGCGGCAGCATCAAAGAGGTATGCCGAGCCGGAGTTACAGAACGGATCGCCCGGGCACGCGTCGTCGTCCCCGGAGGCCCCAACGATGGCGGTGGTTACGCTGATCGCGACGGAGTTTCCGAAGATATCCAACATCGCGCCGTCGTCGGCCAGGAGCTTGGCGGTCTGTACGGGGTTCGGGGGGTCAGAGATGTCAAAGAGGTAGGCGGAGCCGGATTTGTAGCCGTTGTCGTCGTGCCCGAGGGCCCCGACGATGGCGGTGGCGCCGCTGATCGCGATGGAGTGTCCGAAGAAGTCGAACGAGCCGCCATCGTCGGCCAGGAGCTTAGCGATCTGCGTGGGATTCGCGGGGTCAGAGATGTCGAAGAGGTAGGCGGAGCCGGAGTTGTCGTCCCCGGGGGCCCCGACGATGGCGGTGGCGCTGCTGATCGCGACGGAGTTGCCCAACGCGCCGCCGTTGGGCAGGAGCTTGGCAAGCTGTTTGCCCGTGGTGGTGTCGAAGAGGTAGGCGGCGCCGGAGGAATAGGCCCCAACGATGCCGGTGGTCCCGCTGATCGCGACGGAGTGGCCGAACCAGTCGAACGGCGCGCCGTCGTCGGCCCGGAGTTTGAAGAGCTGCGTGGG